>JAJQHJ010000031.1 GCA_021199795.1 Oscillospiraceae bacterium
GTGCGGTCAATCAGGACTTCGACCTCATAGGCGGCTCGTTCCACAAGTGGGTTCGTGACGAGAGGGACAAGCTCGGACTTGTTTCCACAGATGATTTCGAAAACTTCATTATGCGCTTTTCAAAGTTTGCAGATGTATATATGAAGATTCGGGAAGCAGAGAATACCTTTGCAGAAGAAACAAAATACGTCTATTACAATGCTCAGGTCAACTTTACTCTCCAACCGCAGTTGCTTCTTGCTTCGATATGCTACGAAGACTCATGGTCTGTAATTATCGAGAAGATGAATCTGGTTGCAAGGTTTATCGACCTTCTGATTACAGCCAGAGTGACCAATTATCGGTCGGTTGAGTACAGTACAATCAAAAATTACGTTTTCAACGTAACGAAGAATATCCGCAGATGCTCGGTTGATGAGCTGAAAAAGAGACTCAAATTGCAGTACGAGAATCTTTCATACAATCCTGCAACTGCTCTTCCGGAGCTTCGCCTGAACAGCTTCACCAAGAAGTACATAAAGAATATTCTTGCCAGAATAACAGGCTACATCGAGGAGCAGACAGGTGTTGCCTCGAACTACTGCAATTACATGAACACCCAGACTAAAAACCCGTTCGAAATCGAGCATATCATAACCGACCACTACGAGTGGTTCACCGATGAGTACGCCGACCAAGAGGAGTTCAAGCGTTGGAGAAACAGTATCGGAGCATTGCTTCTTCTTCACAAGAGCATCAACGCCAGCCTTAATGACTCAAAATACGAGTACAAGCTCTCAAAATACTGTTCCAACGAGGGCAATATCTACACGGAATCCCTCGGCGATTCGGCATATCAGAATAACCCCAAATTCAAAAAGTTTGTATCGGACAATAGCCTGAATTTTAAGCCGTATTCCAAGTTCGGCAAAGCTGAAATCACGGAAAGAGTTCAGTTGCTTGTGCAACTGGTGGAACTGGTTTGGAATGAGGGGATGTTTGAGGATGAATGATGTAACAGGCGAAGCTATATGGCGTTATGACGCATAGTTACTACATGGATTCCGATAATTGCAAAAGTAAATGGCTGCATAAAGACTGCTTTATCAAGAGGAGCATGGGAGGAAGACGAGGCATGGAAAAGGCAGCAGAGAAAAGGAGACACGATAAATGGAAATAATAGATGATGATGTTTTTACACCCGTTCTACATTCTGGAGACAGACTATATCACTATACCAACGCAGAAGGTGTAAAAGGAATTTGTGAAGGCGAGTTTTTGATAACAGAGAAAAGTTTTTTGAATGACAAAACTGAGTTTCAAATTGGTTCGCAGATTTTTGTACAGACTATAGATGAAGAAGTTTCTTGTCGTGAATCAGCGAGGAAAGTAAAAGAAAGAGTTTTGAGAGAAGTTGAATACTATCACAAAATGGCGGAGATAGGCGATTCGGAAGCTTATGCAGGCGATTATGTAATGTCGTTTTCGCTTGATTATGATAGTGCCTTGATGTGGAGTGAGTTTTCTAATTTTGGAGGGTATAGTATTACTTTTGAACATGAAAAATTGCTCAATTCATTTGGCAAGCAGTTAATACTCCATGGAACCGTTATTTATGAAACAGAAAAGCAGAAAGCTATGATGATGAAGAAAATTGAAGAAGAGGTATTCCATGAAGAAGAATTCTACTATTTGAACTCATGGTCGGACTTTAATTTGATCAGTGACGCGGACATTGAAGACTGTTGTAGGGTTATACCCATAATAGTAGATGGTTATAATTATTTCTTTAAAACAGATTGTTTTGCTGGAGAGAAAGAATATCGATTTGTGTTTACTTGTGGTCACGATGGTGGGCTTTACAAACCTGAACAGTTGGATAAACAATACTTTAGAATAAAAAATGGAGTGTTGATTCCATTTGTGAAGAAACAGTTCAAACCATCAGAATGTATAGAGGAAATTCTGATAGGTCCAAAGCAGAATAGTGATATTGCCGAATTAGGAATTAAATACTTTATGAGAAATCTAAAATTGGACGTGCCAGTAAAGAAATCTAGTATGCCATTGAGATATTGAATATAAATCCGCCTCAGAGCAACTGCTCCGGGGCGGGTTTATTTATATATGGAGATAAAAAATCGTAATAACTATCTCTTCCAATCCCCTCACATATATGCTATAATGTCTACATAGAAAACGCACGCGAATTTTAAAATTAGAGAGCAGAAAGTTTATAGATAATATTAAGATCAAGAAGAGACTTATGCTTTAAAATTCATATTTTGCTGTTGATTAGTTGTTCTGAAATTGGTAAACTATAAGTAGGAAACTAATAGTTTTCAAGAGGTTAGGCTTGATGGCTTAGATGGTAGGATAACAAAGCAAAGGAAGTGTATAATTTGGACAACATCGCTATAGAGAATTTTGCTATCAGTGCTGTGAAAGATAGCATTTTAATGTCGGAGTATCTTAATCCGTATATATCAGACAACGACAAGGAACCCTCGTGGGATGGTCATATATACATATATGACAAAAAAGGAAAGAAAAAAGAAGATTTAATTGGACGTGTGCCGGTGCAGGTTAAGGGAACTTTGAAAGATGACTTATCAAAGGACAAAATTTCATATCCAATGGAAGTCGCTGACTTGCGAAATTATCTTCGAGATGGCGGAGTCATACTTTTTGTTGTGTATATCAACTACTCTGACGAAAGCATACATCGTAAAATCTATTATTTCGAGTTAACACCTATCAATTTGCGTATGCTGATTCCAAATGATATAAAGCAGGTTTGTAGAACTAAAAGAATTTCCTCGTGATAATAAAAGAAAATCAGATATATTTCTTAACTTCTACGAAAATAGTAAAAGGCAGAGTAGCTTTTCTGAGGCAAATCTAGATCCTATTGAGATATTACGCCAAAACAATATGCTTGAAGGACTGAGTGTATTTGTATCTACATTTGGCAATAATCCTGAAAGCGCATTGTTTGATGCTGATATTTATCTATATGCTCGCACAAAAGGAAGTGTAATTCCTCAGCCTTTAGAAGTAAGAATAGACAAAATAGAAAAGATTAAACAAAGGCAGAAATCTATTACTGTTGGTGGAAAACAACTATATTCAGAGTATAAAGTAATTGAATCAAAGCACAATGTCTCTATTCAGATTGGATCGAGCCTCAGTATGATATTTCCTAAAAGCGGTGAATCGCCTACTATGCGTTATACAGAGGCAAAAACACTGCGTGCATTAACTAAAAATTTAGAGTTTATACTCTTGTACATGGATACAGGGAAATTTTATATCGGCGATACATGCTTTCCGTTTAATTATGAGCATGTGGACCAATCAAATTTTGACGTCGAGAAACAAAAAGCACGTTTAGAATACTTGAAAGAAGCGGTCGAGGCACTTGACTTGTTGGGCTATCATGGAGATCTGGATTTAGGCAAATTGACTCCAGAGGATGATAGCAACCTCAGATTCCTTGTAACAGCACTCGTCGAGAAAAAACATCTGAAAAACCTTGGATTTAAGACACCTCGTGTAGTAAAAATGAATGTAGAAGATGCTTCATTTGCGCTTCATATACAACCGTGTGAAAGTTCCGAAGAATATGATGTTCAAGACTTCTTTAAAATAGAACTGCAGGTGGGATATGATTACGATGGCAAAGAAAGGCTACCGATTTCTCAATACGTTTTACTGAATGCTACTGATATGTGTAACCTTACCAATTTAAGAGCTGAGGTGTTCCTCCCCTCATTCCAGAAACAACCAAGACACAAAGATACAATGAATCAAGCAAATTTGTTTTTGTTGGAGCTTTTGAAGGCATACGATATGTCTGCTCAAAAGCGTCAAGACCTCTTGGATTCTGCTATTTCATTTGCAGAGTGGATACAAACAGCCGACGATTCGGAACTAAACAAACGGGTGTGTCGCCTAAATTATCTTCAGGCTATAAAAAGGAAAGGCACCTTGAATGATATGGAGAAGGAAGAATTGTATTCAATGACTGAGGACGAAAGTTGCCCTGAAGATTGTAAGACTGCTGCTTATTTGCTACTGGACATACAGCCACTGGCGCAAAGGCATTTAAAGAATTTCCGATTTATCATTTTTGGAAAGAATCGTAGGAGTGCGAAGGAGTACAATATAATTACAGACAAGCAATCGATTCGAAGCAACCACATCGGCAAAAAAATTAAAATTTGCCGATGTGGTTGTTTTTCGTCGCTATTCAGTTTACTTTAGCTTCACTTCTCCACCAAATCTTCAACCGCACACCCAAACACCCTCGCAAGCCTGCGAACCGTGTCGACGCTCGCCTTGTTGATGTCCTTCTGTCGCTGTTCATACATCTGAATCGAGCGCAGGCTGACGCCGGAGAGCTTGGACAGCTCGCTTTGGGAACAGCCGTACAACATGCGGAAACGCTTCAGATTGGTTTCAGGGAACGCTTTGCGGACTATCTCATCCATAGTATCGGCGAACTTGGTGACGTCGGCTTCGTGCAGGGTTGGGTACATTCGGAGCAAATCATCGAAAGAAACCGCCCTGAAAATCTCGCTGTACTTTCTGGAGGAGTACCACTGGTAGTAGGCAACAGCCCATCCGCACCAGTATTCGGGAGAACGGTCGTAATGGGCTTGAGGCTCGACGATAAGCTCTTTCCCTGTCGTGTCTTTCACGCATTCACGGGCAATCTCAATCCCGCTTTTTCCGGCGAGATACGCCGGCTCGCCGTTTTCAATCCTACTGCTAATCGGACTCACGATAAGCAGTTTAACGAAGTCGCCACCGGGAATTTTGCAGTCGTTCACAGCATAGTCGAAAGCCTCCCCCATCGAGGACATTGCGCTACTGAGGTAGATTTCTTGGTATGCGTGGGTCGTCATTTTTTATCCCTCCTCGAATGATGTCACGGACATAAAGCCCGTCGTCATCTTCTTCTGCCATCTTGAGATAAGAACTATTGGCTTCGTTGTCACGGCTTTTCCGCAAAGAATAGTATGTGTCTTTTTCGGCGACTTCAAAGCCCTGATATTTCAGTTCGGAAAAAGCAAATTTTGACTTAATTACAACCTGTTCGCCCAACTTGCCCAACATCATCGCCTGCGCCAACTGGTTGACAGACAGGGCATTGTTCACGAACGCTTCCGCATAGTCAAAATAGGAGTCATCGGCACGATAGCCGGTTACGATGTCATAAGCGTTGACATTGACATAAAAATTATCAAGCAAATACTGCTTGGCTCGACCAGCGATGGGAGTCTTTATCGGAAAAACTCTGTGCCGAAGAAGAACGGTAATCCAGTTGAGGATGGTGTATTCCGGGCTGTTGAGATTCAGTACGTTCATGTATTCGGTGTCTATCATGTAACGGTTGCAGAAGCCGTTGCTGAGAGAAGATACTGCCCATTCCTTTGCGAGTTCGGCACTTTCGGTGCAATAGAACCCAAGCCCGAAGTCGTTATGCTCCTTGCCCGCACCAAACTCCGGAGCTACAACATTTCTGTTTGAACCGTGATATAACGTTAAGATTTTGCTCATGGAGATACCACCCTTTCGGTTTCTGACTATACTATATCACTGTGGTGATATAATGTCAAGAATAAACGCCTATAAAAATACCTTTTCGGCAATAGCTCAAACTTATTGCCGAAAAGGTATAATCATATCTCTGTAATTATAGTCTCAAAATAAAAATCAACCCTATTGAGACTCAAGTGTCAACCACTCCGAGCCGGATTTATTTTTATGTACCCTCACCTTTCGCCTGTTGTCTTGCGTCTTTCACAACTGCATCCAGCAGTTTCAGCTTCTGCTCCGTCGGGCAGGGCAACTTGCGAAGAATCTCTACAGCGTGTTCGGCATGGAAAAGAGCAAGTTCCTCGGCAAGCTCGGCTTTGCCTTTTTCGGTTTTGGGTAAGTGCAGGAATACTTCCATCAGCTGTCCTCCTCTCGACAAATCATATGCACTCTGGCTTGTCCCTTATTTCGGGGACAATGTCAGTCTTCATGTGTTTGCTTCCTCATGTAATCCTTCAGAAGCTTCCAGATTTCTTCCTGACGGGCTTTCAGATCAGCGATGTCGTCATCATAGAAATGCCCGGTCTGGTTGATGCGTTTGCAGAGATGGTTGACGTTCGAGGCAACATTGCTGACTGCTGCCGCAAGCTTTTTCTGCTCGGTGTAATCAAGCTTGATGATGTACCCGTCAATCGCCATTTTGCGGAGATAAGCACTGAGATTGTGGGTGCCAATCTGTTGCATCTTTTGATGCTCCCGTTCGTCAACGTAAAACTCTAATCTGATTGGTCGTGTGCGGTTTGCCATAGAAATTCTCCTTTCACTATACAACGGACGTTTTTCTGAGAAAGTGTCCCATCGAATTTGTATTTTTTTGCCGTTAGAAAAACTTCTCCTACTTTACAACGGACAATTTTTCGGCGTTTGTTGAGGTATGCACAGATAAAATTTTCTGTGTGTGATTTGCGAAAACTCCCTCTACTTTACAACGGACATTTTTTCGAAGAAAATTTACCCCTCACTCAAAAAATTTTTCTGCAATGATTTTTTGGAAAGATAAAAACCAAAAAAGAAACGCCCCGAATCGCGCAGTAATTCGGAACGTCGGGACGAGGGACGTATGAGATTTTTGAGAATAGCAAGCACAGCCGCTGTCCGGACAAACGGCGATTTTCGATTAAGGAAACCCTCCCCTTAATCTTTAATTTTGCTTGTTGGGATGATCACAAAGCCTTGCTTTCTTCTCCACCTTGTTGTATAATATTTGTTGAATAGTTCTAAATCGTCATTTTATCGATTTGGATTTGAGGAAGAATCACGTTATATGGAAGTTCAGACAGCATCGGAGGCTGAGATAGGTGGAGCTTTTCAACAATACAACAAATAAAGTCAGGGACGACCTTGAAAAGAAGAT
>JAJQHJ010000022.1 GCA_021199795.1 Oscillospiraceae bacterium
CAGAAAATCAGTTCATCCTTTCTGCGTAACGGCCTGGAATATATCGAGGAACTGAATATTTCACCAGCTCCGTAGAACTCTATGAAATCCCAAACGTCGTCTATGAAACTCTCATAATCATCTGGCAACCCGTTTTTATCGAAGGTTCCACTGATTATCTTCTGGGGACCCCTCTTGTAGTCGATGGTAATGGTATAATCTTTCCGGTTCATTGGATTATAAACTGCGTCTTCCGGATTTCCTGCTATATTAGCAAATAATTCGTCTGCATCCAAGTCGTCCAAAAAGGAGGAGACACCATCCTGTACATGGTATTTTCTGTTGACGGAACATTCAGTCCCAATCTGCTGTGTATGCTCTAATGTTTCCGTATTCCTGTCAAGTATCAGGTCTTCAGAATAATCCCACGTCACATATTCTATGGTTTCGCTGAACGGAACTTTCGGCTTGATTTTCGTCACACGATGGTAAGAAAGAACTATCCGCATAACGGTATCAGGCTTGTTGTTACCGTCAAAAACAAGCAGATTCTGCATACCCAATTCGTCCCGCACAAGTTCTGAAAGGTCAGTTCCAGATTCTGGTACATCAGCACACAGAGAGCCGCAGAAAACGAATCTCTTGCCCTCTGTATTGGTAATCTCCATTTTCCAATCACCAACATCAGTAACAAAACGATAATCATGATACTCTGAGAAGTGCTTCTCAAAAAGTGTCATAATCCGCTCAACCTTTGTTTGGTCAATCTTGAAACGCCGTATACTGTTTTTTCTGTATTTTCCATTACCTTCGCCATACACATATGAGGTGAAAAATATCCGTCCATCGCGTGTGAGTGTAAGATGTTGTTCCACTTCATCCTCCGGCAGCGGTCTTGGACCATAGCAGATAGAATTAGAACAGATTTTTATCCTTTGGATTTTACCACTCAGCACCGGAAACCCTGTAGCGTTTTCATCTGCCAGGACAGCTAATCGGTCAAGGGCAGTGATAAACCATGCACGGTTATCCGGTTCCAGAATTTCCGCACCGCTGTATGCCCAGTGGTTAAAGTACCGCCACTGTGAATAGATGGCTGAGCCGAGCAGCATGATATCATCCACACTGTCGATAATACGCTTAAGTTCCTCTACGTTGCTTGCCGCCTTTCCGTATTTTTCTCCAAAGGCATGGCCGCAGTCCATCTCAAAACCGAGAGAAGCACAATCGTCCGCCATGTAATGGTCTACCAGCTCTATGTAGTTGATTTCCGAATTTTTGAATTTATCAATCCACTTCACCGCAAAAGCGTGAATATCTCTCAGATCGGCCATCTGCGCTCGCCTTCTTTCTTTTTGGATATGGCTATTTATCGAATGGCTGGTTGCAGAGCCATTTTAAATTCCTGTTCATTCGCTTTCATTTTCCCAACGAAGCAATCATAGTCATCAGCTTCAAATGGGATTTTCAGTCCATGCTTTATAACACAGACATTTTCCCTTGGCACTACGTCCTTTTCATAGGTTGACCCTTTATTCAAGCATAGCTTTCTATCCTCAGCCTGTCCTGCTTCTGGATAGAGATAGTAACCCTCCTGTGCGTCAAAGCGGAACATATACGCAAGTACCTGTAGATAATCTCTATTTCCAATGTTATCAACCGGCTTGTATTTAGCATCAGCGATGATTCGCTTTTCACTATTCCGACTGATGAAATCTGGGTAAATCAAACCAACATTCCCGGAGAAAAGTCGTTGCGCTCCTTGCCCAGCTTTATTCATCGGATGGTAGAACGTATCGTTAATCAGAGAGTTAACATATTCCTCCCATAACCATGCACCGTCAAATAAAATTCCATATATGCGTCGTGTGCCCATGCCAATCTGATGCTTTTGTTGCTGCAAAATCAGAATGCACAGATGTTGCAAGGCGCGGTATTCTCGATAATAAGCGTGTCCGACCACATTATGTTTGTTCTCCGTGATTATCTTTGTCCTGTCATGAGGCTCATAATTCGGGGTAGCATCTATGACAAGTTTTACCTCATCCCTTACTTTCGCAAGAAGGTAATAGCCGTAGGGTTTTCTTTTGATGAACTCGATTGTATGCCGTATCAACCCCATCAGCATATTATCATAAGAATACTCCCGCTGACTATACGCCACCTTTCCAGTGAATGGTGTATTCTTGGCTATATGCCTTGCAATATCTATTGTACCCTTTACAGAACTGTTATTATAATCATAGCGAATATAAGTCTTAAAGATTCCCTTCCGCATTGCCATCCTGAGATAGTAGGGAAACAAGAACAGCAACAGGTTAAAAAATCGGCTATCCTGATCCGCATCCGTTTCTAGGTCAACAATGTTTGGAAAATCCATCACCCGTTCCAACAGATATTGAAAGAAGAAGTCACTCCCATCCTTCGCAAATCGAGACTCGATTACAAGTCGTTCATTACCGTAGCCCAGGAACCCCATAACATTTTCGGACCGGTAGGTATCATTGAAACTCTGAAGTATGAACTGGTCTCTTGTAATATCCTCAGCATCATCAATGACCTCTGGGAAGACAAAGATTCCCTCGCGTTCGAGCTGTTCAAGTGTCTTATCTGCGATTTTTGTGGTCAGATTTGGTATTTCAGAAAAACTTTCTTTCCGTGCCTGCGTATTGTCCTTAATCCTGAATTGCTTCATTGACATCACCATCATCCGGCTTCTTATAGCCGTATGCCTTTGCAAATTTGTCCATGATGCCTTTTTCGTCATACATCCCCTGAATGTAATCCTGCAGAAGCGGCTGGAGGTAATCTGTCCAAAGCTGGTCAAAACTAAGTGTTTTTAGTTTCAGGAAGTATGAAGCACCAATCTGATAGTTTTCATTCAGCTCCGCTACGCTCGCAATTTCTTTATTTAAAGCACTCATACGGCGAATAGCCTCTGCTTCCAGTTCATCATCGTCAAGAGAGGCCAGCATTTCAAGGTGATCGTCAGCACGCAGTTCGATAAAGCGGAACCGGCGGCGCATTGCAAAGTCAAAACTATCCACTGACCTGTCAATGTCATTCATGGTTCCAATAATATAGACATTCTCCGGAATATAAAATTTTTCGTCCGGGTTATCATGTAGATTGGAGTATTGTGTGGAAACTTCTCCTGCACGTCCACGATAGCCGGGGTCAATAGCAAAAAACAGCTCCCCGAAAATCTTGGACATTTCTCCGCGGTTAATTTCATCAATAATGAAAATATATTTTTTTAGCTCTACGGAACCAGCACCAGCCACAGGCTTGCGATGCTTCTTGGCCTGGATAGCATGACAAATAGGGAGTTCATACGAATACCCCTGTGTCCCGAATTTCTTACCGAAGAATTCTGTAACTTCTTTCACTTTGCTGAACTTCCTGCCAGACTCAATCATCTTCTGTATATTTTCTCTGCTGACAGAAAGCCTTTTCACGGTTTCGTTGTCTGGGATATAAACATCAATGTGTTTTTCGTCATAACCTGTAATAAAGAAGCTGTGCCCATTCACTGTTTTCAAAGAAGCTGCGTTGCTGCTATCCAAATCTAAGTCGAGATTTTCGAGATAATCTTCAATCATCTGTTGGGCAGAAACTTCTTTCTGAATTTCTTCTTTTGACTTCTGTGAGTCTTCATAGTTCTTCCTTGCACGCGCAACAAATTTCTTGAACACACCGTCCTGTAGCTCAAACCCCATAGAACCATCTGCATTGACTCTTGGGCGTAAACCTTCCACAAAATCTGTATAATCATAGCTTGGATGGAACTGGACAAATTCCACTTGCTTGCGCTGCTCGTCTGTCAACATAGTATAATCATCAAAATAACCGTTGCTGATTATGTCCGTTGCAATTTCCTTTGCAAGATATGACTTGCCAGTTCCCGGAGCGCCACGGAAAATAATATTTTTCGATTCTATCAGGACAGAGGAATACGGGTTCCTGTATCCCTTGAATTGCTGGACAAGTTCCTCCTGAACGGCAGCCTCCGCCTCCGCTTCGGATTCCTTCTCCTCTTTCTCCCGATAGGTCAGGACGAACTGGTCGCTAGCATCTCCGAAACGTTTCAGGCATTCCTGAACGAAGATAATCGTAGAGAAAATATTCCAACAATATATGACAAATTGACGACCGTTATCATAGCCATATGTAAAATACTCTATGGTATTCCGATGCTTTTTGAATTCTTCCACACTGGAATAGATACCGCACACCAGATCACCCTCTGGATTATATTTGCAGATAGGGAAGTTTTCTTTTTCTTCAACGGACAATGCTGAAATCTGTTTTTCGAATATCTGGCAGGCAATACGGGGCATTGTCTGATTGGAGTTTCTTCTTTCGCCCTTGCTGTATGAGCGTTTGATAATCTCCCCATTTGCCCTTTTGAAATATGCGTCAAGAGGCTTGTAACCATCCCCAAGGAACAAATTGTCCATTGTGAAGCGTTCATCTGTAGATGTAATCGCATCAGCGGTGATTGTCAGTTCGTATTTTTCCTGCTTTATCTGAATATCAAATCCCTGTCCCTGAAGGTATGTCTTGGCCTCCACAGCATTAAAACCTTCTACTGAAATGTCTGTACCATTTGCAATATGGTCAGCCACCGCTATAACATATTTCGGAGGATATTTTTTCCCATCCTCTGTAACGAGTTCATATTTCGTACTCTGATTGTGAAAAGGAACACCATTCTCATCAATATACTTTAGGGCATCCAAGATATCCTGTTTTTTGATTTTAGGTATAGCCATATCGCACCTCCCACTATTTATTTTCACCATATGGTGTTTTTGGCTCAGCCACCATACTCAAATTATCCTCCGACTGAAAGTCATAGCGCACTACTTTCGAGCTGGATACTTCAAAATCACTGTTATCAGTCCACAGCTCACACTGTGTCATAACCGTCTGTACAGCATCCTCCATGCCTTCCGGTGGATACCTGTGCTTTTTCAAGAGCTTTTTAATCAGCATCCGCATCTTGGCACGGGCAGAATCTCTCTTTTGCCAGTCGATGGTGCGGTTCTTACGGAGAGTATCAGCCAGTTCTTTGGTGATAGCGATTAGTTCCTCATTCTCATAAAAATCCTTTATTGCTTGCGGTTTTGTAAGGGCATCGTAAAAGGCAAGCTCATCGGCAGTCAGACCAAGCTGCTCACCCTCCTTGTGTGCCTCGGATATCTGCTTGGCAAGGTTCATGAGTTCTTCAATTACCTGCTCATTAGTCAGCATTCCGTTAAGATAGGCGTTCATGGTTCGCTGTATAATCTCGCTGAACTTCTCTGACTTTACAACATTTGTACGGCGATAGACCTGCACCTGTTCAGCAATCAATTTTTTCAGGAGTTCCACAGCCAGGTTCTTTTCCTTCATCTTAGAAACTTCTTCAAGAAACTTTGGATCGAAGAGTGAAAACTCCTGCTGTACATCAGAAAACAGGTTGATTACACCTTCGCTTTTAATGCTCTGCTTCAGCAGGTCATTAATGCGCTGGTTCATTTCCGGCAGTGATATTTTTTTGCCGCCGCCCTGGTTCATCAGACGGACGGTAAGCACACGCACGGACTCGAAGAATGCAGCCTCAAACCGTAAATCCTCCGGCACAAGAGATGAGCAGAGGGATAGAGCTTGATGGAGCATCAATGCTTCCTTGACAAATGTGTTCTTGTCTTCTTCCTTGTTTCGGTCAACGATAAAGTTTACAGCACCGCTGATTGTCCTTGCCCGTTCGAGGTCACTGCCTGTAGTGAACAGAGTATAATCAAACCCGTGGAACAGGTCGCGGCAGACCGACAGCTTCTCCAAAAACTTCGGATATGCCACTTTCGCAACGTCCGTATCGCCGTAATTTTTCTTGTCGCGGACAGTGTAATCATTCATTGCCTGTTTGAGGGCAGAAGCGATCCCGACATAGTCTACAACAAGACCGCCTTCCTTGTCACGGAAAACTCGGTTCACACGGGCAATGGCCTGCATCAGATTATGACCGGACATCGGCTTGTATACATACATGGTGGCAAGAGATGGCACATCGAAACCGGTCAGCCACATATCCACAACGATAGCGATTTTCAGAGGGCTGTCATTATCTTTGAATTCCTTAGCCAGCTCGTCTTTATGATGCTTGTTGCCGATGACCTTGCGCCATTCCTCAGGGTCTTTATTGCTCTCAGTCATAACAACCGCGATTTTTTCTGTCCATCCCGGTCTGAGTTCCAGAATGCGGTTATAAATTTTCATGGCAATAGCACGAGAGTATGCAACAATCAATGCTTTGCCGGTCAGCAGATTCTCACGATAATTTTCATAATGGTCAAGGATATCGCACACCAGAGAGTTGATGGTTTCGTCATTGCCGAGTACGGCTTCCATTTGCCCAAGGGTGCGCTTGCTTTTCTCCACAACATCCGGGTCGGCGTTGTTGGCCATAATATCGTATTCCGTATCAATGAGCTTCAGCGTAGCTTCGTCCAGTTTCAGCTTTATGACACGGCTTTCATAATAAACGGGTCTGGTTGCGCCATCCTCGACTGCCTGCGTCATATCATAAATATCTATGTAATCACCGAATACTTCACGGGTGCTGCGGTCTTTGGATGAGATAGGTGTGCCAGTAAAACCAATGTAGGTAGCGTTCGGCAGACTGTTTCGGATGATTCGTGCCGTACCGACTACACGCTTTGCAACTTCTTCACCTTCGTCATTCTTCGTGATTTTTATCTTCTCAGCCAGACCGTATTGTCCACGATGAGCTTCGTCTGCCATAACCACAATGTT
>JAJQHJ010000002.1 GCA_021199795.1 Oscillospiraceae bacterium
TAATGGTACATGGCAGATGCACGGGTGGTACCACGACTCTCGCCACCGGCAGCGCACTGCGGTATGATAAGGGCCTGCTGAAATTGGGTATCCATCTGGATGAGGAATTTGAGGAGCTTGCGCAGGAAATTCCGCTGTCCACTGATCACGAGAAATATTGGTCATCCCAGACGAAAGCGCTTTTTGATGCCTGTGTGCAGTTGGGCTTTAATCCAACACCTACAGGCAAGCTGGTGAACTTTAACCGCTGCGTCCATTGTGGTCACTGTGTGCTGGGGTGCCGTATAGGGGCAAAATGGGACAGCCGCAAGCTGCTGGCAGAGAGCATCGAAAAGGGCGCCGTACTGAAAACCAACTGCAAGGTGACAAAGCTCGGCATTGACCGCAGTGGCAATACCGTACATACCGTCTATGCAAAAGAAGGCGGGAAACAGACGACTTACAGCGCCGATCTGGTCGTCCTGGCCGCTGGCGGCCTTGGCACTCCGATTATTTTGGAACATTCCGGAATCACCTGCGAGGCGACGCTTTTTGTCGATCCCGTTTTCTGTGTGGCCGCATCGTATCCGGGAGCAGGTCAAGATAAACATATTCCCATGCCGTTTGTCATGCAGAGGGATGGTTATATGCTGTCCCCCTATATGGACTATCTCAGCTTTTTCTTCAATAAGTCCTGGCGTCTGCCGTCCAAAGATATACTCAGTATCATGATAAAGCTCTCCGATTCCAGCTTTGGTGCCAGCCGCAGCCGAAAGGTAGAAAAGGAGCTGACCCTGACAGACCAGGAGCGGCTGAAAGCCGGTGTATCTGACTGCAAGGCGATTTTGGGAAAAATGGGCGTTGCTGAGAATGATGTATTCCTTGGAACACTGAATGCGGGACATCCCGGCGGGATGCTGCCGCTGACTTCGGAGGAATCAAAGAGCTTTCACAATCGTCGCCTACCTGAAAATCTGTATATCGCCGACGCCACATTGTTGCCGGAGTCGATGGGGAATCCACCGATCTGGACGATTCTCGCTCTGGCAAAGCGTATCGCAAAGGTTTGTACAGAGGCCATCGGGTGACGGTGCATTTGCAACCGGGAAAGGGGAACCCATGCAGAAAAATCTCCATAACGAGTCCCAGGAGGATTATCTGGAGGGCATCTATGTGGTCAGTCAGAGAAAAGGCTACTGCCGTTCCGTAGACCTGGCAGAGGAGCTTGGATATACCAAGGCAAGCGTCAGTGTAGCAGTGTCAAAAATGAAAGCAGAGAATCTGCTTCAGGTTACTCATGCCGGATTGCTTGAACTGACAGAGGCGGGACGGAGAATCGCAGAGTATACGTTTCAGAAGCACTCGCTTCTGAAAAAGATGCTGTGCGAGATAGGCGTAGACGAACAACAGGCGGATATTGAGGCTTGCCAGATCGAGCATATCATCAGTGATGAGACATTTCAGAGATTGGTGGCGATGGAGGAGGGCTGCGCCCAGCGAAAAAATTATCAGGGTTGATTCTTAATAAGGATGCTTTTAATTGATGCTGTCACCTATCGGCTTGTCAAAGCAGCGTGATCTGATTGATTTTTTCTGGTCAATCATCTATAATCATCGTATAGATTTGCCTGACAGTGTTACCATAAGGATTGTCAGCAGAAAGAAGGACTTTTCTTATGAAGCATACGATGAAAAATTGCTTACTGATGATGCTTTCTCTGGCCTTTGTCTTGACCTTTGCAGGGTGCGGGACAACGGCAAGCTCAGAGGAAGGCGATGTATCCTCCACCGAGACTGAATCGTCAGAAACCCCGGTTGAAGAATCCTCTGATGAGAGCAGTACAGAGGAACTGTCGCTTCAAAACTGTTATCTGGTCACAAATGTATATGGAGATGGACAGAAGCCGTGGTATATTGTCCTTGCATATGATGCAGAGGTTGACCCAACCAGTGTTTCGACAGAGGATTATGAAGTTGATGGCTATGAGATTGAGGCTGCTTACACCAATTCAGAAGCGACGCTCCCCGACGAAAGTATCGCCGGAAATTATGTCCTGATCGAACTGTCTACGGATTACACGACAACAAACTATGGCGGCAGCGGCTCAGGTGATTCCGTCTCTTACAACGGTGGAATGACGGAGAACCGGGGTGGTTTCGATGATGATGCCGTGACAGACGCCGACAGCTCGGTGGATGCCAACTTTGATGAAAAGGAAGATCGCTCTGGCGTGGGAGGCTCCGATACGTCTGAAATGACAGGCGACAGGATGCAGGGAAACGGAAGTAGCAGCGGCCGAGGTTCTATGTCTATACAGACATCTCTCAGCAATCAACTGTCTGTCACCGTTCAGCAGACAGGAAGTATCTCATCCACGAATGGGACGGCGTTGGATGCTTGGACGGAAAGCTGCTCAACTGATTATACCGAAAACGTCAATCTTTTGGTGGAGAATTTTACGCTGGATACCTTTACCCTCTCAGACGGAACCGCCCTGATGTACAGCCTCTATCTGCCGGAGGATTATGACGAGGATACGGCATATCCGCTTGTCCTGTTTATGCCGGATGCCACCGGCGAGGGCAGCGATGAATATCTCGCTTTGACAGAGAGTTTGGGCGGTGTGATTTGGACAACAGAGGAATGGCAGAGCGAGCATGAAACCATTGTGCTGGTTCCTCAGTACGAAAATTCCAACACCGAAGACCCGGCCAATACAATGGAGCTGGTGACAGAAATCGTCAGTCACTACAGTGTGGACACGTCCAGAGAATACCTTGTGGGGCAGTCCTCCGGAACGATACGCTCCATCAAACTGCTGATCGACTACCCGGATGAGTTCGCCGGCGCTCTGCTGGTTGCCGGGCAGACAGATTCCGCCTATACAGATTCTATCGCAGACCTTGCCTCGCAGAACATCTGGATGATTTGCTCTGAAGGGGACGCAAGAGCTTATCCGGGAATGACCGAAATTACGGAAGCGGTGGAAGCAGCCGGAACGGAAGTCACCATTGCACAGTGGTCTGCTGTTCTTACAGATGAGGAACAGGAACAGCTTGCGACAGAGCAGGCTTCCGCCGGAACGACCATCAACTGGACGGTTTTTGATGCCGGAACCGTTATGCGGGATGACGTTACTTCCTCCGATGCCACAGAGCATATGAACACTTGGCGTGTAGCATACGATTTGGACACAGTGCGGGAATGGTTGTTTGAACAGACGAAGTAACTCCTTTGTTAAGAACACAAAAACATGAGGCAGATTTAACCGGCGGGCCGTCCTTCGTGGCGACCCGCCGGATTTTTTAATGCTCAAATTCGACTGAGATTTCGCCTTTTGTGCAGGAAAGATCCATAGTATCTTTTGCACTGTTATCAACTGTTTCTTGAAGCGTTCCGTGATAGTTCTCGCCCTCAATCTGAACGCTCGCATCGGATAGCTCCAAGTTGTAATTGAAGTCTGTCTGTTGGCCGGATGGCTGTATCTGTATCTGCCCCTCGTTACATTGCGCCTCTACTGTTCCGGCCAGTGCGCCGGAAAGGAACGCCGAGCCTCGCTTTACATTGACCGAACAGCTCTCGGAGACGGAAAGCACCTCCAGCGTTGCTTCTCCTTCACCCAAGTCAAGAGTCAGCTTTTTGGCAGAAAGCGGCCCCTCCGCATAAAGGTGGCCCTGATCGATGGAAATGGCCACGGTATCGAACGAATACTCGCCCGGCAAGACCAATGTCAGTTCACCGGCATTCTGAACTGGAATGTACAGAGTGCTATCCGCTATGGAATATTCCGCAGCTTTGCCGCCGTCATAGGTCAGAGAAAACGCATCGCCGGAATAAATCTTGATTGTTCCGGTTGTCAGTTCGATCTCAATATTGACAAAATCCTGCTCCGAATTTTCCTGCTCATCAGTTTCCGCCGCCTCGGTACTTTGAGTGGTCTCCTCGGAATCCGTTGTGTCCGCACTTTGGCTGTCTTCCTCGGAACCTGTTGCCTCCATACTCTGAGACGCTTCCTCGGAAGTTACTGCCTCTGTACTCTGGACGGTTTTCTCAGAGTCCGTTGTTACAGACTCTGTGTTTGCGGAAGTCCCACCACACGCCGTCAGCGAAAAAATGACGGCGAAACATAGGGAGATTAACGCAATCTTTTTCATAATCTTTGCTCCTGTCCTGTTTTAATCATATGTTCTGTTCGGGTGCCTCATAGGGCTTCCTGTTCTTCACGCAGGATTTCTTCTCGAATACGTCTGTACTCAGCCGCCTCTCCCTCGGTCGCTTTTCTAACAGCTGGAGTGTTCGCACTGATGTATGCCTTCCCGCAGTCAGGACAGCTTTCCGGAATGGAATCCACCAGGTGGCAAGCTGCGCTGTCAAACGTGTAATGGCAGTAATCGCAGTGACAAATCATAATGCAGTCCTTCTTTTTAATGATTACATCATACTAATATCTATTCAGCAAGCGAAAACTTGCCTGATTTTATATCTGATTCCAATCTTGCTTTGAGGTCGAGCGTGTATTCCTCCAGTTTTGCTTTGCCGCCTGTTCGCAGCGCCTCTTCCATTTTTGCCAGGTCTCCGGTCTTATCCAGATATTCTGCCAGCTTTACTAATTCATCATCATCTGAATCTTCCGTAGTTACACCAAATTTCTCCCGTATTCCATCCTTGAACAAATATTCAAGGGTCACATCAAAAAACTCACACAGCCGGAGACATCTGTTAAGATTCGGCCAGGAACGACCATTTTCATAACCGGCAATCGTTGATACGGAAAAGGAGAGTGAATCTGTCGTGAGCTTTATTGCCAATTCTCTCCGGGAAAGACCCTTCTCATGCCTCAATGATCTGAGCTTTGTGGGAAATTGAGATTCTATATGGTGGAGTTTTATTTGTTCTCTATCCATGATGTGCCCTCCGTGATTCTGTTTTTATGTCCGTAGGTAAGCGTTCCACAGGAATGCGCAGTCCATCCCCCACCGGGGATGTTCAAAAGGGGTTTGGGGATTCCCCCAACAAGGCAAGCGCAGCGGGTCTTTGTAGCACAAAGACATTGCCTTGCCGCTTAGTAAAATGGAGTGAAAACGTACCTGAACACTGCGAAATCGTGATTATCCAATCACATTAGTTGAGGGATTGATTGTGATAGCGGCTCGTAAATCTTGCAGGCAAGTATTCCATCGTTGCGCAGCATTTGTCGGCAATGCACACGACCCATGCCTCTCTGTACTTGGGCGGCATGGGTGTCAGCGGGAACATATGCCGCCGGATAATGTTTTCCTCGATGTCATTGATTCCATAGTCCGCTTTTGCGTTGTCTGCTGCAATTATGGGATGCCTGTATCCATGCGTAACATAAGTTTTTACACTTTCATTTCTGTGGTATAGAAAATAATCATGAAGCAGAGCGCCTCTGATTAGAGAATCCATATCAAACGAGAATGGCAGAGAATTGGCTATCGCTAAACTGACCTCGGCAACATGAACGCTGTGGTCGTACACAGTTATTTTTCTGTGGTGTAGGAATGTTTTTTCTGATGCAAACCGCCCCTTGTTGGACAGACTTTGTATGGTCATCCGAATCTCTTGTGCATTGCAGGCTTGCTGGCTCCTTATATGCCTGATTGCTATCATATTTACAGTATCACTCCCCAACCACAATGCGAAGTTGACCGTCTGCGGAAATTTTCAGCCGCATGGTTTTGATGATATAGTCCCCTTAGAGTAGACACTCGAAAAAACAAAAATTCGAGGCTACAC
>JAJQHJ010000001.1 GCA_021199795.1 Oscillospiraceae bacterium
CTCCGCCGCCGTTCTCACCCTCGCGCTGGGAATAGGTTGTGGTGTAGACAACCGATCCGCCGGTGTGGGAGGTTTCGACAAAGTAGTAATAGCGATATAGTGTTTCAGTGACCGTCTCACCTGTCTGAGAGTCGACATATGTGTAGGTATAGGTGAGCGGGAGGTTCGACACGGCAACTGTCCAATCGTTCGAGTTATCAAGGGTAAAGGTGTAGCCGCTCGGATTGGTGTCATCGGTGTAGAGGACGCCATAGTCATAGCCGACAAGGCTTGAATAGGTGTAGAAGTCAGCGGTGTTGAACTGCTGCGAGACCACCTTGAGCCCGGTTACATTTGCTGTAAACGTCGAGTCGTTATATCCCATGGAAAGGCAGACTGCGTTATAATCAGCGAAGACCGAAGCCGCATCCACATAGGCATTATTGAAACTCTTCAGCGACGAAATTATCTTGTCGGTCGAATATATAATCGTGTAGGTGCCGTCAGTATTCTGATAGGCATCCTCCGGCGTGACTGTTGCAATCGCAACATAGCCGGTATCAGTATTACCAACCGACTTATCGCCCTGGATAATGAACGAAAGGTTCTTGAGAGCCGCCTCAATTTCGGAAGTACTGATGAGATTCGTGCTGGACACATTACTGAGCGTAATTTCAATCGTCGAAGCAAGGTCAGCATAGATAGCATCCAGCAGCACGTAGCCAGTAATCACCGTAGTGTCCACGGTACTGTCGACATTAACATAATCATAAGTCGGCTCAGTTTCCTTACTGGTAATAGCATTCCACTGCCCGATCTTAGTGTTGGAGATAGCTACCGACCCGCCAACAGCCCCGCCTAAATCCGGATCATAAAGCGTAATGGAGTAAGTGCCTGAACTTATAACACCACTAATGCTTTCCGTGACGGTGTATGGGACGAGGATGGAAACCGACGTGACAGTCACAGTTTCACTGCCAGGTGAATCTCCATCATAGATGAAGATTTTGTTATAATCTGACAGACTGTAATCTCCACTCAGGATGCTTGAAACAGGAACAGCTATATATCCACTGTCTACACTGATCTGAGAAAGAATACTGTTGTATGTATCATAGTCGCTATAACCACCACTGCTATACTGAATTCTCATTTCAGCAGAAGATGGAACTGCAGTACATGTGTAATTAATGTAGATTACAGCACCTTTGGTCTGAAGCGCATTGATTATTTTATCAGTCTTCGAGAGGAAACCATTCCCCCAATCGGTAGATAGTGCAACGCTTGTATCCTCAGTTACAGCATAAGTGTAGGTGCGAGTTATGGATTCAGATGAAGCAGGAAGAAGAAGATCCATTCTTGTTATAGTTCCGGTAAAATGGGTAACGCTGTCGCCGCCCCAGATATTCGACTGAACATAAACCTGTTGATAAACTGAAACCGAACTTGTATCAACGATATCTGATACAAGGACATCAACATAGCCGGAAGTCCCGGTTAGTGTCACCGTCTTTGAACTTCCTCCGGAAGTAGCCAGAATATTCAGGTTTATTTGCGATGATGAATCATTTTGCGTGTAGTAAATACGTAAAACTGCGCCGTCAGCCAGAACATTATCCGCATGTGAAGAGCCGTAGAACCATGTTCCCCCACCGGGATTACTGACAGTCTCTCCCGTTACGGAATCGACATAGGATTTGTATGCTCCGGAAAAGTCAGCTGAATTTGTATTTTGATCAGCTACATATGCCGACCCAACAAACTTGAAGCTGGAGAGTGTTATGTTGTTATCAGTGCTGTCAGTAGTCCAGATGTCAATACTGTTCCAGAGAGTGTTATAGTTGACCGAATATTCAAGGGCTTCTTGAATTGAACAGTTATATCTATCCATATAGTCCAGAACATCTTCGTTACTTTCTAGTGAAGACCTGAGTTCACTCAGACTGAAGTAAACAACACTTGTGTTGCCGTCAGTTTCAACATTCGATGGTGTTATTCTTGAAGTTAATAGGATATAATCCGCACCGCTTTTGTCATCTGCATAGTATGTTCCCTCAATGAACGCCTGTAAGCTATTAGGGTTGCTTGAATTCTGAACTGTTACTGCGAGATAAGCATCAGTATACGAATCATCAAAGATAGCTGAAATTACTTCTGCTTTAGTTACGGATAATTTGCCATATTTATTAGAAATCTTGTTTGTTGCTGTTCCATCAACGGTCATTGATGTACCCGAAGCAAAAACAACTTCTGTATTTGCCACAACACCCGTTGTCGTCGTCAGGGTTATCCGGTCGACGGTGGAGGTGGGGGTGCTAGTGGTGAGGCGGACGGGGGTGCCGTCGGCGTAGCCTACGTAGTAGTAGAGCTGAACGGTGGAGGAATAGCCGT
Source organism: Oscillospiraceae bacterium (assembly GCA_021199795.1). Lineage (GTDB taxonomy): Bacteria > Bacillota > Clostridia > Oscillospirales > Ruminococcaceae > Faeciplasma. The sequence goes on from JAJQHJ010000001.1 coordinate 2,371, forward strand.
TAGTGTCTTCAACTATCTTGCCATTCTCATCAATCCAGATCTTCTTGACCGCTATCGTCGAGGCAGTCGGAGAGTTGGTGGCATAAACAGTCTTGCTGCCGTCGGTCAGGTCAAGAGCTGTATAGGTGTGCTTGCCATCGTCCCCTGCTGCCCAATCGTCAGGTCCGATAACTGTGCCGCCATTGTCATCCGAAGACCAGTAGAAGTAGAACTCAGTGACATCCTCCCAGGCGATGTTGTAGCCCTCCGCCGTGGTTTCCTCAGTGATCTTGTAGGCGCGGTTGTAGTCAAAGGTGTCATCATCATAAGTTATGGTGATTTTACCACTTGCATCGGTGGTGTAGGTACCAATCTTTACCCAGGCATTTCTCGAACCGCTCCATCTGTAGAGACCGAATACAGCCCCCGCGATGGTGGTGGACGAGTTACTCGAACTGACTTTCGTCAGGGTGAATGTGGTGATGGGTTGGTTGTAGATATTCAGACGAGTGCCAGAGGTAGTGGTTACCTCGCTGACTGTGGTTGAATTATCCCAGCCATCAGGGCACTCTACAGGGTCTGCTGTGCTGTCATACCAATAGAAGTAGTATTTACTCTCGCTGTCAAGAAGATAGCCCTCAGGTGTACTGGTTTCAACGATGTAGTATAGGGTGTTCGGAGAATACCATGGATAAAATTCGCCGTCTTCAATAACATTGTCACCATCTTTGTCTTCACCCGGAACTATCGCAACAGTTCCGCTGGCATTTGTGGTGTATCTCTCGCCGGTATCTACCCATATTTTTTTGGTAGTATCATACTTCCACAGAGCAAACGTAACTCCCTCAACAAAGTTGGAAGTATGCGCACCGGATTTGACTATCGTCAAGCCGCCGGCGTTGGTGATAGAAGCAGAAGAGGTGGGCTCTTTATAATTATAACCTGTCTCGTCAGGGTTATCACGACCGAGCTCATATGTGCCACTTAAGGTCGCTGTGTTACTAAGATAAATTATTGTGTTGGTGCCAGTCTCTTCGTAGGTAACATAGTAGTTATACTTGACCAGAATAGGCGTTGAGTCTGGAACTTGAGCCGTCAATTCATGATTGTAGTCGGTATAGTTATACTCCTTGAGATAAACACTGAAGTCCCAATCTATATTGAGCTTTTCCATATAGTAATAGGTTTTGACTTCATCAGATTCAGTGTAAGCGTAAATATTCGAGTCGGTTGAATACCATGTTGAAATATCAGCAACTTTTTCGTATAGTACGGTTTGAGTTGTGACAGTTTCCTCTTCCCCGTTGACGTTTGTTGTTGTCGTGGTTGTCTCATAACCATAGTCGTATGTACCATCCCCGTTATCGGTCAACACAACAAGCTTATAAAGCTTATAAAAAGCAACGGAGTTATAGATTAGCTCGGCTTCCAGATACTGAGTAGTGTTCTTATAGGTTACAAGTATATCAGTAAATGTCAGGTCGTAGCCGTTATTGAGCGTTTCGCCATCCAGGTTCAGGACAACCTCATACTTGACAAGGTTTTCAACGCCAAATGAAACGTTTGCAAGCTTATTAACCTTGTCATGGGTGTAAGTTTTCTCAAAACCCTCTTCGACATAAGTATGAGTTATGTCTTGCTTCTGCTCGTCTTCGCCATACTTATTATTATCGAGGTAAACTACTACCTTGTTATTCTCGCTGTAAACCTTGGTATAGGTATAAGTTGGACTGTCATATTTTACATCAGCATTGGGCACATTCCCGCCAGCTACCTCAGTGTAAAACTCATCCGAATCTCCCCAACCTTTAATAGAAGTGGTGTAGGTAAGGATTACATAAGGGTTGTAACTGGTGGTTATAGACGCATAGGCATCATAAGGAATTTCTACAGTGACTACACCGTTACTAACACTACCAGTTATTGATCCACTATTGAATGTACCGCTTAAAGTACCACTGTTATTATCCAAAGTTACACTGCCACTATAGCCGAACTGTACAGTCACAGAAGTGAAATCTACACCATCAGGCAAAGTATCAACTATTTTCAGTTCACCAGAATTTGAATCCAGATCGCCAACATAGACATATACTTTCCAAGTGACTACACCATCGGTGATGGTTGATGACGTATCGTTGGAGTTGCCGTAGCCGTCGGTCTTGTAGACAGTATTATTCTCGGTGTAATGCGCAGTAGCATAAGTCTTTCCAACATAGATGGTGTTGGCATAAGTTCTGCTGGTTTCAATGTTCGATGTATCAGCAGTGGTGGAGTAGCTCCACTCAATTGTTCCTGCACCTGCAATATCAGTATTAAGAGTTATCCGCCAGGCGGTAAACTTGTAGTTTTCGTATGTGCCAGAATTGCCATAATCAACCCAACCAACTGTGTTGCCATAAGCATCAAAGGCATAGACCTGAATGGTGTAGTTGTAGATTGTTTCATTTCCGTTTACTCCGCCAGTAGTAGTCTGGATATAGGGATAGGTTTTAGTACTATTATCTGAATAAGTAACCGTGATCTTGCCATCATCACCATACAAACCTTTCATGAAATCTGTCAGCTGCGTATAGGTAAAGTACTGATAAAGCGATGACAGAGTGTAGTATGAGTAGTTGTCGCCATACTGGCTCTTGCCGAGATAGTCGGCAATTATCGTTCCGGAGGTGATGCCGGAATCGGGAATGTCAATAGTAGAAGTCCAGTTGAGCCCAACCGTACTACTGGTTCTGGAAGTCTCATCAACTTCGACTTCCTTATCTATAGTGCCGAAATCACCGACACTGACAGTGGTTTCTTTCTCATCCAGATATGAGCCGCTCGAATCAGTTATGTCAACATCATTTACATAATTGCCGGTGCTGCCCATACCAACAGTTGTTTTGTAGGTAATGGTATATGAATAAGTGTTAGAATCAGGTTCATTATCACCATCAGTATCAACAGGCAGGAACTTAATGCCTACAATATTTCCGTCACTATCTGTTACATACTCATAAGTACCTGACGAAGTAGTGCCACCTGCTATCGAAACCTCTATACCTCCAACAGCATCTGCAAACATACTGTCGAGTATGGACTGACCAGCGATTTCGGCATTGCCAGAGTTGTAGGTAATAGTCCATGTTATGTAGCCGGTTGTGCTGTCAAACGAGCCAGTTTTATCAATAGTTGAAGTTATAACAGTTTTTGTGGCTGTAGCTTCGTCGGTAATTTTATCACCATCTTTTTCAGATGTGGCTGTTGCAGTATTAGTGACAGACTCATTTACAGCACCGGTAATTGAATCAAAGGTAACTGTGTATGTGATCGCATAGCGGTCATAAGACGTTTCGTAAGTCCCAGAACTATCGGTATACTCTGATTCACCAGCGAGAGGAGCCAAGATAATTGTCATGCCGGTAATATTACTATCTGAATCTTCAGTAACCGTGTATTGATAAACAGAACCGGTGTCTGTATCCTTTTTTATTGATGCAGTACTGTCTTCAGTAACACTTGAAGACACCCATCCGTCACTTGAATACCACTCATTCCACTGATAATTTAGAACGTACTGCTCATATTTAACGCTATCAACTGATATGGATTTAATCGACAAATCATCAGTGTACTGCTGATTGTTGACAAATGAAATCAAGTCTTCAATCGATATCGCGCCTGTACCGGAGTTTGAAGAAACATAAATAGTGTAAGTTATGCTATTATTCGTTGAATCATAACTGGAGGCTGACTTTGTAATTGTGAGATCCTGAACCCAGCTCTCGTTTTCTTCATGGTCAATATCGGCAGTAGGCACCGAAATACTCAAACCATCATTGAACGTTACAGTAGTACTACCCGGGTTGACATAAGGACTGTCTTCATCAATGTAGTATTCAGTGAAGTTTATTTTACCATAAAGGGTCTCTGCACTAGCGGAATTATTGGTGACATAATCGTTCTCAAAGACTATTTCGATATAGTAATTGCCATTACTATCCACTTTATAGTAGTAGTAGAAAGCTTCATAACCATTACTGTCATATCCTATACGTTGACCATAGTTAATGGCATCATCAGAAACGTAAAAATCTTCAGGCAGGTAAATGTAATATGATTGACCACTTACTAAGTCAGTTCCCTTGATCTCGAACGTGGTGTTAAGCGTCATTTCAAAGCTTCCATCATCATATGAAACATTTGAAGCAGCCCAAGAAACAGTCGAACCAGAAATTTCTGCGCTATCATCAAGGCTAGTGCCGGTGTATATTGACGAAGCAATGGATGTAGAATTAGCACCTACTATTTCTACCAACGTCGCCACTTCATACGGATCGTACCCAACAGTTTCCACGAAGTAATAGTACACTTCGTCTGTCAAGGCATTTACATTGTCATATTCTTCGGCTGTCAGGGTTAGAGTGCCGGCTTCTTCTTCGGCGTAGATCTGTTCCCAGATGGTCATGAGGGTGTCCCAGATTGTTGCAGCAGTCGAAGTGTCGCCTGTGGTCAGGGACATGCCAAGGGTGTAAAGCTCAGTGACTTGCGTGACATAATCGGTCGAAGCAACAGTCATGAGGAGGGTTTCGCCTGCCTCTGTTTCCTCTTCCGCGGCGGTCTCTTCCGGAGAGTCGGTGGAGTCGTCTTCAAGGGCTACTTCTTCGGTGGCTTCTTCTGTGCCGTCGCCGGTCTCATCGACTTCTGTCTCATCAACAGTGGGTTCGTCCTCAGTCTCTTCTACAACCTCTTCGGAGGCTGCCTCGGGAGAAATGTTGGCATAGCCGAGGATAACCGGAGTGATTTCGACGGTTTCAGTTTCAGAACCAGAAGAAAGCGTGGTGAGCTCGCTGCCTGTAACGTCAACAACGGTGCTGTAGGTAACATACGCAACCCTGTCAGTTGTGTTTCCCTCAGAATCGGTCAGGGAATAGTTGCCCTGGATAACTGTTATGCTGGTTTCACCGACAGAGGTAACTATTGCAGAGACATTTGCCCTGCCGTCGGCATCGGCGTCTATAAATACTACATCCCCGATAGTGGGAGAATAGCTGTCAGCGGACTGATAATAGCCAAGATTTGTAAGATCAACCGACCAGGCATAGGCACCAGCATTATAGGTGAATTCGTCTTCAATTCCGGCATAGTCAAGACAGAACGCCACGAAAATGGAGTCCCAGTCGGCATAGATGCTGCCATACCATTCGCCGTATCTTGTGTAGCCATAATGGGCTACCTCATCCTCGCCTATTGAGTAGTTGGCGGTGGATTCAGTGTAGCCAATCTGAGAATATGCTATTGCAACCACGTCAGTTCTCAGGTCGCCTGTAAGTTCAGGAAGTGTTGCTTCCCATACTGTTGCATCCTCAACATCAGCGTTCAGATCTATAAGGCACTCGACGGTGTGGGTGTGCTCTTCCAGCTCGCAGATGAGAGTCTTTTCATAGCAGTCATCAGTATGTGTATGACCCTCTGATTCTTCAAGCTCACAAATAAGAACTGTCTGTGTTTCGTAGCATTCAGCGGTATGTGTGTGACCCTCAGATTCCTCCAGACCACAGATGAGATTACCCTCTTCATCGTAGCATGATTCACTGTGGGTGTGTCCCTCGCTCTCCTCCAGCTCACATATGAGAACAAGCTGTTCCTCATAACACTCATCAGTGTGAGTGTGCCCCTCTGATTCTTCAAGACCACAAATAAGAGTGTATTCGTAGCAGTCGTCTGTATGAACATGCTCTTCATAGCCGCAGTAGGTTTCGTTGGTCATAGTGATACCGACGTAACGAAGCTGCCAGTAGACGGAAACTGACACAATTACAGCTAAAATAAGCAAAACAGACCCAAGCACTAAACGCTGATGGCGATCGTGCCTGAATCTGTCTATGTAGCTATATACTGTATTTCTCATACTCCTGCATTCTTCCACAGTTGCTCAGTACTGCTAAAACAGTAAAATCGGGTTAATAAAAGACTGCTATATCGCACTCCAAATCTCAGCGATACAAACAGTACAACGTCGATCATAGAATCAACAAAACAAGCTAAAGTAACACATAATGAACATATTCTTTGCATTACGTCTCTTTGTTGTCATTATTATAACACACCGGCGTCAAAAATGCAACTACTTTTTGTAGGAATTTTCTAAAAAGTTTTCAACAGCAAAAAAAATAGTCGCCCTCCCACAGCAGGAAAAATTAGCTAAGGCATTTCGGATATCATATTTTTCTCTTGACATATATTATACTTCCGTGTTATAATTTCTTCATTATAAAAGGGATTAAAGCGCATTAAGGGAAGTGCTTTGTCCAGAAAGGTATGAAAATATGAAACCAAGAAAAGCTTTGATTTTTTCAGTCCTGGTAGTCGTTGCCGTTACAATTATGGCATCCTGTTCAGGATTGGGACGTAAAACCGTCATGGTTCCGACGGACATCTACGCAAGTGAGAGCTATGACATGAACATCGTCATCGACTTCACCGAGGAGACAAAGGAAATCAACCCGTACATCTACGGAGTAAATCAGTATGGCAATGAAGATAACCTGGATCTGGCAAACTTCACCGCCATCCGCCAGGGTGGAAACCGTCTGACGGCTTATAACTGGGAGACTAACGCCTCAAACGCCGGTGCAGACTGGTATCATTCGTCAGACAGCAATCTTTCCGATTCTGATGAACCAGCTGACATTGTCAGAACTCTTTCGCAGGAAGCTAAGGAGAACGGAATTACGTACAAGTTAACTACTTTACAGATGGCAGGATATGTCGCAGCAGACAAGAGCGGACAGGTCTCAGAAGAAAACACCGCTCCGTCGAAAAGGTTCAACGAAGTCATATTCCGATCAGGCGGAGAGTTTCCCGACACTCCTGACCTCACCGATGGTGTTGTCTATATGGACGAGTATGTCAACTACATTATAAATATGCTCGGGGATTCGACCTCCAAAAACGGCATTCAGGGATATAGCCTAGACAACGAACCAGCACTCTGGGCTGGAACCCATTCAAGAATTCATCCCGACCCGGTCACCATAGAAGAGCTTTGCACAAAGTCTGCTGAGCTTGCAGCTATTGTTAAGGAGCTTGACCCGAATGCTGAAATTTTCGGTCCTGCTTTATATGGATATACTGCATATGACCATCTTGCTGACGATGACAGCAGCACCGAGTGGGAGGAGCTTAAGGAAGAAAACGGATATAACTGGTTCATAGATTGCTACCTCGATTATATGTGTCAGGCTTCAGAAGAGGCTGGAGTCCGGCTTCTCGATGTTCTGGACATCCACTACTATTCCGAATCCGCAAGAGTCAGCGACGAGGACAGACTTCAGTCTGTAAGAACTCTTTATGAAGAGGGCTTCTCCGAGAACAGCTGGATTGGTCAGTGGTGCATGAATAACGTTCCGATTCTTCCGACCATTCAAGCTTCTATCGACGAGTACTACCCCGGAACTAAGCTCGCCATTTCCGAATATAACTTTGGTGGGGAAAACATAAGCGGGACTATTGCAGAAGCTGAAGCTCTTGGTTGCTTTGCAGACATGGGAGTATATCTTGCCACCATCTGGGGCGGTAACGACTGCCAGTTTGCAGGAATCAGGCTCTATACAAATTATGACGGCGACGGTTCTATGTTCGGTAATACACTTATCAGCACAACTACCGATGATGTGTCTCTTTCCAGTGCATATGCAGCTACTGATGACGACGGACTGATTACTCTCATGATTACCAATAAGGATTCAAGCCTGAACGAAAACGCTGTTATAGACCTGACATCTTCAGAGACTGTCTACTCTGCTGCAGCTGTCTATGCTGTCTATGACGAAACCTATGAGATTCAGCTTATCAACGTGGTTGAAAGCACAGACACCAATATCTTTGAGATCACTCTCCCGCCCTACTGTGCAGCGATGGTTGTCTTAAGCGATGACGTCAATGACTTCCCGAATATTATAGCTGACAGCGAATAAACAGTCTCTCAAATTTTTCGCAGATTTCTTGTAAGATTTCTCCCTCCATGAAGTCTTATAAGTAAGGTGGTGGCGAGCAGTGGAGTTTGAGGAGATTTACAAGACCTATTTCAAATCGGTTTACAACTACATTCTGAGACTTTCCGGAAATGAGCATATTGCCGAGGAGATCACAAGCGAAACTTTCTTCAAAGCGATGAAATCAATAGGAAAGTTCCGTGGCGAATGTGACATAAGGGTCTGGCTCTGTCAGATTGCGAAGAATGCATACTATTCCTATCTGAAAAAATCCAGAAGAACTGAAAGTATTGACGATGACAAGTTTTTAGACTTTACAGACCCTGCTGCCTCTCCGGAAGAACAAGCCAGCCGTCAGGAAGACTTCCAAGCCATAAGAAGAGCCCTGCACGACATTGCTGAGCCCTACAAGGAAGTTTTCATGTGGCGAGTGTTCGGAGAGCTTTCGTTCAAGGAAATAGGTGAACTCTACGGAAAAACAGACAACTGGGCTTGTGTCACCTACCACCGGGCAAGAAAAATGATTCGTCTTAGAATGGAGGAAATGAGCGATGAATAACGAGTGCAGTATAGTCCGGGACCTCTTGCCACTTTACTATGAGAATATGGTAAATAAAGAGACAGCTGAATTTGTCGAAGAGCATCTTAGAAATTGCCCCGATTGTTCCTCTGAACTTGAAAAGTTAAGGGCTGAAAAGAACATCAGCGAGGCTTCTCTTACTGAGAGAACAAGCGATGCTGAAGTGATAACGGGCATGAAAAAGAAGATACGCAATAAGAAACGGAAAGCCGTAACTATCATTGTCGCCTGCATTCTCATTGTCTGCATACTGATTTATCAGTTCCCGGTTTACAGGCTTCTGATGGTCTGTGGCACGTTATCCTACTATGACAACGACGAGATTTCAATGCTAATTTCTATCGGAAGTCTGTCGGACAGAATAGAGGCGCAGTCGGTTCTCAGGCAAGCTGATGCGGCATTTCAGGACTGTAAACATACAGACGCCGAGTGTGATGAGCTCTATGGGCTTCTTTCGAGATATGCTACACCAAGTAAACGTTCTGCATCATATGTAAAATATTCGCTTGAACTGTGGAGTGCGCACCTGGGCGACACTGAGGGCTATATCTGGGTGTATTATTCTCAGGAAGCACTCGACACTGACGGAAATACAGTTTGTGGCAGTTCGAATGTTCCCTCACTTTGGAAAGTGGAGAAAAACGAAAACGGAGTATGGGAAGTTGTGAGCATAAGAGAACACCCATAACAACTTAAACAGAAAGGAAAATTTACAATGGATATGAAAAAGATAGCCGTGGCTGGTTCTGCCAAGGCTGAAATGGTTTATCACGAAAACCCTGAGGCGTTGCATATCGGGACATTGCCCGACCATGCTTGGTTTGCACCGTTTGCTAAGGGCGAAAACCCGTTTGAAACAAAAGACAAGTCAAGCAGGGTTGAAATGCTCAATGGCGAGTGGGATTTCAAGTATTACGACAGCATTATTGACCTCGAAGACAACTTCACGGAGACTCAGTTTGGCGCGAAGATTCCTGTTCCGTCAAACTGGCAGCTTCACGGATACGACAAGGCGCAGTACGCCAACGTTAACTACCCTATTCCCTATGATCCGCCTTATGTGCCAGATGATGATCCTGTGGGGATCTATCGCAGAAATTATCAGTACAAAACTGATGGTATGAGAAGAATTCTCACTTTTGAGGGCGTTGACAGCTGTCTTTATCTTTATGTGAACGATAAGTTCGTCGGATATACTCAGGTCTCGCACGCTTTTTCGGAATTTGATGTAACTGATTACTTGACTGACGGTGAAAACACCATAGTCTGCGCTGTTCTCAAATGGTGCGACGGAACCTATCTTGAAGACCAGGACAAAATCAGATTGTCGGGCATTTTCAGGGATGTTTATATGGTCTCACGCCCTGAAAAGAGAATTGATGATTACAGAATCACTGCTGATATGAATGGCAATTTCGCAATTACTGTCAAGGGCTCAGATGCGAGAATAACTCTTTCCGATTGTGATGGCAACACCGTATTCTCGGCTGATGTCAATGATGGGGAAAAATACGAGTATAAAGTGCCTGATGTAAAGCTCTGGTCAGCTGAGATACCGAATCTCTATAATCTCGTAATTGAAGCTAATGACGAAGTTATCGGCGAAAAGGTCGGGTTCAGGAGTATTTATATTGAAAAAGGCGTTGCCAAATTCAACGGGAAAGCTATCAAGATTCACGGTGTGAACAGGCACGACAGTTACCCGGACACCGGATATTATGCATCTGAAGACCAGCTCCGCATGGATCTTGAACTGATGAAGAAGCACAATGTAAATGCCATCAGAACCTCACACTATCCAAACGCTCCCCTGTTCTACCGACTTTGCGATGAATATGGATTCTATGTCATCGCAGAGGCTGACGTGGAGACGCATGGTTGCGTCATGGTCTACAATGACTTCAGGTGGAGTGCCCCTAACGCTTATTGCGGTATTTCGCTGCTGGCGATGGAGAAGAGCTTCAAGAACGCAATCTTAGACAGAGAGCAGAAGCTTGTTTCTCAGCACTTCAACCATCCGGCGATCATAATCTGGTCTTTAGGAAACGAAAGCGGATGGGGTGAAAACTTTCTCGATGGGGCAAAGTTAATCAAGTCTGAAGACAACACCAGGCTTGTACACTATGAGAACACTCACAACCTTGACGGCACGCCAACTGATATTCTCGATATTGTTTCAAAGATGTATGCTTCCCCCGACTGGATTCGTAACGATTTCCTCAAGGATGAGAATGAAAAGCGTCCGTTTATGCAGTGCGAGTACAGCCACGCTATGGGCAACGGAAATGGAGATCTTGAGGATTACCGCGAGCTTTACGATTCAAGTGACCGGCTGATGGGAGGACTAATATGGGAGTGGTGCGACCACGCACTGATCCAAGGTGTTGCGGAGAACGGCAAGGTCAAATATGGCTATGGCGGTGATTTCGGCGAGCTCCACAACGATGGGAACTTCTGCATGGACGGCTTGGTCTACCCCGACAGAACCCCGCACATCGGACTTCTGGAAGCAAAACAGGCTTTCAGACCGGTCGTTGTTACCAAGGGTGAAAAATGCGGAAGTTTTATCTTCGCCAATAAGCTTCTTTTTACTGATGCTGACAGGCTTCTGAACTGTAAATACGAAATTACTGATATGGGAAAAATTATTGCCGAGGGAAATGTAGAGTTTACACTTCCTGCGGATGGTGAAACGGTTGTCACTATTCCTGAGACAGAAAATATCAGTGGCGAGAGCATTTATATCAGGTTTATATTCACCGATAAAAGCGGGTATGAAGTCTGCTTTGAGCAGATTAAGCTTGCAGAGAATTACGCTTTGAAGCACGTTACTTGCGAGAATGTACCGATTCTCTCTGAAACACCGCTTGAGTTTGTTATTCATGCAGATGATAAAACAATCAGGTTTGATCGCAGGCATGGTGCTATTTCCCCTATCGAAATAAACGGAAAGAATATTCTGGATAAGCCGATAGAGTGGAACTTTTTCAGAGCTCCCACTGACAACGACACGATGAAATGGGACTGGTATCAAGCGCACATTAACGACTATGTTACGAAAATTTACGAAAGCTCAGCTGAAATCGCTGAAAATGAAGTCGTTATAAAGCTCTCGCACTCATTCGGGTGGAATATAAACCAGCCGTTCTGCGTGGCGAATTCCGAAATCAGGGTCAGTGGAAACGGCGACATCACCGTCAGGACAGACGGAAAGATGAGTAACAAAGTCGAACTCCTGCCGAGATTTGGACTGAGGCTTTTCCTCGATAATAGCTTTGATTCGGTCAGATACTACGGCTATGGTCCTCATGAAAGCTACATTGACAAGCACCATGCTTCGTACATGGGCGAATTCAGTGCAAATATCGCTGACATGCATGAAGATTACATCCGCCCGCAGGAGAATTCCTCACACTATGGTTGTCTGTTCTCAGAAATCTCTGATGGCGAGAAGACTCTCAGATTCGAGGCTCCAGAGCCGTTCTCATTCAACGCTTCCGTCTACACCCAGGAGGAGCTTGCCTGGAGGAGGCACAATTATGAGCTTGAGAAGTGCGGAAGCAGCGTCATTTGCATAGACAGCGGAATGGCGGGTGTCGGGACGCACAGTTGCGGTCCGGAGCTTGATCCTAAATACAGGATTCCCCTGCCGGAGGTGCATCTGGAGTTTAAGGTAAGTTTGAAGTAGCATAGTGACATAGACATAAAAATCGGTCCGGGGTAAAACCTCAGACCGATTTATTTTTTACTCATTTACTTTTAGCATCATCGCCACTGTCTCCACATGAGCAGTTCTTGGAAACATATCAAACGGCTTATACTTAACGAGTTCATAGCCGGACTTAGATAAAATGTTCAGGTCTCTGGCACAGGTGGCGGGGTTACAGGAAATGTAAACGAACTTTTCAGGGGACATTCTGGCAATTGCTGCAAGGGTTTCATTATCGCAGCCTCTTCTTGGAGGGTCAACTACGCAAACATCCGGCTTCAAGCCTTTTAAACTTAACTTTTCTGCAACCGTTCCTGCATCACCAACGTAAAACTCTGCGTTCGTAATGCCGTTCATTTCTGCATTTCTCCTGGCGTTCTCAATCGCCGCCGGGACTATTTCAACGCCAATAAGACTTCTGACACTATTTGCCATCGAAAGCCCGATAGTCCCGATACCGCAATACAGATCAAGAAGAGTTTCGGTTCCGTCAAGATTAAGGAACTCTTTTGCAGTGTGGTAAACGTTCTCCGCAGCTTCGGTATTGACCTGATAGAATGAGTGCGGAGAAATCTCAACTGCCACTCCGCACATGGTATCCTGAATGGTTCCGGAACCGTAAAGGCAGATATCTTTACGCCCTAGTATTACGTTTGTATTCGCAGAATTGATGTTCAGAAGAACGGTTTTGATTTCAGAAAACCTTTCAACTAGTGAGCAAATCAGGCGATTAAAGAGCCCAGTTTCCTTGGTGCAGATAAGACTGAGCATTATTTCTCCGGTGTGAAAGCCTCTGCGAAGATAAATGTGCCTGAGTAGTCCCCTGCCAGTCTTCTCATCATAGACAGAAATGCCATTCTGATTGACGTAATCTATGACAGCACTACAGATTTCAGTGAAAATATCCGGCTGCAAAAGGCAATCTGAAATTGGTACGACACGGTGAGATCTTGGCGAGAAAAAGCCGCAATAGGCTTTTCCATCAGTAATTGCCACCGGAAGCTGAACTTTATTCCGATATCTATTCACAGCCGGGCTTCCAGCAATCGGTTCAGGCTTCAGATTAAACCCACCTATACGCCTGAAAGCGTCTTTAACAGACTGCTCCTTTGCCTGAAGCTCAGCCACATAGGAAATATGACGGTAAACACATCCTCCGCATGCATGTATATTGCAATCAGGTTCCTCCCTGTCAGATGATGCTTCCAGAAGCTTCTCAATTTTAGCATAAGCATAGGTCTTGTTTACTTTCAGTACTCTGGCAGATATCTTGTCACCCACCGCAGAATCAGGAACGAAGATTGCCATGCCGTCATATCTGCCGATTCCCGAGCCGTCAGAGCTTAATGAGTCAATACTGAGCTCAATTATTTCATTTTTGTTGAGCATCAGAATTGCTCCTTTCCGATAGATATTTTCTGATTCTGTCAAAGCAACCATTCAGGATTTCAGTATGTACAACTCCAGTTTTGTCAAAAGCAGTTGACTCAACGGTGAAAGTGAAGTTCTGATGTCTCTTTTTCCTGACATAAGTGAAGAACTTATCGAAATCCACCCGACCTTCACCGATTGGAAGCACTTTAAGATTGCTCCAATCCTTATATCCACCACCATAGTCGTTGACATGATAGTGCCTGACTCTGTCCTGAAGCCAGGAGTTCTCGTCCTCATACAGAAGCTCCTCCTGGCAGTGAAATGCAGCCATTTTTGTGTCAAAGACAAAGCTTGCATCGGGATATGCTTCATAGAGCTCATAGCATCTTTGCATAGGATCTCCTACATTGCATACGACGTTTTCAACGAGAAGCATGAGCCCATACTCATCAGCAATTTCTCGGAGATATTTGTAGCCGGAGATATTATTTTCAATATGACTGTCGGAAACCAAGCCGTTCCAAAGATGCAGAACCAGCTTTTCTGCTTCAACGCCTTTTGCTATTTCACAGTTCAGACGAAAATAATGCATTGCTGTGTTTAAATCTTCAATTGTACCACTGCTTAAAAGCTCGCCTATCAGCTTTTCACAGTGAATTACGGGAATATTGATGCCGATTTCTTTTGTAAAGTCAATCAGCTTGTCAGAATTTGGATACCAGTCAGAATATATCATAAGCTCAAAGCCATCGCAAGTCAGCCTCGGAGTAAGATTTTTAAGAAGAGTATAATCACGGTTATTTGGTCGCCCTATCAAGGCACCTGTGGAGCAAAGTATGGACATGGTTCACCTCATCATATCAGGTCTAAAAGTTTTCCCGCTTCGTCTTTCCTTGAAAGAACTGTGTCGAAATGCTTGATGTATTCCAACGGATATTTCGGATTGAAGAAGCGATTGAGGCAGTCGCCGTCACCATGAGACAGAACCAGCTTTGTTGTTCCTCCTGCACCAACTGACAAAATAGTCTGCACTTCTTCCATGATATTGATATTGTAGATTCCGGCATGACCATCAAGAGTCCAGCCGATATTCTCCTGATTGCCGAGCTGGTTTTTCTGACGATAGAGATAATACGGACTATAGCCGGCATTCAAGAGTTTTTCTGTGGAATATCTGATCATTCTCTCGCAGAGTTCGCCGTTACCGAGGCTTCTTCTTGTCATAAGCTCTGACGCACGCTTGATTGATAGAGCATGAATGGTTATATTTTCGGGGTTCAGTGCCATTATGCCATCAGCTGAATTTGTAAAGCTATCAAACTTGTCATCAGGTAATCCAGCAATCAGGTCAACATTTATAGCCCTGAAGCCTTTTGATTTAGCCAGCTCATAGCTTTTAAGAAATTCAGCGACGGTATGGCTTCTGCCGATGGATTTGAGGACTTCTTCGTTCAAGGTCTGAGGATTGATGCTCACCCTGTCGCAGCCGTTTGACTTGATAACATCAAGCTTTTCAGATGTAATGGTATCTGGTCTGCCGGCTTCTACCGTATATTCGCGGATATGAGACAGATCAAACGAGGAGGCAATTGTCTTCATGATTCTGTCCAGGTCTCTAGCTTCTATTGATGTCGGGGTTCCACCTCCGAAATAGACTGTATCAAGTGTCAAGCCTTTGCCCTTAACAAGCTCACCCGTGTATGCAATCTCTTTACAAAGTTTTTCGACATACTCCGGCATCAGCTTTTTGAAGCTCGAGACAGTCTGTGAGATAAAAGAACAGTATGTACACCTTGTCGGGCAGAATGGGATGTCGACATAAAGGCTGAACGAACGCTCAGGCATTTCTGAAACAACTGCATCCTGATTCTCAGCTGTCTTCCAGCCGATATTTATCTTTTCGTCGGTCATGAGATATCTGTCAGTAAGATAAGTGGATGCTTTTTCAAAATCAAAGCCTTTTGCACGTAGCTTATTTATCAGCTTGACAGGGCGGACGCCAGTCAGTATTCCCCATTCTGGAGAGATTCCGGTGAGTGTCCTCAGACACAGAAATAAAATCTTTCCGAGCTGAAATTCACATTCATCTTCATAATCTTCTGTGTCAGTAGGTAATGTCAGACTTTCAGAAGCTATTCTCCCGTCAAGAGTAACTGTTACCTTTAGAAGAGAACCATTTCTTTCAATAAGCGCAAAGTTGTCGTTAGGAAATGCCGGACTCTCTTCCGTATCCAAAAAAATAAATCCAAAGCTTTGTGCAGGGAAAAAGAGCTTCGAGACAGCCTCGAGCTCATACTTAAAATCATTTCCCGAAAATACAAGTGTAAACATCTTATTAACCTCTGAGAGCACCTAAGTAGGGATTTTCCATGAGTTCAGAATATAAGTCCGTTTCCGGTCCGTGTCCAGAAAGAACACGCATATTTTTTCCATCTGCAAGCTTATAAAGCTTGTCAATCGAAGAGATTATGTCGTTGAACGTGCTTTCTCCTATATCGATCCTGCCAATGCTTCCAGCAAAAAGCGTGTCGCCGGAAAAGATTGTATCTTCTATAATGAACGAAACAGAGCCTGCGGTGTGACCTTTGGTAGATACAACCTTGAAAGTCATATCGCCAAAAGTTAGTTCATCCCCGTCTGAGAAGCACTCTTCGCCATCGCATGGATAGAAAGGAACGGAAAAATAGTCAGCACGGCAAAGCCTGGAACTGCGGAGCATTGGCTCGTCCTCATGTGAAATCATCACTTTACATCCGGTTTTCTCCTTGAGCTCTCCAGCTGCTGAAATATGATCAACATGACCGTGAGTCAGGAGAATTGCTTCCAGCTTCAGGCTGCCGAGTCTGCTTATAATTCTTTCAGCATCACACGGAGCATCAATCAGTACGGCAGTATTACCGGAACTGACAATATACGCGTTGGTTGCAAAATCTCCCATATTGGGGATTGTTAAAATCTGCATAGTATACACCTACTTTGAGCTTCTTTCAACCGTGAATACGCCCTCAACCTTTTTGAGCCTTGTCATGACATTTTGAAGTTCGGCTGTTCCGGCTACGCTGATTGTGAGAGTTATGCTCGCGTTGCCGTTTTTAAGGACTCTGGCGGTCGATTCATAGGTCATGGTTCTAGTTTCCTGCAGGCAGGACATGATATCGGCAAGAATACCAATTCGGTCATAACCAATTACGTCGAGGACAACCTTGTAGTAGTTGCTGGCGGTTTCATCCTTGCCTGCCCAGTGAACAGGAATCCACCGTTCGGGCTCATTATCTTTCTGCGAGAGATAATTGACGCAGTCGCACTTGTGGACTGAAACCCCATGACCGCGGGTAATGAATCCAATAATGTCGTCGCCCGGAAGAGGCGAACAGCACTGTGAAAGCTTGACAACACAGTTGTCCATTCCATCGACTATTATACCTGAGCTCGGTTTCTTCCTGCTGGTGAATTGATCCTGAGAATACTGATTTTCGTTCTGGCTTGCAGACTGGATATATTTCTTTGTATACTCATCCTTGAGCCTTGGAATTATCTTTGATAGTGTGACTCCGCCATATCCGATTGCGGCATAGAAATCATCCAGAGTTTCGCAATTGTGGCGTTTCATGTCGAGAGAGAGGAAGTCCTCAAGTTCATCGTCTGGAACTCTGATTAAGTTGCGCTTGAATTCGCGTTCGAGCTCCTGCTTGCCCTCAGCAATATTCTCATCCCGACGTTCTTTCTTGAACCATGAGCGAATCTTGGATTTTGCCTCGTTGGTCTGGCAGATATTGAGCCAGGCTCTGTTTGGACCATGGTTCGGATCTTTTGTGGTTATAATCTCGATTATTTCACCGGTTTTAATCTGATAGTCGAGAGGAACAAGCTTCTTGTCAACTTTTGCACCGGTCATACGGTGTCCAACCTGCGTATGGATTGCATAGGCAAAGTCTATAACCGTGGCTCCGAGAGGAAGCGAGATAACGTCGCCCTTGGGGGTCATTGCGAATACATCTTCCGGTGCCAGATCGTCTTTGATGGCTCTTACTATATCCTCGACGTCGTTTGACTCCTGCTGGCTATCCAGTATCTGGCGAACCCAGTTAAGGCGACCGTCATACTTATATTTGCCCTTGACGCCCTCTTTGTACTTCCAGTGAGCAGCGATACCATACTCAGCTGTGTGGTGCATTTCGTAGGTTCTTATCTGAACCTCAAAAGGTATGCCCTCCCTGCCCATAACTGTTGTATGGAGGCTCTGATACATGTTGGCTTTAGGTGTGGAAATATAATCTTTGAACCTGTTCGGAATTGGCTGGAACATATCATGAACCACGCCCAGAACATAGTAACATTCAGTGACTGTATTGACGATTACACGGACAGCATACTTGTCATAGATTTCGTCGAAGAGCTTTCCCTGCTCGTAGACCTTTTTATAGATGCCATAAGCACTCTTGACCCTGCCCTCGATTGTGGGGAGAGGGTTGAAATCCTGTTCGAGCCTCATCGCGAGACGCTTTTTTATCTGCTCGATGAAAGCCTCGCGCTCAGGCTTGGATTTCTCAAGAAGCTGTTCTATTTCGTTATAGGCGAATGGATCCAGGTAGGAAAAAGCCAGGTCTTCAAGCTCCTCTTTCATCTGTCTTATACCAAGACGGTTCGCAAGAGGGACGAATATGCTCATCGTCTCAAGAGAGACACTTCTTCTCTTTTCCTCACTGCGATAGCCCAAGGTTCTCATGTTATGAAGTCTGTCAGCAAGCTTTATTATTATGACTCTTATGTCCTTTGACATTGAAAGAAGCATCTTGCGGATATTCTCCGCCTGCTGCTCTTCCTTTGAATAGAGGGCAACCTGATTCAGCTTGGTAACTCCGTCGACGAGGTTCGCAACATCCTCGCCAAATCTCTTTTTGAGCTCTGCATAGGTCGTTCCTGTGTCCTCGATGACATCGTGAAGAAGTGCTGCACAGATGGTGTCAGCATCCATTCCGAGTTCTACAAGTATCTTTGCGACTGCTATCGGGTGGATAATATACGGATCACCCGATTCGCGGAATTGTCCCTCATGTTTTTCACGGGCAAGCTGATAGGCCTGCTCGATTTTTTCGATGTTATAGTTCTTATCAAGAGCTACTATTGAATCTATGAAGTCTCTATAGGCTTCATCCGCAATTTTTGCATTCTCCTCCGGAGTTCTGACTACCTTCTTCGGAGTCTCGACCTTTACTTCATTTTCATTACCGTTATTTACTTCTGCCATACTGTTCCCTCCTCGTTGAATTTCTAGCCATTCTCTTTTTCTTTAATCAGGCTGTCAAGACGTTGAAGCGTCCTGGAGCTTTCAATATCTACCCTTGTTTTCGGCTTGGTTAACTCTATGTAGCCGTTTTCAGCAGTTCTGCAAAGACCCGTTTCACAGAAAGCGTCGACCGCCACCGACAGCTTAAAGCAGTTTATTCCAAGTCTTGCCGATATGTTCATGACCGTGAACGGTGCCACAATGCTGAAAGCGTATTTATATATCGAAACAAGCTCTTCACGGGACGGTCTACCTTTTTTCAGGATTTCTATCGGCAAATCCTCACCGCGGCGGAAACACTCATAAGCATCATAAGCCGCAAAGTAGCTCTCCTGTCGAATCCCATGAAGACGATAATCTGTTACCGTCAGAGTAAAGCTCTTCTTGCCATTATATTCATTTATTGAAAGCGTTCCCATAAGGTCAACCTTATCGCCAGCTTTAATTCCGATGGATGATGTCTTTTTTCTGAACATTAAACAGCTCAGGTGAACACCATCATACGAGACCTCAAGCTTGGTGTGCTCACCGTTTTTAAGGGAAACTACCCGTATAACAGCTGCACCAGAAAGTGCGAACAGCGGCTCAGGATTCCCGGCTCCGTATGGTTCTATTCTCTCAAGATCTGCGATATTTTTCTCGGTTATATCCGCTCCTCTGAGAAGCTTATCGGCTATCAGAGTGAATCTTGGCATCATGGGAAAGTCTTCTTTGGCGTAAGCTAAAATCATTTCTTTAAGCTTAGGAATATCCTCTTCTTTTACGGTCAAGCCACCGGCACATTCATGACCGCCATACTTGACCAGGATTTCCTTGCAGGCATCAAAGCATTTGAAGATATTGAAGCCAGCTATACTTCTTGCAGAGCCAACAGCAAAACCATTATCATCTACTGAAAGAACCACAACCGGTCTTTCGTATCTTTCAAGCAGCCTTGCCGCTACTATTCCTATAACACCGTGATGCCAGCCTTTGCCGCTTATGACAACCACCCTGTCATGAACTATATCGGGATTCTCAGATATATAAGTGCCGATTTCTGAGATAATCTCTGCCTCACATTGTTTCCTCTGGTCATTGAGAGTTGAAAGTTTACGTGCATTTTCAACCGCTTCGTTGCCCTCTGTAACGAGCATATCGAGTGCAGTTATGGCAGAGCCAAAACGACCAGCGGCATTGATTCTGGGAGCCAGGAAGTATGCAACCGACGAAGAGTTCATATTATCACGATTGATACCACTCTGCTCGATAAGACTTATAAGCCCCTCCCGCTCGGTATATTTAAGCTGGCTCAATCCCATATTCACGATAGTTCTGTTCTCAGAAACAAGCGGGACTATATCGGCTATGGTTCCAATGGCGCAAATGTCGGCATACTGCTCAACTATGAAATCAGCTCCGTCCTCTTCCAAAGCACAGAGAAGCTTCAAGGCAACCCCTACTCCGGCAAAATCTCTGAACTCTGATTTGCAGTTTTCAAGGTACGGGTCGACCAAAGCCTCCGCTCTCGGAAGAGCTTCCGCAGGCTGATGATGGTCGGTAATAACAAGCTTCATGCCGAGATCATAGATATAATCAGCTTCTCTCACGGCTGTTATACCATTGTCGACCGTTACTATAAGTGTTGCGCCATTCTGTCGGATTTCATCGATGGCACGCATATTAAGACCATAGCCCTCACTGCGCTCCGGAATATAGCAGAGTGTTTCTACTCCCATATTCATAAAGTAGTCGTATAAGACCGCTGTCGAGGTTACGCCATCACAGTCATAATCACCATAGATACAAATAGTTTCACCGTTTTCGATTGCCTGATTTATGGTTTCTACCGCCTTGTCCATGTCGGGAAGAAGATATGGATCGCTGAGCTCGGTGCCATTAATAAAGTCTTTTATATCATCAGGATTATTATATCCTCTTGCAGATAAAACTTCAGCAGTAAGACGTGAAAGATCGGTCGATATGAGATTCTTTTCGACAGCATCTGTATTAATCGTTCTTACTTCCCATCTTTTCATCTTACAGCCCTCTATCATCCGAAATTATTTGCGAATGGAGATATTATACCACTCCAAACGACATATTTCAAGAACCCGTACACTATAAAGCCCTATTTTTCTTAAGAAAATACGCTTCCCTTTTCCAAGAGAAGCGCACTCACTTCAAATTACTTTATCTTGTCCACAATCTTCTTCATGTACTCAGCATAAATACTGCCGATAAGTCTTGCGCCTTTCTCGGTAGGATGAACGCCGTCCTCAGCGAATGACACCGGGTCGTCACCTATAAAAGCAGAATTAAGAAGTCCGTCGAGTGGAACATAGACGTCTGCATATTCACGAGCAAGCTTTCTTATGACCTCGGTCTTCTTGTAGAGGTCTTCTCTGAAATAGAGCTTGTCGGGAACAGGAATCAGGAACGGTTCCATTAGCATTATTCTTGCATGGGTTCTTTCTTTCATTGCGTCAAGAATGGTTCTGTAATTCTTCTCGAACTGCTCATCGCTCATCCAATCTCTTTCGCCGGCATGGCTCCAGACGTCGTTGATACCGATAAGAATCGAGCAGATGTCCGGTTGAACCTCGACAAAATCGCTTTCAAGACGCTCGACAAGATTACTTGTCTGGTCGCCTCCAATTGCAAGGTCGACGAACTCGAACTCAACATCCGGGCAAAGCTCCTTTAGTGCGGGTGCGGCATATCTCGGGTAACCCCATCCAAGATCGTGAATGTTTTCACGGTCTCTTCCCATGTCGGTTATGCTGTCGCCCTGAAACAGTAGTTTAATCATAGTAATTCCTCCAATATATTTTTGTATTTGACCTAAAGTTATTCAAGCCGATATTTTGTCAGATCCGGCAGTTCTGAAAGCGTCAGAGTGTAATCACTCTGATACGCCTTTATAAGCATACTTTCTTCGGTATAGGACTCGTTATAGCCTTTCCATGTGTAGACGAAATCTCCGCTCCATACGCCCCAATAGAGCCAGTGGATGTTGTCCTGCTGGAGGTTGTCGGGATCGGGTATACAGCCATTTTCGGAAAGGGCTACAAGCTTGGTTTCATCTGAGCACTTGTATGCTTCAATAAATGTAGCTGCCTGCGAAGAATACTCATTTTCGCCAGGATAGATATCCCATGCGATTATGTCGACAACGTCATCACCCGGATACCAGTCGGCATCCTGACCGTTCCAGACCCAGATGAGGTTTGTGAGCTCATATTCCTCTGTGAATATCTCGTACATGAGTCTGTAGAGCTTGATGTAGCTCTCGGAGGAACAATCTCCCCACCAGAACCACGCTCCTGATGCCTCATGAAGCGGTCTCCAGAGGACAGGAACACCATAATCTCTGAGAATCTGGAGCTTTGAGGCTATCTCATGCATGTCCTCAACCAGGAGGTTATAAAGCTCGTCGTCCTCGCCGTTCATGGCTTTATCCAGATCTATTGTCGAGTACTCGGTATAAAATGAGCTGTACCATTCCCCGTTATCAGATACATATCCCTCTGGCGATTGCCAGTGCCAGCAGATCTGTACTATTCCTCCACAGTTGACATACCAGTCATATGCTCTCTCAACGGTTTCAGTTGAAGCATTATTTGCCTGAGCTACCGGAGTATAGTTCATCATGTCGAGACCTAAGACTGCGAACTCTTCACCGGTTATTGAAGTTATCCATTCGTATTCCTCAGAGTCTCTGCTTGCATCGGCAAACTGACCGGTGAGAGTATACTTTCCATAGATATCGCAAAGAAAGTTATAAAGCCTTACAGTATTGTCGTCAGCATTCTCGTTTGAAAGGGAGCATGTGACATTGTAGACGTCCTCGATATTTATATCTGAAGCTGTGATGGTGAGGCAGTCATAGTCAACCCATCCCCAGCTTACTGTCATTGAAAATTCGTGAGTGCCTGCGCTCAGGTAGATATATTCGAGAGTTACGTCGCAGACTTCTTTCCCAACATCGCACACGACAGAGCCGATGTAGCTTCCATCAAGATTGGCGTAGTTGGTTCTTCCGGCATCTGAGGTGTATGCTGAAACAGTCAGGTTATAGAAACCAGAATTCTCAATGTCGAATGAGATTACCATCGAATCGCTGTCTGAATTCAGTCCGGTTACGCCTAATCCACCTGAGAAAAGTTCATTGCTCTTGATTGAGCAGTTACCTCCCAAGGTTGCGTCCTCAAATTCAAGGAGCTGGTAGTAGTCGCTTGGAGCATTATTCTCAGTGTAGGTGTTCTCACTCAAATCGAGTGACGTGTTGTACTCACTTCTTACGTCGCCGAATGTGGCGTTCTCCATAACAGCTGTGCCGCAGGCTGTAGTACAGAGTATTGCCGCAATAGTGAGCATACAGACTAAGCCTTGAAGTAATTTTTTCATTGTCATTGTCCTTTCTTGACGGTAAACCTTACATTTTCGATGCCGAATATCTTAATCAGCTCAGAAATTGTTTCAGAACTGATATCGATCGAATTTGCGCCCTTGATGTCAGTCGATTTCCTGACATCTGAGAGATAGCCTATTAGCCTGCCAGAGCCCTTGTTTTCTTCACAGAGCTTTCTGAGTGCTGAAATCTTGTCTTTGTCGGTGGACTTAAGTTGCAGACACAAAGGTCTTTTCTTCAGCTCCTCCACATAGTCATCAACGTTACTAATGCTGTCAACAAGAATCTTCGGGGGTTCGTCCTCCTTGGCAGAAAGTCTGCCCGATACCACCAGGCGAGAACCATTCGTAAGAAAGCTTCTCACTGTGTCATAGATTGTCGGGAATACTATAGCCTCTATTTCTGCTGTTGCATCCTCAACCACACAGAATGCCATCGGCTCTCCACTTTTGGTGTTGTGAACCCGCTTTGAACGGAATATTGCCATTATGCTGACTTCCTGCTTGTCCTTGTATGTCGGCGGGTTATCTGATACGCCGTCTATGATCTTTTTTGCCGTCGTCATCCCGGAGGCTGACGCCCACGGCGAATACGCTGCGAGTGGGTGACCGGAGATATAGATTCCAGTCGTCTCTTTCTCCATTTCCAGTAGCTCAGGAAGCGAATATTCCTCTACGTATGGTATCGTCATTTCGGTAGCAGACTCCTCAGCAGTACCAAATAAATCAGTCTGCCCATCTATACCCGATCTCGACTCGCTGGAAACAGCATTCAGGATTGTATCGTAGCTTGAAAGCATCTGATGGCGATTCGTCCTGAAGCAGTCAAAGACTCCACACATTATGAGACTTTCTATCGAGCGAGCTGTCACTTCAGAAGAAGGGGTTCTTTGGATAAAGTCTACTAAAGATGTGAATCTGCCATTCTTATCGCGTTCCTGAAGTATCGCATTTATAGCGGTCTTCCCAAGACTCTTTACAGCGAGTAAGCCATAACGTATTCCGTCCTCCTTTGGCACAAAAATATCTCTGCTCTCGTTGATGTCAGGCGGAAGAATTTTTACGCCCTTTGATTCACAGTCCGCCGAATACTCGGTTATTTTGGCGACATTATCAAGTACACTCGTCAGAAGTGCCGACATGTACTCCTTGAGGTAGTGACACTTGAGGTATGCCGTTTCGTAGGCAACCGTGGCATAAGCGGCAGCGTGAGATTTGTTGAACGCATATGAAGCGAAGCTGGTCATTTCGTCAAAAAGCTCGTTTGCCACCTTTTCAGAAATGCCATTTGCTATACAGCCACAGCAGTTGACCGTTCCATCTGGGTTCTTCTCACCATAGATGAACGCTTTTCTTTCATTTTCAAGTACGTCGTGCTTCTTTTTTGCCATAGCCCTGCGGACTATATCCGCTCTGCCATAGGAATAGCCGGCAAGGCTTCTAAATATCTGCATTACCTGTTCCTGATAGACGATACAGCCATAGGTTACATCAAGTATGGGCTTGAGCAATGGAGTTTTGTAGGTTACGAGATTCTTGTTGTGGCGATTCCGGATATATGTGGGAATAGAGTCCATAGGTCCAGGACGGTAAAGCGAAATTACAGCTATCAGGTCTTCGATGTCCTCAGGGACAAGCCGCATAATCGTACTCGTCATGCCCTGGGATTCAAACTGGAACACACCGACGGTGTCTCCATCAGAAAGCATCCTGTAAACATCCTTGTCATCCAGCGGGATATTTTCTATGTCAAAATCAGGTTCAAACTTTCTTATCTCTCTGACTGCATCACGTATGACAGTCAGGTTTCGAAGACCTAAGAAATCGATTTTCAGGATGCCAAGGTTTTCAAGAACACCCATTGTGTACTGAGTAACAAGCTGACCATCGTTCGTCATGAGTGGGACGTAATCGGAAACAGGTCCTGCTGTTATGACTACTCCTGCCGCGTGGGTTGAGCAGTGCCTGGGCATACCCTCGATCTGCTCAGCCATATCAATAAGCTCTTTGATCTGAGGCGAGGAATTATAGAGCTCCTTGACCACTGTAGAATTTTCCTTAACGGCACTCAAGGTGTCTCCGAACTGGATAGCTTTTGCAACCTTATCTGTAATGCCGTAAGGAATTCCCATCACTCTGCCACAATCTCTGATGGCGTTTTTAGCCGCCATCGTTCCGAATGTTACTATCTGTGCGACATGGTCTTCACCGTAGCGGCGTTTTACGTAATCAATAACGTCCTGTCTGCCCTCGATGCAGAAGTCGATATCAAAGTCAGGCATCGAAACTCGCTCAGGATTAAGAAATCTCTCGAATAGAAGATTATACTTGATGGGATCAATTCCAGTGATACCAATACAGTATGCAACCAGGCTTCCGGCTCCTGAGCCCCTGCCCGGTCCTACCGGGATTCCGTGGGTTTTGGCATAGTTTATGAAGTCCCAGACTATGAGATAGTAGTTGACATAACCCATGCCGGAGATAACAGAAAGCTCATAATCAAGACGTTCTCTTATTTCGTCGGTAATATTGTTGCCATAACGCCTCTTCAAGCCATCAAGGCTCATTTGTCTTAAATATGCCTCGTTGTCAGTGACTCCCTCTATTGAAAAGGCAGGTAGTTTTGTTACTCCGAATTCAAATTCAACGTTGCATTTTTCTGCTATTTCTGCGGTGTTATATACGGCTTCCGGATGTCCTGGGAACGCTGCGAGCATTTCTTCCTCAGACTTGATATAGAATTCATCGTTCGGAAAGCTCATGCCATCAGGGTCGTCAAGAGAGGTGTTGGTGGCAATCCTCATGAGTACTTTCTGGGCTGGTGCGTCGGCGCGGTTTATATAGTGAGCATCATTAGTGGCGGCAAGTCTGACCCCTGTCTCATTACTGAGTTTGAAGAGATAAGGCAAAATGTCCGTCTCGTCGGAAAAGCTATGATTCTGAACCTCGATATAGTAGTCATCGCCGAAGAGTGCCTTATATTTGAGAACAGTTTTCCTAGCGTTGACATAGTCCCCCGTGCTCAACATTCTTGGCACCTCTCCTGCTATACAGCCTGACAGGCAAACAAGACCCTCATGGTATTTTTCCAGAAGGTCAAAATCTATTCTGGGCTTGCGATAGAAGCCCTCAGTATAGGAAAGGGAAGTCAGCTTACAGAGATTCCTGTAGCCGGTTTCATTCTTACACAAAATTACAAGGTGATATGGGTTGTCTATCTTCCCTGCCTTATCGAATCTTGTTCTCGGGGCAACATACATTTCACAGCCGATAATAGGCTTTACGCCGACTGCTTTGGCAATTTTATAAAACTCAACAGCCGCAAAAACGTTGCCATGATCGGTCACAGCGACAGAGTCCATCCCTAGCTCCTTGACACGATTAACGAGACCTTTCAGCCTGCAAGCACCGTCAAGAAGCGAATATTCACTATGAACATGAAGATGAACAAAATTCGCCATAGTTACCCTTCTTTAGATTTTCTTATATTGTCTGCAATTTCTATAATTTTCTTGAACCTGTGATTGACTCCGGAGCGTGAGAGCGGAGGATTGAATTCAGCTGCAAGCTCGCTCAGGGCATACTCAGGATATTTAAGCCGGAGGAGGGCAGCCTCCCTCAGCTCATCTGAGAGCTGGGACAGCCCTTTAGGAGAGTTTTCTATTGTCTTTATCGCTTCAAGCTGCCTTAATGCTGATGCGTTCTGTCGGTCACAATTTGCGGTGTCGCAATTGGTTGCCCTATTGGCGCGGTTGCGGATATCCTTGTAGACCTTTGTATTCATCACTTCGAGGCTCGCGCCTGTTGCTCCTATGAGAGTCAACGTGTCCTCGATGTTCTCACTGTCCTTGAAATAAAGAATCTTTTTCTCGCCACGTGTCAGCCGTTTCGGCATAAGTCCAATATGCTTCTCAAGGAGATCGCTGATTCCGTCATATAATCTGACATCTGCGCTCTGTGGGATTGCAATCTCCAGATGGTATTCCCTGTATGGGTCTGTAACCCTGCCGCAGCTTAAGAAAACGCCAGTCATAAATGCACCGAAATTTGAATCTGCAAGCTTGTCCGCACGATCAAGAATTTCCGTGCAATCAAAGCCTGATATACCCAGTCTGGCAAGAATCGCATCTGCGCCACTTTTCTCAGAAACTGAGATTCTGTACTCAGGAAGCCGTCCTCTGTGTCGGACAATTTCTTCATCAATATCGCAGTCATCTGGGATAACATGTCGGACAAGTCTCATAAACAAGTCTTTGCAGACTTCATTGTCGGTCTTATATACGACTCCTACATTTGAACTTTCGCTCATAAGAAGCATTCCCAGGAGGCAGGCATCTGACTTTTTTCTGCCTGTTACGGATTCAACCGCTTCAGCTTTTACTCTGTATACAAAGGATTCTGTGGATTTTACTTTCATGGCTTTGATTCCAGGCTTCGATGCTCCACTCTCACGCTAAGCTTGTCTGATATCAGTGCCTGCGACATTCTTCTCGCAAAGCTGACTGAACGATGCTTGCCGCCAGTGCAGCCAAACGCTATGACAAGCCTGGACTTTCCCTCTTTCTCATACATCGGTATCATAAAGCTTAACAGGTCATAAATTTTTTTGAATACTTCATTTGATTCCTGGAAGCACATGACATAATCATATACTTCGTCATCAAGTCCGGTCTTGTTCTTGAGTTCAGGGACATAGTATGGATTCGGAAGACACCTTACATCAAAGACTAAGTCTGCGTCCTTGGGAATTCCGTATTTGAAGCCGAAAGAAATGACGCTTATAGCCATTCTTGCACCCTTGTCAGTGAAGAACTGAGCCATTTCTGCCCGGAAATCAGCCATTCCGAAGTCGGTTGTGTCGATATAGAAGTCGGACATTTCCTTGGCTCTTTTGGTCTCTTCACGCTCAAGAGAGATCGCCTTATAGAGGTTTCCAAAAGCTTCATCATCGAGAGGATGCTTGCGGCGTGTTTCCTTATATCTCTTGACAAGCGTATCGTCATCGGCATCAAGATAGAGAACGGACAGTTCAACATCAGGAGCTCTTAAGGCGTTGACACAGTCCTCGAATTTTGAGAAAAGCTCACCCGAACGGATATCTACAGAAACTGCAAGCTTTGTTACAAGCTTATCGGTGCCGATAATGAATCTGGCAAGGCTTAAGAGCATTTCAGGAGGCATGTTATCGATGCAGTAGTAGCCGATGTCCTCAAGATAATTGATGGCACTTGACTTCCCTGCTCCGGACATTCCCGTTACAATAACGATTTTCATATTCTTCCTCCCGTTACCCCTACTCCTCTATAAGCTTGACTTCACACTCAAGGCTATATCCTGTTTTCTCTGAAACAGTTTTCTTTATATGTGAAATCAGGTTCATAACATCCTGTGCTGTTGCATTACCAGTATTTATGACGAAGTTTGCGTGCTTGTCAGAGACCTTTGCTCCGCCTATGGAATAACCCTTGAGCCCTGATTCTTCGATTACCAGCCCGGCATATGTGCCCTCTGGTCTCTTGAAAGTTGAGCCTGCACTTGGATATTCAAGCGGCTGGCGGGATTTTCGCCTTGCTATAAGTTCATCCATTCTTGCTTTGATTGAAGACTTATCGCCTTGTGAAAGCTTGAATTTAGCTGATATTATTACTTCGTCTGACTTTGTGAAGCGTGAGCTTCTATAGCTAAAATCAAGGAAATCACTCGAATAGGTTACAATCTCTCCGGATTGATTTATGCAGGTTACTTCCGTTACAACATCTTTCATTTCTCCACCATAGGCTCCGGCATTCATGAACACTGCGCCACCTACGCTTCCGGGGATTCCGTAAGCAAATTCAAGACCAGTAAGTGACGAATCGAGTGCAGTCTTGCAAACTTTCACTAAAGACGAGCCAGCAGAAGCTATGATATATTCGCCATCGATGGTTATATCTGACATATCTGAGCCAAGGACAAATATCGCTCCCCTGTAACCGTTGTCAGAGAATAAGACATTCGAGCCGTTCCCAAGAATCATGTATCTGTCGGCTTCCTGCAAGAGCTCTTTCAAAGACTCAACACTGTTCGGAAAAATCATTATGTCGCAGGGACCGCCGATTTTAAAGGTTGTATGCTCTTTCAGGGGCTCGTTAATCAGATATTTGCATCCGTATTTCAAAGATATTTCTTGCAATGCTTTTGTGCTGTCTGGCATTACTTTGTCACCGTTTCAATAGTTATTATAGTTCTAACTGTGGGTGCTTTTTTAAGATCCACTCTTTCACCTTTTCCCAGTCGCTGTTTAAGATAAGCTTTTCAGGAAAGTCGACTTCCTTTAGGACTTTCTCGACTGTTGAAGTCTTTCCCACTGCATCCCAGAAATGAGCGTCAGTGTCGACAACTATCGGGATTTCGTACTTTTTGCAAAGCTGGAGTATCGGAACTGAATTCTTGAGTGAACCCTTTTTGCGCATGAGAGAGCTTTCGTTAATCTCGACGAGTTTCTCGTATTCTTTGAAGACTTTCAGGACTCTTTCATGCTCGAATGGGAAGAAGTCGGTGGTCGGATGCCCTATAACGTCAATATATGGATTCTGACAAAGCTTTATATAGCCGTCGGAAACGACTTTTGGGTCATCCGAAAGCTCATCGAACGTGTACTTATGGTATGATGCGACCACCCACTCCATTTTTTGAAGAAGATCCTCGTGCATGTCGACATCGCCGTTATAGTTATATATGTTTACCTCTGCGCCTTTAAGAACGGTAACGCCGAAAACAGTTCTCGGAAGAACTCTCATATTGGTGAAATGCCATTCATGGGCAGTATCCGGCATTACGCCATAGTGATCGGTCATGGCGATGGCTTTTAAGCCGATGTCAGCCGCCGCACGGCAGTTTTCTGTTAAAGTTGAATAAGCATGGTCGGAGGCTATTGTATGCGTGTGAAGATCAGCCTGAATCAGCATCAGAAATCCTCCCACTTTGAAACGGTCTCAGTTCCCTCCATCTCAAGACCTAAGTTATTGAGAAGCTCCTGAGCGGCGTTATAGCCCATCTTCTTCTGACGATTGTTCATTGCGGCAACCTCAAGGATTACTGCCAGGTTACGTCCAGGCTTGACAGGGATTGTTATACAGGGAATATTTACTCCCAGGATATCCATACTCTCGGAATCAACGCCCATACGGTCATAGACCTTGTCGGGATTCCAGATTTCGAGCTTGACGACCAAATCAATCTTCTCGGTCATCTTGACAGCACCCATACCGAAGAGTCTTCTTGCGTTGACTATTCCTATGCCTCTGAGCTCGATAAAGTGGCGGATATTGTCGGGAGACGAACCAACAAGCGAGATTGCAGAAACTTTCTTGATTTCTACAGCATCGTCGGCTACAAGTCTATGACCTCTCTTTACGAGCTCTATTGCAGTCTCAGATTTACCTACTCCGCTTTCACCTACGATAAGGACTCCCTCGCCGTAGATTTCAATGAGAACACCATGGCGGGTGATTCTCTGACCGAGCTGGGTATTCAAGTAGGCTATGCCACGGGAAATGACTTCTGAAGTATCGAGTTCGGATGAGAGCACCGGAACGCCATATTCGGTTGCCGCTTCCATCATTTCAGGGAACGGTTCGTGTCCACGGGAAATAAGAAGTGCCGGAAATTTGTATGAGAAGAGGGTCATCAAAACCTTTTTTCTCTCGTCAGAGGCAAGTCCCTGAAGATATGCAAACTCTGTGTTTCCGCAAATCTGAATCTTCTCATTATTGAAATAGGCATAGAAACCGGTAAGCTGAAGACCGGGACGATTGATATCGTTGTTTGAAATCAGAATCTTTGACAAATCTTTCGGTGTGTAGA
Source organism: Oscillospiraceae bacterium (assembly GCA_021199795.1). Lineage (GTDB taxonomy): Bacteria > Bacillota > Clostridia > Oscillospirales > Ruminococcaceae > Faeciplasma. The sequence continues at coordinate 33,516 of JAJQHJ010000001.1, forward strand.
CTGTTTTCAGGTTTACTTCCTTTGCAAACTGAGCAAGTGAAACTGTGTACTTTTCTGCCATTGTTTTCTCCTTCCTACGTAAACGTTAATCTAATTTTATCTCGCCGTCTTCGAGCATGTTCTGAACGGCAATAAGTATTCCTGCTTTTCCTGTGGGATATGTGAGTCCGCCCTGGAGCCATGCGGCATAGGGTTCTCTTATCGGGGCATCAGCTGAGAATTCTATCGACGCGCCCATTGTGAATGCCCCTGCAGCCATTATTACCGGGCTTTCATAGCCGGGAGTGGGAATTGCTTCAGGGATAAGGTAGCTGTCAATCGGTGCACCTTTCTGAATGCCCTTTATGAACGATGTAAGGGTTTTCTCATTCTTAAGCAGAATAGATGCGATTATATCTGCTCTGGGCTCGCCCTGTTTCGGGAGTGACTCATAACCCAAAAGTCCCAGAAGAGCACAGGCAAATTCTGACGTTTTGACCGCCGCAGCTGTAATCTCAGGAGCCAGAAAGAAGCCCTGGTACATTTCCCTGTTCTGGTGAAGGCTTGCTCCAACTTCCTTTCCCATTCCAACAACCGTCAGACGGTAAGCGCACTTCTCGATCAAGTCTTTTCTTCCAGCAATATATCCGCCGGTTGAAGCGATTCCTCCGCCCGGATTCTTGATGAGTGAACCCATTATGAGGTCGGCTCCAACTTCAGTGGGCTCCTTTGTATCTACAAATTCACCATAGCAGTTATCAACCATGATTATTGCATCAGGATTACCCTTTTTTACCGCTTGAATCATCTTTTCTATATCGGCAATTGTGTAGGATGGTCTTGTTGAATAGCCTCTTGAACGCTGAATGTAAGCGACAGTTGCTGTCTTGACTTTCTCAGTGATTGCATCAAGGTCAGGCATACCATTTTCGAGAAGCTCGATCTCTTCGTACTCGATTCCGTAATCCATGAGTGAACCGTTGCCCTTTTTGCCACGCTTGCCTATGACCTCTTCAAGAGTGTCATACGGCGCACCGCAGAGCATCAGAAGCTTATCACCTGGTCTCAGGACTCCGAAAAGTGCAGTTGAAAGTGCATGAGTGCCGTTTACGATTGTATGACGGACAAGTGCGTCCTCACAGCCAAATGTCGTTGCATAGACCTTGTCAAGGGTGTCTCTCCCGACATCGTCATAGCCATAACCGGTTGTTCCGTGGAGACAGGTTTCGCTGACGTTATTTTTAATGAACGCCGAAAGCACTTTCATACCGTTATACTCTGCGATTTTGTCTATCCGCTTGAATGCTTCCGAGCACTGAGCTTCAGCCTCATCTGCAAGCTTAAGTATTCTTTCGTCAATATTAAATAAGTTCTTCATCGTCTTTTCTTTCCTTTAATTTCAATATATAGTCTTCGCCCAGCTCGGCACAGCCGAGGTGGAGGTAAAAATCCCGCATGGATTCATCAGATGCAAGATAGCTCTCTATTCCCTCTTTTTTCAGCTCTTGAGAAACAAGCTTTATAAGTGTTGAGGCATAGCCATTTCCTCTGTCCACTTCCGGGGTTGCTATGTCCGCAAGATATGCTCTGCCATAGCTCTGGCATTTTACTGTGAGAACTGCCGAACGATAACCGAAAATGCGAACTATTCCGCGGTTAACCCGTCTTACTGTGTCTGTCAGCCACAAGCCATAGTTTGCATCCTGCCCCGCAAAAGCCGTTTCAAATACTTTTTCGTAAGGAATCTCACGGAGAAGCTCCCTGCCCTTCAGAGCCTCATCAGTTTCCGGTACGGAAAAGAAATATCTCTTTTCCTTGCGGTACTCGTTCAAGCCGCGTCTTGGAATCAGAACCTCAGGCATTTCAACATACAATGGATATTTGAATCGGATAAACTCTGCAGTTTCGCGGATGCAACCGGACGAGCTATGGGCATCGTCAAGAAGATCCACAGTCAATGAGCTATTCATCGAGGCAAATATTCCGACACGCTTGTCACCTTTGAGGAGCTCATAGAACTCACAGAAGTCATATTCGGTTCCATAGGTGAGAATATGCGACAGGATTATTCTCGAATAGTGAGAATCGCGCAGAAGTAGTTTCGCATTGTCAAAGCTGTCTATTCGTCTTATCATTATTTGAGTCCGCTCACTATCGACTTGAAGTGTCTGCCCCTGACCTCAAAGTTCGGGTACATGTCAAACGACGCGCACGCAGGAGAAAGGGTTACTATGTCGCCGGGATTAGCACTCTTTCTTGCGAGCTCAACAGCCTCTTCCATTCCGGAAGCATGAAGAATGGTGAGCTCATCAGGATTATAGAATGGGGTGTCAGTAACAGCTTTTTCTATCTTCGGAGCAGTCTGACCCATGAGAATCAAGGTCTTGACATACTTATTGACCGGCTCGGCAAGAGGTTCAAAAGGAATCTTCTTGTCATAGCCACCGGCGATAACTATTATCTTTGTCCCGAAAGCCTTGAGACCGGCTATAACTCTTGTCGGACTGGAGGCTATCGAGTCATTATAGTACTTGACGCCGTCGAGTTCACGAACAAATTCTATACGATGCTCAACTCCGCCAAAATGGCGCGCAACTCGGCAGATAGAATCTATCGAAACGTCTCCCCAGACTGCACTGATTGCAGCAAGGTAGTTTTCAATGTTGTGTTCGCCGGGAAGCTTGATCCTCTCAGCTGGAATTATCTTGACGGTCTTTCTGCCGTCACAATAGCAGAGGACTCTGTCGGAATTGAGATATGCCCCGACTTTGACTGGTGACAGTCTTGAGAAGCCGACCAGATTTCCTCTGACATGCGAGCCGAGCTTTACTGTCTCGGCATTATCCTGATTCAGGACAGCCTTTGAGAATGCACTCTGGTGGTCAAGGATGTTGCACTTTGCCAAGATATACTCGTCCATCGTTCCATGGACGTCGAGGTGATTCGGAGATATATTCGTTATAACTGCGACATCAGGAGACTCACGCATCGAAATAAGCTGGAAGCTTGAAAGCTCAACTACTGCGAAATCAGTTTCAGATATACTTTCTATTCTCGGAAGCAATGCTTTCCCGATATTTCCGCCAAGCCAGACCTTGTAGCCCTCGGCTTTCAGGAATTCTGAAATTATTGTGGTAGTGGTTGTCTTGCCATCGGAGCCGGTCACTGCATAAATTTTGCATGGGCAGAGCTCAAAGAAAGACTCCATTTCGCTTGTGATTATTACTCCTGCCCGTCTTGCTTCAACAAGCTTCGGATTGTTGTAGTACATTCCTGGAGTTCTGTATACTACGTCGTAGTCTGTCAAACTGTCGAGATAACTTTCACCAAGAACGAACTTGACGCCTTTTTCAGAAAGCTCGCTATATAACTCTTGATCGTATTGATCTTTTGTTTTCTTGTCCAAAACAGTTACATCTATTCCCTTTGAGAGAAACAGCCTTATAAGCTCGGTGTGGCTTACACCTGTTCCGATGAAAGCTACTTTCATATCTTTAAGAGAATCAAAAAATCTCTGTGTCTTGTTCATATATTCACGCCTTTCGGTTTCTTTTACTGAGGCTGAGCACACAATCTGTCATCATACATTTTCAGCCTATAACATTATATAACATTTCCCTACGCAATTCAATGCCTATTTTGGCGTCAGGGAAAAGATTTTTTTGAATTTCGGTCAAGGTGACATGGATATGTCGAAAAAAAGGATAAAAAAATACTATCAAGATAGCAGGAATATTTATAATTTTATTATTGTAAACGGGCTGAATTTGCTATATAATAAAAAGTGGCATTATGGGGTATCATGCTGCCGAAAAAATTGTTTAAAACAAGGAGACAAAGATTGTAATTGAAAAATACTATCATCAGCATACGAAATGCTGTTGTCGAGTATGACGGGGTTCAGGTACTCAAGAGCATCAACCTCGACATAGTGGACAAGCAATTCGTAACACTCTTGGGTCCGTCGGGATGCGGAAAGACCACAACCCTCAGGATCATCGGTGGCTTTGCCGAAATGGCAAGCGGTGAGCTATTTTTTAACGGCGTGAAGATTAACAACCTCCCACCCCACAAGCGTGAGGTCAACACTGTCTTCCAGAAGTACGCGCTTTTCCCCCATTTGAATATCTACGACAATATCGCTTTCGGTCTGAGGATTCAGAAGCTTCCTGAGAAAGAAATCGCGAATCGTGTCGGAGAGATGCTTGAGCTTGTTAATATGCAAGGCTTTGAGAAACGCTCGGTCAATTCTCTTTCCGGCGGACAACAACAAAGAATTGCAATAGCCAGAGCTCTTGTTAATCGCCCGAAGGTTTTGCTTTTGGATGAACCTCTCGGCGCGCTCGATCTCAAGCTCCGAAAGGAAATGCAGATTGAGCTTAAGAGAATGCAGCAGGATCTCGAAATCACATTTATCTATGTCACTCATGACCAGGAAGAAGCTCTTACAATGTCTGACACAGTTGTAGTAATGAGAGACGGATGCATTCAACAGATTGGCACACCACAGGACATTTATAATGAGCCTGCAAATGCCTTTGTTGCCGACTTTATCGGCGAATCAAACATCATTGACGGAATAATGAGACGTGACTTTCTGGTTGAGTTTGCCGGCAAGGAATTCTCCTGTGTTGATCAGGGATTTGCTCCGGACGAGCTTGTTGACGTTGTCATAAGACCGGAAGACATCAAGGTTGTTCCGCAGTATCAGGGAGCTATCGTCGGAGTAGTTGAAAGCTGCATCTTCAAGGGCGTTCACTACGAAATTGGCGTTGATGCTCTCGGCTACAAATGGAAAATACACTCCACTCAGAGCGAGGAGGCAGGAGCGATTATCGGCATGAATGTAACACCTATGGACATACATATCATGTACAAGTCGGAGGCGTAACCCAAGGTGAAAGTATCTAAGGTTTTCGCTGTACCATACGCTGTATGGGTTCTCATCTTCACGATAATTCCTTTGGGACTTGTAATCGGATTCGCTCTTACCGATTCTGACGGAAGCTTTACGCTTCAGAACCTGTTCGATATGTCAGACTATATGGCGGTACTCTTCCGCTCAATTCTGTTTGCCATTATTGCAACAGTTATCTGTCTTGTTCTGGCTTTTCCCGCGGCATATATTATCTCGCGTGCAAAGTCGTTCAACCAGTCCTCGCTTATAGTTTTAATAATGGTTCCGATGTGGACAAACTTCATCTTAAGAACCTACGCATGGATGACGCTTCTCGAATCGAATGGTCTCATAAACAAGTTTCTGGGACTGTTCGGAATTGGTCCGTTGAACCTTATCAACAACGGCGGTGCTGTAATACTCGGCATGGTATATAATTATCTGCCGTTTATGATTCTGCCGCTGTATTCGGTAATGGTCAAGATTGATTCAAGCGTTATCGAAGCGGCAAGGGACTTGGGTTCAAACAACTTCAACTTAGTAAGAAGAGTCATCCTTCCCCTCTCGATGCCCGGAATCAACTCTGGCATTATAGCCGTTTTCATTCCGAGTGTTTCGACATTCGTTATTTCACGAATGCTCGGTGGCGGAACAAGTGACCTTATCGGTGACATAATCGAGTCACAGTTTTTGGGGACTTCGTATAATCCGCACCTCGGCTCGGCTATGGCACTTGTTCTCATGATAGTTGTAATATTCCTGATGAGCCTGTTCAATCAGTTCGGCTCGGAAGAGGAGGTTATGCCATGAGAAAGCTTTCCTCAAAGATATACATGTACGCTCTGTACCTGTTTTTGTATCTTCCGATTATTGTTCTGATCGTGTTCTCATTCAATGTATCTAAGTCGCGTTCCAACTGGACGGGCTTTACCCTTGACTGGTATGTCAAGCTGTTCCACAATGAGACGATACTCACGTCTCTTCGGAACACGGTAATAGTAGCCCTCGCAGCTTCAATATTTGCTACAATCTTAGGCACTACTGCTGCGCTTGGCATAAACAGCATGAAGAAGCGTTCCAAAACTGTTTTCATGAACCTGACATACATACCCGTTGTCAGCCCTGAAATCATCATGGGTGTATCTCTCATGCTTCTCTTCCAGATTTTCAGAACCTCCTTTGGTTTCCAGTTCGGATTTGCCTCACTAATTCTATCTCACATTTCGTTTGACGTTCCGTATGTCATATATAGCGTTCTTCCGAAGCTTCGGGGAATGAACCCGAGTCTCGTCGAAGCCGCTCAGGATCTGGGATGTAACCAGCGGCAGGCTTTCTTCAAAGTTGTCATTCCTGAAATCATGCCAGGTATTTTCACAGGATTTCTGATGAGTGTTACCTACTCGATTGACGACTTCGTTGTCAGCTACTTCACATCTGGTACAAACGTGCAGACCCTTTCAATCACAATCGAGTCGATGACGAGACTTAAGGTTTCTCCTGAAATCAATGCTCTGTCAGCGATTATATTCTTAGTCATCTGCATTATTCTCATCACTAAGAACATATTCGACAACCGCAAGCTGAGGCGTGAGCAGGAGCAGTTCCGTGCCGCTCAGAGAAAGGAGAGCATGGTATGAGAAGACTGCTTGCTTTCATAACTGCATTCTTGGTTCTTGCGCTTTCCCTTTGCGGATGCTCTTCGGGTAATGCTTACGGTGCGTATTCTGAGCTCGATGAGGAGCTCCTTTCCAACTACGACTACACCCGCTTTATGGGTCAGGACATTATTCTGAATGTTGCCAACTGGGGCGAGTATATGTGCCTGAACGAAGCGGACATGCTAGATGTAAACGAGGCTTTCGAGGCTCTCACTGGAATCGAGGTCAACTACACTACTTTTGCGAGTAACGAAACTCTTTACTCCAAAATTCAGTCTGGCAGTGCGGAGTATGACATCATCATTCCGAGTGACTACATGATTTCTAAGATGATTGACGAGGGGCTTGTCCAGAAGCTTGACTTCGACAACATCCCGAATCTTAAGAACATCATGGAGACATTTCTATATCCTGAGTATGACCCAACCAACGAATACTCTGTTCCATACCTATGGGGAATGGTCGTAATCATCTACAACGCCACTATGGTTGATGAGGAGATAACATCGTGGGCTTCGCTATGGGATGAAGAATATGCCGGAAATATATTGATGTTCAACAATCCCCGTGATGCGTTTGGCATCGCTTTGACGTACCTGGGATATTCTCAGAATACTGAAGACGAGCTTGAGCTTCAGGAGGCGGCACTTCTTCTTAAGGAGCAAAAGTCAATAGTTCAGGCATATGTCATGGACGAGATTTTTGACAAGATGGAGGGCGGCTCTGCAGCAATTGCTCCATACTACTCTGGTGACGCCGTCACAATGATGGCTGAGAACGAAGATTTAACCTACTGCATCCCTGTTGAGGGCACGAATCAGTTTGTAGATGCAATCTGCATTCCGACCACTGCTCAGAACAAGGAAGCTGCGGAAATGTATATAAACTTCCTCTGCGAAGCCGAGGTTGCCCTTGCCAACTGCGAGTACACCGGTTATTCAACCCCGAATCAAGCGGCGTATGAGCTTCTAGACGATGAGGTCAAAAACAATCCTTTGCAGTATCCGTCGGATGAATATCTCACGGAGCATACTGAGGTATTTGTAAACCTTTCCGATGAGGCAAACGAGCTTATGCAAACCCTCTGGAATCAGCTTAAGATTGACGGAACCAATCCGTGGCTTGTTCCCATTTTCCTTGTTGCCATGCTGGCGGCGACGGTATTTGTCAATGTCCGGCGGGCAAGAAAAAAGCACTCCGATCATCTGTAGATTAAATCTGCAGATAGTATCTGTAGATTTAGAATAAAGCAATCCCATCACACTATTATTCAAAATACAATATGGAGGCATGATTCAATGACAATGTTAAAAAAGACCTCACAAATCTTCAACCCTGAGCTGAGTGTAGCTCCACTCGGAATTATCGCAATGGATAACGCAAAAGAGCTCGGCGAGAAGATCAACGACTATCTCGTTACATGGGCAAGACAAGCTGGACGCGATGTTGACACGTTCCTTATTCCGTCTAGCTGTCCGAGATTCCAATCTGGCGATGCAAAAGGCTTCATCTACGAGACAGTCAGAGGCTACGACCTTTTCTTCGTATGTGACGTAGGAAACTATTCCTGCACATACCCCTATTTCGGCTATGAAAATCGCAAATCTCCAGACGATCATTTCCAGGACTTAAAACGATTGATTCAGGCAGCAGGAGGAAAGGCGCACAGAGTCAATGTAATCATGCCGCTCCTCTATGGAGGAAGACAGCACCGGCGCAATGGAAGAGAGTCCCTTGACGCTGCATGCATGCTCCAGGAGCTCCAGAATATCGGAGTTGAGAATGTTCTTACATTTGATGCTCACGACCCGAGAGTCATGAACGCTGTGCCGCTTATGGGCTTTGACAACATCGTTCCATCTTACCAGGCACTTAAAGCACTCTTCAAGGCTTTCCCCGACCTGATTGTAGACAAGGAGCATTTCATGATTGTATCACCAGACGAGGGCGGAATGAATCGGAATATGCACTATTCATCTGAGCTCCAGGTTACACTAGGAATGTTCTACAAGCGCAGAGACGTAAGCCAGGTTATAGACGGTGTCAACAAGATTGAAGCTCATGAGTATCTCGGAAACGACGTTACGGGAATGGACATCTTCATCGCAGATGACATCATTTCCTCCGGAAAGTCGATGATTGAAGTGGCTTACGATCTCAAGAAAAGAAACGCCAAGAGAATCTTCACTTATGCTACTTACTGCATCTTCACCAAAGGCTATGACGAAATGGACAAGGCTTACGCAGATGGCATTATAGACGGAGTATTCGGAACTAACCTTACTTATGCTCCCGAGGAGCTTCTCAAAAAAGAGTGGTACCATGTTGTAGATTGCTCGAAGTATGCTTCCTACTTCATCACAGCTCTCAACCACGATATGTCAGTCAGCTCGATTATAGACCCGCATGAGAAGATCCAGACACTTATCAAGGAGCATAGAGCGAAATAATCTGGCATAGAGTATCTTGAATAATTTGAGAAAGGATGATCCCAATGCTTAAGGAATTCACTATAGGTGAACTTTCATTCAACCCATTTGAGAGAATCGGCAACGACTGGTGCCTTATCTCGGCTGGAACTGAAAGTAGCTTCAACACGATGACTGCCTCCTGGGGCGGAGTCGGAATTCTCTGGGGAAGAGAAGTTGCTACATGCTATATAAGACCTCAGAGATATACAAAGAAATTTGTTGACGGAAGCGACTATTTCACCCTCAGCTTCTTCCCTGATGGATACAAGAAAGCTCTTGGGCTCTGCGGAAGAGTTTCCGGACGAGACCACGACAAGCCGAAAGAAGCCGGTCTCACTCCCCTTTTCACTGACGGAACGGTCACTTTTGAAGAAGCGAATCTTGTTTTGGTTTGCAGAAAGCTCTACGCTCAGGAATTGACTGAAGAATCATTTGTCGACAAGACAGTATTTGAGCACAACTATCCTGAGAACGATCTTCACACGATGTATATCGGCGAGATAGTCAAGGCTTACAAGGCGGACTGAAATCAATTCTAAAACATGGCTCCCTTTCATAAACTCATCTTAGGACGAGTTTCGGAAGGGAGCTTTATCATGCAGGAAAATAATTTTGGAGGACTGACGGAATCAGAAGCTGAGAGGAGGCTCAAAGAATATGGCTACAATCGCCTCAAGTCGAAGAGCAGAAAGAACCCGATTGGGATATTTCTGTCGCAGTTCAAGGACATCATGGTCATCGTGCTTCTGTGCGCAACTGTTGTCTCGGTTGCCATGGGCGAGATATATGATGCAGTGACGATTATTCTGATTGTCCTTATGGATGCAATACCGGGATTCATTCAGGAATACAGGACAGAGAGGACGATGGAGGCACTTGAGAAGCTGACTGCTCCAACTGCAAGGGTTATTCGGGACGGGAACGAGAAAGTTATCGATGCTTCGCTTATTGTTCCAGACGATGTAATTCTTATTGAAGCAGGCGACCAGGTGCCGTGTGACGGAAGAATTCTTAGCTCCAACGGGCTTTGGTGCAACGAATCAATTCTCACAGGCGAATCGGAAGCTGTCAGAAAAGGAGAAGCTGATAATTCCGTCTACATGGGAAGCTCGGTTACCAGAGGCAATGCCGTCATCGTTTGCGAGACTACTGGCATGGGAACAAAAATGGGACAGGTTTCTTCGCTCATCGATGAAGCTGGATCTGAGGAAACGCCTCTTCAAAGAAAGCTCGGCTCTCTCGGAAAGACCTTGTGTCTGCTCTGTGCTGGTGTATGCGTTCTTGTGGTGGTTGCAGGTATACTCAGAGGTGAGCCTATCTTCGACATGCTGATGACTGGCATAACAATTGCAATTGCTGCCATTCCAGAGGGTCTTCCGGCTACTGTTACGATAACACTTGCCCTGGCGGTCAGGCGGATGATGAAGAAAAATGCTCTTGTAAGGCGACTTCATTCTGTCGAGACTCTTAGCTGTGCAAATGTTATCTGTACCGACAAGACAGGCACACTGACAGAGAACAAGATGAGCGTCACGAGGATAAGAACTGCTGACAAGGAATTTGCCATTACAGATAATCTGAATGCTGACAAAAGCCTTGAAGAGCTTTTAAGGTGTGCTGTTCTATGCAATAATGCTGTTCTGAGTGAGAATGACGGCATAGGAGACCCGACGGAGGTTGCTCTTTTAGTTGTTGCAAAGAAATTTGGTATCAGCAAAAATGGTTACACCAGGCTCTCTGAGATACCGTTTGACAGCGAATCGAAAAGAATGAGTGTCACTGTTTCTTGCAAGAATGGAACTAAAACATACATAAAAGGTGCACCGGATGTGATTCTCAAGACATGCAGGATGATTTATACTGAATCCGGTATTCTCCCATTTACAAGTGAGAAAAAGAAAGAGTTATATCGAATAGTTGACGATTATGCCGGCTGTGCACTGCGTGTCATGGCGTTTGCCTTTACAGACGAGAAGACAGGCTACGAGGTTTTCTTAGGGCTGGCAGGTATGCTCGACGCTCCAAGAGCGGAATCCAAGACATCAGTAAGTGAACTCAGGAAAGCCGGAATCAGAACAGTTATGATTACCGGAGACCATAAGCTGACTGCTGAGGCTGTTGCAAAAGAAGTTGGAATTCTCAGGCGCGGTGACCTGGTCATATCAAAAGAAGAGCTCGACAAGCTCACAGACAAAGAGCTTGACAGAATCATATCCAAAGCTTCTGTGTTTGCAAGAGTCGATCCTGGCGACAAGCTCAGAATCGTGCAGTCACTAAAAAGAAAGGGCAACATCGTTGCCATGACAGGTGACGGGGTAAATGATGCTCCAGCTGTAAAGGAAGCGGATATCGGCATCGCCATCGGTCAGAATGGTTCGGAGGCGTGCAAGCAAGCCGCAGATATGGTTCTGCTCGATAACAATCTATCAACCATCTGCGAAGCGGTCAGGCAAGGCAGAACGGTTTACATGAATATCCGCAAATTTGTGAGATATCTGATTTCCTGCAACATTGGAGAGGTCATGGTTATGTTTCTGTCAATAGTTCTAGGTATGCCGGTTGTCTTGCTCCCAACTCAGATTTTGCTTGTAAACCTGGTCACAGATGGTCTTCCGGCAATGGCACTGAGTCTTGAGAAGAGCGAAAAAGAAATACTCAGGATGAAACCATCGAGCTTTTCAGGGAGTTTTTTCAGCGGAGGTTTGCTCGGAAAGATTTCGATCCGAGGCATTCTTATTGGAATTTGCACGCTCGGATGCTTTGCATATTCTCTGTATTTTGGATGTGCTCTTGAAACTGCAAGAACATGTGCCCTGGTAACTCTGATTGCAAGTCAGCTTATTCATGTTTTCGAGTGCAGAAGTGAGCATAAATCGGTGTTTCAGATGAACCCGTTCCATAACCCGGCACTGATTCTGGCTGTTCTTGTTTCCGCTGGCGTAACCGTATCATGCGTTTATGTGCCATTTTTGTCGGTTGCAATGGAAACAACTCCGCTTATCTTGCCGGAAATGGCTTGGTCTCTTTTATTCGCGGCAGCCGTGCCGATAACCTCGGGGCTAATTCGGCTTATAACAAATCGGAAATAAATAACAGAACCGCTTTCCTATTGAACAGGAAAGCGGTTTTATTGCGGTGCAAGGCTTCTCATCACTTCGAGTGCTGCCTTGATTCCATCGACTGCGGCTGACATTATTCCTCCGGCATAGCCGGCACCCTCGCCGCATGGAATCAGGTTCTCGGTTCCAAGAGCCCGCATATTCTCGTCCCTTGTGATGCGAACCGGGGACGAAGTTCTCGTTTCAGGGGCAGTCAGGACGGCTCCCATGTCCTTGAAGCAGTCCATTTCACGGGCAAATTTCGTTAAACCCTCTTTCATCATTTCAGATACAAACTGAGGGAAAAGCTTATTCAGGTCTCTGTCCACAACACCCGGCTCATAGCTGGGAACAACTGAGCGACTGGCACTATTTCCGTGGAAATTGCCAACAGTCATTGCCGGAGCACGGCTGTCACCGCTCATAAGATATGCTTTTTTCTCGATATCCGAAGCAAATCTGACACCGTCAAGTGCATCATGTCCGAAGTCATCTGGATTGACTGAAACCACAATTGCTGCATTGGCATTTTCTCCATCGCGGCTGTACATACTCATACCGTTGGTCACTATAGTGCCTTTTTCGCTTGCAGATGCTACGACCATTCCACCGGGACACATGCAGAAAGTATAGCACGCCCTGCCATCCGATCTTCTGTAGGACAGCTGATACTCCCCTTTCGGAAGAAGTGGGCTTCCGGCATAATCGCCATACAGGCTTTTTTCGACGCTTTCCTGAGTGTGCTCGATTCTTGCGCCTACTGAAAATGGTTTTGGCGCAAGACTGATTCCGCTTTTCAGGAGCATTTCAAAGGTGTCTCTCGCAGAGTGACCAATCGCCAGGATGAGCGCGCTTGTTTCGATATCACCTGATGGCGTTGAAACCTTGGTTATCCTTTCACCATCAAAAGTAATGCCAGTGAGTTCTGAGTGAAACCGGACTTCGCCACCGTTTTCGATTATCCTCTGACGTATATTCCTGACGATGCCTCTCAGATTATCTGTGCCTAAGTGCGGCTTGGCAATTCTCAATATGCTTTCAGGTGCGCCGAAGTCAACGAATTTTTCGAGTACATACCGACAGAGTTGATCATTGATTCTCGTGGTAAGTTTACCGTCTGAGAATGTTCCGGCTCCACCCTCGCCAAACTGGACATTGGTGCTCTCATCGAGTTCTCCACCCGACCAATACTGCGAGATTTTCTCGACTCTCTCGTCGACTGAACCGCCTCGTTCAAGAACTATCGGCTTATAGCCATATTCCGAGAGAGTCAGTCCGGCAAACATTCCGGCAGGTCCGAAGCCTGCAATTACAACCCGACCGTCGGTCTTCCTGCTTGAAATTACCGGGGAAAGTTCAAGCTCCTCAAAGTACTTTATATTCTGCTTCTTTGAAAGCTCACGCTCAAGCTTATCTGAATCAAGCGCAAGGAGAACTGAGCTTACAAGTTGGATGCCGTCACGTGTTCTTTCACGCTTTCTTGCGTCAAGTGAAGTCTTGTATATGGATGCAGAAAGGACATGCCGCTTCCCTGCTCCGACTTCCCGAAGTGCCGAGGAAACTATCTCTGCTTCGCTGACATTCAGCGGAGTTTTTATGTTCATAACTATTATTGGCATGTATTTCCCTCACTTTTACGCTCAAAAAATCGGGGCAAAAACAGCTTTCGCCCCGAATTATCTGATTTTTATATTTACTCCGCTTCTTCCGCCTCAGCTTCTGTTTCATCAGCAGTCTCAACAGCTTCAATGCTTACATACACCCGATAGGTGCCATAGCACCAGACATTGTCATAGCCTGGGACATAGATAGTAAGATCCATGATAGTATAGTTTACACTGGTATTCGCATAGTCAAGCATGTCTATCTCGGCAACGACGTCAGATGAGCTTATCTGCTCAAGCACATCTGTAGGTCCGACCAGAATTACATTCTGAACCTGAGCCTGTTCCACAGTCACCGTCTTGTCTCCGGAACTATTCATGATGTATATCTGCGAATTACTTACTGTCACAACTTTTTCGGAATAACCGTCAAGGTCGAATGTAACCGTTGCAGTGTCTATTCCGGAAATGTTCTCATAGTTGCTGGATCTGTCGATGGTTACGTCAAACACGCTACCAACCGTTATTTTGTTGATAGGAATATAGTCGAGATTTATCGGGTCGAGGTTGCTAAGATTTGTATTCTGCGACCTTACAAGTATGCTTGATGGATTTATACTGTACGATATCGACGTCAGATCAAAAGAGTCCACAGTTGACGTCAGAGTTACGCTGAGGTCAACGTCTCTTACCATGTATACAGGAACTGTCACCTCAAAGCTTTCGTTATCGACGGTGACATCCTCGCTCTGAAATACATCATTACCACTGTACAGGATTACCGAATTCAGATTTGAGGTCATTGTAGACTGGATGGTAGCAGCGTTGTCAACCTTGACAGCTATAGAGGTAATCTGATCGATATAGTCCTGAGGACCATAAACCTCAATTGTAGACGGGGAAATAGTGATCTCGTCTTCATCGATGATATATCCGTCAGCTGCAGCCAGATTGGAAACGTCGGCAACCAAAGTTCCATCCTCAACTGAGAATGTCTTTGTTACCATATAGTCAAAATCGACCTTGACGGTTGATGGCTCAATCTGGTCAACCTCGATGGTGTCGCCGTTTACACTTGTTACGACAAGCGAAAGCTCATAGGAGCCGGTGGCTCTTACGGCATCCACATTTATTCCAACGTGGATATCATCTGCCGTATAATCACCTATAAGGTATCTTTCACCAGAGATTACGACATTGACAGAATCCACGGATGTCTTCATGACTGAAATACCGGCGACATCGGCATAGGAGCCGTCAAGTGAGAAATCGATGGGGACGTCTTTCAGGGTGATTGTCGTTTCAGGAAAGACGGTAAGCGACATTATTATCCAGATAACAAACGCAAGAACTATCGAAAAGAGCATCAGATAGAAGTTGCCGCTCTTGAAAAACTTAGTCTTCTGAGTTGTTTTCT
The DNA here is from genome assembly GCA_021199795.1 of Oscillospiraceae bacterium. Lineage (GTDB taxonomy): Bacteria > Bacillota > Clostridia > Oscillospirales > Ruminococcaceae > Faeciplasma. Next base: position 48,640 of record JAJQHJ010000001.1, read on the forward strand.
CGGTCGTTTTCTTCTCCGCCATCAGTCTTCTCCTTTCTTGTGAACAGCTTGCCGATCAATTTCTTATCGCCAGCAGCCTTTTCATCCATAATCTGGGACTTCAAGTACTTTATGATTCTTTCCTTAGTGTAGCCTCTGGTGAGTTCACCGTTTTCGGCGATTGAAATGGTGCCTGTCTCTTCTGAGACTACAACGATTATGGCATCGGAGCTCTCACTCATGCCGATTGCCGCTCTGTGTCTGGAGCCAAGCTGCTTATTAATTCTTTCTTCTTTCTGAGGAGTGGGCAGGAAGCAACCTGCAGCGATGATTCTGGCGTTTCTTATGATTACCGCACCGTCATGCAAAGGGGTCTTCGGGAAGAAGATGCTTCCCAATGTTGCAACGCTCGGAATGCAGTCCATGACCGTTCCGTTATCAATCTGTTCACCAAGACGAGTGGTTCGCTCGATTACGATGAGTGCGCCTGTTCTTGTTTCGGAAAGCTGGCTTACAGCCTCGCCGATAACCTCGATAGTGTCATCCCAGTTCTTGGCTTCGTCATCCGCTTTGTAGCCTCCGCCGCCGAAGATTCCAAAGCTTTTCACATTCGTCTGACCCATCTTCTCAAGTATTCGCCTCAGCTCCGGCTGGAATACGATGATTACCGCCAGGATTCCGATTTGCAGGAAGTTTTCAAGCAAATAAGACATAACCTTAAGCTGAAGCCAGGAGGCAACAAGATAAACTCCGACTATAATTAAAATTCCAGTCAGAAGCTGTTGAGCTCTTGTTTCACGGATAATCTTGATGAGCTTATAGAGGATATACGCTAATATGATAATGTCGATAATGTCCCTTATGGATATCGAACTGATTACACTTACGAACTTTACCCAAATATCGCTGACAAATTCCAAGTCCATTTCCCTTTCCGCCTGATAACGGCATTGATGATACCTCTATTTTAACAGCAATCGAGGGAAATTTCAATAGTCAAAGCCCATCTTTTGAGATTTTTTTTACTTCCTGAAGAAGCTTTCTGACATCTGACTCAGCGTTGAAAACTGATGGCGAAAATCTGACTGTTCCCTCTGGAAGCGTTCCGAGTGTTTTGTGTGCCAGAGGTGCACAGTGAAGACCTCCTCTTAAGGCAAAGCCTCTTTGGGACAACGCTTCCGAAACCGCCGACGACGGCAGCCCATCAATATTGAACGAAACTATCGGGACAAAGTGATTGCCGTTTCGATATACCGTTACATTGTCGATGCTGCTGAGACCATCCAGGAATATCTCGCAGAGTGACTGTTCATGGCTGAATATATCATCCATTCCATAGCTGCCGACATAATCGATTCCTGCTTTCAGAGAGGCAATTCCTACCGTGTTGAGGGTTCCGCTTTCCATTCTTTCCGGCATAAATCCGGTTTGTTCGAGCTCAGCTGATGTTGCTCCTGTTCCGCCCTCGATTATGGTATCGGGGACATATTTGCCATCTGATATCAGAAGACCGGTTCCCGTGACACCATAGAGTCCCTTATGTCCGGCGGTGCAGATGAAATTCATGCCATCGCTAAGACTCAGCGGGATTATTCCGCAAGCCTGTGCGCCATCAACTATGAAGCAGACTCCTAAGCCACGGCACATTTCTGCAATCTCCCGTATCGGCATTATTCTGCCGGTGACATTGCTTGCGGCAGTGCAGACGACACAGCGGGTGTCAAGGGTGATGAGCTTTCTGAAATTGTTCAGAGTCTCCTCATCAGTTTTCCCTACTGTTGCTACATCGACCGCCGCTCCAGCTTTCGAGAGAGCATATGCAGGTCGAGCTACGGAGTTATGCTCCATTGAGGATATGACAAGTCTGTCGTGGGGCTTGACTATGCCCTTTATGGCGAGGTTAAGAGAATGTGTGCAGTTACTGGTGAAGATTGTATTTTCCGGCTCAGACTTGAACATCCTGGCAGCTGTGCTACGGGCATCATAAACCATTGCTGCCGCGTTATATGAATAAGCGTGCCCCGACCTACCAGGGTTTCCACCGTACTCTACGGGTGCTTCCGCCGTAGCTCTTACAACCGACGGAGGCTTTGGGTAGGTCGTGGCAGCATTGTCGAAGTAAACGCAATTTGCTGTGTTTGCTGAGTTGACTGTTCTCACATTGACAATTCCTTTCGTAAAGACCGTATTTTACATTTCGACTGTCCCGCGACCTTTGATCGCTATGCCGCTTTTCTCAAGAATTCCCGTCACATAGTCGGGGTTATCCCTTATTCGTACAGAGTAGCCGCAACCGGAAGCCAGATTCTTCGGAGTTTTCGACACCTCGCAGAATATTCCCATACCATTGAGAAGCTTTTTTGCTTTCATTGCGTAGGTGATGGAGGAAACGGCTAAGAGAGTGTATTTCATCTCAAAGTGCACCTCGCACTTATTACTGCCTCCCGAATAGAAGAGGCTAACATATTATATGACAACCGATGCCCTAATGACACAAAAAAAGACCCTGCCTGAGCAGAGTCTTTCAGAGTCCTTGATTTCCGGTTTTACAAGCTTCTTATGAGTGAGACTGCATGTGTGGCTATTCCCTCTCCCGCTCCTGTGAAGCCCAAGCCCTCCTCGGTGGTCGCTTTGACGGAAACAGAATTTATGTCTACCCCCATAGCGGAAGCCAGAGTTTCCCGCATATTGAGAATATAAGGCGAAAGCTTTGGCTTCTGGGCGATTATTGTTATATCGGTATTGCATATCTCAAAGCCATTATCCCTGAGAACCCGGCAGACTTCTTTAAGAAGCTCTATGCTATCTGCGCCCTTGTACTTATCATCTGAGTCCGGAAAGAGCTTTCCTATATCTCCAAGTGCCGCCGCTCCAAGGAGTGAATCCATGAGAGCATGGGTAATAACATCTGCATCTGAATGCCCAAGCAGTCCTAGTTCGTATGGTATTTCGACTCCGCCTAGTATAAGCTTTCTGTCTGGAACAAGCTTATGTACATCATAGCCGTGACCGATTCTTATTGAGCCGTAGCTCATAAGTCCTTCTGCCATTTTCAAATCCTCCGGAACGGTAATTTTTATGTTATTCCTTGATCCCATAGTCAAGTGAGGCATGATTCCTATCGAATCCAGTAGCTGTGCATCGTCGGTATAGTCGCCGGTGACGTTCTCCAGTGCGTAGAGATAAAGCTTTCTGGAAAAACTCTGCGGGGTTTTTATGAGATAGTATTTTGAACGGTCGGGAGAATAGGAAGTCTCGCCATCTGAGAATCTTATCGTCTCGGTCATAGGAGTTGAGACTATCGAGCTTCCGAACCTGAATGCATCGTCTAAAGATGATCTTATCTCATCATGTGAGACAAGTGGTCTCGCACCATCGTGTATCATGATGATATCCTCAGTAGCTACTTTCACGGCATTCATCACAGACTGCTGTCTTGTTTTTCCGGCATTCACAAACAGAATCGGCTTTTCAATTCCGGAAAGTGCAGATTTATACGTTTCAAAAAGCTCTTCCGGTGCTGAAACTATTACCCTTTTGATTTCGTCAAGCGTACAGAACGGCTCACAGGAGCGGTATATGCACGGCTTACCTGAAATCAGAGATAAAAGCTTATTCTTGCCATTCATGCGCGCACTTCTGCCTCCACAGGCAAGTATAAGCTCAGCGGAGCGGGAAGCAGGCATTAGCTCTAGTATGTTCTTATCCATCATCCATTCTCCCAATACTTTCTGTCAAGGCAACGGTATCTGACAGCCTGTGCAACGTGCTTGCGGTCGATTCGCTCCTCACCGTCCATGTCTGCCATTGTTCTTGAGACCTTGAGGATTCGATCATACGCTCTGGCTGAAAGCCCGAGACGGTCGAACACTTCGCCTAGGAGCGTGTTGGCTTCATCTGTCAGAGGGCAGACTTCATGAAGAAGCTCAGAGGTGATTCTGGCGTTGCATGTGATACCGGTACCCTTGTATCTCTCATTCTGTATTTCCCTTGCCTTTTGAACACGCTCGCGGATAGCAGCACTCGATTCCTCTTTCTTTGTGGAGGAGATATTCTCGTACTCTACAGGTGCCACTTCAATATGCAAATCGAATCTGTCGAGAAGCGGTCCCGAAATCTTTGAGAGATACTGCGAAACCTGCCTCTGGGTGCAGACACATTTCTTTTTCGGATGACCATAGTAGCCGCAGGGACAGGGGTTCATCGCTGCTACGAGCATTATATTTGATGGGTATGTAACCGTTCCGGATGCCCGGGAAATTGTCACCTTTCCGTCCTCAATGGGCTGGCGGAGAATTTCGAGGGTTGAACGTGAGAACTCGGCTAATTCATCAAGGAAAAGGAGTCCATTATGAGCAAGGGAGATTTCACCGGGGTGAGGGATTCCTCCACCGCCAGCAAGACCGGCTGTTGAAACGGTGTGGTGCGGCGAGCGGAATGGTCTTTCGGTTACGAGTGGGGCATTCTTATCTATGAGACCTGCTATCGAGTAGATGTTTGTGGTCTCAATTGACTCCTCAAAGGTCATCTTCGGAAGAATTGACGGAAGACGCTTTGCGAGCATACTCTTGCCGGAACCGGGAGAGCCTATCATCAGAAGATTATGTCCTCCACAAGCGGCTACTTCAAGAGCTTTCTTTGCAAATTGCTGACCCTTGACATCGGCAAAATCGAGAAGGTCGCCGGTATTGCTTTCAGCCGGAACGTAGGGCGGTGCTTTTTCGATGACTATATCGCCGCTCAAGCAGTGTGCAAGCTCACTCAGCGATTCAACGCCATAAACTTCAATACCCTCAACAACGGAAGCTTCATAGGCATTTTCCTTTGGAACGTATATCTTCTTTAGCCCCATTCGCTGGGCAAATATTGTCATAGGAAGAACGCCATTTATAGGGCGAAGCTCTCCGCTCAGGGAAAGCTCACCTATAAAACAGCAATTCTCTGTTCGATCAGCAGGAAAAGCTCCGGATGCAGCTAAAATGGCTGTGGCAATTGCCAGGTCATGTGAGGAGCCACTTTTTTTGACATCAGCAGGTGCGAGATTTACCATGATGTTCAAAACTGGGAAGCGGAGCATTGACGAACGAAACGCCGATCGAATTCTCTCACGGGACTCTTTTACTGCGGCATCTGCAAGCCCTATTATCTCAAACCGATCCATGCCCCTTGAGGCTTCTACTTCAACGCTGACCTCAAAGGCGTTCATTCCAAACAACCCGACACTCTTGACTAACGAAAACATACCACTCATTCCTTTCCTGCTAACGCCATAAACTATTATACTATTCTACATTATTTTCAAGCGTTATTCAAGGGCTATCAGGGTCAATCTTAAAAAAATCCCCAAAAAATTCGTGCAAAAATCACGTTAAACCGTTCATTAGCACTTGTCAAGTGATAAAAAAAGCTGTATAATTAGATAAACGGGAATGACATTAAAGAAATGAGAGGAATAGCATGGCGAACAATAGTTGGAATTGGGAAGACTTGGGCAACGACATTCGTGATGTCATTGATAAAGCGATTTATTCTCAGGATTATAGCGAAATGAACGAGTCAGTTCGCAATCTTGTTGGAAATGTTATAAACATGGGCACTGGTATGCTCAGAAGAGCAACCGGCGGCGGTTCTGGTTCTTACTATGACGAGTCGGACGCCGGCAGTTCAGATAACGATGCAAATTCGACCCCTAAAGTGGTCCCATCCGCAAATAATCTGCCTGCACTCTATGGTAATCCGCAAAAGATTACATCAGGCGGAATTATGAAGATAGTCGGCGGAGTCGTGCTTGCTGGCGGCGGTTTTTGCCTTTCAGTGCTGATCGATTTAGTAGGATGGATGTTCTGGCTTGATTTCGGACTGTTTACTGTCCTGCCTACTATAATTGGCGTGGCTGTCGGGCTACCGTTGGCTATAAGCGGCGGCAGACAATTGGGCTTTGCTAACAGGTTCAAGATATACCGGCAAACTTTGGGTTCGAAGACATACTGTGCGATTGAAAAGCTTGCGCAAAAAGTCGGAATGAGCGCGAAAAAGGTTCGTAAAGAACTCAAGAGAATGATAGATGACGGGCTGTTTCTGGAGGGTCACCTTGACGATAAGCAGACTATTCTGATAACCAGTGATGCAACCTACGAGGACTACCAGAAAAGTCTTATAAAGCAGGCTGAGCAATCTGTTAAGGCTGCGGCTAAGGAAAGGCAGTCTGAAAAGGATGCAAAGGTGCAGGAGGTCTTAGACAAGGGCAATGCATTCATAGCTCAGATAAGAGCCTGCAACGACGCTATTCCAGGTGAGGAGATTTCGGAAAAAATTTCCCGTATGGAGCTTATAGTAAGACGGATTTTCGAGAGAGCTGAGACAAATCCGGAAATTGTTCCTGACTTAAAGAAGCTGATGGATTACTATCTTCCGATGACCGTGAAGCTTCTTAATGCCTACGCTGATATGGACAAACAGCCGGTTCAGGGCGAAAATATCCAGGCTTCGAAGCGTGAGATTGAGGATACACTTGACACACTCAATCTGGCGTTTGAAAAGCTACTTGACGAGCTGTTCTCGGACACCGCTATGGACGTTTCGAGCGATATCTCTGTCCTCAATACTCTTCTTGCACAGGAGGGTCTCACCGGGGACGATTTCAAATAAGAGCAAAATTAACAGTAACATAAAAATCAAACATCAAGAACAGGAGCATGACTATGGACAATGTAAACGATAAGGAATTCACTGGCGTTCCGGAGCTGACACTTGAGCCTGATCTCGAAACAGAGGCTATGGCTGAGATTGTTGAAGCTGATAAGAAGCCCACTCAGATTGCGGAAACTCCTCTTTCCCCCGAGGAGCAGAAAGCTGTTTCTGATTTTGCCGCCAAAATCGACGTTGAGAACACCGCCCAGATTATGCAGTACGGTGCCAGCACTCAAAAGAAGATGGCAGATTTTTCAGATGCCGCTCTGGCAAGCGTCCGCACTCAGGATTTAGGCGAGGTCGGAGACCTGATTTCAAGCATGGTCAACGAGCTCAAGGGCATCAACGAGGAGGAAGAAAAGGGCTTCTTAGGATTCTTCCGCAAGCAATCAAACAAGCTTGAAGCTATGAAAACCAAGTATGCCAAGGCTGAAGTAAATGTCGAGAAGATCGGTGACGCTCTCCAGCAGCATCAGGTAAGGCTTCTCAAGGACTCTGCTGTTCTTGACAAGATGTATGACCAGAATTTAGCCTACTTCAAGGAGCTGACCATGTACATCATGGCAGGCAAGCAGAAGCTTGAGGAGGTACGCGGCGGTAAGCTCAAGGAGCTTGAAGCTAAAGCTAAGGAAACAGGTCTTGCCGAGGATGCACAGGCAGCGAGAGACCTTAGTGACAAGTGCGACAGATTTGAGAAGAAGATTCACGACCTTGAACTCACAAGAGCTATCTCTATCCAGACTGCTCCTCAGATCCGCATGATTCAGAATAACGACAACGTTATGGTCGAGAAGATTCAGACCACCTTGAATAACACCATTCCCCTCTGGAAGAACCAGATGGTTCTGGCTCTCGGAATTGAGCACTCCACCGAAGCGGCTCAGGCTCAGAGACAGGTTACCGACATCACAAATGCTCTTCTCAAGCAGAACTCAGAGAAGCTCCACACCGCTTCTGTTGAAACTGCTCAGGAAGCAGAGAGAGGAATTGTCGACATCGAGACCCTGAAGCAGACCAATGAGGAGCTCATCCAGACTCTTGACGACGTCATGAAGATTCAGTCGGATGGCAGAGCCGCAAGACTTGCCGCTGAGGCTGAAATGGTCAAGATGGAGGATGACCTCAAGCAGAAGCTTTTACAGATTCGTAACGGCGATGAAGCCTGAAGCTGATCGCTGACAAATAAAATACATTGAAAGGGCGCATTACTATGAGTGAATTAAGACCAAGCGAAAACGAGCTTTACAAGCTCTGGTTAGAAAACACAACCGAAGATCCCGATTTGATCGAAGAGCTTAAGTCGGTTGAAGGAGACGAGGAGGCTATAAAAGACCGCTTCTATCGTGACCTCGAATTCGGAACTGGTGGACTCAGAGGAGTTATAGGTGCTGGAACCTACAGGCTCAACATCTACACAATAAGAAGAGCTACTCAGGGACTGGCTGACTACGTAAACGAGGCATATCCCGGTCAGGATAATGCTGTTGCTATTGCATATGATTCAAGAATCAAGTCGGATTTGTTCTCAAAGGAAGCTGCAAGAGTTCTTGCAGGAAACGGAATCAAGGCTTATATCTACAGCGAGCTTATGCCTACACCTATGCTTTCATGGGCTGTAAGGACGCTTCATTGCAAGGCTGGTATTGTCTGCACTGCTTCACACAACCCCTCGAAATACAACGGCTACAAGGCATACGGCTCAGACGGTTGCCAGATGACCATTGAAGCTGCTGACACAGTTCTTGGGAAAATCAATGCAACTCCCATGTTTGGCGGAGCTAAGCTTGTCGGATTCGATGAGGGTCTTGCAAGTGGAATGATTGAGTATATCTCTCAGGATGTTATAACTGCTTACTTGGACGAAGTCCAGAAGCAGCAGATTCACCCGGAGGTCTGCGCTGCAAGTGGCTTGAAAGTTGTCTATACTCCTCTTAACGGCACAGGAAACAAGCCTGTAAGAGCAATACTCAAGAGAATCGGTGTAAACGATGTCACCGTCGTTCCCGAGCAGGAAAATCCGGATGGTCACTTCCCCACCTGCCCGTTTCCGAACCCAGAAATCAAGGAAGCTTTGCACTTGGGATTAGAACTCTGCAAGACTGTAAAGCCAGATTTGCTTTTGGCTACTGACCCCGACTGCGACAGAGTTGGTATCGCTGTTCCCGATAAGGACGGAAACTACGTCCTCTTCAGCGGAAACGAAGTCGGAGCTATGCTCCTTGAATACATCTGCAAGGAGAGAATCAAGCTCGGCACTATGCCCGAGAAGCCGGTTGCAGTCAAGTCAATCGTTTCCACCGCAATTGCTGACGCTATCGCTGCTGACTACGGAGTTGAAATGAGAGACGTTCTGACCGGATTCAAGTTTATTGGCGAGCAGATTGGTTACCTCGAAGCGGCTGGTGAAGCAAATAGATACATATTCGGCTTTGAGGAGAGCTATGGTTATCTTGCTGGCTCATATGTCAGAGACAAGGACGCCGTTGTCGGCTCTATGATGATTTGCGAAATGGCGGCTTACTACCGTTCGATCGGCGTTTCCCTCCTCGATGCAAGAGAGGCAATGTATAAGAAGTACGGCAACTATGTCCACACCGTTGAGAGCTTCGTCTGCGAGGGTGCTGCCGGCATGGCTGAAATGGCTAGAATTATGGGCGACCTCCACGAGAATCCTCCAAAGGAAATTGCAGGCTTCAAGGTTGTGGCACTTGTCGATTACCTCAAGAAGACCGACACTGACCTTGTTACAGGCGAATCAAAGGGCATCGACCTCCCGAAGTCGGATGTTCTCAAGTTCACCCTCGAAAACAAGGCAACCGTCATCATCCGTCCCTCCGGCACCGAGCCGAAGATCAAGGCTTACTACACCACTATCGCGGCTGTAAGAGAAGATGCAGTTGAGCTTGGACAGAAGATAGCCAAGGAGTTTAAGGCGTCCTTAGGGTTCTGATTAACCCAAAATAACATGAAATTGCGGCAGAATCAAAAAGTTGGTTCTGCCGCTTTTTGACAACTATCGGTTCTAAATGCAGATGTTAATTTTAGTTGCTTGCCTTTGACGTCACCACCGTGTATAATCATTATAGTAAAAATTACAGCTGAGGTGAGCATATGATAAGCGAAAACATTAAGCTATGCCGGATTGAATCAGGAATGAGTCAGGAAGAACTGGCTGAAAAGCTTGGAGTAGTAAGACAAACCGTATCTAAGTGGGAAAATAATTTATCAGTGCCGGACGCCGACATCCTTATCAGAATGGCGGAACTTCTTGATGTTCCTGTCAACCGACTTCTCGGAGTGTCGGACATTCATAATGAAGACTTGTCATTGGAAATTTCCGAGCTAAGGAAAGAACTCGAAACCGAGAACATGAAAAAATCCCGTATGCAAGAGATAGCAAAAGCGCGAGGGTGGATAATACTCATTTCTTTAATTTCTCTGATTGCGATGCTAAGTATAGGCAATGAAATCGTCTCGATGGTCGTGTCAATAGTGCTTTTACTTTTAGCTTGCATAGTACTCTACAAGAATATAGATTTGCTGACCGAATCCGAAGACATCTCCAAAAAGAAAGCTGTTCGATTTACAACTATCTTCGATATATGCCTATTGGCACTGTGTCTAGTGTTTGCAATTATTATAAAATCCGATGTGATCTCTGATTCTGAGAAATCAGAAGAAATATTTGCGATGCTATTGATGGTTACAGTTATGTTTGTAGGAGGGATTATAACTCCTCGCCTTCCATTCACCAATCATACTGGGTTAAGGCTACCGTGGACTGTGGCAGATGAGGACACATGGAATTTGGCTCACAAAGTTATCGGGATAATATCATTACCGCTTACGATATTATTCATCGCCTCATATCTGACGATAGACTATCCTGCAGTTGTTGCAACAGTAACTATAATATTGTGGATTGGAATTCCCGGTGTTATCTCGGGCATATTCTTCCTAAAGAAGGTCAAAAGAAAGTGATAAATCATAGCGTAAAAAGCCCGCAGGTTTTGAATCTGCGGGCTTTTCTGTTACGAATAAAATCAGTTGAATTCTGCGGTGAAGTTGCCGTTTTCGAAAATCTGGACAGCTTTGCCCTCGTGAGTGTAGCCGACAATTGACAGGTCGGGAGCACCGACCATGAAGTCGACATGGATCATCGAGTCGTTTACGCCCATAGCGTCGAAGTCCTCTTTCTTCAGATCCTCGAAGCCCTCAACGCAGTCGTTGAAGCCTCTGCCGAGAGCGATGTGGCAGCTGGCGTTCTCATCAAAGAGGGTGTTATAATAGAGAATGTTCTGCTTGTTGATGGGAGACTCGCATGGAACGAGTGCTACTTCACCGATCATTGATGCACCCTCATCCATGGTGACCATCTTCTCAATGAGCTCCTTGTCCTTGTCTTTCTCTGCGCCGAAGTCAACGACCTTGCCATCCTTGAACTCAAACCAGAAGTTCTCAATAAGCTGACCCTGATAGGAAAGAGGCTTTGTGGAGACTACCTTGCCCTCTGCCTTGCCCTTTTCGGGAGTGGTGAACACTTCTATTGTGGGCATATTCGGGTTGAAGTATCTGCCGTTGAGGTCGGTCTCTCCGCCGCCGCACCATCTGCCCTTAGGCATCATCCAGACCTTGAAGTCGGTGCCGTTTGAAGACTTATATTCAAGTCTCTCGAAGTGATAAGCGTTGAGCTTTGCACACTTCGTCTTGAAGTCTTCATTGACCTGGTTCCAGACTTCAATTGGGTCGTTATCGTCTGTTACATAAACAGTTTCGAGAATTGCCTGCCAGAGCTTCTCCATTGCCTGGCTCTTGCGAAGACCTGGGAATACTTTCTTTGCCCAAGCTTCACCCGGAACAGCGGCAATTGTCCACTGATGGCGATTCTCCATCTTCTCGGAATAGGGCTTTGAAATCTTGTATCTTGCACGGGAAGCTTTCTGCATCTTTTCCATGTTGATGCCCTTGAGACCGTCGGGGTCGCTCGACTCAATCATGATTCTTGCGGGAAGCTCCTCGCTCTGCCACTTCATCTTCTCCTCCTGCCAAGGAAGAATAGTTGAAAGCGTCTTGACGGAAGCATGTCTGTAGTTGAGCTTGGTGATGGAATCACAGCCCCACTCGACATTGACTTTCTTTGCACCCGCCTTATAAGCCTCGTCGACAACGAGAGCTGCAAACTCAGCCTGATCAACATCAGCATAGACCTGAACAGTCTGTCCCTTTTGCACATTTGCGCCAACTCTAACTATGAGCTTGGCGTACTTTTTTATAGTTGATTTTTTCGTAAGTACCATTTCCTTTCAGCATTCAAATCCTGCGGTTTGTCCCGCTCAAAAATAAGAATAGCACAACGGAAGCTAAAAGTCAATGATTTTGCCTGTTATTTCGCCCTTTTCGGCGAATTTTCAGATACCATGAATTCCGGAAGCAGTCTCAGGTGCGGGATGCTCTCTCCGAAAAGAAAATGCCTTAAAATATCTTCATAGTATATCGCCGGAATCGACAACATAAGCCACAGCACCGAATACGGCAGACATATCTGCCCCATTATGTTAAGTGGCAATGCCGAATAGTCCCAGACCTCAAGCCCCATTACGACGTTTACTATCACCCCTGAAGTGAACTCCATCACTGTTATAGTCAGGCTACCGAGGCAAGCCTGCCACAAAAGACAAGGCACTTCCCCGCCCTCATCCATGCTCCCGATTATCACCAGGCACAGCCCACCAACCAGAAACATCGAAATATGCGAATATCCACGCCAGATTATCTCTAATAGCCCATAAGTAAGCCCGCCGGCGACAAATATCACAATCCGCTTGGCTACCGAAACCGCCACACTTCTTCCCAGCATAATAACATCTCCTCAGAATTTCTGGAATTAGTTTTACCGAGACCAAAGAAATAATACTAAGTGGGATAGATTTTATTGATACTGGTTACTTCTCTACTATCCTCACCCTCGCATTCTCGGGATAGAGGGACAGGACGAGGTCGTAGGGCTTTTCCTTTCCGTTGGTGTCCCAGTCATAGGGATATGGGAGCAGGACAGTCAGAGTTTCGGCGGGGTCTATGGTACATTTCGAGCCAGTATCGGGATTCAGGTAGGCGAAGAGATAGGGGTTGATTCCTCCGCCGGAGGTGTAGGCGTATTTCATACAAAAAGAGGAGAGGTCGAGGGTCTTTTCCTCGCCTGTTGGATTGGTAATTTCAAGGGTCAGGATGAGGTCGGATTCGTCACAATAGCTGAGGACTTCGTCGCCGTAAATCTTCGTGAGCTCTTCTGAAGAATAGATGCCGTCGTAGGTGCAGGTGAGCTCCAAATCGTGGAATGTGAAAGTCTCACTGATGGAGTAAACGGCTTTTTCGGCGAAATGGTATTCGATGGCGTTGACGTATATAACCCTTGCTGTAAAGGCGATAGCGATGACGGCTATTATGGCAATAATTCGTTTCATGGGATTATCCTCCCGGCATCTATCCTGAGGATTTCGTCGGAGATGAGCTCAAGCTCTTCCCTGTCATGGCAAGCGACGATGATGAGGGAGCCGTGCTCCTTAAGCCTCGCAAGAATTTTGCGGATATTCTCGACTCCGGCGTCATCAACGGCGTTGATGGGCTCATCTAAGATGACGAGTTCTGGCTCACCCATGACTGCGGCGGCTATGCCGAGCTTCTGCTTCATGCCGAGGGAGAAACTGCGGTATTTGCGCTTGTCTTCCGGGTCGAGCCCCACGTCGGAAAGGACAGCTTTGAGCTCATCGTCGGAAAGATGATCTCGCAGGTCGCTCAGGAGCCTGAGATTCTTCAAGGCTGTATATTCGGGGAGAAACGACGGATTCTCAATCAGGACTCCGACACTCCGGGGAAAGGAAATGTCCTTGCCCAGGATTTCGCCGTTAATGACCACCTGCCCGATTGTTGGCTTGATGAGCCCGCAGATTAGGCGCATGAGCATGGTTTTGCCGCTCCCGTTCTTGCCCTGGAAGCCGTAGACTTTTCCACCCTCCATAGTGAGGCTGATGTTGTCGAGGACAGTGACGCCTTTTATTTCTTTCGATACATTTTGTAGTTTTAAAATCATATTTATTCCTCGTCTCTTTGGTCCTTTAGAATATCGCGGTGGTTGAAGATTATAAGCCCTGCCACAAGACTTAGCATAAATACTATAGCCAGGGTTAAGTAGCTTTCAATGGTTCCGATTCCCTCTTCAGAAAATGCAGAGAGCTTTAAAAGCTGAGAGCAGTTTGTGAAGAGTAGCGGGCTTGTTACATAGGTTGATGCGGCTGAGAGGGCTGCCACTGCGAAGAAACTGGTTATAGGTGTGGTCAAGGTCATAAGGAAAAGCTGAAATACTCCTGTTACGAACGATGTTACAATTGGCAATAGAATTGTTACCACCGAAAACTCTTCTGTTGGTTCGAGAAGATTTATCTCCCACGAAATCGGGACACCTGTTGCCAGGCAGAACAGAAGCGACGTTATGATCATCACGAGATAATATGTGAGCACTGTTAATACTATCCACGCTACTTTTGAGAGATACCATTTCTGGCGTGAGCCGCCGTATATCAGGGCACTGTCACAGATGGATGAGAATGGGTATCCGCCGATTATCCAGGCTAGGTAAAGCTGTTGGAGGTACCAGACAACCGGGAATCTGAATTCCTCGCCGCTTTGCGGGAATGGTGCGATTGACTTTGTCAGATAGAGAATATAGTCAAGGCTGCCGAGGTTCAGAGAAAGCAGTTCGGCATATCTGTAAAGAGAGATATTTGCGACTAAGACTATGCCAGCAAGTATCAGTAGCTTCGGCAGGTCTCTTAAGAAGCCGACTTTCAGGTCATACTTAAAATACATCTTTTTCACGCTCCAAAAAGTAGAATCCTAAAAAACTTACCGCCATGCAGATTACGAATTCGGTCAGGATTATTCCAAGGCTTATTCCATCAGTGGTCTGAATCGGTCTTAAGAAAGTTATCGGGCTGAACCGGGAAAGTGAGAAGAGCGAAAGGACATAGTCGAGGACTTCAAAAACAATGAAGCTACCAGTGACAGCTAAGAATGCCGAGCGGGTAAACATGCTTATGAGCAGGGTGAAGCTCGCCATGCAGCCACACCAGAGCATGTCAACCAGAATGTACAGGAGCGTGTACACCATCGGCATTGTGTAGAAGAGATTTCCCCACATGTTGCCCGACTGAACATAGTAATTCTGGGTGACTGCTTCAGGTGTGAGCATTGGAAAGAGAAGCATTGTGAGCATTAGGCTTGACAAAAGTATCGCTCCACTGACAAGAAAGCCGCTGAAGAACGAGACTATATACTTTGCCATGGAACAGTCTCTACGATCAATTCTTACGAGAAGATTCTTGAGATAGCCGGTTTTCTTGTCCTTGCAATAGGTCGAAGCATATGGGAATGCCGCTATTATCGGGAAGAGAAGATAGAGAAGTATCGGCGGCAGGGCATCGTATTCAAGCTCAATGCAAGAATTGAAAACTGTTTTCGGATAGTAGAGATAGCCGGAAACTTTGTCTCCATAGATGGCATATTGTTCCTCAAAGCGACTTAGCTCCGAAACCTCGTGCACGAACAGCCAGACTACAAGTGCAAGACCTATTGCAAGAGCTATATAGAGCTCTTTGGAGGAAAATAGTCTTCTGAGCTCCAGTTTAAGTGCTACTTTCATGAAAGCTCCTCCAGGCTATCGGCGAGCTTGATGAGTGGGTTGGTATATTCGCCGTCATCGCCGAAATCAGTGAATGCTGCTCCCAGAGCGATGTATTTTGCATCCTCAAGTCCTGATTTTGCCATAAGATAGCCTATTGTTACGGTTTTGTCTTCGTTTGCAATCACATTTACAGTCATAGCATTGTGCAGATCATCGGGTGCGGCTGAGTCACTGATGTAGCTCGGTTCCTTGAAATCGTAGTTCTTAGCAGACTTGCCATAACAGAGCCAGAAGCAGGACAGACTGAGAGAGTCGATGGTTTTGTGGCTGTTGAGGGTGACTTCAACACTAACGAAAACATACCCGTCGGCAATAGTGCCATCACTGGAAAGTGCGGAATACCAGTCGTTGATTCTGTCGAGGTCTGAGACGGAGGTTATCTTCCCCTCCTCAACTTTGACAGAATTCACAATGCAGTCGACATAAATAGCACTATCGGTTTCTGCTACATAGTACGGGATAGAGTATGAATCATCAGAGCTTGCTTTGCTTTCGGAATACATCATATCATCCGAGCCACAACCGACAAGTGAAATTGCCAGGACAAAAGAAATAATAAGTGCAAATATTCTTTTCATAATCATGTTCCTTTCGGGTTTGATGCTTAAAGTTTACACCCCACATTTCCTGCAAGTCAATAAATATTAAGAAATCTTAATCAAATCTTAATAGTTCTTAATAATTGGGCATAAAAATCCCACCGCATGAATGCGGTGGGTCGTCACAATTCGTTTGTGACGGGTGATTTTCTTATAATCCTAAGATATCAGAGATATTGCCATAGGCTATCTTCTCTATTTCTTCGTCCGTGAAATCCATTTGATTAAGAATTTCGCAGTAGGTTTCGTAGATGTTTTCAGGCTCCACTCGGTAGACCTGTGGATAATCGGTGGCGAAAATCAGGCGGTCGGCACCGAATTCACGAAGAATGCGGTTAGAAGTTTCAACTCCATAGATGCGAACAAGCTCCGGCAAGAATGTTGAAATGTCGACATATTCCTTGCCCTCGAGGGCATCCTGCCAGCGTGAGCCGCCCAAGTGGGAGATTATGAAAGTTCCATCAGGAAAAACTCTTGAGATATTGTGAATCTTGTCAGGCGCACAAAGATTGAAGTCGGTTCCGCCGTAAGGATAGGAATGTATCATTATCGGAATTTTCAGGTCGCACGCCGTTCTTATCACCGGAACCATTTCGAGCGAATCAATCGGAATTCCAAGGTTTGATGGATGAAGCTTCAAGCCTTTTAATCCGTATTCATTGACAGCCTGCTCTAAGAAATATGGTGCCGTGTCGTAGAAATATCCGCCAGTCGGAAGAACATCTGCAAATGAAATGAACCTGCCGTCTGAAGAATTCATCATTTCCGCAAGCCACCCATTTGTCTTGCTACAATTGGGATAGTAGGTTGCGCCCTCGTTTATCGGAACAAGTACGGCTTTTTCAACGTTGTATTCGTCCATGAGGCGGATGTATTCTTCGCGTTCGGCGTGTTTCCACACTCCATCAATCCATCCAAGAGTTTCCTCGGGGACGAGGTGAACGTGAGCATCGATTTTCTTGACGGTTTTCCAATCCAAATCGGATTCCTCCTTGTTTTTACGCTTTTCCACCCTTTAAGCCCTTGGTTCCTCCGAGATGAACGCCGCTTAGGACGTTGGTGTCGAAAGTATAGGTGATGTTTTGCTGTTCGCGGTAGCGTTTGAGGGAAAGGGAGATCATTCTCTCAAGAAGTACAGCATATTTGACTCCCTTTGGCTCCCAGAGATAGAATGAGAGTGAACCGGGGATAGTGTTGATTTCGTTTAAGTATACTTCTCCGGAGTCGTTGTCGATCATGAAGTCGATTCGGGCGACACCATTACAGCCGAGAGCCTTGAATGCCTTTACTGCGTATTCCTGAATAGCGGTTGTGTTCTCCTGAGAGATATCAGCAGGAATAATGCGCTTGGTGCTTGCCATGCCCTTTGAGGACTTAGAGCCGCTCATATACTTGTCGTTGAAGCTTAAGATTTCATCTGCACTGACAGGTCTCTCGCAGACGGAAGCTTCGGCTTCCCTGTCGTCGCCGAGAACAGAGCAATTGACTTCAGTGAGATTAGTTATAGCCCGCTCGACAAGAATCTTCTTTGAATACCTGAAAGCGTCAGTCAAAGCGGTCTCAAGCTTCTCTCTTGAATCAGCCTTTGAAATGCCGATGCTGGAGCCGAGGTTGACAGGTTTGACTATGACGGGATAATCAAACTTCTTCTCGATTCCCAGCATGACGAGGTTCGGGTTTTCGTCGAATTCATCAGAGTAGCAGAGCATACAGTCGAGAACCGGGATTCCGTTGTCCTTAAAGACACACTTCATGGCGTATTTATCCATGCCGAGTGCTGACGAGAGGACGTCACAGCCGACATACGGGAGCCCGAGCATATTGAGGTATCCGGCAAGGGTTCCGTCCTCAACATTGGTGCCATGGACAATCGGGAAAGCTATGTCGACATAATCCACAAATGGCTTCTGGAATAACTTTGTTTCCACTCTGTGTAGCTCTACCCTATCGCCCACTCTTGCGAATGTTACGCGGTAGCTTTCAGAAAGAAGCTTTTTAATGTCTTTGTAGGCTTCGATGTCAGCTTCGTGCTCGCCGGTGTACATTTCACCGGTTTTGGATATGTAGATGGGGATTATGTCGTACTTATCCTTGTCGAGATAGGAGTAAGCCTGAAGAGCAGAGATTATTGAAATCTCGTGCTCAGTGCTTCTACCTCCGAATAAGAGTGCGAGTTTTATTTTCATATATTAGTCTTCCTTTCCTCAAATCAATAGTTATCGGGTAGGTCATTTTCAAGTAGTATTATCTTACGTTTTCCGTCGGTTGTCAAGGAGTAAACTGCTCCCATCGCCTCATTTAACGATTCTGAAACGTAGATTTTATCCTCCGGGTAGCCGGCTTCTGTGAGTCCATCGTAAATAGGCTTTGTCTGGGATGAGCCGACAAGTGCGACATAGTCGCAGACTGAAGCGGCTTCTGAACCGAATTCTTTATTCAGCTCATACTGCCTGGAGCCGAGCTCTATCATTCCGGGGGTGACAAGAATTTTCATGCCGTCTGTCATTGAAAGGGCTTCGAGAGCCGCCTTTGCGCCGGATGGATTCGAGTTGTAGGCGTCATCGATGACGGTATAGTCGCCTTTGTTGATGAGCTGCAGACGATGAGGAACGCTTTCAAGCTTTCTGACAGGTGCCTTGAGCTCCTCAAGGGCGATTCCCAAGGAATTTGCAACAGCAATTGCTCCACAGATATTTATGACATTATGTCTGCCGATAAGCGGAGTGCGATACTCACAGCTCCTGCCATCAGGAGCATGTACGGTGAACCCGGAACCCTTTTCGGAAATGCTCAGGTCGGTCACATAGTAGCCGGAGCGATCGTCTATGCCATAGGAGATATGCTCATAGTTCGATGCATCCGACTGGATATTCTCGTTATCCATATTTAAGAACAACATTCCCTTGCCTTTGACTGCATCGGCAAGCTCAAACTTGGTTTTCCTGACGTTTTCGATCGAACCGAAGCTTTCGAGGTGCATTTCACCTACCGAAGTTATGATTCCGTGAGTCGGATGGACTATGTCGCAGATTTCTTTTATGTCGCCGACATTCTTGGCACCCATTTCACAGAGAAAGATGTCGTGAGTAGCTCTGAGTGAACCACGGATTGTCTTGACAACCCCCAAAGGCGTATTGAAATTGCCGGGAGTTTTCAGGACGTTATATTTTACATTCAGGAGAGAATCGAGAAAGTATTTTACGCTGGTCTTGCCGAAGCTGCCAGTGATTCCGATTACGGTTAGGTTCGGACAGTCGGCTAGGATTCTTTTTGCATCGTTTATATAGTGCTGATTGATGGCGAGCTCCATAGGACGGTTGATGAGATTTGCAAGAAGTACCATCCACGGAACCAGGAATATCCAGAGAGCCATCAAGGGAACGGAGATTTTCGTAGATATCGTAAAGAGAAGAATTATCGGGATGATGTAAAGTATTGCAAGTGTAACTATAAGCCTCTTGACACGTGCAGTATATTTGAGAGGAACTTTATCCTTGCCTTTCGGAAGCTGCGGAAATGCTGACACCAGGATGAGTAGAGCAGATAGCACAAGCGGAATCAAAGCATTTGTACATATTGCGCTCAGTGCAATAGCAATTACAAGCACTATAAAGTGCACCACCATATAGGTTGAAGCATGAGAGAATAGCCATTTAACCTGCACTTTTGGCTTATAGGAATTGAGCTGGAACATGTGGATGAAATGGCGTGCCGAAAGGCAGGCTGCAAACAGATATGCTATGACGCTGATTATTTTGAACAGGTTAATCATAGGTTATAACCTCCGGTTTGTTATAGTGAGATTCCTAAGAATGAACGGATTGCACGTTCGCAAAGCTCGGGAGCTTGCAGGAAAGAATAGTGTCCGGCTCCGGTTACCCGGACGAGTCCGGCATCTGGAATAAGCTTCTCAAATGTCTCACCATCTGAGATTGGCGTTGCGGTGTCGGCAGTGCCCCAGATGAGAAGCGACGGGACGTTGATTTTCGGGAGAAGTCCGGTCAAATCTTCGTTGACCACTTTCACGAGGGTTGCTCGCATTGTGGGAGTTGAATTCTTATAGTCAGCTGATCCACGCTTGCTTCGGAGCTTCTCAAGAGCATCCGGGAAGAGTGCTTTGACCGACTTGAAGCTTAAGACAGCTTTGCCGACTTTGTAGCAGGCAAGACTTAGCTTCTGCTTTAAGCTCTTTTTCGGCTTGATGCCTGCGGAATCTATGAAGACTGCCTTGGTTACACTTGGAATAAGATTCCCGGAAAGCTCTTTGATCATGATTCGTCCACCGAAGCTGTGACCGATGAGGCAGATAGGCTTGACTCCCAGTTGATCCAAAAAAGCATTTACGAAATTCACGTAGTCGTCGACGCTCCACGGCTCGAGAGGCTCTTCACTTCCGCCGAAGCCAGGCATATCAAGCGCAAGTGCGGTATATTTCTCGGAAACGGCGGTCATGAGCCTATCGAAGAGCTCGATATTTGATCCCCATCCATGCAGAAAGAGGACTGTTTCACCAGTTCCAACCATTTTATAGTTTATTCTTATGCCATTTACAGCTATTGTCATGCCATGCTCCTTGATATTCACATAATCTGTCATGATACAGTATATCACTTTGCAAGAAAAATTTCCACTGTTTTTTATACATTTTTGAGCGAATGTCGAACCCCGGAAAATTATATCCGAAAACACACTCAATAGGTCTTGAAAAAATCCGTGTGTTGTGCTACAATAATCTTGATTCGGCAATTTGAAAGGAGAACTGCTATGATACTTTTAGAAGCGCAAACCCCGTCAACCGTAACCGTAGTCGGTCTCGGCATTGGCACGGTTTTCTTCGGACTGATTTGTCTTATCGCCATCTGCTATCTGCTCGGCTTCATCATGAAAAAGCTTGGCAAAAACGCGGCTGATAAAGAACCTGCAGCTGTTAACAACGCTCCAGCAGTAAGTACACCTGGTACATCTGCTAGCGAGCCTACAGTCAACAGGCAGGAGCTTATCGCGGCTGTTTCCGCTGTTATTGCAGAGGAGCTCGGGCAAGACGTAGAAGCAATCAGGATTAAATCTATCAAGAAGCTGTAATACTTTGATGCAGCAATTTTGACAACAAATGGAGGAAGATAACATTATGAAACACTACCACGTTAATGTAAACGGAACCGATTACGAAATCGAAATTGAGGAAATTTCCGCTGAGGAAGCCAAGGCTCATCAGGCTTCTGCTCCCGCTGCAGCGGCTGCATCTGCACCTGCTGCTGTACCGACAGGTGCTGAGACCGTCTCTGCTCCTATGCCCGGAACTATCCTTGATGTAAAAGCATCCGTCGGACAGTCTGTCAACAAGGGCGACGTTCTGATGATACTCGAAGCTATGAAGATGGAGAACGAAATCATGGCTCCGAAGTCGGGCAAGGTTGTCTCCGTAAACGTTTCAAAGGGCGCATCGGTCAAGACCGGCGACGTCCTCCTGGCAGTCGAATAATATCAGGCTGATGCCGTTATTTACGGAAAGGAGACAAAAAGCTTAAATGGATGCGATTTTAGATTTTTTGAAAACCACCGGCTTCGCTATGCTTGCGGATAACTGGAAGGTTATCATCATGATTGCTATCTCATGCGTACTTCTGTACCTTGCGATAGTGAAGAAGTTTGAGCCACTGCTCTTACTGCCGATTGCGTTCGGTATGCTTCTCACAAACATTCCAGGTGCTGAAATGTTCCACGAGGTTCTCTTCGTTGACGGACACATCCACTGGGATTTGTTCGGCGGTGCGACGATAACACAGGAGTTTATCGACAGTATTGAAAACACGGTTGTGGCGAGTACGCTGACTGCCGGTGAGACAATTTCAGTAGGACTGCTTGACGTCCTGTACTTAGGCGTTAAGCTGGGTATTTACCCCTGCCTTATCTTCATCGGTGTTGGTGCTCAGACCGACTTTGGTCCTTTGATCGCTAACCCGAAGACACTTCTTCTGGGTGCTGCTGCTCAGGTTGGTATCTTCATCACATACATCGGTGCTTCCCTTATGGGCTTTACTTCGCAAGAAGCAGGAGCTATAGCCATCATAGGTGGCGCAGATGGTCCTACGGCTATCTACACCACACAGATGCTGGCTTCAAACCTCTTGGGTCCGATTGCGATTGCGGCTTACTCATACATGGCACTTGTACCTGTTATCCAGCCGCCGATTATGCGTGCCTTAACAACCAAGGAAGAGCGCAGAATCGTTATGAAAGAGCTTCGCCCTGTTTCAAAGACCGAGAAGATTCTCTTCCCGATTGTTGTTACAATATTCGTAGCACTCTTGGTTCCCTCTGCTGCTCCGCTTATCGGATGCCTGATGCTTGGTAACCTCATGAGAGAGTGCGGCGTCACCGAAAGACTTTCAAAGACCGTTCAGAACGAGCTTATGAATATCTGCGTTGTATTCCTCGGCGTTTCCGTTGGTGCAACTGCTACTGCAAACACTTTCCTGAACCTCAAGACCCTTGGAATCCTTGTTTTGGGTATAGTTGCGTTCAGCCTGGGAACTGCTTGTGGCATACTACTTGCAAAGCTCATGAACGTCTTCTCGAAGAAGAACAAGATCAACCCGCTTATCGGTGCGGCAGGTGTTTCCGCTGTTCCTATGGCGGCGAGAGTTGCTCAGAGAGAGGGTCAGAAAGAAGATCCCTCGAACTTCCTGCTCATGCATGCTATGGGTCCGAACGTTTCGGGTGTTATCGGCTCAGCTATCGCTGCGGGTGTTCTTATCTCGCTTCTGGGTTGATATGAAAGGAGTTCAATATGGCAACAGCTAAAGCTAACAAGTTATACATTACAGATACAATTTTAAGAGACGCTCATCAGTCTCAGGCTGCTACAAGAATGAGGCTTGATGATATGCTCCCCGCTTGTCCTACGCTCGATTCCATCGGATATTGGTCGCTCGAGTGCTGGGGCGGAGCTACATTCGATTCCTGCATGAGATTCTTAAATGAGGATCCCTGGGAGAGATTAAGAGCTCTTAGAAAAGCTCTTCCTAACACTAAGCTCCAGATGCTTTTCCGCGGACAGAATATCTTAGGCTACAAGCACTATGCGGACGACGTTGTCGATGCGTTCGTTAAGAAGTCTATTGAGAACGGTATCGATGTCATCAGAATCTTCGATGCTCTTAACGACACAAGAAACCTGCAGGCTGCTATAACCGCGACAAAGAAGTACGGCGGAATGTGCGAAGCAGCTATCAGCTACACCACAAGCCCTGTTCACAGCAAGGAATACTTCGTCAAGCTTGCAATGGAGCTTGAGGAAATGGGTGCTGACACAATCTGCATCAAGGACATGGCGAACTTACTTCTTCCTTATGATGCTGCTGAGCTTGTCAAGGAATTAAAGGCTCATGTCAAGATTCCGATTCATCTTCATACACACAACACCACTGGTACCGGCGACATGGTCAATCTGATGGCGGCACAGGCGGGAGTTGACATCGTCGACACTGCGCTTTCGCCTCTTGCAAACGGCACTTCACAGCCGGCTACTGAATCTTTAGTGGCTACTCTTGCAGGAACTGACAGAGACACCGGGTTAGATCAGAAGAAGCTTGCCGATGCGGCGGCTCACTTCAGAAATGTGGCTAACAGGCTTAAGGCTGAGGGCTCACTCGATCCGAAAGTTCTGAATGTTGATACAAAGACTCTTATGTATCAGGTTCCGGGCGGAATGCTTTCTAACCTGATTTCACAGCTCAAGCAGGCTAACGCTGAAGACAAGTATTACGAGGTTCTTGCTGAGGTTCCGAGAGTAAGAGAAGACTTCGGCTATCCCCCGCTCGTAACTCCTACAAGCCAGATCGTTGGCACTCAGGCAGTTATGAATGTTCTTTCCGGCGAGAGATATAAGATGCTCACAAAGGAATCTAAGGGACTCTTAAGAGGCGAATATGGTCGTCTTCCTGGCGAAGTCAATCCGGATGTAAGAAAGAAAGCTGGCATAAGCGATGACGAGGTCATCACCTGCAGACCTGCAGATCTTCTCGAACCAGAGCTCGACAAGTATCGCGAGGAAGTCAAGAATGTCCCCGGCTTCAACGGCTCTGAGGAAGATGTCCTGAGCTACGCTCTGTTCCCGCAGGTTGCGACAAAGTTCTTCGCTTCCCGTCTTGAAAAAGACAAGAAAGTCGCTGTCACAAAGTCTGCTGACAACGATCCGAGAGTTCTTTATGTCGACGACTGCTCGATTCAGTAAACTGTAAAATAAAAATAGTCTCCCTGAGAGTAAATCTTGGGGAGATTTTTCTTGCAATTATAATTCCGGTGTTATATAATACTTTCAGAACTTGAAAGGAGTGTTATATTATGAAAAAACAACATCAGATCAAACAGACGGCTTACAAGCCGGATAATGGGTTTATTGGACGCGAGCAGGAGCTTATCCGGGAGACGGTTATTCCCTATCAGTACTCAGTTCTCAAGGATGAGGCTCCGGACACTGAAAAGAGCCATGTTATTGCGAACTTTGTTAATGCAGGAAAGGCTCTTCGGGGCGAAGATGTCGGCGATGGATTCTATGGGATGGTGTTCCAAGACAGCGATGCCGCAAAGTGGCTGGAAACGGTTGCTTATTCGCTGGCTATACATCCGGACTCGAAACTTGAATCAACTGCAGACGAGGTTATCGACATTATAGCTTCGGCTCAAGATGAAGACGGATACCTCGACACCGCATTCACGATCAAGGACAGAGACCACCGCTGGCAGAATCTTCTGGAGGGGCACGAGCTCTATTGCGCCGGGCACATGATGGAGGCGGCTTGCGCCTATTATGAAGCCACCGGGAAAGACAAACTCTTGAAAGTCATGGAGAAGAATGCTGAGCACATATACGATGTATTCATCACCGGTGGGCACAAGGGCTACCCCGGGCACCCGGAGGTTGAGCTGGCACTCATGAAGATGTATCACCTGACAGGCAACCACAAGTGCCTGGAGCTTGCAAAGCATTTTATCGACATACGCGGAGTCGACCCGGAGTACTTTGAAAAAGAGCGTAAATCCCGCGACTGGACAGTCTGGGGCAGTGACGGAAGAGACCACAACTATATGCAGTGTTCAAAACCAGTGAGGGAGCAGTCAGACGCTGTCGGACATTCCGTAAGAGCAGTATATCTCTACACTGCGATGGCGGATTTGGCGAGTGAGACTGACGACAAGGAGCTTTTAGATGCCTGCAACCGTCTGTGGGAGAGCATCACAGGAAAGAGAATGTACATTACCGGCGGCATCGGATCATCCTGCAACGGTGAAGCCTTTACAGTTGATTATGACCTGCCGAACGACACGGCTTATTGCGAGACCTGCGCTTCTATAGGGCTGATGTTCTTCGCATCTAGGATGCTTGAGAGCGATGCCGACGGCAAGTATGGCGATGTTATGGAGAGGGCTTTTTATAACACAGTTCTTGCCGGAATTCAGCTTGATGGGAAGAGCTTCTTCTATGTCAATCCCCTTGAATGCGTTCCGGGCATTTCCGGTTGCGCATCAACGCACTGGCACGACCTGACTCAAAGACCCAAGTGGTATGCATGTGCTTGCTGCCCTCCGAACTTGGCGAGATGTGTATGCTCGTTCGGAAAACATGCTTACGGTGAAAATGAGAAGACTGCTTTCTGCCACATGTTTGCTTCGGGAGAGGTTGATTTCGAGAATGGGCTCAGGCTATCATGCAAAACTGAGTACCCGTTTGGATTTGATGTCAATTACAATGTACTTGACGGTGAAAGTGAGCTGGCTATAAGAATTCCTGAGTGGAGCAAGGAGTTTGCCTTGACAGTTAATGGCAAGAGATTATGTCCTGAAGTCTGGAACGGTTATGTTTACCTTGACGTTAAAAAGGGCGACGAAATAGCTTTGAAGCTCAATTTACTTCCCTACTATGTCTATCCGTCAAGCAAAATTCCGGAGCTTACCGGGTCTGTGGCACTTTGCCGGGGACCGCTTGTCTACTGCTTTGAGGGCAAAGACAACCCTTGGTGCGATGGAGATATCCTCTCGCTGTCGCTGACAAGAGAAAAGGAATTCGCTTTTGAACATGCTGACGGTCTTCCTGAGGAGATACCTGCAATCAAGGTTCCGGCTTTGAAATGCTGTGAAGCGAGCTCACTTTACACGATGAGTGAGCCCACTTATGAGCAAGGCTATGCAAAAGCTATTCCCTACTACGCCTGGTGCAATCGCGGCGAGAACCAGATGAGAGTCTGGATGAATCTGATTTAGCTTAAAATAAAAGCAGGAGTCTTTAGGGCTCCTGTTTTTTATGCTTATTCGGTTTTGCCGAGCATTTCGCTCATCGTTCGCCAGCCGAGGACTGCACACTTGACGCGGGATGGCATGTGTGAAACATCTTTCAGGGCTCCTGCCTCGTCGAGCTCCTCTATCTCGTCGTCGGTGGCTTCGCCTTTGATCATCTTGAGGAACAGGTCAGACAGATGCTGGGCTTCTTCTTTAGTCTTACCGATTACCAGATCCAGCATTATGTCGACTGACGCCTGAGATATAGCGCAGCCATCACCCTCAAAAGAGCCGTCAACTATCACACCGTTTTCAACCTTGAGCTGGAGAACTATGTCGTCGCCGCAGGATGGGTTCACGCCCTCAAGAGCGCAGGTTGCATCTTCAAGTGTTCCCTTATACTGCGGATATAGGTTGTGGTCTGTGAGAACCTCATTGTAAAAAGTGTTATTCGCCAAAGCCCATTCTCCTCCTTAATGTTTTCAGTGATTGTATG
Organism: Oscillospiraceae bacterium; assembly: GCA_021199795.1. GTDB lineage: Bacteria > Bacillota > Clostridia > Oscillospirales > Ruminococcaceae > Faeciplasma. Next base: position 75,419 of record JAJQHJ010000001.1, read on the forward strand.
AAGCGTTCTATATCTGCTTCATCGTTGTAGAATGCCAGACTTGCTCTTGCAGATGAACGGACACCTAAGAACGTGTGAAGTGGCTGAGCGCAGTGATGACCTGCTCTGATTGCAACCTTATCCTCATCTAAGATGGCCGAAATATCGTGAGGATGGACGCCGTCAACTGTGAAGCTGACTATTCCGCAGTGGTTTCTGTAGTCGGAAGAGCCGATTATATTGACGTGGGGAATTTTCTGCATTTCCTCAAAAAGAAGATTTGTAAGCTCGGTTTCCCTTGTATGGATGGTGTCCATACCTATGCTTTCGATATAATCAATAGCCGCCGAAAGACCGACTGCGTCGCCTGCACTTACCGTTCCTGCCTCAAATTTATGCGGAAGCTCAGCATAGGTGGCGTTATCCCTTGTGACATGCTCTATCATTTCGCCGCCGGAAAGGAACGGGGGCATTTTTTCAAATAGCTCCTCCTTGCCGTAGAGAACACCTATTCCCATCGGAGCCATCATTTTGTGACCGGAGAATGCAAGAAAATCGCAGTCGAGGTCTTTAACATCGATAGCCATATGCGGTGCGCTCTGGGCGGCATCCACAAGCACAACTCCCCCGTTACTATGAACGAGTGAAGCAAGTTCTTTGACGGGATTTTCGCTTCCCAGAACGTTAGAAACCTGTGCCATTGCGGCAAGCTTGGTTCTATCTGTCACTGCGGCTTTGAGCTTGTCCAGTGGGTAGGATCCATCCGGTTCACATTCTAGATACTTGAGGCTTGCACCGGTTTTTCTTGCAACCATCTGCCACGGAAGAATGTTCGAGTGGTGCTCGGAAATGGTGATGAGAATTTCATCGCCCTCATGCAAGAAATTCATGCCGTAGCTGTAGGCAACAAGATTGATGCTCTCGGTGGTGTTGCGGGTGAATATAATCTCACTCGCTTTCGGGGCTTTTATGAACTTAGCCACTTTCTCACGGGCATTTTCATAGTGCTCGGTGGCGTCGTATGCAAGGGAATATAAACCTCTTAAAGGGTTTGCATTGGAATGTTCATAGAAATCCCTGACAGCATCCAAAACCACGGCAGGTCTTTGCTCAGTGGCGGCATTGTCGAGATAGGCAATGTCGGAGCTCCTCAGAAGAGGGAAATCATCTTTATAATTACGCATCTTCGCCTCCGTCTGCCTCGGGTGAAATGAGGCTATGAGCCAAAGCTTTTACTTCATCGTCAGGAATATGCGAGATTATGGCGTCGAGCTTTGCATGAGCAATTATGTCCTCTGCCGCCCCGGGAGAGATTCCACGGGAGCCGAGATAGAAGATGATATTGTCGTCTAGTCTTCCGATAGATGCGCCGTGATTTCCCTCGACATCCTCCTCGTTGCAGAGGATAAGAGGGATTGTCTGGTTGACCTGATTGTCACCGAGAAGCAAAATGTCCTCATTTTCGGTGCCCTTTGCGCCGGCACAGCCCTTGATAAGGTCGATTGTGCCGCGGAAGAGCTTGGTTGAGTCATTTTCAAGGATTCCGGAAGCAAAGATATTTGACTCGGTTTTCTTTCCGGTGTGGCGGACGACATAGTTCATGTCATGGCTTTGATTTGTCTTCACTCTATAGCCAGCATTCGCCGAGAATGAACTGTGCTCGCCGGATAAATCCACGGAAACTGCGACATATTCGCTCTTGCCGCCAAGTTCAAGCTTCGTGAGATTGAATGTGGCATTCGCTTCACAGGTACAGCCGATATCGGTTATTACGTCAGAACCGCTTCCGACCGACTGAACTACAGACAGATCAACAGTCGAGCCAGCTTCTGCCAGAATCTTAATTTCGAGTACTGCTGTTCCCTTGCCTGTCATTATGACCGATACGGGAAGAGTGGCATTATCTTTGGCGTGGAGGAAGAGCCTTGCAGTCTTGCCGCCGGTGAAGTCGTAGTCAAGGACTGCCGGTGATGCATCAGAACCAGATTCTATAAGAACTGATTCGCCTGCAAGAAATGTGCTGAGCTCTCCTGCGGCGGAGCTTATATTATCTATGACTTCATTATGAGTGAGTTCTAGCTCTTCGGGAATCTTTTTGACTTCAGGAATGCACGTCGCTGTCGGAATATCTCCAGAATACTTTGCCTCGTTCAATTTGAGGCTGTTCCAGGTTTTCACGGGGAGCGGATTAAGAATTATATTTTCAGTTGTCATCTTGTCCCCTCCTTAGCCTATTGCGCCTTTCATTTCAAGACGGATAAGGTTATTCATTTCAACGGCATATTCAAGCGGAAGCTCCTTTGAGACGTTGTCGGCAAAACCTCCTACGATCATTGCCCTTGCGTCCTCCTCGGAAATACCGCGGGACATAAGGTAGAAGACAGCATCGTCACTGATTCTGCCAATCCTTGCTTCATGTCCGACATCTGCGTCGCCGGTGCGGATATCCATTGCCGGGATTGTATCGGAACGTGAGATATCGTCAAGCATAAGCGACTGGCAGGAAACTGCGGCTTTGCTCTTGTGGGCGTTTTTTCCGACGATTACCGAGCTGCGGAAAGTGCTTATGCCGCCGTCCTTAGAAATTGATTTTGTGTTGATATATGAGGATGTGTTCTCACCGATGTGGACGACCTTTGCGCCTGTGTCGAGGTTCTGACCTTTGCCGGCGAATGTGATTCCGGTGAATTCCATGCGGGAGTTCTTGCCCTTTAGGATTGTCATTGGATAAAGATATGACACATGTGAGCCGAATGAGCCGGAAACCCACTCCATCGTGCCGCCCTCTTCAACGGTTGCACGCTTGGTGTTTAAGTTATACATGTTCTTCGACCAGTTTTCGATGGTGGAATATCTGAGTCTCGCATTCTTTCCGACAAAGAGCTCAACACAGCCGGCATGGAGATTTGCGACGTTATATTTGGGAGCAGAGCAGCCCTCGATGAAGTGGAGGTCTGCACCCTCGTCAACGATTATAAGCGTGTGCTCAAATTGTCCGGCACCGGGAGCGTTCAATCTGAAATAAGACTGAAGCGGAATCTCGACCTTGACATGTGGCGGGACATAGACAAACGAACCACCTGACCAGACTGCACCATGAAGCGCGGCAAACTTGTGGTCCGTCGGCTTGACAAGCTTCATGAAGTGGCTTCTTATCATGTCGGCATATTCACCGTGCATCGCACTTTCGAGATCGGTATAGACGACACCCATTGCGGCGACTTCTTCACGGACGTTGTGATAAACAAGCTCAGAGTCGTATTGCGCACCTACTCCGGCAAGAGACTTTCTCTCAGCCTGTGGGATTCCGAGACGTTCGAAAGTGTCCTTGATTTCGTCCGGGACGTCGCTCCACTTGGCACTCATCTTGGTATTGGGTCTGACATAGGTGACGATGTTGTCCATGTCGAGTCCGTCAATCGGCGGTCCCCAGTTTGGAACCTGCATCTGGTTATATATCTGGAGCGACTGGAGCCGGAAAAGATTCATCCAGGCAGGGTCGTTCTTCTCTTTTGAGATTTTGTCGACGATTTCTTCTGTGAGACCGGCATTCAGTCTGTAATTGTCGGTGTCCTCGTTCCGGAAATCGTACATGTTGCGGTCGATGCTTTCGACCTGACTTTTTTCTTTCATCGTTCGCTCACTTTCCTGCCAATTCGATATACTTCTCGTAGCCGTTTTCATTGATATCGTCGACCACTGAAGCGTCGCCATCGGCAACAATGTGACCGTCAACTATGACGTGGGTCTTGTCTATATCGAATGCGTCGAGGATTCTTGTTGAGTGAGTGATGACTAAAAGTGCGCCGTTCTCTTCCTCAAGATAGGTCTTGATTCCTTTTGAGACAAGCCTTACTGCGTCAACGTCGAGACCGGAATCGGTTTCATCAAGGATCGCAAGCTTCGGACGGAACATGAGAAGCTGCAAAATTTCAGTCTTCTTTTTCTCGCCGCCTGAGAAGCCGACGTTTAAGTCTCTCTTCGCATAGGACGGATCCAGTTGCAAAAGCTCCATTGCGGCGGCAAGCTTCTTCTTGAAGTCCAATAGCTTGATGCGCTTGCCTGTTCTCTGCTCGAGGGCACTTCTTAAAAAGCTCTCGACAGTGAGTCCGGGAACTTCAAGTGGCGTCTGGAATGACAGGAACATTCCAGCTTTTGCTCTCTTGTCGGGGGATTCCTCTGTTATATCTTCCCCAGAGAAAACTATGCTTCCGGAATCTATTGTGTACTGAGGATTGCCCATCAGGGCATAGCCGAGGGTGGACTTACCTGCTCCGTTCGGTCCCATCAAAACATGGGCTTCGCCCTCATTAATCTGCATGTTGACATCGTGCAGGATATGTTTATCGTCAATCGAGACATTTAGATTATTGACACTTAAAAGTGTAGACTTGGACACTATATTTCACACTCCGTTTTTATACACATTATAAAAACCAACCTGAAAGGTAGGTTAAAGATATAGTAGCACACTTGAAGCCGCTTGTCAAGGGAATATGCCCCATTTTACAGGTCACAAATCAACATTTTTGACGGGTCTTGAATTTGGATTCCGGATGGTGTATACTAGTGACAGATAGGAGTGAATAGTATGTTTATCTCATCAAAGGGCAGATACGCCCTAAGAGTTGTTGTTGATATAGCCGAGAGGGAGACTTCAGAATATATCCCGCTTAAGGAGATTGCCGACGGTCAGCACCTTTCGGAAAAATACCTTGAATCGATTGTCAAAAGCCTTGTTTCAGGCGGGGTTCTGGAGGGTCAAAGAGGAAAAGGCGGCGGCTACAAGCTGAGCCGTCCTCCGGAAAAATGCACTGTTGGGGAGATTCTCAGGCTCACCGAGGGCGAACTCGCCCCGGTCTCCTGCGTCGACAAGTCGATTGAGCAATGCGAACGCCGCTATGAGTGCCGTTCATACCCCATGTGGCAAGGGCTGGATAAAATGATTTCGGAGTATCTGGATGGGTTTACTATTAGGGATCTCATGAGAAGTTAGCCTATTCACAATGCTCTGCAGGTTTCCCCTCCCCAAAGCGTTGGGGAGGATTTTTCGCTGTGATGCAGAAGAAAAATATTACAATAAAACTTGTAACCTTTTTGCTGGTTTTGGTGTCTATAATAATGAAAGGAGAAATAAATATGAGTTTAAGTTTGAATGAGGTGTATTTATGCTTACTATATATCTGGCTCTCATAGATGAGCCGAGCGATAAGGAAAAGTTCACGGGTGTTTATAATCTGCTTTTTGCAACCTGTAGCGAGAAAATCGTACTTATAGAGTGAAAGAGGTGGTACATTTAGATGAAGATAAGAGTTATTGTCAGCGTCATAGTTATTGTGGCGTTATTATTTGCAACTTTAATACTATATTCTAATCGGGTAATCGGCAAGCTATCCGGTTCCGAAAACGAAAGGGTTATTTTTGATGATGGGGTATCTTATGTGATATGTGATGACTACCACACGCACAAAGATAAAGGCTGGATACTCGGCAAAATAACTGGAGCGCATGGCACTTCATACTATGTGTTTTCTGTTCGAGATGATGCCACAGAGGAATACATTTATGTTGCATCAATGGGGAGAGGAGCATTTTATAAACGAATAAACTGA
>JAJQHJ010000006.1 GCA_021199795.1 Oscillospiraceae bacterium
AGGTCGTCCCATTATGTCAAGTAAGAGAAAAAAATTTTACGGAAACCCGAAAAACGTTGAAATTGCAAGCATTTCTCGCTTTTCGGGTTTTCCGTTGATTCACACAATGGGTGGCCGATTTTGGCGACCCATTGTGTAATTATAGAGACATCCGGGAAATCACCCCATTTTCGGCACCTAAGCCGACGCAAACAGGTCATCAAACTTCCAGACGATTTCGATGTGGCTGCTGTCAATCACATCGACTCTCTCCACTGCATCATACATCGAATTTCTGAGCGTATCATCGTCCAGCGAACCAGTACGCAAGGCGATTGAGCGCTCTTTTTCTGACTGTTCCTGCTCCTTCAAATAGGCGCTGTATTCTTCTTCTACCTGTCGGAGTTCTTCCTTTGCCTCTGCCATACGCTCATCCCGTCTGGCCCTCTGTGCAATAAATTCTTCCTTGGTGATTCTTCCCTCACGGTAGTCCAGATAACTTTTTACCCTGTCGGAATCACTGGTATTTAACTCTTGAGAAAGAACACGCTGCCGTTCCCTCAGTTGCATCCCTCTGTTTACAGAGGATTGAGCCTTTTTTCTCGCATCCACTTCCATGATAGAGATTTGTGCCTTGAGAGACTCCAGAATGATTTCTTCCAGGTCAGACTTGTCCCAGCGCACCTGTTTACATAGCTCTGCACTGTCATCCCAATAGGCTGTCACGCAGTAGAAGTGCAAATCATTCCCGAAGGTGCGGCGCAGCTTGCGCCCACAGTGAGCGCAGTAAAAGGGATAGGAATCCTCCTTCGGTTTTCTTTTGAAGGGAGTCACCTTTCGGAGCATGGCACGGGCCGCATCGTATTCTTCCTGCGTCACGATAGCCTCATGCGCATTTTCATGAATATACCATTCCTCCTCCGGCACCCGGCGCTGTGCGCTGTCTCTGATTTTACGGCTTTCACGGGTATGATTGACCATACAGCCGGTGTATTTCCGGTTGCCCAGGATTTCCAGCACCTTGTAATGTGTCCAGACTGCTTTTTTTACAGGCGTATTGCTACGCTTTACACCGCTGTACTCCAGTGGTGTGAGAACGCCAGCGGCGTTCAAATCTCTGGCCACCTGACTGGTGGACTTCCCGGCAATGACATCCAGAAAAATCTTCCTGACCACCGGGGCTGTCTCTGGGTCAATGACCATCTGGTGCTTTTTCCCCGGCTCTGTCTTGTATCCATACGGGCAGCAACTGACGTACCCGTCTTTTTTCTGCTTGATGCGCATGGCACTCTTTACTTTTTTTGAGAGGTCTTTGCTGTAATAGTCGTACACGAGGTTTTTGAATGCCACATCCATGCCTGGGGTATTGCCCAGGTAGTTTTCGCTGTCATAGTGGTCATTGACCGAAATCATCCGAACACCGAGGAACGGAAAAATGTGTTCCAGATAGTCGCCCACCTCCAGATAATCACGACCAAAACGAGAGAGGTCTTTGACAATTACGATTTGAATCTGTCCCGCTCGAACGAGGTCGATCATCCTCTGAAAGTCTGGTCGGTCAAAGTTGGTACCGGAAAAGCCGTCATCGCAAAATTCCATCCTCGGAAGCCCGGAAAGATAGGGATTCTGCGCGATATGGTTCAAAATCAGATGCCGTTGGGCGACAATACTGTTGCTGTCATCCTTTGCGGTGTTGGTTTTCTTGTCCACATCTTCCTGGGACAGACGAAGATACATTGCGATTTGCTTTTTCATGCGCAGGCGACCTCCTTCCTGAGCGCTTCGACTTCATCGTAGATGGCTTTGAACTCATCCATGTGGTTGAAGGTGATATGCAGAGAACTGTCTGCGTCCAGTTGCATGGATTCAATCATGGCTTCCACCAGCTCCGCTGTGACCTCTTGGGCCTCATAATACTGTTTTGCCAGTTCGCTCCAGCGCTGTTCACCGGTGATTTGCTCCTGGGTCTGCACTCTGGTTCCCATCAGCTCCGCCAGCTGGCGCTCCATGCTGCCGATCTCACCTGTCAGCATCTCACGAGCCTGTGCGTAGTCCTCATCGTTCAGAAGTCCTTCCCGAAGGTCACGATACAGGCCGCTGAACAGTGCTTTCTTATGGTCAATCTTATTTTTCAAACTCCTGATTTCGGATACTTTGACAGTTTTCTTTGCCGCAGCCTGTTTCTTTTCCAATAGTCTGTGAAGGGTCTCCTGCATATCCAGGAACAGCTCAAGCTGTGCCCTGATTGCTGACAATACCGCTTCATCTAAATCGGCCTTGCGAATCCTTTTGGAGTTGCAGGCTCTGCGTCCATGTTCCTCATAGGTTGGACACTTGAAGGTAAAGTATGCCTTGTCCTTCTTCGTACTGATGGAGCGTACCAGCTTCATGACCGCTCCGCAATCTGCACAGGTGAACTTTTTCCCGTAAAGATTTTTCTCTTTTGGCAGGTAGTCATACTTGTTCTGATTACCTTTTGCGGATGCGGCGGCAGCACGGTTGATCTCCTGCACTCTGTCAAAGAGAGCCTGCTCAATAATCGGTTCATGCGTATTTTCTACGACAATCCAGTCCTGTTCCTCTGTACGAGTCAAAGGAATGCCAGCATAAAGGCACTGCGTATTTTTGCGCTGCGCCAGATGCCCCAGATAAGTTATATCCCTCAAAATCTCCGTCACCATATGCTTGTTCCAGAGAATTTTTCGAGGCTTTTGATTGTTGTTTGTGACAATACCACGGTCTGCTTTGTATTGCCCAGGCGAGGGGATACCCATATCGTTGAGCCTTTTATTGATGCCCATATAGCTCATGCCTTCGCTGCGCCACTCATAAATCATCCTGACAACGGGGGCTGTGTCCGGGTTGATAACAAGGCGGTTCTTATTCTGTGGGTCTTTGATATATCCGTACTTTTCCCAAGAGCCGATATATTCCCCATTTTCCATCTTGCTCCGCAGCACGGAGGACACCTTACGGGAAATGTCCTTCGCATAGTAATCGTTGATAATGTTGGAAAGGGAAACCGACAACTGACCGTTGGCCTCCGTCATCTCTGTATCAAACCCATCGTTGACAGCGATAAAGCGGATGCCGAAAAATGGACAAATCTTTTCCAGAAATTCGCCGGTCTCAATGTAGTTTCTCCCCAGCCGGGACAGGTCTTTCACCAGGATGCAGTTGACAGCCCCGATGCGAGCCTGATCCATCAGGCGCTGCCACTCCGGTCTGTTGAAATCCGTTCCAGTAAAACCGTTGTCAGCAAACACGCCGACCAGGTGGAGGAAGGGACGGTCATCAATATATTTTTCCAGCAGAGCAATCTGATTCTCGATGGAATCAGAATCGCTCAGATTGTCCTCACGGGAAAGGCGGGCATAAATGGCTGTCTTGTACACCTTTGCTCCCGCTTCCTGCGAGGTGATCTGCGCAACTGACCCAATATTTTTTCTTGATCTTCGTGCCATCATCCCACCTCCTTTTTCCTTGCCGTGGCTTTTCTTCCAGCAGGGTTCATTTGACGTTCATCCAGAAACTCTGAAATGGCTTGGAACTGGTCGGCGTTATTCAGCACTACATGAATTTCTCTGTTGGCAGAGATTCCAATCCTATCGACAAAGTGAACAATGACCCGCCGGGTCAGCGTTTTGATGTTCTTATATTCCCTGAACTGAGCCAGCCAGCTTTGCTGCTCCGTGAGGCCGGATTTTACCTGATTCCGGTTCCCCTGTAGCCGAGCGATAGCAGCTTTGGCCTCCTGAATCTTTTTATCACAATCCTCCTTGAAAATCGTGTACTCGTCCATCGTGATGACCTCATTTTTGAAGTCCTCATAGATGTTCAGTTTCATCTTGACGTTATACTCGATGATTTCCTGCTGCCTGGTGATTTTGCGTTGTATCTTCTGCAATTCCCGGCGCTCCCATGATTCACCGTCCAGCTTCTTTAAGGCCCGCTCAAAGTCCAGAGCAAGAGCGACCTGGGCCTGAATCACCGCAAGCACCGCGTCATACACGTCCTGCTCTTTGACCGTGTGGGAAAAGCACTGCCCCCTGCGCATATTGGAGGAACACATGAAGTAAACATAGTCTCTGCCGCAGGATTTTTGAACCTTCCGCGTCATCGGTCCATTACAGTCCTCGCAGAAAATCTTGCCGGAGAACAGATGCACAGCCTGCTTCCCGGCAGGGCTTCTGGTATCGTCAAGCATCAATCGCTGAACCAAGTCGAAGTTGGCAGCGCTGATAATGGCTTCGTGGGCATCTTCTACCCGCACCCATTCTGACGGGTCTTTGGGTGTTCGTGTTTTTACCTTGTAATTGGGGCTGGACGATTTCCCCTGTACTAGCGTTCCGGTGTACACCTCATTTTTCAAAATCCGGTATACCGCCATTGCGCTCCACAGGGGATGAACAGACTTTTGAAACGCCGAGCGATATTTATCACCACAGAGGCGCTTGTATTCTGCTGGAGAAGGGACACCGTCCTCGTTTAGTTGCTCTGCGATCTGAGCTGGGCTATAACCATCTATCTTCATGCTGAAAATGTTCTGGATGACCGGTGCCACCGCCTTATCAACGACCAGTTGGTTCTTGTTGCTCTCAGAGCGGAGATACCCATACATCACATGAGTGCCGACAAATTCTCCGTTCCGTCTCTTAATGTCCAGATTGGAACGAACTTTGATCGAGATGTCCCTGCTGTAAGAATCGTTGATCAGGTTTTTGAAGGGGAGGATAATCTCGTTTCCCGCTTGCTGTGTCATGGCAGAATCGTAGTTATCATTGATTGCGATAAAGCGGACACCCAGCGCAGGGAAAATCTTCTCTATATATCTGCCGGAATCAATGTAGTCACGTCCAAACCGAGAGAGGTCTTTGACAATAATACAGTTGATTGCCCCCTGCCTGACCTGATTCAGCATCCGCTGAAAATCAGGCCGCTCAAAATTGGTTCCCGTATAGCCATCGTCGCAGAATTCCTGATGGGAAACAATCTCAGGATGTGTTTTCAGGAAATCCTCAATCAGTTTCCGCTGATTGGCAATACTGTTGCTTTCCTTTTTCTCTCCCAGACTGGAGAAATCGCCATCTTCCTTCGATAACCGCAGGTAGATGGCTGCATGATAGGTCTTGTCTAAATATGATTGCATGATGCGCCACTCCCTTTTGATTTTCGATTAGATGCCGAAAATAAACTGGAGCTTCGCTGATTTTGTCCAAGGCTATGATAACATAGCCCGCAGCAAAGCTCCAGTTTGTTGCAGTAAAAAACGGGTGCCAATTTCTGGCGCTGTCAATTCAGCTACATAGATGCAATCATATTGATAAAATTGTCGGTAATCGTATTCTGCGTGTTCGCAAACGACACCCTTACAACGGTACCGCCAACCTTAAACAAATATGGGTTTTTGATTTGCTTAACAAAAGATTTTACACGATCCTCGCTGGGGAGAGAGCGGTCAATCTTCACATCTCGAATATCAACAAGCTGCTCTTGGACAGAGGAGCTTGTCTGCACCTGATTTGTCATCTGCGTTCACAACCTTTCCATGTTCTCATTCTTGCCAGCATTTTCCGAACTTATTCAGGGTATGTGCAAGATCCCTCGCGCAGTGCCAGCTCTACTTCCAGGCACCGGCTGATCTCCGCCATATGCTTGTCCGACAGGTGCGCCATATAGCGGATGATGTCCGACTTGTTGATGGTGTCCGGCTGTTC
>JAJQHJ010000026.1 GCA_021199795.1 Oscillospiraceae bacterium
TTAAATTTTTGAGGGAGCGTAGGTTCACTGTCCTCGATATCTCAGCAGCAACATTCACTCTGCAAATCATTGCTATCTCTACAACTTCCGATTTATCAGTCTATATTCGAAGACTGGTTGCTTCAAAGTATATCCGAAGACAGCCTTTAAAGCAACCAGAAAGTTCATTCGGAATCAGAATTAGGGGCACAGGCAAATATCCATATCAAGTCAAGTGCTTTTTACAAGTGTGCGTTTTAATCACTGACCGTTCGTGTACCGATGGATGGTGTCCAGTATCTGTTTCTGCTCATCCTCATCCACGCCAATGCTGGCAAGTGCTTCCTTCGTGCCACAGTCAGGGCAGATAAGAGTCTCATTGTCCTCCCGCGAGAGTGCCGGAGCGCAAGCATAGGTTTTGCCACATCGCGGACACACACGTTTCTCAAATTCGTCTTTCTTCATAATCGGTTCCGTCCTTTCATTTACTTGAAGGGGACACCCTTCTACCACCTTAAGACCGCCGTAGCGGTCGGGGAGGTGGCAGGAGGCTGGCTCCTGCAGGTTATGCGACTCTGCCGTTTCTGAAGGCTGCGTCTCCGGCAAGCCGTCTGGTGAGCAGGTCTCTTGCGGTTGCGAATTCGTCTCCGATGAAGCCTAAGCGGAGGAGCCAGGTGCGCATCGCGTATTTGGGGTTTTCCGTCTGCTGCGACTTTGCGCTGGCTGTTTTCACCGTCTTTGCCATCTGGCTGAGTGCCAGGCAAAGCTGGATGAAACTTTTCAGCTGGCCCGCGTGGAGACCGCCGCGTCGCTCGGCTGTCGGCTCGTCAAACTGGAAGAGCCGGAACTCGATCGTGCCTTTTGTGAAGGTCGCGTGGAGGTTAAGCATGTTATGTGCAGATCAACATAATGGCCTTTATGTTCAGTGAAAAAATTATGCTGAGAAGATCTCGGAAAAGCGTGGTTTTTCACGGCTTTTGTGAAAAAATCTCAGCATAATAATCATAAGCCTTTGAGGAATGCTTTTAAATCAGGATCATCATTCCAGTCCGGCATGGCAGGAGTATTCATCTTCTTATCCATCGTCTCCAAGGCCTTGCGCCGCGCTTCTGGATTTGCTTTTGCATAAACCTGTGTTGTCTCAATGGACTCATGACCAAGAAAATCCCTGATATAAATCAGATTTTTCTCCGCTTCTACCAGGTGCATGGCCTTCGAATGACGTAAACAATGGGGCGTGATTTCTGGCATGTTTGCATCGGCGTTTTCATTCGCTTGATGAATGTACTTTGACAACACATACGAAACTCCGCTCCGAGTAAGTTTTTTCCCTTGCGGATTAACAAACAGGGGATCCTGGCTGCGGCTGGGAGCATCCAGATGGTTTTCCTGAATATAACGCTTTACGACTTTGGCACACGGCTCAGTTAAGGGGACTTCACGATTCTTTCTGCCTTTGCCGAAGAGATGCACTACAGCCGGTGTGTCAACCCGGATATCGCATACCTTCAGATCACAAAGCTCCTGGACTCTGGCAGCGGAATCATAAAGAAGCAGAATCATTGCAAGGTCGCGGCGTCCTTTTGGAGTAGTTACATCGGGCTGTTCCATTAAAATATCTGTCTGGCTGTTGCTGAGATACTGAATGACGGGCTTTTCTGTATTTTTCCCTTCAATAGAAAGGATACTCTGGCAGAGTGCCATTTCATCCGGCCGTTCAACCTGCACATACTTCATAAACGACTTCAGCGTGGCAAGACGCTGGTTTCTGGAAGATGCACTATAACCTCTCGCTGTTTCCAGATGGTTTAGAAAATCAAGCACGATATCACGAGAAAGGTCACCAATACATGTTTTCTCCAGTTTGAAACCTCGTTCCTTTTCGAGGTACTCGTTGAAGATTACGAAAGTATCCCGATATGAGTGAATTGTATTTACGCTTACATTTTTGGTTCCGGCAAGGTGCTTTTGAAAATAGCCGGACACCAGGTTCGCATAGTCATAGGTCTTTTTCTTCATCGAGTGCCTCCGTTATCTTCTGGAACCGGTTCTTGAACGGCTCGGTTAATTCGCCATAAGCATTAGGAACCAACTGCAGGTATTTTTCTGTTGCTGTGATCCGAGAGTGCCCCAGATAAACCCTCAGTATCGGAAGACATGTATATATGTCCTTGCCCTCTTTCGCCCACTTATTAAGCACATGAACAGCGAAAGAATGTCTCAGGTCATGAACCCTGGGACCTTTGCCTCTTCCACGGTGGGGGATTCCCGCTGCAAACAGATATCGTCTAAAATAATCGTAAATGGTGCTGGTGTCATAAAACCCGCCATCTGTGCAAGGGAAAAAATACTCACTTACAGATTCCTTTATTAATGGATTGCTTCTGTAGTTAATCATGTAGACAAGCATGGAATCAGAAATCCCAACCATGCGGTCTTTATCTCCTTTGCCACCGTAGATGGTCATAACGCCCTGTTCCAGGTCTACGTCAGCTACTTTGAGATGCACTGCCTCGGATACCCGCAGTCCACAAGTATATATCAGCCGAAACAATACCGGCATAACCAGATGCCTCAGAGGGGAAGCGGGTGATGGCTCCGTTTCATCTGCAGCAGCAAACAAACGCTCCAGTTCGTCTTTGGTAAAGATATATGGGACGAATTCTCTGGATTTCTTTGGGGCGGGATGGAATGCCCCGGGAGCATCGTATCCGTTATTGTACATGTGCCTGCATAATTCACGGACATATGAAACGCGGATAAGCTGGGTGGTTTCGTTTTCGTGCGGCCTTTTCTCTTCCCACAGTGTAAGAAATTCCTTTGAGATGGAAGGAGATGTGAGTCCCTTGTCGTTACAAAAGCGGTCGAATTCATTAAAAGCCTCAACGCCAGCGTTATATTTGTTGCCGAGCGCACGTTTTTGCTCAACAAAATCAATTATGCAAGGAGCAAGAATACTGGTGCAATGCAGATTGAGCAGTTTTTCTTCTATCATCAGTCGGTCACCTCCAATGCGCAGGAACGAAGCTGGCGAACATTCACTCCAATGTACTTCTGCGTGGATTCGGCATTGACATGTCCAAGTACTCCCTGTATTGAGGTGATGGGAATGTCTTCATCCAGCATATGTGTGGCCAGACTGTGACGAAGTGAATGAAGGCCATGATGCTTAATCGAATCCAAAGGGATTCCTGCTTTCCGCATATGTTTGATAAGGATGTTGTCAAAGTTCTGGAGCGACTCATATGGTGCAACAGCACGCAGGAAAATTTCAGGTGCAGTGCTGACCGGACGGCCATTTTTCAGGTAATCGATTAATGCCCATCCCACATCAATCGGAAGCGGCAGAGTCAATGGCTCCCCTGTTTTAATCTGAGTAAATGAAACCGTATGCTGTTCCCAGTCAATGTTTGAAGGCCGCAGGTTCCGGATATCGCATGTTCTGATACCAAGCTTTACAGCAAGCATCAGAACTGCATAATCCCGTTTCCCCTGAGGGCTTTCCCGGTCTACAGAAGCGAGAATGCTTTCAATCTGTTCAACCGTAAGTGTTGTCGGAATCCTGGCCGATTCTGCTGACCGCTTGACAGGTACCAGCCTAACGGAAAAATCCTCGCTGGTATTTCCCGACTGTGCCAGATACCGCAGAAATTTACAAAGGATACCATAATACTCCATAGTTACAGAATTACTGTAATTACAGAGGACAACTTTAATGAAACGGTTGATGACATCAAGTGAAAGCTGGCCATAATCCGTAACGCCCACGCTATCCAGATAGTCGGCAAAACGGAGCAAAAACTTTTTATGACTCAAGATAGTGTTCTTGCGGCGACCTTTTAATTCCATCTGTTTCAGATACTCTTCCGATGCGGGACGTAGTCCTTCTGGAAAGACACGGTCAAGCCTTCGCCTGATCATCACCGTACCGAAGTGTTGATAGTCTGAGAGCAGATCCATTGCACGATGTGCCCGAGAGCAGCGGCGTTCAACAGTGCCCGGCTGGACTCTGTAGCAATCGAGCAGGAAGTTTTGCGCAAGCTCCGCTGAAAAGTATTTCTCATCGTGCTCATCGCAGTAAATAAGAAGCCGATTGAAAATCTGGCGGAAACCGTTCAGATAGTTGTCACTATACTGTTTGGCAGTGATGCAAGGCATAACTTTTTCAACCAGTTCAGAAACAGTCAAAGGTCTTTCTTCGTTCATGGATAATAATAATCCTCCAATCTGTTGTAGTACCACAGATTATAGGATTATTATGCGGAGAAAAACAGACTGATAATTATTTTTTCCTCAGTATACTATGGAAGTTTTGGCTACAACTCCACATAAAAACTTTCAGCACATAAAGCATGTGGTAGCGGCTGTCGTTGTAATGGTGGTCTCTGCCGCAGGTAGCGTTCTGGCTGCCATACCAGATGTCTGCAAGCTCCGCCATCGTCTTTGGCTTCCTGCTGTTGACCTGCTCGACGAAGCGAGGGTCAACCGTGCGGCAGTAGCGGCTCATGCGGTAGCGGTTCAGGTTCAGCGCGTCTGCAATCAGACTTTCGTGGCTTGCCATGATGTTGGCGAGGTTCCGAAGTGTCTGCGCTGTGTGACCCTGCGCTCCGATGTGGATGTGAACTCCGCATCCTCTGGAGGCGTCGCTCTTGGCTCCGGCATGTCTGAGCTGGCGGATGAGCTCCTGCAAAAGCTCCATGTCGCTGTAGTGGAGGATCGGGGTGACCATCTCGCATTTTTCGCTTTCCGGTCCGCTGATGCTGACGTCGCGCTGGAATTTCCATTCGCGTCCGTCCGCATCCCATGCGCTCCAGGTGCAGTAGCCGTTGCGTCTGTGGGTGTCTTCGTATCTGCCGGTGCCAAAGTATTTGGCGGCAAGCCTTGCGGCCTTTTCCCTTGTGATGCTGTTCATCTCGACCTCAACTCCGATGGTCTGCTGCTTCATGGCTTCAATCTGTAATGCTGTTCTGCTGTTCATGTATGTACCTCCGTGTGTGGTTGTTTTCCCTTTCGGTAGTGTATTAATCACTCTAAACGGAAGTAATAGCAAGTTCTTTCGCGGCATAATATACACAAAGATTTGCAACTGAAATTGTGTATTTTACAGCCATTCAGCCGCTGATTTTCTTCACGATATCCTCGCCATATACAGCCTTAAGACCGCAGCCGTTATCCCAATGGATACAGAGATCCCCGGCATCGTCAACCGCATACACGGTTCCCTTCGTACCGACGGGAGGTGCCTGGACATCGTCCATCTGTACCAACTCCACCCGGCATCCGGCAGGGTATTCTTTTCTGACCTTCTCGACCAGCTTTCTGTCTGGAAATTTCATGTGTGCCTCCTATCTGAGCAGCTCGCGAAGCTGCGAGTGTGTCTCTGTCATAAACTCCTTCGAAATCCATGCGGCAATCTCATCACCGTAGAGGATGACTGCGGCAGCGATAACCACCGCCGCAATAACCATCACAAGCTGTATCTTTCCAGTCCATTCAGGCTTCATCTGCTGCCGCCTCCTTCCGTGAGCCGCTCTTAAAAGC
>JAJQHJ010000032.1 GCA_021199795.1 Oscillospiraceae bacterium
TACAGGGCAGAAATCAACACCGTCAATCTGGGCGATAACGCTCCAGTAAGGCTCTCCGTAAAGTTCCATTTCTTCTTTGACACACATGGGACAGTAGCGAAGATGATGGAAAAAGCAGCTGATTTCTCTGGCCATATGCACAGCCGGCTTATAGTTCTCTGCCGTGCCCTGACAGAATGCTTCATAGTATTTTTCTTTCTTTTCTGGACGGCAAACGAGACAATAATACTGGAACCCGGTGTGATATAAAAGCAGTTTCTTCGCGATGGTTTCTGCATCCTGCGGATACCAGCGCTGCACAAACTCAAGACGGTAGGGGGTAGTGACAGATGAATGGAAAGCGTACATCGGATTGCCAAACAAATCTTCTGCAGTGTTCTGGAATGAAACGTTTCCGCTCCGCGCGTGATAGCGGCTGAAAAGGCTGTAAAGGCACTCGCCAGGGTATGGTATTGGAAAGTTACGTATTGTTTTTGAGATAGCCATGGTCATACCTCCTCGCTGGCGATCATCCCGCTTTCTTTTAGCTTGTCATATCCGGTCGGGACATTTGTTTTGGATTGGGATTTGGAAGTATGACTGTCCTGGAAGCAGAGCATGGCTGCTTTGCGGGCTACCAGTTCAGCGGGGGCGTTTTCTTTCATATCGCCCATAACGAGGATGACTGCTTCTTCGGCCTCTTTTTTGGCAATACCGAGTAGAAGCAGCCTGGCAACAGCATCCTGATGGACGGATTCTTTTGGGACGGTATGGACTGCCGCTTTTGTTTTTTCCAGGTCAGCCGGGGCGGATTCCCACGTCTTTGCGTGGATGGATGCTATTTCCAAGGCGTTAAGGTCAACATCCTCGCCGCGGCGCATGGCATCCCGGAGCGGTTTGGTAAGCCCCAGGTATCCATCTGCAACGCGGTGGATATCCTTTACATCAAAAGATTCCTTTCCACTGCTCATGGCATCTTCCTGTGTGAGTTTATAGAGATGGGATGCGAGGAAAGGGAGCCCCTGGGATTCGTCATAGATTGCATCGGAGATTTCTTTTGTGAGGGCTACGGGGATTCTGGTGTACTGGTAACGGAAGACGGATTTCAGGTAGAGATCCCAGTTCGGGCTTTTCTGTTCTGTCCGCCCCCAGAGTATGCTGCCTTGGCCGGAGCCGCGTTTTGCCTGCTGGAACTCATGCCTCAAAAGCTTAAGCGCGGATGGCGTTCCGATCAGGACTACCGGGATGCCTATCGTGTTGGACAGGGAAACGAAAAAGTTCAGGGCTGCCTGTGAGGCTTCTTTTTTGGAAGCGCACAGGTGCTGGATCTCATCAATGACGAGAAGACCGACATTCAGGTGTGCGCAGACTTGGGACATCCGGATCTGCATCACATCAAGAGTCGTACGACGCTCGTTCTGTTTCTGGTACTGTGTCCCGACAAGCAGGTCCACCTGCCCGAAGAATTCTATGCAGAGTGATTTAAGAGACCCGTCCTTGGGGCAGTCGAGCTTTAACCAGCTGATCTGTGTGACCGGAAACGGGATGCCTTCGTAAACAGTATGCTCAATGACCTGGGGATATTTCTGGAGGATGGCTTCAACGGTGGTGGTCTTACCGACACCGGAAACACCAATGATAGAGAACCCCTGTGCAGCGGCATGGTAACCGCCGTGGTAATTCAGGGAGCCGTCGCACATGGCGTTATAGTTCCCGGCAAGCGTGGCGGCGTACTTCTTCGCCAAAGGGTTTCGCTTTGCATACCCCCAGCGCATGCACCGGCTGACCATGGTGGAAATGTCCAGGTCCCAGTGGCTGGGTGCGTGGCAGCTGATAATTCGCTGCGTCGCTTCCATCCGCCATTCGTAAGGCCTGTCCCTGTCGCTTTCCGAATAGGGCGGGTATACCATCAGGGACTGCATGGTTTCCTCGCGGCCAAGCGGAAGCGGGAGGGCCTCCACAAGGGGGTTGTACCTGAACTCTTCCATATCGGTTTCCTTATAGGATGCCTTTGTGGCGTGGACATTGTCAAACCGATAGTCTTTCATGGGGCATGCTCCTTTCTGCTTCCGTACCTCCGGCACCCAATACTCTGTATGCCGGTTTTGCAGCAGTGCTGTTATAGTGCAGGGAGGAATGTATTCAGCTTTCTGTACCGCTGTTGAACTGTATATCAGGCAGGACTTTCTGGATCTGCTCGGCGATCATGCGGTCTACGATGTCAGCAGAACTTTCGCTCCTGGCCGGGGCGGATGTTTCCTCCTTTTTCCGTAGGGCAGCGGCATCGCATGCCGCGCCGCGGATTTCCATACTTTTTTGGGTCTGCCACTCCAGCTCGGCTTCGATTTCCCTGCGGCGGTTCTCGCGGATGTCAGATAACCGCTCCGTTTTGCTCCTGGAGACGCAGGAGTTTTTCATGAGCTCTTCGGCTTCTTTTGTCTTCTTATCAATAAAGCTGTTGAGCTTTGCCTTAGAGTCAAGCTCCGTATGCTCAAACGCGGCTTTTTCGTCAAGGTCTGCTTCATGGATCCGGTCAAGTTCCGCCTCCGAGAGTCCGCGGTACATGTTCTCATGTTCCTTCAGGTGGCATAATACCGGGGCGGCGCCAGCCTTTGGACGTACAAAAATGCGGTCCATATCTGTCGGGTCATAGGAAACCGTGACCTTCTCAGCGCCGGAGAGCCTTGCTCGGGAAAACCAGTCTTCCTCCTCGGCTTGGGGGCAGGTATAATACATCCGGCGGAAACAGATCCCTTTCCCGGTGATGCTCGCCTCACCACGGGGGAGGAGCGCCGCGTTCATTACATTTTCATCTACGACCTGCAGCCCTCCGGAACGGTAACGGATGCCGTAGTTCCACAGCTCCAGCGGCACAGGCCGGACACCGAGGGAGCGCATCTGCATATCCTTGGCATAGCCGTCCATGTAATGGCGGTTGTTGTAGTGGAGTACGCAGCGGATGATGATGGCGGTAAACTGGTGTAGGTCAAGCTTTGCGTCCAGCCGGTAGTCATGGCTTCCACGCTGCCCAAAATCGGGCTGCACCTTTCCGGGGAGGGTATTGGTCATGTCGATGTTGACTGTGCGGAAATGCTGTTCAATGATGCCTTTCAGGTCGCCGCGGTAAGGCGGGGTATTGACGACCTGGATGCCGAGTTCGTTGGCCAGCACGTCAGCGTGGCTGCTTTCCAACTCGCCGCGGTCGCCGATGATAGACCGTGGGATATGGAAGCAAGGCCATTCTTCCGGTGTGATGTCAATCCCGTAGCGTTTACAGTAATCCGCCTTGTTTGTGGCGCTGTTCCTGATTGCGAGGGATTCAGCTTCCCAGGAAGGGTTGTTCAGGGTGATGTGCATTCCCGTCACCATGTGGGAGTATGCATCCATGACAAAGTACATCGCGGGGCGCCCGACGATCATGGAACGGTCGTTCTGGGAGACAAGGTAAATGTCGGCGATGGTAGCGTCGATCTGCACGGCGTCACCCGGGCCGTAAAGGTGTTCCTCCGTCTTTCCGCCAAGGCCGCGGTACTTAAGGTCCAGTGCCTTCTGCCCGTCGCGCTTTTTGATTTCCTGGAAACGGTCGCGGTTGTTGAGGTACCAGTTCTGGTACTGCCGGAATGACGGGAGCTCATCCGGGGGAAGGAGGTCCACTTCCCCGTCCGGCCGCTTTACAGAATACCATTCCTTCAGCATCTGGCTGTAGGAACTCTTAAAGGAACTGTGTTCCGGCGTGAGGTAATACTTGGAAACGGCATCCGAAAAATGCCGGATATCATCATTTGTCAGCTTTTTACCGGCGGCACCCGCACGCTTCTTCCTGCCGCTCCTTTTTGCGGATTCCTTGTAAACATCGCGGGTTTTGCCTGTGTGGTCATAGTCGGGAAGCAGTGCGTTCGGCACCATGCCGCGTTTCCAGTATCTGCCGAGGTAGCCGTACAGGGAAGGAAGGCTGATGGGCTCCGGTGAGTTTTCAGAAATCTTATCGGCGATCTTCCTGCGGCAGTTCCGGTCATAGATCTCCGGCTCCATCCGGACTGCTTTTTCGATAAAACCGTAGGCTTTGCCCCGGCGCTGCTTCCATTTAAAAGGAATATCGCTTTCACTGACACATGGCATCCAGGTATCTTTGATGAACTCAAAGGTTCCGGCTTCAAGCCCGGCTTCAAGCCCTGCCGGGCTGAATTTTTCAGGGATGTTGCTTTTCCCGTCCGGGTCAATCCAGTACCCATAGCTGCCGTCCGGGCTGATCCAGAGTACACGGTAAGCTTTCCGGGCCGATCGATCCAGGACGACCTGTTTTACCTGTATATTTTTGCTGTCATTGCTCATGGTTTTCTGCCTCCGTGGGATGATTCGGGTCAATTTTTGCATCAAGGCTGACTTCGATACGGCCTTCCAGTACAAGTGATTTGTAGATGGCCATCACAGCCCCTCCCTCCAGATGGTGGTTCTCTTCCATGTCCCGGACAATGACGGCAAACGGGAGACGTTTTTGCAGATACAGAAAGAGGAATTCATCTATGCAGTACTGTCTTAAGGGATCATCAGGGATCATTTCGTCAGGATTCCTGCCGGAGGTAAGCCACCGGAAGTTCTCCGCCTTCGTCCGGTTGATCTCATCTTCCGTAACGATCGCCCAGTCAACCCCGTGCTGCAGCCAGTATTCCCGTTCGATAAGAAATTTCTCAACCGTACGGGGGTTATCGAGTTCTTTCTTTAACTTAATGGTCCTGGCGTGGTATCCGTCACCGCGGGTGATCATAAAGTCTGTGGTCATAACCGCCGGAAAGCTGCAGCCGGGGTAGCGGGGATGCCGGATATTCATTTCCCTGGCAATGCGCAGGGTATCGGCCAGCTTCATGGGAAACTGTTCCCGGATATCCAAAACATCCGGATTGAAATCCAGCAGGTAAAAATAGTACTCTTCATTATGGGAGAGAAGATGATGGATGCGCCCGGTTTTCCGGCCGGGAATCCGCGATACGGTACCTTTTGACGCAAAGCTGTGGATGGTCAGCCAGGGTTTATAGTCAGCACCTTCGCCCTGGCCGCGGCCTTCTTTGAGATAACGTTCATAAGTTGATTCAGACCATTTGGTACGGGGTTTTGCCATGTGGGGACCTCCTTCCAGATGCAGGTCAACGGAAATATATTTAGAATCTATAATGAAGTTTAATGTATATGTTGTATTATGTCAATATAATTTAAACAATATAATGTAATTTCAGCATTTTTGACAATAAAATAAGGACTATATTGTGCAGATAGTCCTTAAGGCATCGTATTTAAGATGTGTTGTATTAAAATGGCGTTTTATTTAAGAAGTATAATGT
>JAJQHJ010000011.1:0-3684 GCA_021199795.1 Oscillospiraceae bacterium
GATATAAATTTCAGGTCACGGGGCTTGAAGGTTGTCTCGGTCAATACACCGTTCTTGCTATGTATCTCCAGCCCATCAAGTAATTGCACATAGACTTCTTGGTCAGAGAGGGTTTCAGCCATATGAGCCTGGCACCTCAACTGCTCCATCAGGCTCTTTTCGTTGATCTCCGCAACGATCACATAAGACAAAACTTGCAACAGGTCGCAGTTATTCTCGTACCGACGGGGATTGACCACTGCCACAAGCCCTGTGTTGCGCTTCTTATAGGGGACAGCCAGGAAGGAATGGATTCCGGCCTGCTGCAAGCGTTTATTTTCTATCGAATCAGCCGGGAATACTGTTTCAATACTTTGAGCGACTACGGTGCGGTTATCCCGAATTGCCTGAAGAAACATAGGATACCGCTCCAGATAGATGGGATCGTCACCGCAGACCGGTGGGAAACCTCGCCGGGTCTTTTCCCACATTACGCCGCCCGCTATTTGGAGGCTCACATCTGTATTGGCTACAATAACGCTGTCCGCATCGTAGAACTTCCGGGTCGTTACCATCGCATCTTCCCGTATCTCATCATAGTCATACCCGCCCCGGAGACGGGATTCCAGCGCAGACACAGTTGCCCTGTAATCAGCGTCATGGATCAGCCTGTTCCGCAGAGCTTCATCCATGTCTATTCCTTTTAAGATTTTCTCCAATTCCCCTATAGTCTGTTCACTCATAGCTGCGCCTTCTCTCGTTCAAAC
This sequence comes from Oscillospiraceae bacterium, assembly GCA_021199795.1. Taxonomy (GTDB): domain Bacteria; phylum Bacillota; class Clostridia; order Oscillospirales; family Ruminococcaceae; genus Faeciplasma. The sequence continues at coordinate 747 of JAJQHJ010000011.1, forward strand.
GGTGTATGTAAGTTTGTCAGTCGTCCCTGGCGGGAGGCAGAGTGCTGTTTAGTATATCTCCTGCACTAACGCCAAGGGCGTCTGCGATTTTGAATAAAACATCAACACTGAAAGATTGAGCGTAATTGGGTGCTTCAATCGCACTGAGATGGGAACGGCTGATGCCTGCCTTTTCTGCCAGCTGATCCTGGCTCAAGCCTTGTTTTTTGCGCAAAGCTGCAATGATGATGCCAATCTCAATAAACCTGTCCCGATTCTGCGGATTAAGCTCTTGTTTCATCAGGTGTCTCCTCCTTTCGGCTGCTGATAACATAATTATAGAGCCTTATGCGGCGGTTTTCAGCACGATAAAGTGGGCATCTGCACAATATATAAGACATTGCGGGAATAGTAGAGCGAAAGGGGGCAGGCAGGTGAGCATATGCGCATTGCTGAAATCGGGAATAGTATCGTAAGTAGGATGTTGAAGGGAGATTTTGCGTCACCGCCGAAGATGAATTCTAGTCTCAAAATGGTGCTTTTTTGAGGTTCCTAACATTCCAGAAATGATGCTACTTTGAGGACGTTAAACATTCCAAAATCAGGAGCGTTTTGAGGCTTAAAACGGGCTCAAAAATATACTTTAATTTTCCACATGGAATGCCAGGCAGGAGGAAAATGCCTGATATAATAGTCTCAGAGAGAGCCATTCGACAACACCAACCCTATTCACGTTTGAAGAGAGTAATGAGGAGGAGACCATTGTGCAAATAACAAATCTGACTTCAATCCATTGTCCCCTGTGTATGGCCACCCTTGTGGAAGGCCAGGACATCCGCTTTTGTCATCTACAGTGCCGAAAGTGTAAACGGTACTGGGGCATCTCCGTGATAGATGGCTGTATCTGGATGCAGCATAACTGCGGTGGGGAGAGATTTTCAGCCGCCGCTGTTATCGGCGAGATTCAAATCCCCAACTAAAGGATAAAAACTGAATACATTGAGACAAACTGCTAAAGGCGCAGAACTGGGAGGATGCCCTTATGTGCGTAGAAGCAGGAGTCAAAAGTTTGTAATGGTTCTGTACCGGTAGAGAAGGCCGGAGGAGAGCGGCAGACGGAAGCAATCCCTTAGGGATGTTGCGTCCATCTGCCGCTCTTCTTTGCTTCAGAGGAATTGCTTCCGTCGGAAACGGAGGAAGCAATGGGACGGCACTGGGAGCCGTATACGGGAAAGTATCCGTAACCGCTGAGTTTTGAATGTTCCAACAGATTCAAGATTCGGAGGTAACGATGTACTACAACACAAAAGAATGCGGTGAACGCATTTTATGGCTACGGCGCAATGCCGGCTATTCGCAAAATGAGCTGGCGCAAAAGCTGAATATCAGCCTGGATCATTATCGTGCTGTGGAGACAGGGCGGCACGGTTGCTCCATTGATCTGCTGGTCGATCTGTCAACGGCCTTTGATGTATCCCTGGATTACTTGGTGCTGGGGAGAGAGCTCCACCCGGACAGCAGATGTATCAAGGACAAGCTGTTAGAACTGGAGGATGCGCTGGCAGAGCTGCGCTGCTCTCTGTAGCGGGGTGGGCGTGAGACGACCATTTTGGGCGTACCACGCACTCTGAAAGCCAGACCAAATCCGCTACAATTTACTTACAGCCAAGGCAACAAGGCTGCACGAAGATTGAAAACCGAATACCATTCATCAGGTACATTACCGTGAGACGAGCCACTCGGACGGTGCGCCACGACTTCCCCATCAGTGGGAACGAGCGATTTTTGCCAGCCCTAAAATGCCGGACTGCATCCGGCACGGCGACGAACCCTCACAGGGATAATGATACTTCTGTAATTCGCAGCCCGGCCATAAAGAAGGCGGGGAGGTTAGATGCCTATGGAGCGGCCTCGCAAGCCGCCGCCTGATGATTTCCCAATTCTCTCAGGGGCGTCGAGGACAAATGTGGGAGAGAACCGCTTTAAGATTTTATGGGAGCCGGTATCAGGAAGTGTTTCTTCCTGGGTATCGGTTCCCTTGAACATATCCAGAGGAAGGAGCATCTGCACATGGATCAAGATTTCAAGCAGTACCATCGGGGCGACGTCTATTTCGCCAACTTAGACCCCCACTACGGCAGTGAGCAGGGCGGCACCCGCCCGGTGCTGATCGTACAGAACGATATGGGGAACAATTATTCTCCCACACTGATCGTGGCTGCCGCCACGAAACGCACTGACAAGAAGCCCTATCTCCCCACCCATGTGGTGCTGAACCACATCCCGGGGATGGATTTCGATGGCGACTCCCTTTTTATGATGGAGCAGCTTTACACCATCGATAAGCACCGTCTCCGGGGCTATGCCGGTCATCTGACCGCAGAACAGCTCCAGCGGGTCAACGTGGGGCTTGCCGCAAGCCTGGGGCTGGATGACCGCAACGACAACGCCGTGCGGATTCCGTCTCCACGGAAGAGAAAGCATTCGCCGCCGCCCATTGATTCTTCTCTGCTGCACTGTCTTTGCCCAGTGTGCCGGAACAAATTCTTTGACAGCCGGCAGTATTACATCCTCCGGGCGGACAGGACGCAGAAGGAAAAGGATGTCTGCACCTACTGCCAGACCCGCATGGGTTACGACTACTATGTCATCCCCTATGTGTGGGAGGACAGACCGAATCTTTCGGGCAAGGCGGTGAACGCAAAATGATCCTTGACTTAAAAATCGACCCGGAGTTCGCCAGCCGCATCCCACCGCTGACTGCGGAGGAGTATCAGCAGCTGGAGCAGAACATTCTGGAGGAAGGGGCGATCATCAGCCCTCTGATTGTCTGGAATGGTGTGATTGTAGACGGACACAACCGATTTCAGATTCTCCAGAAGCACCCGGAAATTCGCTACACCACCTACGAGAAGGATTTCCCCAGCCATGACGCAGCGACAGCGTGGATTTGCAGAAA
>JAJQHJ010000011.1:3784-4878 GCA_021199795.1 Oscillospiraceae bacterium
TGGAAAATGGAGGACAAATGCAGTGAAAAACAGCCTTTTGACCTATGACGAGATGGACATCAATACGGCGAACATTCTGACGCCCCGCAACAGCTATCAGCGCAATCTGAGTATCACCCGTGCAAAGCGGATCGCTGATAACTTCGACGAGCGCATCGCCAACAAGCCGAAGGTCAGCTATCGGGATGGTAATTACTACGTCTTTGACGGCCAGCACACCATCGCCGCCCGGAAGCTGCTCAACAAGGGCGAGGATTTGCCCGTCACCTGTAAGGTGTATTACGGCCTGACCGAGCAGGAGGAGGCGCTGCTGTTCGCCCAGCAGTTCGGCATTGCCGACGTGCTGACTGCCGGAACCAAAATGCGAGCCATGATTTTCGGCAAAGACCCGGAGGCACTGGCATTCCTGAATGCGACAGAGAGCGTCGGCCTGCACCTGGACTACGCTCAGAAAATCGGTGAGAACCGGATCGGCTGTATCAGCACGGCGTTTCGGGCGTTCCTGCGGGTCGGGCCCGACATCTACACCGAAGCCCTCCGCATTCTCATCGAGGCTTGGGGCGGAGAACCCCACTCCCTTCGGGGCGAGACCGTCCGGGCTATCATCGAGTTCGTTGATCTCTATCACGGCGAGTACAGCCGTGACCGGCTGGTGTCCAAGCTCCAGATGGTCGATCCCCTGACCATTCTCCGCAAGGGGCAGGCGATGGGTGTCAATATGGCCGGTTACAAGAAGTATCTGTACCAGGTTTTCGTCATCTACAACGGCACCAGCAGGAAAAATGCGCTGCCGTTGAAGTTTTGACCCAGGGGAGGGGGATATTTATGGTTGAATCAACAATCCCCAAGGCGCAGACGCCTGCCACTACGAAGGCCGAGGTTTTGACCATCGCAGGGAAGAAAGTAACCATCCGCACCCCGCAGACCTGTGACAACGAGAATATCCAGAAGGTGAAGCAGACCCTTTGGGCGGCTTGCAGCAGCCCAACCTGTTGATAAACTTGCCTTTCTGGGAAAATCGAGGGATAATGACGGCAGAAACTTGTACCTTGAAAACCGAATACAAGCAAAGAAGTCATTGTTCTTATGAAAGT
>JAJQHJ010000003.1 GCA_021199795.1 Oscillospiraceae bacterium
GCGGGACGACCGCCCTCAAGTCCACCGTCAGCGGGCTTGAAGATTTTGAGCTTATTTGCTTCCTTGTCGTGAAAGAATAGAGGTGCCACCATGCTTAACTTCCCCTCCTCAACCGAGTTCGACCGCAGGATTCCGAAGCAGAAGTTTTATGACAACCTGTCTATCACGCCGACTTTGAAGCGGAGCTTTATCGACGACATCAAGGTTATCTATTGGCGCAACAGGCTTGCTGAATCGACCTTGAACATCCCTGCCGGAAAGGACGTTACCGAAATTGAGGTCTTCGAGATTATCCTGAACTCACAGGAAATCGACGAAAGAGTCCTCCGGCAAATAGATTCTGAAATTCCCTATCACATTCTGTTCATTTTGTGCTATAATAGTAGTTACGAGCTATGGATAGGCTATAAGGAAGCCAGAACCGAGGAGACCTTCAAGGTTTCGGGCTATTACCACACCGAATGGTCGGAGAAGGAAGCCTTGAATCTCGACATCGTCGGTCTTAGTCTTGACGAAGTTTACGAAAGCTTTGTAAGACAGATTGCCGGGGAGAAGCTTGTTCAATCCGAACCGCAGGAATCCCTCTCCGAATCGGTGCAAAAAGCCGCCGAGCGGGCACAGATTGAAAAAGAAATCTCAAAGCTTCAATCGAAGCTGTGGAAAGAAAAACAGCTCAACCGGCAGATGGAAATCAATGCGGAGATAAAAAACTTAAGAAGAAATTGAATTGAAGATAAATAACAGGAAAGTAGGCTGTTTATATGTCAGAAAACCAAAACACAGAATGGAAAGAATCCTGGCGGGATGAATATCTCAAGTGGGTGTGCGGCTTTGCGAATGCACAGGGCGGCAGGCTTTACATTGGCAAAAGCGACGACGGCACCATTGTCGGCGTTTCTGACAGCAAAAGCCTCATGGAGGACATTCCGAACAAGATTCAGACGACACTCGGCATTATCGCCGACGTGAATCTTCTGACTGAAGACGGCAAGGAATATATCGAAATCGTTGTAGCACCGAGTTCCTATCCTGTGAACTATCGGGGCGAATACTACCGTCGGAGCGGAAGCACTCTGCAGCAGTTGAGAGGTTCGTCGCTCACCGAGTTTATAAGAGAGAAAACCGGCTTGCTCTGGGATGCAGTTCCCGTTGACAACATCGGCGTTAATGACCTCGACCAGAGTAGCATTGACATCTTCCGTCGTGAAGCCGTTCGCAACAGGAGGATGGACAAGGAAGACCTGAACATCTCGAACGAGGAGCTTATGGATCACCTCGACCTCCTGGTTGACGGCAAGTTGAAGCGTGCGGCAGTCATGCTTTTCTATAAGAAGCCCGGCAGAATCATCACCGGCTGTTACGTCAAAATCGGCAAGTTCGGCGAGGGCGCAGACCTCCAATATCAGGACTTGCTCGAAGGCTCGCTTTTCAGCATTGCCGACAGGGTTATTGACCTTATTTTCACGAAATACCTCAAAGCCGCCATCACCTATGAGCATGATGTTCGGGTTGAGACCTTCCCGTTCCCTCGTGACGGCGTTCGTGAAGCGGTCTATAACGCTTTGGGACACAACAACTATGCCGGTAGCGTCCCGATTCAGATTCGTATTGAGGACGACGCCATGTACATCAGCAACAGGTGCATTCTGCCTCCGAACTGGACGGCGGAGACTCTTATGGAGCCGCACAAGTCGGTGCCGTTCAATCCCTCGATTGCAAATGTCTTCTACCGTGCCGGCTATATCGAGGCGTGGGGACGTGGCATCCAGAAAATCTGCGATTCCTGCCGCGAACTCGGCACTCCCGACCCGGAATATATAGTTTTCGGCAACGATATTACCGTGAAGTTTACGGCTTTAAAACCCACCAAAGCATCAGATGAGGCTTTGGATGAAGCTTTAAACCGACATGATGACGGTATAAATGACGGTATAAATGACGGTTTAAACGGCGGATTGGCGGATTTAAAAGTTTTAAAGGGTCAGGATGACACTTTAAATGAACTTTTAAATGACACTTTATCGAAAAGTATTATAGCATTTTTGAGAGAAAACCCGAACGCTACCCAGACGGAGATCGCACAAAATCTTGATAGTTCACTTTCAACAGTGAAAAGAGCTATGAGAAAAATGCTGAGTAGTGGAATAATAATCCGTGAAGGCAGTAGAAAAACCGGTCACTGGAAAGTATTATAAACAGAAAAGGAGCACCCTCATGCAAGAAAGTAAAATGAAATTTGAAACCCCCAACCTCGTTTCCTCCAACATCGACCGCATCGGCGAGATGTTCCCGAACTGCCTGACAGAGGCAGTCGGTCCCGACGGCAAGCCCAAGAAAGCCATCAACTTTGAAGTCCTCAAGCAGATGCTATCCTCCGAGATAGTTGACGGCGACGAGGCTTAGAGTTCACCTGGGTTGGCAAGAAGTCCTCGATTGTCGAGGCGAACAAGCCCACCCGCAAGACCCTTCGTCCCTGTCCCGAAGAAAGCGTCGACTGGGACACCACCGAGAACCTCTACATCGAGGGCAACAACCTCGAAGTCCTGAAGCTCCTTCAGGAAAGCTACTTAGGCAAGGTCAAGATGATATACATAGACCCGCCCTACAACGCCGGCAACGATTTTGTCTATGCCGACGACTTCGTGCGCTCGCAAGACGAGGAAAACAGGCAGATGGGGATGTACGACGAGGAAGAAAACCGCCTCTTCAAAAACACCGACAGTAACGGCAGATTCCACTCCGACTGGTGCACCATGATCTACCCCAGGCTTTTACTTGCAAGGAATCTTCTTTCTGATGATGGGGTTATTTTTATTTCGATCGATGATAATGAGGTTGAGAATCTTAGGAAGATTTGTGATGAAGCTTTTGGTGGGGAAAATTTTGTAGCTACTTTGATATGGAAAAGCCGTCAAAACAAAGATAATAGAAATTTAACTGGCGTATCAGTAGACCACGAATACATTGTTGTATATTGTAAAAACAATATCAATCGTGCTTTTAAAGGTGCAAAAAGAAAAACTGAGCAATATACAAATCCAGATAACGATCCGAGAGGACCATGGGCAAGTGCAAATATGGCAGGGTTACTGCCTGAAAGTCAACGCCCTAACTGCCACTATGATTTGATTGATCCAGCCACTGGTATTAACTATGGTAAGCCTGAAATGGGATGGAGATACGACAAAAATACGATGAATAGATTGATAGCCGAAAATCGAATTATATGGCCTGACTCGCCAAATGGCAGGCCAAGAAAGAAATCGTTTTTGTCTGAGATTTCTCAAGAACTGCCCGGGTATTCTTCGATAATAGGACAAGATGTGTACACAAGAAATGCAACTAAAGAAGTTCAGTCGTTATTTAACGGTCAATATTTTGATTTCCCAAAACCCGTGACACTGATTAAAGATTTTGTTGAACAAACTTCAAAAGACGATGATATTGTCCTTGACTTCTTCTCTGGTTCTGCCACAACCGCCCATGCTGTTATGCAGTTGAATGCAGAAGACGGTGGGCATCGGAAGTTTATTATGGTACAGCTCCCTGAAAGGTGTGACGAGAGTAGTGAAGCTTACAAGGCGGGGTATAAGAATATTTGCGAGATTGGTAAGGAACGTATTCGGCGTGCTGGTAAGGAAATACAGGCGGATAATGATAGATGGAAGAACGTTCCCGTAATGTTGACTGATGAACATCAGACTATGCTTGATGAGATGATGCCTGATGTCAAGAATCCTCGTCTTATGGGTGATGTAAGCAAAGAAATAGACACTGGTTTCAGGGTGTTGAAGCTGGATGACTCCAATATGAATGAGGTTTATTATGCGGCGGAGGATTATAGTCAGGACTTGGTGGAGATGATGGAGGATAATATCAAGGCTGACAGGACGGAATTGGATTTGCTGTTTGGGTGTTTGGTTGATTGGGGCGTGCCGCTTTCTTTGCCTTGTGAGAGCCGAGTTATCGACGGCTGTACTGTCCATAATTATAATGACGGCGAACTCGTGGCTTGCTTCTCGGAGAATGTCCCCGAAAGCGTGGTGCGGGAAATGGCGAAGATGAAGCCGATAAGGGCTGTCTTCCGTGATTCGAGCTTCGCCGATAGCCCCTCAAAGATAAATGTGTTCGAGATATTCAAGTATTATTCAGAGAATACGAATGTCAGGGTTATCTGAGGAGGCAAAAAGCATGAAACTTCAATATAAGCACCAGAAATTTCAGGCGGATGCGGCGAAAGCTGTGGTGGATGTCTTTGCAGGACAGCCGTATTTAACGCCTACCTATATGATGGATAGAGGCGAGAGTCAGCTTTCAATGACAGATGATGACGACTTCACGGGTTGGAGCAATCAGCCGATAGTAAGAAGCCTGAGCGACCGCACAATACTCGAAAACCTCCAGAAAGTCCAACGTCAGAACCAGATCAAGCCGTCGGATAAGCTTGAGGGAAGATATAACCTGACTATCGAGATGGAGACGGGTGTCGGCAAGACATATACATATATCAAGACGATGTATGAACTCAATAAGCATTATGGATGGTCAAAGTTTATCGTCGTCGTGCCGAGCGTGGCAATCCGTGAGGGAGTTTATAAGTCGTTTGAGACCACGGCAGACCATTTCGCCGAGGAATACGGCAAGAAGATACGCTATTTCATCTATAAGTCTTCACAGCTCACCGAGATTGACCGCTTCGCCCATGACAGCTCGATAAACGTCATGATAATAAACTCACAGGCGTTCAACGCAACCGGCAAGGATGCAAGAAGGATTTCGATGAAGCTTGACGAGTTCCGCTCCCGCAGACCTATTGATATAATCGCCAAGACAAATCCGATAGTGATAATCGACGAGCCTCAGTCGGTCGAGGGCGAAAAGACAAAGCTGAAATTAAAGGAGTTTCACCCACTGATGACACTCCGTTATTCCGCAACCCATAAATCGGACAGCATCTATAATATGGTCTATCGCCTTGATGCGATGGAAGCCTATAACAAGCGCCTTGTCAAGAAGATAGCCGTCAAGGGCATAACCGAATCGGGCAGTACTGCCACGGAGGGCTATGTCTATCTGCAGAATATAAACCTTTCAAAGAAGGATCCGACGGCGACAATCGAGTTTGATTGCAAGGGCAAGTCGAGTGTCCGGAAGGTCGTCAAGACTGTCGGAATCGGCTTTAATCTCTATGACAACTCGAACGGCTTGGAGGAGTATAAGAATAATTATATCGTAAAGAGCATCGACGGTCGGGACAACTCGATTGAGTTCCTGAACGGCACCAAGATTTATGCCGGAGATGTAGTCGGCAAGGTCAGCGAGGACCAGGTTCGCCGCCTCCAGATTCGCGAGACGATTCTTTCCCATATCGAGCGTGAACGCCAGCTCTACTATAAGGGCATAAAGGTGCTGTCTCTGCTCTTCATCGACGAGGTAGCACATTATAAGCAGTATGACGAGGCGGGACAGCCGAAGAACGGCATCTTTGCGGATATGTTCGAGGAGGAGTATCGGGACGTGGTGGAGTCCTTGGAGCCGGCTTTCGGCGAGGACGAGTATTTTCGGTATCTCGACTCCATTCCGGCGGAAGCGACCCATGCGGGCTATTTCTCGATAGATAAAAAAGGTCACATGACGAACAACAAGCTCGGCGACAAAAAGGAGCGCACCTCCGACGATATAGACGCCTATGACCTCATCATGAAGAATAAAGAACTGCTTCTTGACAGAGACCCTAAGCGTTCGCCTGTTCGGTTCATCTTCTCCCATTCGGCACTGCGCGAAGGCTGGGACAACCCTAACGTCTTCCAGATTTGCACCCTCAAACAAAGCGGAAGCGACGTGAGAAAGCGTCAGGAAGTCGGGCGAGGACTCCGCCTCTGTGTCAACCAGAATGGCGAGAGAATGGACACGAACTCCCTCGGCAACGACGTGCATAACGTCAATGTCCTGACGGTTATCGCAAGCGAAAGCTATGACAGCTTTGCAAAGGGGCTTCAGTCAGAAATGGCGGAAGCTGTTTCCGATCGTCCGTTGGCAGTTACTGCGGCACTGTTTAATGGCAGAGCTATCGTCGACAAGGACGGCAACGAGCAGACCATAGACAAAGAAACCGCCGACGCAATCCACTTCGACCTGATTGTAAACGGCTATGTCGACAAGAAGGGCGCGCTGACGGACAAGTATTACGAAGATAAAGCAAACGGCGAGATTAAAATCGCCGAAGAAGTGGCAGACAGTGCCGAAGCTGTTATTTCTATTATCGACTTCGTCTACGACCCGAAAGCCATGCTTCCCGATGACGCCAGAAGCAACAATGTCGAGCTCAAGGTTGACGAGAGCAAGCTTGCCATGCCCCAATTCAAGGCACTCTGGGAGAGAATCAACTCGAAGTCCGTCTATACCGTCAATTTCGACACCGATGAGCTTGTTGAGAAGTCCATCGACGTTCTCAACCGCAAGCTGAGAGTTTCACCGATATTCTTCGAAGTAGAGAGCGGGCAGATGGAAAGTATCGAGTCGAAGGAGTCGCTTCTGAGCGGAGAATCGTTCGTTAAGGAGCATTCTTCGACCTATGACTCAAGAACCAGAATCATCGCCAACCGCAATGTCAAATATGATCTGACAGGAAGCCTCGTAAAAGAAACAGGACTCACAAGAAAAGCCGTCGTTTCAATTCTTACGGGAATAGAAAAGGTCGTCTTTGACCAATTCAAAGACAACCCGGAAGAGTTTATTCTTAAAGCGGCATCCCTCATAAACGACGAGAAGGCAACCGCCATTGTCGAGCATATAACCTACAATATGCTTGATGACAGATATGATACAACAGTCTTCACTGAACCGACAATCAAGGGCAGGTTGGGAGTCAATGCGATGAAAGCGAATCACCATCTCTATGACCATATAGTCTATGACTCCACGAACGAGAGAAAGTTCGCCACCGACCTTGACACGAACGATGCAGTTGCTGTTTATGTCAAACTTCCCGACAAGTTCTATATTTCAACACCGATGGGACACTATAACCCTGACTGGGCGATAGCCTTCAAGGAAGGCACCGTCAGACATATCTATTTCATCGCTGAGACAAAAGGCTCAATGCGTTCTCTCGACCTTCGTGATGTAGAAAAGTCCAAAATCCATTGCGCCCGTGAACACTTCAAAGCCATCAGCTCCGGCGAGGTGACCTATGATGTGGTCGATGGGTATGATGAATTGCTTAGGTTGGTGAAGGGGTGAGAGACCATTTAGCTTTAAAAGCTCCTGTTCCATGCTTGAATAGATTCATACAACTTCTTGATCTGTGTTTCCAGATCTAACATTTCAGACGAGTTTTCTTTCGTTATATGTTCAACTATTCCTCTTGCAAATGAGACCTTGTGATTAGAAAAGCTACTGTCTATTTCGGAAATATAGGTCGGAAACAGCTCGTATTGACCAACATTATCGAGGCTTGATCCGTATTTATCGTTAATTGAAGCGGCAGGAATGTAGTTTTCAATTTCTTTGCCTTTAGTAATCCAACAAAAGTCACCTATCTTTGAAAACTCATCATATATTCTCGTTTTTGTATCATTAATTGTGCCTTCATCGCTCTTTTGATCTGAATCGATAATTATTGCTGCATTACGATTTGTAGTAAGTATGCTGATAAGGTCACTCTGTGCATTTTCGTTGGCGGAATAATGAGCTAAAATCCTGCCGCCATAGTACAGAAACTGATAATCTGCGCCTTCAATAAACTCTGAATTGCAAAACACCTGTAGCCATCTGTTAATGTATACTCTGTCGGAAGGACCCTCAACCCAAATGATACCATTAGATTGGAATAAATCACTGGCACGAACATCAAGATCGGCTAAAACGCCCATTCGATCTGACAAGTTTTCTACAGGAATAAGCTGTGATTCGCTACCTATTTTCAGTACATGGTATATTGCAGTTTTGTCTTTACCGCAGAAAGTGTTGATTGCAATATGCGAATGAGTAGTGATAAATATGTGGGAGTTATTCTCTTTTGCAAATTTGTATAAGTACTCAAAAATCTTTCGCTGAAGAGCAGGGTGAAGGTTGTTCTCCAACTCTTCAAAAGAGTATGCGATATCCTTATTCTTGTACGGAGCAGTATGTGGGATTACATATAGGTTTATTAACATCAGTAGAATAGTCTTTAATCCACTTCCTGATTTGGACAGAGCAAATCGCTTTCCATTATCCTCTGTCAAAAATATTTCCCAAAGTAGTTTGTCGCCCTCCTGAATTTGTTGAAGCCTTATGTTTTTGAAGTGAGAATCTGGAGCCATGATTTTATTAAGCTCTTTTAGCAATGTAATCTCTACAATTTCTTCGTCATAAGAGCTATTGTTAACGAATTTTCTCAGGAGATTTGTTGCACCGGTGCCATTAAAATCCAATGACTCATCATCAGTTTCTTCTTCTGGCACAATATCTCTGTCCGCATTAAGTCTCCTGAAATTAACTTTATTCTGATAATTGTTGTGCTGATGTAGTAGTCGTGTCCAATTGTCCTTACAGATGGGGAGATTGATTTGCTTTTGATCTTCTTTAAGAGCTAATACCACGCTTTGCTTGTTGGATATAGAGGTTTCGACTTGCAAAGTACCAAATATTTTTTGGTTGATATATTTTGAACCATAAGAATAGTAGCTACCTGAAATTCCACGCCCACCACTTATATACCTTGAGAAGTATTTTCCAATATCAGTGCTGTTTACAGTGAAAGAGACTGCAATTTCGTTGAAGAGATTTTTAGTATCCAAAAAGCGGTTTTGCATAAGGGCTGTTTCAAGGACATCTATACAACTTGATTTACCACAGTTATTCTTCCCGATAAATACTGTTACAGATGGTGATATATCAATCTCGTACTCTTTCCCAGAAGGAAAGCTTTTATACCCGTTGAATTTTACAGAACTGACTATCATTTTATCTCTCCATTTCTACTACAAACAATTTCTTGCGATATATCCGATTTAATTTGCTACAATGATAACACGAGTGATAAAGAAAGTCAAGAGCGGAGGTAAATTAATTATATTCATACTGCAGCAGCATAAGACTTCTCACAAAACTCCAAATTCCCTTACTATATTCCCGCCATCGTAGCATGATTAAATTCAGCAGAAGATACATAAGCATCAGAAAAGAGCTCTCCAATGTCTACAAAAGCTATACTGGCTAATCTACATTTTAACAAATTCGTCATTTCCGAATTACATAAAAATCGGCTATGCAACTGACCTTGAGAAGAAGAGAGGTACAGACTGAGAGAGCAACAAGGAAGTTACAAATAGAAGCAAGAGAATTTTTCCTCCGACAAATTTCGCCAGACTTTCTTTCACATATGTGCTACAATAATCTTGGCAAAAGTTTTGCTAAGAAAAATGCAGTCTTAAAATTACGGGAGGTACATATGACCACAAAAGAAGATTTAGAAAAACTCGAAGCAGAGTTGGCGGAAATCTTAAAAGACATCGAGGAGATTGACAAAATTATTTCGGAATACGATGAGAAAGGAACGCTGGACAGGGATAAAGCTATTTCAAAAATTCAAGAAGTTCGTTTTTCAAATCAAGCTGTTTTGGAAGTCTCAGCCGATGTTCTCAGATATAACAGTGTTCCCTTTTGTAATGTTTCTAACGAAGCTCTTGTAAGTGAACTTCGGATGCAACGAGATGTATTACAGACGGATTATCTAAAGAAGAAAGATGACGAGGTTGCTATGAGAGGGAGAATCAGATTGGGAATATAAATTAAGCAGAGGAAGCCCCTCTGCTTTTTCTTTTGCCACCGGCAACCGGCACCGCCGCTGTGACCATTTTAATGGGAACCAAAATCAAAACCTTTCGGTTTCGCAAAAGTCGAGGGTATGGGAAATCGAAATTCCCATCAAGAGAGTCGGTCGGGATTTGCTCAATTTTGAGTAAATGTCCGACACGGAGAATCTTGCTTTTGAAAAAACCTCCCTCAGTAACACTGATTCCAGACGCTACCCGAAAAAATTTTTATTCGTAAATCTGCACTTTTTAGCTTTAAAGCGTTGACATACAATGTGAAATGTGTTAGAATATAGTTAGTTCAAATCGAAAGAGGACGCGAACATGGAAATAGCTTATCATCTTACAGCTTGTCAAAGCACCTGTTGCTTCTGTGTTAGTGAGGGGGATTTGATTCTCCAAAAATTTAAAATGAGGTGATAATATGACCGCCGTAATTTACGCAAGATATTCATCGGACAATCAGCGGGAGGAATCCATCGAGGGACAAATTAGAGAATGCACAGCGTTCGCCGAGAAGAATGGAATCACAATTCTTCGGCACTATATTGACAGAGCTTTTTCCGCAAAGACGGACAACCGACCTGAGTTCCAAAACATGATTAAGGACAGTGGAAAGAAACTTTTTGATGCAATTCTCGTGTGGAAGTTAGACCGCTTTGCACGCAATCGTTATGACAGTGCGAGATACAAAGCAACACTTAAGAAGAATGGCGTTAAAGTGGTGTCTGCTACCGAAAATATTTCTGATGGCGCAGAAGGAATTCTTCTCGAATCCATGCTTGAGGGTATGGCGGAATACTACTCGGCGGATTTGTCTGAGAAAGTAATTCGTGGCATGACAGAGAACGCTCTCAAGTGCAAATACAATGGTGGAGGGCTTACCCTCGGGTACATGATTGACAGTGAGCAGTATTTTCAGGTTGACCCTGTAACAGCCCCGTTCGTGTTGGAAGCTTTCAAGCTCTATGACGAAGGCTCGACGATGACTGAGATTCGGGATATACTGAACGAACGTGGTGTGAGAAATTCCAAAGGGCTACCTCTGAATTACGGTAACATTCAGCATATGCTGAGCAATCGCCGATACATGGGAGAATACCAGTACAGAGACATAGTTATACCGGATGGAATTCCTTCACTTGTTCCAAAAGATTTGTTTGACAGAGTTCAGCAAAAGTTAGCGAAGAATAAGAAAGCGCCCGCAAGGCACAAAGCGGAGGACGACTATTTGCTGACGACGAAGTTATTCTGTGGCTACTGTGGAGCGTATCTTTGCGGAGAAAGCGGTACAAGCAGGACGGGTGTGGCTCATCACTACTATAAGTGCTCTTCCGTCAAAAAGAAACGTAAAGAGTGCCATAAGAAACCTGTCAGAAAGATATGGATTGAAGATTTGGTTGTTGACACAACCATGAAGATGGTAATGGACGATTCCACAATCGAAGCCATCGTTTCAATGCTCATGGATTTGCAGGACAGGGAGAACGTGAACATTCCACTTTATGAACAACAACTCAAAGAAACGAAAACCGCAATTCAGAACATCTTAAATGCTATCCAACAAGGCATCCTGACAAAGTCCACAAAGTCACGGCTTGAAGAATTAGAGGCGGCAAAAGAGGATTTAGAGATTAAGATTGCGAACGAAAAGATTTCAAAGCCGAAGATAAGCAAGGAGTTCATGATCTTTTGGCTTCATCGCTTCCGCAAGCTTGACGTGAGTCAGAAGTCCCACCGCAAGATGCTGATAGACACATTTGTCAATTCAATCTATCTGTACGACGACAAAATACTCTTTACTTTTAACTTCAAGGAGGCCACAAAGACGATTACGTTTGATGATGTGAACGATACCCCAAGCAAGTATGGGAATGGTTCGGATTTGGATTGGGAAACTGCACCAGTAGCTCGCGAAGCGAGCTACCAAAGAAGACGCCGAAAGGCGTCTTCTTCAATTTGTTTCGCTTTTCTGATTTGTTTTCTGTTCAAGCAGCCCAGAACCTTGTTTGGGGCTGCTTTTTTTGTGGCTAAATTTTTATACATCCATACATGAGATAAGCCGAAATTTCAACAAAATCCACACCAAAGTCAGCACAATTTTGTGATGTCGCACAAAGTTTGAAACAAATTGAAATCCGCTGTTGACAAACTACTCTGGAACGTGGTAAACTATGCTCAATTGAAGCTGTATTTTGTTATATACTGAATAGCGTGGGGGGGTAGTGCCTGCGGCACAGAAAATTTTTTGTGTCCCGCTGCTCGCTTATGCTACTTGGATTTATGGATATATCATAATTCTCAGTTTTGAGTGCTTACCTCCCATTTTTCAGTGAGAGGTATTTTGTTTATTTGACCCTTTCACATGAAGCCCACGTATGAATCCATTCGTTTATAGATTGTTGGGCAGATGCGGAAGGTCGAATGAACATGAGAAACACATTATTGACCTGCATAGACAGATTCAGGCACGACCGCCATGAGCGATTGGTGCTTGGATCTGTTCTGCTTATTTTAGCAGTTATTGTTTCTCTCACCGTTTACTGGCAGCTGCGATATATCGGCATCACCATGACCAACGAGACCTTTTGCGGATATGAAGAGCATGTCCACATAGAAGAATGCTACGACGAAGAGGGCAACCTTATCTGCGGTCTCGAGGAGCACACCCACACGGTTGATTGCCTTATTAACCTCAATGCAGATGTTGAGGATTCAGATGCCTGGAAAGCAACCCTCCCGACACTCACCCAGAACCTGAAAACAGACATTATTAATATAGCCTACTCTCAGCTCGGCTACACCGAATCCACCGCCAATTACTCCATCGGCGATGACGGCGAAACCCACTATGGCTACACCCGCTACGGTGCCTGGTATGGCAATGAATACGGCACCTGGGACGCAATGTTCGTCTCATTCTGCTTAAACTATGCCGGCGTGGACAGGACGGTCTTCCCGTTCGGTTCCGGAGCCTATTCTTGGGCAACTTCTCTTGCTGAGCTCGGGTACTATTCCGAAGCCTCGGGCTACACTCCTGCCTCCGGTGACCTTATCTTCTTTGACACAGATTCCGATGGGCGAATTGACCGTGTTGGAATTGTTGTGGCAGTGGATGAGACCTCCGCCACCGTCTCGGTCATCGAGGGAGATTATTCTTCCGGAGAATCCGACATAGTCGCGCTGAACACCTACTATTATCTGACAGACACCACTATTTCCGGCTATGGCATTCTCCCCATTTCGGAGGAGACTGAAGAGGTCGTTCCGGAAGAAACATATGAAGAAACCGAAGAAGCTGATGAGAAAGAGGTTGTGGTCGTCAATGACATCACCTACACAGCCTCCGACAGCGGCGTAACCGTCACGGTCGTAGCTCCCGAGGGAGCCCTGCCGGATGGAGCCATCCTCTCAGTAAGTCTTCTTGATGAAGAAAGCGAAGAATACGCTGTTGCTGCCGAGGCAGTTGGATATGAAGAAGATTCCGGCATAGCGGTTATCAGCGATGACAACGACACCGATTCTGAGGACGCAGAAGAAATCAGCACAGCTCTTGCTGTTCTTGACATCAGCTTCACTGTTGATGGGGAAGCAGTAGAGCCGACCGAAGCTGTCACCATCATCATCGACGCCTCATCCCTCATGACCGACGACGCCGACACCTCCACCCTCGAAGTCCAGCACCTGGAAGAAGCCGAAGAGGGCATCACCCCCGTCCTGGTAGCCGACTCCACAGACGAAACCACCGGCACCATCGACACCGAAACCGCCGTAGTCGAGTTCACAACAGAAAGCTTCTCGACGTTTACGATAAGATGGAGTTATACTAATAATAGGGGGCAAACCCAATACACTGACTATTATGATGTCTGGGTTTATGAATCTGGTACTACAAATGAGATTAGTTCAACTACTAACACATATACCTATTCAAGTTCCGTAACTGTAAACGGAACTACCGTCACAGCATCAGGAACAACTGATTTAACTGAGCTTCTGACTATAAGCGGATATGAGTTTGATTATGCATATATTTCTTATACGTATCAGGGGCAGGGAATGTTTGGCGGTACTCAAACCGGCACTGTCAATAATGCAACAAGTATCACATATAGCAATGACATGGGTGGAAGATACACGTTTGTATCGAGCACAGAGGGCACTACTAATGTGTCTGGTGTACAGAGTATAAGTATAACAATCTATCTTTACTACAAAGTATCCTCCGCTTCTATAACCATTAACAAGTACGAAACTAATACAAGTACTCGGCTATCTGGAGCTACGTTTACGTTGACTAATGATACTAATTCACTTAGTAGCGTCAATCACTCCGGTGAATACAATGATCTCGCTTTAGGTGATACTATCACCTTTACAACGTCTGAGGATGGTAGTATAACATTTTCCGACCTCCCTGATGGCAACTATACTTTAACCGAAACGTCGGCACCGACGGGGTATGATGTGGCTAGTGGCTCGTTTACGTTTACTGTTTCGGGTAATTCTATTTCCACTACTGCATCAGGCAACTATTCATATGATGATGATTCCAGCACGGTAACTGTTTACGATGCCCCGTCAACTGTTGAGCTTACTCTTGAAAAGGTCTATACAGATGCTTCTGGAAAAGTGATTTCAGCCAGTGACAGCTCGGTATTCACGCTTACACGTACAAGTGCTACTTCATATTCATCTGAATCAGATCAAACGGTCACATTCAGTGGTGCAGGCACAGGCAGTTTGACTTGCCGCTATGGCAGCACTTACACCTTGTCTGAGACCACTGCACCGAGTGGCTATGAAGATATCGGCACGATAACTATCTCTGTTGACAGCTCTACCGGCGAAGTTTCCGTAACCGGCAGCGATTATGCCTCCGTCAGCGGCAACACCGTCACTGTCACCAACAAGGCACTGACAGAAGTGACTGTCTCCAAGACCTACCTTAATGCAGATGGCTCTGAAATGTCCGATTCATCAGAAACGGCTGTGTTCACGGTCACAGATACATCCGGAACTGAGGTCGGCACAGTGACAATCACCGGCACAGGCACCAGCACGATATCCCTTTCAAGCGGCATTTATTACACCATATCCGAGACAACTGTCCCTGATGGATATACCGCCTCGGATGATGTGACATTCACTATTGAAGATGGTGTGGTAAAAGTAAATGGCGCAGCCGTCGCTCAGAATACAGTCTCATTCACCAATACGGCTAAGACTACGTTGACTATTGAAAAGGTCTATGTAGACGCAAACGGCAACAAGTTATCGTCCACCGTCAGCAGCCTGGAAGCTGAGTTTACCGTCACTGATGACAGCAACAATACAGTCGGCAGTGTAACCATCACCGGCTCAGGCACTGACAGCTCGATTTACCTTACAAACGGCACCTACACCCTTACCGAATCTGACGTCCCCACAGGCTATGCCTCATCAGATGTGACATTCACGGTCACCAATGGCGTAATCACCGTAGATGGCGACGAAGTTGACTCCATCACCGTGACCAATGAGCCGGACACCACAAACTATCCGCTTGCGGGAATGAGTTATGCGATTGTTGCTTTCGGCAATAATCACTATAGCGCATTGACATCAGACTCTTATAATACTAACCAAGGTCTCACAGGTGTCTCAATTGCTATTGGCGGCACAAGCTCAGATGGCACGACTCTTGTCTACAGCACTAGCGGCGACGATGTCACTATATGGACGTTCATTGCCGCATCGGAACCTGGGACTTACTACATAACTGATGGTAACGGAAATTATCTGGATATCACCGGTAATAACAGCGGTGGTGTATCGACAAGTACTACTCCGGTTGCACTCAATGTTGACGTGAACACCGACGGAACTGTAATGATTTACACATCGTCCGGTGCATTGAACAGTTACGATGCGTCACGGTTTGATGGATGGTACTATGACACAGCTGACCCAAATGAACAGCTGACCCTCTGCCTGATATACCAGGAAGACGGCGTTTCAATCACGGACAACATTTCTGCTAACGGTACGCTTGTCGCAAAATTGGTTGTTGGTGGCTTGGAAGTCGACCTGACTGACCCGGATTGTGGTTGTACAGTTGTTTGGTCTAAAGCTGCACCAGTTGATGATGACGATGATCTGGTATACGAGAATTCGTATGTATATGAATACGTCACAGATGAAGATGTTTTGTTCTACAACAACACTGCTGTTAACGTTGCACTTGATGACGGCGGACTTTACTACTATAAAGCGGAGGTTTATGACTCAAGTGGTAGCTATGTCGGCGAAGCTGTAATGTGGGTTCCGTATGCTGACGAGATTATGAACAGCAGCTTTGAGTATCCTGTCGGCGGTGGCTCAGGTTACAATTTGGAAGATGACGATGTTCCGTTCTGGAGTACCACTTCTTCTGATGGCTATATGGAAATTGCTAAGTATTCTGATAGCATGACATCATATGGAACGCAATATATTTACGCAGGCGGAAGCCAGGCAGGAGCCGGGAACCAGTTTGCTGAGTTAAATGCAAACACAGAAGGAAGCCTGTATCAGGACGTTCTTACGATTCCTGAACAGAACCTGTATTGGAGCTTATATCACAGAGCCAGAACCGCCGCTGGCGGAGGTAATACTTACGACGCTACGGATACAATGTACGTTGTTATTATGTCAGAAGAGGATGCTCAGAAAGTTCTGGATTATGCCGATTCAAGCACCAGCACTCAGCAGGAAGTACTGACGGCCATGATAAGCTACATTTTGGAGAGCGGGACAAAAATTGATGGTTCTACAAATGCCACTGACAACGCAACCGGAACTTATGAATTGCCAAACGGCGAAATTGTAACGGTTAATGTCTGGAAATTGAAAACAACAACCTCGGCTGACGGTGAGTGGACTTACTACTATGGCAACTACACTATTCCAGAGGAACAGTATCTGACAAGGTTCTTCTTCGTATCTGGAGAAACAGAATATTCTAATGGTTACTCCGTTGGTAACCTCATAGATAACGCAAACTTCTCTCAGGAAATCAGTTACGTTATTGAGTA
This sequence comes from Oscillospiraceae bacterium, assembly GCA_021199795.1. Classification (GTDB taxonomy): domain Bacteria; phylum Bacillota; class Clostridia; order Oscillospirales; family Ruminococcaceae; genus Faeciplasma. The sequence goes on from JAJQHJ010000003.1 coordinate 16,856, forward strand.
TTGGTTGTGGGATAGTACAAATAAAGAATGGGTTCTTGACACTACATATACAGAATCAGGCTCGGTTGAAAACGGTACGAATGTATATGCAAGCAACCTGGATAAGTTCCCGGACTATGGTCTTTTTGGCAGTGTAACAGGAACGTCGAGCGGCGGCTCAGATCCTGTTTTCGACACGAACACTACAACTGCTATGCGAGTAAAGGGCGGCACTACAACTTACCTTAGCTTGTATCTGTATAAACCTATAGTCACAGTCGTCAAAGTAGTCGACGGGCTGACGGAGACTCAAATTGATGAGTATCTGGATGAGGGCAATACTTACACGGCTGACTTCACGATCACGTCAACGACAAACACGGCAAGTAGCGAGACTCTGAACATCACGGTCGGTGAAACCGGAAGTGGCTCGAAATTTACCGCTGAACCAGATTACACCGCTAGTGGAAGTTACACGATATATGAAACTGTCAGTGATGATACTATCACGCTGGATGGGGTTGATTACTTGTTATCAAGTGTAACTGTAACAGTTGACGGTGTTGAAGTACTAGTCAACAATGATGGAACATACACATATACGCTTAACGGTGAAGATTCCGTAACCATCACATTCACCAACACCTACGCCGAAGCCGTTCCATACAGCGGCTTGGAAATGCCCCAGACAGGCGGGCGGGGGACTAAACTGTATACAATGGTCGGCATACTGCTCATTTGCAGTGGCGGGTACCTTTTGTATAGACTTAAGCTGCAAAGACAACTTAAGCAGCAAAAACGCAAATGCAGGTGGAGGTGGAACATCTGAAAACAAACCTCATCCGACCAGTGTTCCACGAAACACGACAAAAAAATAATTATGATAAAGGAGACTTTACAATGAAAAAACTAAGAAAAATAGTAAGCCTACTGCTTGCTGTAGCGATGCTGATGAGCATTTGCGCAGTGCAGGTTGGGGCGACGGCTGGATCTGCCGGTACTATTGTCATCAAAGACGCTTCTGAGGGCACAGAATTCTCCGCCTATAAGATGCTTGACCTTACATATGATTCAACTAGTGGTTCTTATGCATATACAATAGCTGATGGTTGGGAGGATTTCTTTACCGATACTGGTATTGATGATGTATATGTAACTCTCACTACAGTGGGATCAGTAACATACGTAACTTGGAAAGATGGCGTCAGCCAGGATTCCACCACATTGCAAGCTTTTGCAAATGCAGCTAAGACTTACGCTGAATCAAATACCGGTTCTATTACTCCAGTAACAGCAACAGCTGATTCATCTGGCACAGCCACATTCACTGGTCTTGATCTTGGTTACTATTTCGTAAGTTCATCTACTGGCACATTGATTGCTCTGGATTCGACAGAGAATTATGTTGAAATCGTTGATAAGAACGCAAAGCCGCAGGTTACGAAGACTGTATACAATGAAGAAGATGCGGATTTCGATGAGACCAGCACTTCAACATCAATCGATCTGACCGATACAGTTTACTATCAGGTTAAAATCGAGGGTATCGACGAAATCACTACGCTGGTTCTCCATGATGCTCTTCCGGATGGATTTGAACTCACAAGTGGCAGCATATCAGTAAAATTGTACTACTATGATGCTCAGAGTGAACTTCAAAACGTTACTTTAGCCACTACTACCGATTACACTATTGATGACTCGCCATCTTGCTCAGTCACTGGTTGTGATTTTGAGGTTGACTTTACTGCTCTTATCGCTCAGACTTCTTCCGGCAACTATTATGATTACGTTCTTAGTGTTTCTGACCCAGCATCATCATATCTCATAGTTTCCTACTCTGCAACAGTTACTGATTCATCTGAAATTTCTTACGGCAATGACCAAGGCGATGGAAACGTCAATACTGTTACCTTGGAAAGTGATGTAGAGAGAACAAGCACAGCTACTGTTTATACTTATGACATCTATGTTTATAAGTTCACCGCCGATAGTGATACTGATCTTCCCGGTACTGCTTTGGAAGGTGCTACATTCACATTGTCTGATGGCACAAACTACGCAGTATTCATAACTGATACTGATGGCAATTACGTTTTATCGTCTTGGTCTAGTACTGTAGTTGAAAATAACAGTGGGGCTAGCAGCTATATCACAACCGGCAGCGACGGTCTTCTCCATGTAATCGGTCTTGACGATGGTTCGTATTACCTTACTGAAACCACTGCTCCTGACGGATATGCATTGATAAGTGGTTCTAAAACAATAACAATCTATGAGGGAGCAGTAACTACTGATACATACGCATATAGTACCGATATTGCGGCTTCTACTGTTTACAATTCTAAGAGCTCTGAAATGCCCTCAACTGGTGGCATTGGTACTACCATCTTCTATGTTGTCGGTGGAGTATTGGTTTTGGGTGCTATTATAATGATCATCACCCGCAAGAGAATGAAGAGTGACGAGGAATAATTAAAATTCGATGCAAAGGCTTAAAGGCTCCCCTTGATAAGGGTGAGCACGAAGCGACTGACTGAGAGGTTATTATGAAGAGTATAAGAGGATGGTTGGGGTCGATGGGGCTCTTTCTGGTGCTCATTGTGGGAGCACTTATCCTCTTGTACCCTACGGTCAGTAACTGGTGGAACCAGAATATTGCTTCTCACTTTGTAACCGATTATGACGAGGCTGCCGCCTCACTTTCTGAGGCGGATTACTCGGCATATATTGAGGCAGCCCAGGCTTATAACGAAATGCTGGCGGAGATGGGGTCGCTGGCGGCGTTCTCTTCAACTGAGGCTCTGGAGGAATATGGTTATTATGACCTCCTCGACCTCACGGGAACGGGAGTTATGGGCTATATAACGATTGAATCAATCGGGGTGGAGCTGCCTATATTCCATGGAACTTCAAGCGGTGTGCTGGCTTCGGGTGCCGGGCACCTCGAGGGGTCAAGCCTGCCTGTCGGCGGGGAGAGCACACATTGTGTTATCTCTGCACATAGGGGACTTCCCTCGGCAACACTCTTCACCCACCTCGACCAGCTTGAAGTGGGGGACACATTCACATTGACTGTTCTTGGAGAGGTTTTAACCTATCAGGTTGACCAGATATCGATTGTCGAGCCAACCGAAATGGAATATCTCTTCATCGAGGATGGCAAGGACTATTGCACCCTCATGACCTGCACACCATATGGAATCAACACCCATAGGCTGCTTGTGCGAGGCGTGCGGATAGAGACAACAGAGGTAAGCGTGATAAGGGTCGCCGCCGAAGCGACGAAGATAGACACAGCGGTCGTCGCTGTCTGCGTGTCACTGCCGCTGATAATACTTTTGTTTGTCATATCGTCGTTCCCGGGAAAAAAGAAATATGACTGGAAAAATCAGAGCGACCAATAAGCCGCTCTTTTTTCATGTATGCAAAAAATCCCCTTGACTTTCCGCCCTAGGGATGGTAAAATGTAAAACGTGATTTGCAGATGTAGTTCAGTGGCAGAACATCAGCTTCCCAAGCTGAATATGCGGGTTCGATTCCCGTCATCTGCTCCAAAGAAAAGAGCCTCTGACTTATGCCAGAGGCTTTTGTGTTTTTCCACAAACTATGGTCGGGTCTGGTATGGCTCCCCTTACTAAGGGGAGCTGTCAGCGAAGCTGACTGAGAGGTGCGCGACCAATGGGAGCGCGTTCGCCGTAGGCGAACTAATGGGTTCAGATTCCCGTCATCTGCGGTCCTACTGCACCCTCACAATCACCCCATCCGTCTCAAGCCCATCCGTAAAGTAGATATAATTCACCTCATCAAGGTCTATTGCCTTTTCCCATAGAAATGTTCTGTATCCGGTGACTACTCTGTAGATGTCGTTAATCTCTTTGTGGATGTATTCTATATCGGAAATTGCAGTGTGAATCTCCCTGCCGCTCTTGGTGACGATGGTCACGTCGGTCGGAGCCCATGATACCGGCGAAATAGTGAAGTCATAGGTGAATGTGCAGCCGTATTCAGTGATAACCAAGTCCGAAATCCCGGGCGCATCTGTAACCAGACTGACACTGTCAACACTGCCGTGCTCAACCGTAAATTCAAATTCCCACCTGTCGCTAATGACAATGTCATCATCTTCGAGATAATCGGTGTGCAGGGTGCCCAGCTCCAGAACGCAATCAAGAGCTTCAGCCTCCATGTCGGAGGCTCCATATTCACCATATAGCAGCAGATAATATGCGTCGTCATCGCCCTCAAGACTCAGATAGTCGATGTAGGAAAGCGTTGCCCTGTCAATACTGAGCTGACTGTCCCCGAAGCTTATGTTGCCGGAACTCAAATCTATGCCCTCAATCCTGAGAAGCAGATATATGTCGCTGTCTCCAGCCTTGGCTGATTCAAGAGTTATGCTCAGTTCGCTGCCACTGAGCTCTGATTCCACAGGATTCACCGGAATGTCAGTGTACCCGATCCGGATATATGCCAGCTCATCAAGGTTAATCGGCAGCTGCCAGTAGTATTCAACTGTGGAGGTATATGCAAATGGTATGGGATGATATGATCTGCTTGATAGCCCCACAGTGCTTCCATCCTGCATAATCGCATAAACCATGAAAAGATCCGAGTAGATAATGTCAGTATACTGCGAACCGGAGGAGTTGTCATAGGTCACTTTCATGCAGGTTTCGGAAAGCTCAATGGCAATAATCTCCCTGGTGAGCAACCGCGTGGTTTCTTTGCTGCTGCTGGACAGTATAGAAGAAACATGGTCTGACATGCTTATATTTACGAATATCGATTCTCCATATGGTACAAGGTCAATGTGGCTGTCGGGAGTCCTGTTAAGAGTGAACCTGAATTCCCAGTAGTTTGACGTTTTGTCCTCTGTCTCTTCCACTCTTAAGATGATGTCCATTTCCTCATCTTCCGGGTCGCCGATGTAGTCGAAAGAGTAGTTTAATATATAGTAAGCCGCTCCGTCTTCGTCTTTTCCCTCATACGTTTTCGTTGACACGCCGCTTTCGGTGCTCTTTGACTTGATATATGCCGTGTAGCCCCGCAGAGGATAGTCGCTCTCGCTGCCCTCAACCTTGAGCAGAGCATAAATCTGGCTGTCAGTAACGGTTGCCGAGTCGACGGTTATAGTCACGCCGCCGATGGTGTCGCTCATGCCGATATATTGGGTCATGCTTTTGATGGTGTCATACTGGGTCTCTGTCATTTCGTTTCCGGTTTCGGATTCCCAGCGATTGCTGAACCAGTCCGCGATGCTGTAGCCTCTTGACACGAATCCCGCACCCACCATGAGAACCGAAATTATCGCTGCAACTGCCGCTATAAGGAGCCTTTTGTGGATGCTTTTTCGCCTTGTGGTTCTGTAGTCAGTGGCTTCCAGAAGATACTTTCCTCCCGTCACATCAATGGCTTGAAACAATAGCTCAGCATTTGTACTATATACGCATGTGTTCATACAAAAAATCCCCTTTCTCCTAAGTATTCTTTGAGCTTTTTCCGGAGCCTCACAAGCCTCACCGAGACCGTCTTTTCCGTCAGTCCGGTAAGCGTTGCTATGTCCTTAAGGCTGTCCGAAAACCAGTATCGCCGGAGGAATATGACCCTGTTTTCCTGGGACAGTGTCTCAAGAAAGCTGCCAACTGCCGTTGATAGCTCCTTGAAATCAATCTCCGCCTCAACGCTTGAATCATCCGGAAGACACTCCTCAAGCTCAGAAAGAGCCACCTGATAGTGGGAGTCTCTCTTTCTGGCGTTCCTTGAGCGCAATATATTCAGCGACCGGTTCTTCGCAATTTTCAGGACATAGCCAAGGAGGTTATCCGGTCTTTCGGGAGGAATCTTGTGCCAGACGGCAAGGTATGTATCGTTGACCGCTTCTCTGGCGTCTTCTTCACTCCCGAGAACGTTTTTGGAAACGCTCTTGCAGAGGCTTCCGTATTTCCGGTCAAGCTCAGAAATAGCCGCTTCTGACCGTGCAAAAAACAGCTCGATAATTTTCTCGTCGTCCATTTTGATTCCTCCTTTCACTTTTACAGTACCCGATTTTTCGCAGATGCTACGCCCCGGCGAAAGTTTTTTGAAAAAAGTGCCTCCCGTTTTATCTCGGGAGGCGAATAAAGCTACTTTTTTATCCCTGTGATTACTCCTTGCTCCCAAAAAACTCCGGCACGAAACACTCGTCGGAAGAGCTCCTCTCCTGCGAGTACCCGTCAAACCCGAGTTTCCGGGCATAGTCCAGCACACTGTTATACTCAAATGTCGACACCCGACGGTTAATCTTTCTGAATTTCTCTTCCGAAACTGCCCGATACATCGGCACATACTGGCTCATGAGGCTCAAAAGTATCTCATCCGGCTCAAATGTCTCCCGAAGTGCCTTGAGAACAGCCATCGAATCATGCCTCAGCGTCGGCAGAACCATATGCCGGACAATAACGCCGCTGAGAAGCTTTCCTCGCTCATCAAAAACCGGCTTGCCGACCTGCTTCTGCATTTCCCTGACAGCCGAAATAGCTGTTTCAAAGTAGCCATCAGGACAGCCGGAATACTCTTTTGCATACTCATCCGAAAAGTACTTCACATCCGGCAGATAAATATCGACATATCCCTCAAGAGCCTTGATGGTCTCGATATTCTCAAACCCTCCGCAGTTGTAGACAACCGGAATATTGAGTCTGCCCTTTGCCATGTCCAACGCTTCTATAATCGACGGCACAAACGGCGTCGGGCTGACGAGGTTTATATTCTCTGCACCCTCATCCTGAAGCCTGAGGAAAGTCTCCGCAAGTTCACTTATGGTGACATTGTAGCCCTTTCCCTCGTGTGAAATCTCATGGTTCTGGCAGAAGCAGCACCGAAGAGTGCACCCGGAGAAGAATACTGCTCCCGAACCCTTGCCAATGGAAATACACGGCTCTTCCCAAAGGTGGAGAGCCGCTCTTGCAATTCTTATTTTGTCGCTCTGCCCACAAAAGCCAACGCTTTCATGTCGGCTAATCCTGCACTTTCTCGGGCAAAGCTCGCATTTTTCGTAACCATTCATGATTCAGCCACTTCTTCGCTTGAAACAGGCACGTATACTCCTTTAGTCGTATATTCTCGGCACATTCTTCCAACATGCTTTGCCAGTCTCTCATACTCGAAAAGCCCATAAACACAGGAACCGCTCCCGGTCATCAGGCTATCCGAGGCACCATGTCTGACAAGATCTTCCTTGAGCTTCAGAATCTCAGGATTAGCAACCGCTTTTTCAAGGTCATTCGACAGAAGCCCGTGGAAGCTCCCGCTGTTTATAACAGCCTCAGAAGAATTGCCATATGGCAGCTTCTTCTCATCAAAAAGCCGATAAGCCTCCGGAGTCGAAATCCCGAAATCAGGCTTCACAAGCAGCACATAGCCTGTCAAGCCTTTTTCAATCGGCGTGAGAATCTCTCCCATGCCCTCGCACAGAGCGCATCCGCCCGTAACGAGAAACGGCACATCGGCACCAACTTCCAGGGCAAGCCTCCGAAGCTCATCATAGTCAAGATTCGTCTCAAAAAGCCTGTTCAGAAGCCTCAGAACTGTTGCAGCGTCAGAAGAGCCGCCACCAAGTCCAGCTTGCGACGGGATATCCTTTTTAATGTGGATATCGACGCCATCCTTAGATCCAATATGCTCTAGAAACACTCTTGCCGCCTTGTGGCAGGTGTTCTTTTTGTCAAGGGGCATACCATCGGCAAACTTCCCACCATCTGAGAACAGCCGGATCTCTCCAGCCTGGTTCTTCTCAACCGAAATCTCATCATAAAGCGAAATCGTCTGCATAACGGATGCAATCGAGTGATATCCGTTTTCAAGAATCCCCGTTACATCAAGAGTCAGATTTATCTTGGCATAAGCCCTGCCATTAACCATTTTCGCTCCTCAATTCTTCAAGAAACTCTTTTATCCTCGAAATCGCTTCCATAAGGTGCTTTAGCGAATAGGCATAGGAAACCCTTATGTAGCCCTCGCCGCAGTCTCCGAAAGCAGTTCCGGGGATGACAGCAACACGCTTGCTGTGAAGAAGCTTGTCGCAGAATTCGTCACTTGTGAGCCCGGTGGATTTGATAGACGGGAAGACATAGAACGCACCCTCGGGAGTGAAGCAGTCGAGCTCAAGCTCCCTGAAAGCATTCACAAGGTATCTTCTTCTTATATCATACTCAGAAACCATGTGCTTGACGTCGTTTTCGGAATTGGTCAGAGCCTCGATAGCGGCATACTGGCTGATGATCGGGGAGGACATAATTCCGAACTGGTGAATCTTGAGTGCCTGCATTGTTATTTCATGCGGAGCGCACATATATCCAAGTCTCCAGCCTGTCATGGCAAATGCCTTTGAGAAGCCGTTTACATAGATGGTTCTTTCTTTCATGCCGTCAAGAGAAATAATGGAGAAGTGCTTCTTGCCGTATGTAAGCTCGCTGTAGATTTCATCCGTCAGAACGGCAATATTTGTGCCTCTTAATATATCCGCAATCTTCTCAAGATCCTCTTTCTCCATAATAGCACCGGTAGGGTTGTTGGGATAGGGGAGAATGAGAAGCTTAGTCCTGTCGGTGATAGCCGCTTCAAGTTCTTCGGGAGTCAGCTTGAAGCTGTCCTCAGCTTTTGTCTCGATGATAACGGGAGTTCCGCCCGTAAGCTCCACAATCGGCTTGTAGCACACAAACGATGGCTCCGGGATGATAACTTCGTCGCCCTGCTCAACAATAGCTCTTATAGTGAGGTCGATAGCCTCTGAACCGCCGACAGTTACAATAATCTCGCTTGCCGGGTCGTAGGTTACTCCTGTGTGCTTCTCGGTGTACTCACTGATGGTTTTTCTTAAATTCATGAGACCCGCGTTAGCCGTGTAGAAAGTCTTGCCTCTTTCCAGTGCTACAATTGCCTCTCTTCTTATCTGCCAGGGAGTGTGAAAATCCGGCTCGCCGACGCCAAGGGAGATAACGTCGTCCATTGTTGCAGCGACGTCAAAATACTTTCTTATGCCGGAGGGCTTTATCTCAGCGGCGGTCTTACCGATGAGCTTTTCGTAGTCCATCAGTCCTGCCCTCTTTCGTCGCGCTCAGAATCGGTAAGAAGTATGCCGTTCTCCTTGTATTTCTGGAGGAAGAAGTGTGTAGAAGTCGAGACAACCCCGTCGATAGTGGCAAGCCTCTGTGCTACAAAGTTTGAGATATCCCTTATATTCTTGCATCTTATTGTGACTGCTAGGTCATAGCCTCCCGACATGAGTGAAACGCTCTCAACCTCCTCATACTGCGAGATATATCCGGCGATTTCGTCATAGCCGACCTGAGCTTTTGGAGTGACCGAAAGCTCGATATATGCCGAAACACTGTCCTTGTTGACGATGTCGTCGTCCATTATTGTGGTGTAACCTTTTATTACGCCAGTTCTTTCAAGCTCGCTTATGTCGCGGGCAACATCCTCTTCGGTTCTTCCGAGGAGCGTTGCGAGTTCTTTATTTGAAAGACGTGCGTTTGTTTTAAGTAAGCTGAGTAGCTTAGTCATAGTATCACTGCCTTTATAAAAAGTATATTTGGGTATAAGTTTATCATATTGCAGGTGATAAGTCAATCGTGCATCACAAGAAAAACCCTGTCAAATCAACAATTTGTGCGAAAAAGTCCTTGACATCTGTGAAAGAGCGGTGTATAATATTGAATTCGTAAGGCACAAAAGCTTCGCCTTAACTACTATGAAAGGAACGGGAACAATGCGTATAGATAATCTTTATGTGGCAGAACTGTCATCATCAAATATGAATACCGTGATACGAATAAGTATCAGAAAAGTGCAACCCCGATTCCTTGAAAACCGACGGTTTGGTTTTAGCGGATGAATAAGTGCCTTCGATACTCATGTATCGAGGGCTGTTTTATTTTAGATTGTCTTAACAAGTATGTCTTTTATGATATGTTTTGGATATAACAGGAAGGTAATTTTATGAAGCATTTTGACGCTCTCCCTCAGCTCGTCGCAGACGAACTGTGCAAACGCGGCGTCAATCCGGAGAAGCTTCTCTACTGTGTAAAGGCTGACCTTGACGGCGAGGGAAAATATTTCGACGTCTATGTCACTTTCGATGAGAAAGAGCTTTACATAATCAGCGGCTATGAGGAGTATAAGCAAGCTACCTCCAAGGAAGAATTTGAAGAGAAGCTAAGAGGCACTCCAGTCATCAAGAAGTTCTTCAAGACCGTTCCGACAAAGGAAATGGTCTCCTACCGGGTGGAGGACTTCCAGGAGTACGAAATCGCAAAGATAAAGAATATCTACGTCGACCGTCACCAGAACACCGCAAGACTTGTCTTAGGGATGCTTCGCGACGGCGAGGTTGAGGACTTTTCCAAGCCTGACGGCGAGCACGGTGGTCATCACGGACACCCGCCGATGGGCGCAAGACCGGATGGCGGACGACCTCCTATGGGACCTCCTCCAGGTGGACCCGGCGGCGGACCAGGCGGACCTCCTCCGGATGGCGGCTTTGGTGGTGGACCCAGCTTTGGCTGGTCTCCAAGCGAGTATGAGCACGACAGGGAGAATATCCTGATAGCCCGGTTCTCAATCGGCTACTGCGAGAAGTTTGAACGCTTCTGCGAGAGAGTCAATATGACCCACCGCCATGAAGAGATAGACGACACGCTTTTAGACAGCAAGAACACCGTCTGCCCGATATGCCATCAGCCATATCCAAATCCGAATCGCCCGGTATGCCCAAGATGTGTTGACAAACGCTCGATATTCGGCAAACTGATGGGACTTTTCAAGGATTTCAAGGTTGAAATCACTTTCATAATGCTTTCAATCCTGCTTTCAAATATCATGGCAATCATAACGCCTTGGTTCAGCTCAAAGATGCTCTATGACGACGTCCTGAGCGAGTCGGGCAGATTCTATGGTCAGGTTCTCCTGATAGTACTTCTGATGTTGCTGACGAATATCTTGAGCAAGCTCACTGGTCTTTTCTCAGGAATAGTAACTGCAAAGGTTGTTCCGCATGTAACCCACACTCTTCGCTCAAAGATCTATGCCTCGATGAACAATCTGTCCTTGCAGTTCTTCACAAGCAAGCAAACAGGTTCGCTTATGTCAAGAGTTGACCGCGACAGCAACAACGTCTACAGCTTCTTTGTGGATATAGTTCCATATGGAATTGCGAATATCGTCAAGCTGGTTGGAATCGGTGCCATCATGATGATGCTCAGCCCGGTGTTGACAATAGGACTGGTTATTCTGATGTTCATCCTCTTGTTTGCCGACAATTTCCTCTATAAGAAAGAGAGAAAGCTCTACCGCAAGCTGGATGTTGCTATGAGAAGCTTAAACTCTGTTCTTTCCGACGTAATGAACGGTCAGCGAGTGGTTAAATCTTTTGCAAAAGAGCAGAAAGAGCGTGACCGCTACAGGAAGAAAAACCGCGATGCATATGAAGTCAACGACAGAATCAACCATCGTATAACCAACACAATCCCGTTTGTCTGGGGCTGCTATAATCTTCTCAGCATCGGTCTCTTTTGCCTTGGATGCTTCCTGATAGTCATGCAGGTTGAAGTCGGCGGAACCGTCTTCACCTACGGTGTTTTGACCGGACTCATTTCCTACACAGGAATGCTCTATGACCCTATCGACTTCTTCATGTGGATAGGCGACAGGTGGGCCAGATGCGTCGATGCAGCTTCAAGAATGTTTGAAATCCTCGAATCAAAGCCGACAGTTGTTGAAGACCCGAACCCCGTTCGGCTTGAGCACCTCGACGGCGATATCGAGTTCAGGAACGTCTTCTTTGAATATGAGGCCGGACACCGAATCTTAAAGAACGTCTCATTCAGGGTTCAGGCAGGTCACATGTTCGGAATCGTCGGCAAGACCGGAGCAGGCAAGTCCACTATTATAAACTTAATGGCAAGACTCTATGATGTAACTTCCGGCGAAATTCTCATAAACGGCGTGCCCATCAAGAAGATAGCAACAGAGGATCTCAGGCGATGCATAGGAATAGTTTCACAGGAAACCTATATCTTCGTAGGTTCAGTCGCTGATAATATCCGTTACGCCCGACCCAACGCCACCATGGAAGAGGTAATCGAGGCTGCAAAGTCGGCAAACGCCCACGAGTTCATCACCAAGCTTCCTGACGGCTACAACACCAAGATAGGTTCCGGAGGAGTAACCCTCTCCGGCGGCGAGAAGCAGAGAATTTCTATTGCAAGAGCGATAATCCAGGATCCGGATATCCTGATTCTCGATGAAGCAACCGCCTCCATGGACACCCGTACCGAGCGCAAGATTCAGGTTGCAATCGACAGCCTGAAAGAGGGAAGAACCATTATTTCCATTGCCCACAGACTCTCAACCTTGCGTGACGCCGACATGCTCTGCGTCATAGAAAACGGCGAAGTCAAGGAAATGGGAACCCACGACAAGCTAATCCGTGAAAAGGGCAAATACTTTGAGCTATATAAGCTCCAGGCAGATGCTCTCAAGTTCATAGAAGACTGAGAAAGGAGAATATGATATGGCTAATAATACCGAATACGTTCCTGAAAAGTTTGAAGTAGACCGCCTTGAGCTTCTAGATTGCTCCAAGCTCAATTTCTACCGCGACGATGCCGGATTCATTTCGCTCAAATATGAGGGCGAGGAGTACTTCAACGTCCGTCTTACAAGGCTGATGCCGTTCTACTCCGCAACCACCTACATAAGCGTCGCCTACGACAACGAAGATAAGGAATTCAAAGAGATAGGCGTAATAAAGGACATGAAAGAGCTTTCGGAGGAGCAGTATAAGCTCGTCGACGACTATCTTGAATACAAGTATTTCATGCCTGAGATAACAAAGGTCTATTCGATAAAGGACAATTCCCGCGGCTTCATCTTCGTTGACATCGACACCACCGCCGGCAGAAAAACCATCTGCATCCGTGACTGGTACTCAAACTTCCGCATGTTCACCGACAAGTATCTCTATGCCAATGACGTCGACGGCAACAAGTATTGCTGCAACGATATCAATAAGCTTGACAAGAAGAGCTTGTCAATACTCGAAATCTACATCTAAAAGGGGGATTTTATACGAACCTGTTAATCTCCGCACCAGAGGGGAGAAAACTCGATGATTTCGTCTTTTCAATTCCCTTTAACCTATACGACAAAGCAAGCGAGGTAGACGGGCACATCTGCGTCACTCATGAGGATATATTCGTCTTTATCGGCTCTGAGATAAAGGAAAGCTTCCCGATAAAGGCTTATGAAGAGTATGCCTGCGAGCAGCTTGTCGGATGCTCGATGATGGTTGGACGCCATGACGACACCGACGACAAGTTCATCTGCTCATTCACTCAGGACAGCTTCATCGCCTTTGCCGAGCTCTGTAAGCTCCTCAATCACTTCATCACGACCGGTGATTTCATCGAGAAGAGCACCATAGATGAGCCCAAGTGCCCGAAATGCGGCTTGCCTCTTGACGGCTACACCGAGTGCCCCTACTGTGCTTCCAAGGTAAAGGTCTTCATGAAGATTTTCAAGCGCATAGGACCATATAAAAAAGCGTTCGGAATCGCGATCCTCTGCACAATCATAACCGAGGTTATCGAGGTCATCAAGCCGTACATAAACAGACTTCTCGTCGACGACTATGTAATCCCAGTCCAGGAGGGAACCCAGTCTGTAGGTGATTTCAGCATGGGCGGCTTTGCACTTCTCTGCGCATCGCTCTTTGTCACAGTCATCATCACAACGATTTTAGACCGCATCAATCTCAAAAACAGCTACTATGTCTCATTGAATCTGGGACAGGATCTCAGACAGGACGTTTTCGACAAAACTCTTGACCTCTCGATGTCATCAGTTTCAAAGAAGACCGCCGGAGAGCTCATTTCCCGTGTCTCGAACGATGCAAACAAAATCCAGAGCTTCATTACCGATAACGGCAAGAACGCAATCGTAAGAATTCTGTCTCTTGTGATAGTTGCTATAATACTTTTCGTGATGAACTGGCGGCTTGCTTTGATGGTAGTTCTCCCGCTTCCGTTTGTTGTCATTCTCGTCAAGAAAATCGGCGACATTATGCATATGTATTTCAGCCGTTCCTGGAGGTTCTCTAACGCCCATTCAAGGCTTCTTCACGATACCCTGAACGGCATCCGGGTAGTAAAATCCTGCGGAACTGAGAAAGCAGAAGCCGAGAAGTATGAAAAAGCCTCTGGTGCATGGGCAAAAGCCGCATCAAAGGCAGAGGTCGTCTGGAATCTTCTGAACCCGATATCTGATTTTGTTCTCATCATAGGTAATTACTTTGTCGTCTTCTTCGGCGCAAGGATGGTCTTAGGGCTCATGCCCCAGTGGGGGACTATGACTCTTGGTGAACTCACCCAGTTCACATCATACGTGAGTATGCTTTATACGCCCCTAAGGTGGCTCATGCAGCTTCCGAAATCTATTGCTGACGTCTCTGTCAGTGCGTCAAAGGTGTTTGAAATCCTCGAGGAACAGACCGACGTCCGCGACAGCTCCGACTGCGTCGACCTTGACATCAAGGGCGACATAGAATTCGACCATGTCTACTTCGGCTATAAAGTATATAATCCTGTTCTCAAAGACGTCAGCTGCAAGCTCGAAAAGGGAAAGATGTATGGCATTGTAGGACACTCCGGCGTCGGCAAGTCCACAATGATAAATCTTATCCTGAGACTATACGACGTCACCCAGGGCGAAATCAGAATTGACAGCGTCAATATCAAGGATATCTCCCAGCAGAGCCTACGTTCTCAGGTCGGTGTAGTTTTGCAGGAAACCTACCTCTTTGAGGGAAGTGTCCTCGACAATATCACTTATGCAAAGCCTGATGCCACTTTTGAGGAGGTTGTCCAGGCTGCCAAAATCGCCCACGCTCACGAGTTCATAACAAAGCTCCCTGACGGCTATAACACCCGTGTCGGCAGCAAGGGCTACACTCTCTCCGGAGGCGAACGCCAGAGAATTGCCATTGCAAGAGCTATTCTCCATGATCCTAAAATCATTATTTTGGACGAGGCAACCGCTTCTCTCGATACTGAGACAGAGCGTCAGATTCAGGAGGGCTTGAATGAGCTCTGCAAGGGCAGAACCACAATTGCCATCGCCCACCGTCTCTCAACCCTCTCCCATGCCGACCAGCTGATAGTCCTGAATAAGGGCAGACTTGCCGAAATGGGTACCCACGACGAACTGATGCGTAAACAAGGCGTCTACTACTCGCTGGTAATGGCTCAAAGACAGACCACAAAGATGAAAAAAGCAAATGTCGGCACTACAGCCGTCACAGGTCAGCTTGCGGAGGCAACGAAATAATGCCAATCCTGAAAGTCACCACTCTTGACGACCCCAACCTCAGAATCTACACCAGCCTCACCCAGGCACAGCTCCGCAACAAGCTTGAGCATCTTCATTGCAGAGAGCCCGAAAGTCATAGGCACAGCTCTTGACTGCGGATACGAGCCTCTGTCGATGCTCACTGAGGAGCGGCACATAAACGGCGACGCCAGGGAAGTAATCTCGCGCTCAGGCGATATCCCGGTATACACTGCCGACAGAGAGATGCTCACTAGCCTCACCGGCTATGAACTGACCCGAGGCGTCTTATGTGCATTCCGAAGACCGCTTCCAAAAACTCCTGAGGACGTCACGGTAAATGCCTCAAGAGTCGCTGTTCTTGAGGACATCGCCGACTCAACCAACATAGGAGCCATCTTCCGCTCAGCCGCTGCACTTGGAATAGATGCTGTCTTAATAACCCCGTCCTGCTGTGACCCGCTTTGCCGCAGGGCAATCAGAGTCAGCATGGGAACAGTATTTCAGGTTCCATGGGCGCAGATAGGGGAGGATTACGCCGACTGGCATCAGAACGGCGCCAAGCTCCTGAGGGCTCTCGGCTTCAAATCAGCCGCAATGGCACTGTCAGACGATTCAATAAGCGTCGACAACCCGGTTCTTAAATCAGAACCTAGGCTCGCGTTAGTATTAGGAACAGAGGGCGACGGTCTCGCTAAGCACACAATTGCCACCTGCGATTATACAGTAAAAATCCCGATGCAAAATGGCGTAGATTCGCTGAACGTAGCATCAGCCGCCGCACTTGCATTCTGGGAGACAAAGCTTAAATAAAAAAATCCCACAAGCTGAGAATTTCAGCCTGTGGGATTTTTATGTCAGTTCAACAGATACGCCGCCACAAACACGGCGGGTGAGTTCCAATATATTGTGACTTCATTGACGGAGTAGAGGTCAACCTCGTCTGCAAAGCTCTTCATTGGAGGAGTGCCTTTGGGGATGTACCTGTGGGCAACCTCTTCAACCGGTCGTCGGTTCGCTCCTCCGCTTACCATTCCGGGAATGCATTCGTCAATTCCGTCAGCTGCGGCGGGTCTTAAGTGAGGGTGCCGGATAGCTCGCTCACCGTTCCCGGAAACATAGCTCATCCCGACGGCATTCAATCCCATCAGAACGTCAAACTGCCTCTTGGCATAAACTCCGAATTCATGAGCACCGCACAGCGTATCGCACACTGCGAAAATCATCCCGTGTTTCATGAGGTTCATGTTGCTTCCCCAGCCGTAGTCCCGCTCGTCCATGGCTGCCATATATCCGCTTCTGTCCGCAAGCCACTTAAGCCGGTGAGCCTGACTTATGAACATAGACTTGAACGCCTCAGCAAGAGTGTCATCCTCTTTAGTTCTCCCGCTTGTGAGGTACGAAAGTGCACCCAATCCTCCTATGGATCCAACTCCAAATTCAGTCCTCGGGAAGTCGTAGACGAGAAGCTCTTTTGCCTTTTCAAGATATTTTTCTTCCCCGGTAGCTGCGAACATTTCTGAGTAAGCCCAGAACCGGTTGTCCTTGTCACCGCCCTCGCCGTAGCCTCCAGTTCCGCAGCCCTCAGGATTCCGGAACCCGATAAACTGTGGATTCTCATCCAGCCACTTAAGCGATAATTTCGCCGTCTCAAGCAGCTTTTCAGCATAATCGGCGTCATATTCTCTATAAATCCGATACCCAAGCGCACATACCGCCGCCAGGTCGGCAGTCGCTATCGATGACACCGGAAGCAGGAATAGCGGATTCAAGCCCTTTTCCGGCATGACAAACCTTGCATGTTGAGCAGTCGAGACCTTGTGATATACCGCTCCGTCCGGCTTTTGCATCTTCATCAGCCAGTCGAGCTCATACTTCACTTCCGACAGGAAATCCGGCATTCCGTTTCCGCTTTCCGGGATGTTCAGATCGAGATTCCTGAGGGCGTTCGGATAGAGAATATAGGCATACATCAGCTGTGCCGCCGCACATGCACCCGGAGTGACATATCTGCCGTAATCTCCTGCGTCGTGCCAGCCTCCTGAAACATCTTTCTTGATGCTGTGGTCGAACCATTCGGAAGCCAGGGAAGTGTGGCAAGCCCCATGCGTGAACTTTCCTGCATGCTCTGAATCGAGTTCGCATCCGCACCTGAAATAGTAGTAAGCCCGAACCAGGTCTCTTAGAGTCTTGTCAAGAGCATTCTTGCCTATTTTAAACAGTGGGGAAGCAGCATCGCCGGCAACAACTCTGTATTCTCCCTCAGCGGTGAGCTCCGAGAAATCCGCCTTATAAACCGTGTCTCCCGAGTTCTCATCAAACCCGAAGCTGGTGCACTTGCCCTCAAAGACAATACTACCGTTTGCGTCAACGACTCTGAAGCTTTCCGTCGGAAAAGGCAGAACCGCAATTTTCTCAGTTTCCGGGAGATATCCAGCCTGATTAATATGAATAGTAGCCATAGTATTTACCTACTTGAAACCTTATTTTAAACATATGATAGCCGATAGCACGATAAAAGTCAATGAACATTTTTTACATCACTTATTCAGCATTCCGGCAAAACCTGTGAAAATAATAATGTGTGCTTTCAAATCCTCCGAGGTATCTAAAAACTTTATATAAGATTTTTTCTAAAATACCTTGACAGCCAAGGTAACATGTGATATAATGCAATCAGAAAGAGTAAAGGAGGCGGATAAATTGTCGGTAGCATCTGAACTTATAAGAGGTCGAGTTGACGCAGTAATATTAGCCAATCTCATGCAGGGCGACAGCTATGGTTACGAAATCAACAAGAGCATACTAAGAAAATCGTCCGGGATGTACGAGCTGAATGAAGCCACGCTCTACACCGCTTTCAAAAAGCTTCTCGACAGCGGCTATATCACCTCATACTGGGGCGACAGCGAATCGGGTGCCAGAAGAAAATACTACCACATAACCCCGCTCGGCAGGGAAGCATATTATCGGATGACCGACGAGTGGGTCGAAGCCAAAAACATCATGGACAGGATATTATCCGTCAGCGGAGAGGGCTTAGAAAAAGACGAGGAGGCACAGCTATGAGAGATAAAATTGAAGCGTATATAGAAGAACTGTTCGGAAAAGCCCCGAATACTCCGCAGACCCGTGACTTGAAAGAAGAAATCTTAAGTAATACGCTTGAAAAATACGAAGATTTGGTTTCAGGCGGCATGGATGAAGAATCAGCGTACCACTCCGCAATAGCAGGAATCGGCGACGTCGACGAGCTTATAAAAGAGTATGCAGGCGACAGCGGAGAATTAATAAAAGTTGAACCGGCAGTATCAAAGCCTGATCCGATAGTATCGAGCTATTCCGACAAGAAGTCAATCCCAGACGAGGTATCGGAAAAGTACTCAAAGCTTCGCTGGACCTACGTCATCGCAGGCATCGTCCTCTACTTCATAGGCATAATCTTTCCTGCAGAGTTTGAAGAGCTCGAAATCGGCAGGATAGAGATTGAATCTTTCGGCGTCTCCGTCTTCCTTGTTTTAGCCGCAATAGCAACCGGTCTCATCATCTACAGCACCTGTTTCAAAAAGCTTGCCGAGTTTTATGGCAACCCCGAAAAAGAGGAGAGAACCAAGCAGAGAGCAAAGCTTCTTGCAGTCGGAGTCGGTCTTGTGATAACCTGCCTCGTTCCCGTGGCAATCTGCGGAGAATTGCAGGATGAACTCAGAATCGACTGGCTTTTAAGCCTCGGGGTCATCATGATGCTTGCAATGCTGGTGGCGGCAGTGGGAGCATTCATCTGCCGTGGACATATCGGAAAGCCGATTGAAATCGAAACCTATCAGAAAGAAACCCTCGAAAGAGAAAAAGCCGCCTCAACAGACAATAAGCTTCCGAAGCTCGTAAAAATAATAATGTGGTGCCTCATACTGGCGATATACATCGTGATAAGTATAATCACCGGTGCATGGACGGTTACCTGGGTAATATTCCTGATAGGAGCAGCATTAACCTACGTCTTGGACGCAATATTCGAACTTATTGACTCAAACTCAAAGAAATGAAAGGAGCACTAACATGACTAACAAAACTAACGCTATCTTAAAAATAATCGCTGGCTGCGTAGCCGCAGTACTTCTTTTGGGGATACTCGTAGTACTCATCCAGATTAACGCAAGCCTTAAGGCTCAGGACGACACTCAGAGCGACAACGCCGTAGCAACCAGAGCTACCGATGATGACGTGGATATAGTCAACGCTTACGACAACGAAGCTGCAAACGGTGACACCGACGAGTCCGCAGTGACTACAGCAGCCGAAGTATCAGAAACTCCTGAAGCTACCACTACAGCTGCAACCGAGGCTGAACCCGAAACCACCACCACCGAAGCCACAACGACTCAGGCTGCCACGACCACAACTCAGGCTACTACCACCACAGCCGCAGCCACTACCACAGCACCCGCCACATCAAGTGCAACTTCATCATCCAACAGCAACTATTCATCCGCAACAGGTGACTTCACCATGGACACAACCGGCATCACCGACATCGAAATCGACTGGTACTCAGGAAGCGTAACTGTTATTCCTTATAGCGGCACAACCATCCAGGTCAGCGAGACCAGCTCATCCACAATCAGCTCTTCCAATGTCCTCTACTACACCGTGAATAAGTACGGCGAGCTCAAGATCAATTTCAATTCAAGTAACAGATTCTCTAATGCCGGTATCTC
This sequence comes from Oscillospiraceae bacterium, assembly GCA_021199795.1. GTDB lineage: Bacteria > Bacillota > Clostridia > Oscillospirales > Ruminococcaceae > Faeciplasma. The sequence continues at coordinate 36,916 of JAJQHJ010000003.1, forward strand.
AAAAGACTTAACTGTCTACATTCCGAGTTCGATGTACCTTGATGAGCTCTCGATAGAGGCAACCTCGGCTGATATAGTAATCTCCGACGCACAGGGAACACTTTCGGTCAGAGACTTGAGTGTTGAGACCACCTCCGGCAATTCAACCATAAAGGGCATCACCGCAACGGAAATGAGCGCAGATACAACCTCCGGCACGATTTCCATCAGCTCATGCACTATCTCAACTGAACTCGACATCGAAGTCACTTCCGGCAGTGCAACAGTAGCTCTTCCGTCCGGAACCGGCTACACTCTTGAATACGAGACCACTACTGGAACAGTCTCAGCAAGCGGAACCACCCTCAAGGGCGAGGGGAGAACCACTGTCGGCACCGGCACTCTCAAGATAGACGTCGAAACCACCTCCGGCAATGTAACCATCACCAATTAAGCATAGTCTTCATAAGAGTCCCTCCGAACACGGAGGGATTTCTTTTTGCCTAAAAATTTCTCATATATGAAACTTTCCTATTGTAATTTCCCCGAAAATCTGCTATCATAATATAAGAAAAACTATGCCGTCAACCCTGTGATTATCCCGGAGGAATTTTAATTATGAAGAAAAGAATTTTTGCCATTCTGTTGTCAGCTGCTCTGGTGTGCTCTTTGTTCTCTGCATGTGGAGACGAAGCAAGCGTCGATGATGAGATCTATATCCCCATCAATACGAGCTCTGTCAACTATAACACCGCCGATGCATATGTCGGAACAATTCTGGAGACAGTCACACTTGACGGTACCGTCGACACTCCCTACTACACCAATCTTTCGTTTTCCCTGGTTGGCGGAAAAATAGTGGAATTCAATGTCCATGAAGACCAGACTGTAAGCGAGGGCGACGTACTTGTCAGTCTCAGTTCCGATGAGCTTGATGATGAAATTCAGGTTCAGAAAGTAGTTCTTGATTCTGCTCAGTCAACCTATGACGCTCTTGTCGCCGTCGGTGATGAGGACGAAGCTGCACTTGCAGCAATTGACCTTGCAATAGAGCAGGCTAACTATGACAATCTTGTCAAACGCCTCGATTATCTCACAATAACCGCTCCATGCGACGGCAAAATAACCTCTGTCGGCAACTATTGGGTCGGCGCATCCGTCTCTGCTAACCAGACTGTTTGCACTATTGTTGATTCATCAAAAGTGTATCTGACAGTGACCGACTCAAGAAATGAGCTTTCAAACATCACTTTCGGAACCAAGGTTGATATTGCCCAGGGAACTCTTGTAGTCACCACCGGCAAAGTTATAGACACCATAACAACCACCTCCTCCGACCGTTTCAGCGGTGAATCAAATACCATCACAAGCTACGTCATAATGCCTGATGAAGATGTAGATTTCGAGGATTTCGGCACCATCCAGGTAACATTTACGACTCTCCGTAGAGACGACGCCATAATCGTCCCGACAGATGCCGTCTTTGAGACCAGTGATGGCTATGCCGTCAATGTCCTCATTTCCGGAACCAAGATTCAGATGGAAGTAACCGTCGGCATCATTTCCGGCGACAAGACCGAGATTCTTTCTGGTCTTGATGGCACCGAGACATTGATTCTGTAAACTGAGGGGAAAAGTATGGCAAAGCTTTATTTCCGCTACGGTGCGATGGGCAGCTCAAAAACAGCCAACGCGCTTATGGTAGCGTACAATTACTATGAGAGAGGGAAACATGCTCTCCTCGTCAAGCCCAAGCTCGACAACCGCGATGGCGAGGGTGTGATGGCGTCCCGAATCGGTCTCAACCAGAAGTGTGATTTTGTCGAAAATCTCATGGCTATGCCGGAGGACAAAATCAAGGCTTACGATTGCATCATAGTAGATGAAGCCCAGTTCTGCACAAAAGAGCAGGTCGAGCTCTTCGTCCATATAGTCGACGACCTGGAGGTTCCGGTCATCTGCTATGGACTCCGAACCGACTTCCAGAGAAACCTTTTTCCCGGAAGCATGTGGCTTCTCGCGTGGGCAGATGTGATTGAAGAGATTAAGACCGTCTGCTGGTGCGGAAAAGCCGCCACCTGTAATGCCAGGTTCAATGAGCACGGCATGGTCACCGAGGGCGATCAGGTTGTTCTCGGCGCAAACGACAGCTATATTGCATTGTGCCGCAAGCATCACAGAGAAAAACGGCTGAAACCGTAATATCGTATTTTGTAGGGGCTGGATACACAAGTTCGCCATGCGAACTTATCCGCCCATTTTTTTACCATATCTAAATCATAACCCGGAGGAATCAATATGCCCCATACTATCAGAATTTCCGATTATCCCGCACAGCTCCGCATCCACTCGAAAAATCTCTTTTCACTTGAAATCCCCGACGGCAGAACTCATCCCGATTCCGGCGCAATACTTCCTCTCCCTGAAACAGAGGGAGATTTTTCTGAGCTCACTGAATTTATATCTGATAATCTCGAATATTCAAGAGGGGAAAGCGGCTTCACATTAAGCTTCAAACTTGCAGACAGCGAGCATATCTACGGCTTGGGTGAGGATAATGACGCCGAGTTCGGCTCACTTGACCGCAGAGGCACCATCCGCGACATGGTCACCGGTCAGAGAATCAGCCCAAATTCCGTCACCGCCGACTATCCTATTCCGTTTATCCTTAGCAGCCGCGGCTATGGAATCTATTTCGACAACACCTCCAACCTGACTGTGGATATCGACTGTTCAGATCCTGACAAGCTGGTTATCACAGCTCCCGACGGTGCTTGCAAGCTCTATTTCTTTTTTGGCGAGAATATCCCCGAGGTGGTTTGCAAATTTTCTGAAATCACCGGTCGTGCAAAGCTCCCGCCACTGTGGGTTCTGGGCTACATGCAGAGCAAATGCTCTTTCTGGGACTGGGAAGAGTTGGACGACGTAATCGCAACCTATAAGCGGCTTGGAATTCCACTCGATTCAATAGTTTTCGATTTCGACTGGGCGCAGTATTTCAATAACTACAAGTGGGCAGACCGCTGGCAAGGTATGAGCCCCGAAAAGCTGAAGACCTATCGCGAAGCCGGTCTCCACTTCATGGCTTCCAACTCAGGACCTATGCTCAAAAGCGACAGCGACACCTTTAAAAGTGCCAAGGAAGCCGGAATCCTGGCGTATGATACCGACGGCAATCCCGTAATCTGCGGTCATTACAGCGGTCAGCTGATGGATTTCACAAATCCCGACACCGAAGCTTGGCTTGCGCCTCAGATCAAGCGAATTATGGATGACGGCATAGAAGCTTGGTGGCTCGATCTTACTGAACCTGAGGGCGATGCAGAGAACACAGCCTACCATGCCGGAACCCGTTCTGAAATCCACAATATTTTCAGTAACAATGTCACTAAGACCTACCATAACATCGCCAAGTCCCATTCTCCGAACAAGCGAAGCTTCGTCTTAACTCGTACCGGCACGGCTGGAATCCAGCGCGAGCCCACAGCCCTCTGGACAGGCGACATCTATTCGGAATACGGAACCTTGCAAGCTCACATTCCTGAAGCTCTCAACACCCAGCTCAGCGGCATTCCCATGTGGACATGCGACACCGGCGGCTTCATATCTCCCACAAATAACGACGACTGCCCTTATAATCTCTACCACAACGATCGCACTGAACATGCCGAGCTCTATGAAAGATGGATGCAGTTCAGTTGCTTCACTCCGATTTTCCGCTCCCATCACGCCGGCGGGGAAGCAGTACCATTCAGATACAACAAGCTCACATTTGACGGGATGAGCCATTATATCAAGCTCCGCTACCGCCTGATTCCATATGTCTATTCGCTCTACTATGAGAACCACTTGACAGGAGCACCCATCATGCGCCCGCTTTTCTGGCACTACCCGGACGACGAGAAAGCCTACACAATCACCGATGAGTATCTTTTCGGTGAGAATATGCTTATAGCTCCAGTCATCGAGCCACAGAAAAATATCCGCACTGTTTATCTCCCCGAGGGCAGATGGTACGATTTTGATTATGACTATGTCTATGAGGGCGGCAGGGAATATGAAGTCTATGCTCCCCAGAATCGGATTCCTGTCTTCATCAGAGCCGGCGGAATAATCCCGATGACCGACGATATCATGAACACCCGAGAGCTCGATTTCGGCAAGCTTGAAGCTTTGATTTATCCCTCCGGCAAGTCTACAGCCAGAATATATGCCGACGACGGCATCACCGATAATTACCTTTCCGGCGAGTACACCGTCACAGAAATTACCTGCGAGGAAGCAGGGGAGAGCCTGAGAATCGCTCTCCGCCCGAATAACGCTAAGTTCCCACTCAGAGAGCTCACCGCCCACATCCACATGTCCAAGTCTCCTGCCGACATCAGCCTCAATGGTAACAGCACTGCCTGGGTGAACCGCTACACCTCGCTTGCTGAAAGCACTTGCACCACGTCGTATTTCGATGAATTCAACCGCATTCTGCATGTTAAGATGTATCTTGAACCGGGCGAGAATGCTCTTGATATCAGGCTTGATGGGAACAGAACCTATTCTGCATTCGAGCCATACTCGGATGACAGAAGCTCTGACCAGCTCCCACATACCTATGGGTCATATATTTTTGAGGTCTAGAGAATTTTTGATATAATTTTCACTATTTACCCTTGAAATCGCACACAAAGTATGATATACTGTTAGCACGGACAAACTAAAGGGTTTGTCAAAAGAAAATTATGTCAAAGGAGACATGGGAAATGAAAAATTATTTTGATTTGACCGGCAACGTAGCTGTAGTTACCGGTTGTTCCACAGGACTCGGTGTCCAGATGGCAAAGGCTCTTGCCAATCAGGGATGCAAAATCGTCGTTCTGGCTCGCCGTCAGAATCTTATCGACGAGGTTGCCGCTGAAATCACCAAGGAATATGGTGTAGAGACTTTGGCTGTTGCTTGCGACATCACCAAGACTGAGCAGGTTCAGGCTGCTGTAAAGGCTGCAATGGACAAGTTCGGACGTATCGACATCCTCATCAACAATGCCGGCACCGGCGGAGTTGCTCCCGCTGAGGACATCACCGATGAAGTTCTTCTTAACGAAATCAACATCGACCTCGTTGGCACTTTCAAGATGGCTCGTGAAGTTGCCAAGAACGCTATGATTCCCGCTGGCTACGGCAGAATCATCAACATCGCTTCCATGTATGGTCTTGTAGGAAACAAGATTGCTCCTGCAGCTCCTTATCATGCTGCAAAGGGCGGCGTTGTTAACCTCACCAGAGCTCTCGCTTGCGAGTGGGGCGACAAGGGCATCACCGTCAACACCATCTGCCCCGGCTACTTCGAGACTCCTCTCACCAAGGAGACCCTCCAGAGCGAATTCTTCCAGAACTATGCTCACACCATGATTCCTGAAGCCCGTTATGGCGTAGATGGCGAGCTCGACACCGCAGCTATCTTCTTCGCTTCTCCCGCTTCCACCTATGTCAACGGTGCAGTTCTTCCCGTCGACGGCGGTTACACTTCTCTTTAATAGCAAATCCCAATTGGCTCCCCACAACAGGGGAGCCTTTTTTGCACAAATTTTTCTAAATCTCTCGAAAAGCTATTGACAACCGCCTATATTTTATGTTATAATTAGATGAGGAAACTAAAATAAGTACTCACTTACTTTTTAATATCAAAGGAGGAAACCCCAATGACAAAAAGAATTTTAACCCTTATCCTGACTCTCTGCCTTGCTGTGGTAGCGATGACGGTGATGGCGTTTGCAGATATAGCTTTCGGCACCGACTGGGTTTTAGATGGTGACGGCACGTTGACTATTTCGAGTTGGTACGGCATGTGTGATTGGATGCAAAATGGCGAAATATACCGCAATAGAGTTATATCCGTTATTATAGATTACGATGCTGATTTGATCGAAATGGAAACTTTTGCCTCGTGCACTAATATGACTTCAGTTACTATTCCTGATAGTGTGACTGTAATCGGATTAGGTGCTTTTCAAAACTGCAAAAGTCTTACAACTATTGATCTCCCTGCTGGTCTGACAACTATAGGGGACAGTGCTTTTGCTGGTTGCGAAAAACTTGAATCGATATCAATTCCGAACGGAGTTACGACTATCTATGCATCAGCTTTTAGTGGGTGTAAAAGTTTAAAATCAATAACAATTCCAGGTGGGGTTACAAGTATAGATGCTTGGACTTTTGAAAACTGCACAAGTTTGAAATCGATAATAATTCCAAGCGGTGTGACCAGTATCGGCTATGGTGCTTTTTCTCGCTGTTCGTCTCTGACTTCCGTTGTCATCCCTGAGTCTGTAACATCTATTGAAATATATGCTTTTAACCATTGCACAGCAATCACTGACATTTACTATGCCGGAAGTGAAAGTGATTGGAGTAATATTGCAATCAGCGCAAGCAATGACCCCCTGACAGATGCCTTTATCCACTATAACAGCTCTTCAGCGCATGAGCATACACATAGCACAGATTTTGTTTGGAGCACTGACTACTCTACTTGCACGGTTACTATTGGTTGTTCAGGGTGTAGTTCCACAAAGGAACTTGATTGCATAGTTACATCAGAAGCGGGAACAACTGTAAGTTGCACTGTAGACGGCACTACGATGTACACAGCAACAGCCACAATTAACGCAGAAGCTTATATCGATTCAAAGACAGAGACCATTGCAGCTACCGGTCATACCACCGAAATCAAGTACGCCAAAGATGCAACTTGCACTGAGGACGGGTATACTGGGGATACGGTTTGCACGGTTTGTGGCGAGACGGTTTCTACTGGCACAGTGATTCCGGCAGCCGGGCATAACTATGTCAACCACGTCTGCACCGGGTGCGGAGAACTGGATTGCATTGCTTTTGGAACTGACTGGGTGCTGGAGTTTGATGGCACACTGACTATTTCGAGTGATGATGGTATGGAAGATTGGACAAAAAATACGTCTACATACGCGGACGAAGTAATTACAGTCGATATAGCAAGTGGCGTAACATATATAGAAGATAGGGCGTTCTTGGACTGCGCAAATATGACGTCGGTGTTAATTCCGGATACCGTGACAAGCATTGGAATAAATGCTTTTTACAGTTGCGACAACTTGGTAGCTGTAGATATTCCGAATAGTGTGCTAAGTATTGGCAATGGTGCTTTTATGTTTTGCATAAGTTTGGAGAAAGTAACCATCGGAAATAGTGTTACCACTATTGGTTTAAGTGCATTTCATACTTGCAAAAGTTTAAAAACAATCACAATTCCAAGCAGTGTTCAAAGCATTGACAGTAATGCTTTCAGATATTGCAGCAGTCTTGAGAGCGTTACACTTGAAAGCTGCGCTACAACTCTTAAGGCTTCTGTTCTCAACGATACTCCCGCCTACAATAATAACAATATCACCATAAATCACACCGCTGCCGAGGCTGTCAAGGAAAGTGAAGTGGCGGCAACTTGCACCACTGACGGCTCATATGACAGCGTGGTGTATTGCTCTGTGTGCGGTGAGGAGCTTTCGAGGGAGACTATAACTGTTCCGGCTACCGGTCACAGCTATGAAGCAGTAGTAACTGATCCAACCTGCACCGAGGATGGATACACTACCTACACCTGCTCCGCCTGCGGCGACAGCTATGTAGCAGACGAGACCGAGGCTCTCGGTCACAGCTATTATGCTATCAGCTGGAACTGGGAAGCGGATTACAGTGGAGCGACAGTTATTATTGGATGTCATAATTGCGACCATTATGATACTGAGGGCATTTACAGCCAATATATCACTGTCTCTACTACTCCCGCTACTTGCACAGAGGATGGTGAAACTGTTTATACTGCCGAAAAATATTGGTTCATAACGCTCACTGATACTCAGAGAGTAACAATTCCTGCAACCGGTCATGATTACGAAGCAGTAGTGACTGAACCTACATGTACTGAGGGCGGCTATACTACTTATACTTGTTCCGTCTGCGGCGACAGCTATGTAGCAGACGAGACCGCCGCAACTGGGCATACTACCGAGGTTCAGAACGCCAAGGATGCTACTTGCACCGAGGATGGTTATACCGGAGATGAGGTCTGCACTGTATGTGGGGAGACTATAACAACCGGCGAGGTGATTCCGGCAACCGGGCATAACTACGTGGTAACAGCTTTCACCTGGAACAGCGGCTACAAGTCGGCAACGGTGAATCTTCTTTGCACAGATTGTGGGGAAGAGCATTCTGAGGCGGTGGATGCGGATGCGTCACAGTATATGACAGCTGAAACCACTGAGGAAACCACAGATAATGAAACCACCGAGGAAGTAGTGATCTCAGAACCAGTCGAAGACACCGACACCGAACCTGAGCCGGATGAAGCGGAAGCTGAGGAACCAGAAACCGAAACCAACCCGACAACCGGAATAATTCTCGCAATGCTGCCGATGGCGATAGCACTTGCAGGGGTGTCATTGTCAAAGAAAAAGTGAAATATATGAACATCCTGACAAAAAGTGTTCATAATACTTTCTTATGAATGTCAACACTTTTCGCTTAAGTGTCAACCGTTTATCTTGAGATTTGACTAAAATACCTGTTATACGAAATCAGACGGGCATCTTTTTGCCCGTTTTGAGTGGATATAGGAAGTTAATGTATGATAACGGTTGAACATCTGACGAAATGTTATGGGAACTTTACAGCCGTGGACGACCTTTCGTTTGAGATAGACGAGGGGCATGTCTACGGCTTTTTGGGTCCAAACGGTGCCGGAAAGACCACAACTATGAACATCATGACTGGGTGCCTTTCGGCAACTGCCGGAACTGTGCTTGTAGACGGTCACGACATCTTTGATGAACCAAACGAGGCTAAAAAGCTCATAGGCTATCTTCCCGAACAGCCGCCGCTCTACTTAAGCGAGACGCCGGAGGAATATTTAAGGTTCGTCGGCGAAGCTAAAGGTCTTAAGGGCGCAGAGCTCAAGCGGCAGATAGAAGAAGTAATGGAGCAGACTAGGATTACTGAAATGCGAAATCGCCGCATATCGGCACTATCAAAGGGCTATAAGCAGCGTGTCGGCATAGCTCAGGCACTCTTAGGCGACCCGAAAGTAATAATCCTTGATGAGCCGACAGTAGGACTTGACCCTATCCAGATTATCGAGATAAGAGACCTGATAAAGGAGCTCGGTCAGCACAGAACCGTTATTTTCAGCTCACATATCCTCTCAGAGGTTCAGACCATCTGCGACGAGATTATGATCATCACCCATGGCAAGCTTGTGGCATTCGGCGAGCCTGAGAAGCTGATGCATGACCTCCTCACCCCTAACGAAATCACCATCACCGCCGAGGCAGAAAAGCCCAAGGTCGAGGAGATTCTCTCTGGAATCACTGGTATAACCGAAACAGTATATCCTGAGCATCAGGAAGAGCAGCTTACTACGGTCAGAATCAAGACCGACATGAAAGAAATCCATGACATGTCAAGGCAGCTGTTCAAGGCGTTCTCAGGCGCGGATGTAGTTCTACTCGAAATGGCTCTCAAGCAGGTAAATCTTGAGGATGTATTTATTGAGCTTACAGAAGACAGTGCCGACACTCCCGAAAATCCGGAAGCTGCGGAAGAGGCAGAGCCCGAAGTGCCAGAAACAACAGAAGAAAGCGAGGTTGAAGCAGATGATAGCAGTACTGAAGCATGAGCTGAGAAGCTATTTCCATTCACTGACGGCATACTTCTTTGGAGCATTCCTCCTTTTGATAACCGGCGTCGGTGCAATGATCTACAATATCAACCAGACCATAGCAAACTTTGAGTATGTTCTCTACTATGGCTGCCTGATTCTCATTATAATCGTCCCTATTTTAACGATGAGAGTCGTTGCGGAGGAGAAGCGTCAGAAAACCGACCAGCTCCTCTATGCACTCCCGATTTCAACAACACAGGTAGTGGTAGGGAAATACCTGTCGCTCCTTGCGATATTTGCGATTCCTTTGTGCATAGTCAGCATCTATCCGCTAATATTCGCACAGTACGGCGACGTCTATCTCCCGACATCCTATGGCTCAATATTCGCATTCTTTATGATGGGTGCAGGACTTATAGCAATAGGCATGTTCATATCGTCTCTTACAGAGAATCAGGGAATCGCCGCCGGAATAACCCTTGCTGTAGTCTTGTTCAACTATTTCAGCGTCACAATCTCCGAGTATGTCTCCTCAACTGCATTCGGAAGTGCAATAACACTTGCCGCCATAGCAGTGCTCTTTGCATTCCTCATACGATATCTCACAAAGAACGACAACCTCGCCTACACCATAGGACTGGCACTTGTGGCAATTATCATGATGCTATTCATCATAGACAGCTCGATGTTTGAGGGACTGGTTCCAAATATCATGTCCCAGCTCTCGCTGTTCGAGAGATTCTATGTCTTCATCGACGGCATATTTGACGTTACCGCCATCATCTATTATCTCACGGTGATTGTCTTCTTCCTGTTCTTAACGGTGCAGTCGCTTGAAAAGAGGAGGTATAACTGATGGGAAAGAATAATGAATCAAAAAACAACTCAAGAAATACGCTTAATCGCCTGGCATTTCAGGGCGGAAGCTATTCTCTCATAATAACGGCAGTAGTCCTGGCAGTCCTGATAGTTGTAAATGTCCTGGCGGCAACTTTGCCATCAACGTGGACACAGCTGGATATCAGCTCCGCGCAGCTCTATTCCGTCACGAGTAACACAAAAGTGGTGCTTAATAACCTAGAAGACGATGTAACGATATATTGGATAGTCCAGTCTGGCGAGGAGAATACAATTCTTGAGAATCTTCTTGCAAAGTATGAAAATCTATCCGACCACATAACTGTCGTCAAGAAGAATCCCGATGTCTACCCAACATTTGCGGAGCAGTACACCGACGAAGAGGTTTCAAATAACAGCCTTATCGTTGAGTGCGGCGACAGATACCGCTATATCGCATGGTCTGACATCTATCAGCAGGAATACAGCATCTACAGCGGCAGTCTTTCAGTTACAAGCTCGTTCGACGGCGAGGGCTCAATCACCTCCGCTATCGACTATGTCGTAACCGAAGATTTGCCTAAGATGTATATACTTGAGGGTCATGGCGAGCTCGATCTCCCTGAAACATTTGCTGACCAGGTAGACAAGTCAAATATTGAGACTGAGTCCCTTTCGCTCCTCACTGTTGACGAAATCCCCGAGGATGCCGACTGCATTCTGATATATGAACCCCAGAGCGACATTTCTGAGGACGAAGCCACAATGCTTTCTGAATGGGTTTATAACGGCGGAAACCTCATGGTAATCGCAGGACCTCTTGCAGATGTGGAGTTTCCGAACCTCAACAGCCTCCTTGAATACTACGGCATAACCGTTGAAGAGGGCGTAGTGATTGAGGCAGACAGAAACAACTATGCATACTATCCATATCTTCTTCTCCCGAACATCGAGAGCACAGACATCACCGATGCTCTGATAGATGAGAACTATTATGCAGTCCTCTGTATCTCATCAGGACTCACAATTTCCGATTCCAATGAGTATGGCATCTTAACAACCTCCGACACATCATTCTCGAAAATTGCCGGCTACGCTCTTGACACCTATGAAGAGGAGGATGGCGACATCGACGGACCGTTCTCAGTGGCAGTTTCTATTGAGAGCAACGAGGGCGGACGAATGGTATGGATATCTGCGGCAGCATTCTTAGATGACTACTACAACTCTTATTCATCGGGTGCAAATGTCGATCTCGCTATAAATGCCATTTCCGACATGATAGGCGAGCGTGAAGCACTTGCAATAAGCAGCAGAAGCTTGGATTACAGCTACCTCACCATCACCGAAGCGACAGCTTCAAGGCTTAAGCTTCTCATGATCGGCATCATCCCGATAATCTATATCGGCATCGGTGCGATTGTCCTCATCCGTAGAAGGAGGTCGCAGAAATGACTAAGAGAGTAAGAAGAATAGTAGTTTTGCTGGTAGTTCTGGTTGTCCTCTGCATTGCAACATTTCTGGTTTCTCTTTATCAGGAAAAGCAGGAGCAGATCCAGAACAGTAACGAAATAGTTTTAGCAATTTCAACCGACAGTGTAGCTTCCGTATCCTGGGAAGTTGACGACACAGCCCTCGGCTTCACCTATGATTCTGAAACAGAGTCCTGGATTTATGACGATGATTCCGGCTTCCCGACAAGTACCTCTGAAATCGAGAATCTCTTAAGCATATTTGAAGAATACGAAGCCGACTTCATCATAGAAGAGGTCGATGACTACTCGCAGTATGGTCTTGATGACCCCGTCATGACTATCTCAATCACTCTTGATGATGAGACGAGCTATGAAATAACCCTTGGCAACTTCTCAACCCTGGACAGCGAACGCTATGTCTCGATAGGCGACGGCAATGTCTACTTAGCAGTTGTTGATCCTTATGACACCTACGACGTTGAACTCAGCGACATGATTGAGGATGACACTATTTATAGCTTCACCGAGGCTACCGAAATAGTCTTCACTGGCGTCGAGAGCTACTCAATCTACTATGAGGAAGATAGTGCAAACACCTATTGTTCGGAAGATACCTATTTCGTCTCAGACAGCGACCTGCCTCTTGACACCGACAACGTCGAAACCTATATCGGTTATATCAGAAACACAGGACTCAGCACCTATGTGACTTATAATGCCACTGAAGACGAGCTTAAGCTCTATGGCATGAACGACCCGGTTCTCACGATAACTGCGACATATCCGGTCACCGAAACCGACGATGACGGCGAGGAGGTTACTACAACTGAAACGGTAACCCTGACGATAGGCGTCAACCAGGATGAACTGGCTGAGGCTCAGGAAGAGCTCGAAGACGGGGAAGAGGTCGATATCTCAAGCTTAAGCCTCTATGTGAGAGTAAACGACTCCCAGATCATCTATGAGCTCGCTTCTAACAGATACAATTATCTCATCGCTTGCTCATATGACGACTTAAGACACGAGGAAGTACTGACAGCCGATTATTCCAGCATCTATCAGCTCGACTTCACCATCGAGGACGCCACCTACACCATCTATTCCGAGCTTAGTGACCCCGATGATGAAGAATCCGACCTCGTCTATTATTACTACTATGACGGCGAAGCTATAGACGCTGATAGCCTGGACGAAGACGACGATATATCGAACTACCGTGTTGAAGTGGATATCGATGACATCGAATCCGCCATCGACGCAGTAACAGCTGAGAGTTATACTTCCGAGGAAGCCGACGGCAAGCTTGAACTCAGCTTCACAGCATATCTCGACAACGAAAACTACCCCGAAGTGACAGTAGAGCTCTACCGTTACGATGGCACCTACTGCTTAGCAGTGATAAACGGCGAGCCCACCTCCCTGGTAACCCGTTCATCAGTTGTAGATCTGATTGAGACCATCAATTCGATAGTACTGTGATCCTAAAAAGAAATAGCAGTTCGCTAATTGCGGACTGCTATTTTTATATCTGCAAGTTCCAAGGCTTCTTTATCATGTGCCGAATAGATAACCGGAATTTTAAGAGCTCTTATGAACTCCATGATTCTCATGACTCTTTCAGAATCAATCCCGGTAAAAGGCTCATCAAGTAATATCAGTGACTTATGGCAAACCTCTGCAAACGCAAGGCACCTAGCCAGCGAAACTCTTCGCTTCATGCCACCTGATAGCTTTTCTATCTGAGTGTGCGTTTCATCCTCAAGCTCAACAGACTTAAGATACTTAGTGATATCTGTGCCCTTAGACAGAACTGCCTCAAGCTGTCCTGAAACATCAAGGGAGGGGAGAAGCCTGTTCTCCTGAAACATGAAAGCTATGCTTCCTGGCGATTCGATGCTTCCAGACTGTGGCTTTTCGAGCCCGGCAATAAGCCTGAGAAGTGTTGTCTTCCCGCATCCTGACTCACCCGAAATTGCAATTATGCCATCATCAGGCAAGTCGAGTGAGAAGTTCTCGAAAACCACTTTCTCGCCATAACAGAACGTGATATTCTCAATTTTCAAGACTGTCACCAGCTTTCCTGTCTCTCAAAATGAGAAAAATGAGCTTTTCGAGTACCAGCGACAGAATCACAACCGTAATCGTCCAGGCAAAAAGCGATGGCGTCTCAAGGTAAATCTTTGAGTAATAAACCTGCGACCCTACAGCGTTCTTTGGAAGACAAAGTACTTCCGCCGCAACTCCCGATTTCCACGCAAGCCCGACGCAGTTTCTGATTCCTCCTATGAGATTCGGCTTTACAGACGGCATATATATCCGCCTTATTTTCGCAAGCCAGCCCATATCATAACAGTCTGCCATTTCAAGTAGCTCCCGATCGACAGATTCAATTCCGACCGACACGCTTTCCCACATGACCGGCATGACCATCAGCCCGGAAATAACAGCCGGAACCGCACCTTTTCTTATCCAGAGAAGAACCAGGATTATAAAGCTGGCAACCGGAATAGCCCGAATAACTCTCAGGGCAGGGGAGACTATCATATCGACAACTGAGAACCGGCAAGTAGTAGCTGCCAGGATTATTCCTAAGAGCCCTCCAAGAAAAGCTCCCACAAAAATTCTTAGCAAGCTCATCCCTGCAGCAATCCAGAAGTCAGTCGTCACAACCAGCTCACAGAATCTTTTGAGTACCGCAACCGGCGTTGGAATAAGAAGCTCCTGCCCGACAATTGTAGCCGCAATCTGCCAGATTGCAAGCCAGAATACAGTCGGGAGGAGTATTCTTAAAACCCAATTATTTCGCAAAGTAGAAGTCTTCATCTGGGATAACTCCGCCTATAGACGAGGCATTGGCGTTGTAAAGTACGGTGTAGTAAGGCTCAATAGTAGTCCTGATTTCGTCGCCAGTTATGCAACACAGGTTGCAGTCTGGAATGGCTTTCAGAGCAACAGCCGACTTTGCAACGATTTCATATGTCTCGCAGAGCTCAGCCGCGTGCTCAACATTCGCCTGAACATTCTCAATAGACTCGGCATACTCCTCAAGGAACGCTTCAACCGCTTCCGGATTCTCTTCCGCAAACTCAGTTCTGACGACAACACAGCCCATAGTGAGCTGACCCTCGTCGGTTACGTTGTTCCACTCCTCGGTCATGTCAAGGGCAATTCTTATGTCAGAATTCTGGATCATAACGTTGGTAACAGCCGGAACGGGGAGCATGCAGACTTCTGCCTCACCGGACGCCATCAAAGTAACAAGAGCACTGGAATCCATAAACTCGATGGTGACGTCGTTCTCCGGGTCGATGCCGTTCTGGGTGAGAACATAGTCGAGAACATATTCCGGGTTCGCGCCCTGACCGGTGGCATAGATTGTCTTGCCTCTTAAGTCTTCGACACTCTGAATAGAGTCGCCATTTTCGAGGATATAGAGAACGCCGTAGGTGTTCAAGGCACAGATCTGAATCGCTCCGTCAGTCTTGTTGTATAAGTTCGCAGCAACATTGGTTGCAACCGCCGCAATGTCGTATTCTCCGCTTGTGAGACCGGCTACAACATCGTCATTAACCGAGCTGACGGTGAAGTTATATGAATTGGTGGTCTCACCGTTATCGTTGGCTTCCATCAGGTAGACAGCCCCGATTCCGGTGGGACCAGAAAGCACGGCGATATTGATTTCCGTTCCGACTTCCTCACTTGAGCACCCGCAAAGGGCGAGAGCAAGCATAAGCGCGGTTATAAGTGCGATAATTCTTTTGAGTTTAGACATGATAATTTCCTTTCTTTATTCACGAGACAATTCCGAGGGCTTGAGTATTTCAACGCCGTTACGGTCTTTTCGGATGACTCCCGCTTCCTCAAGCTTTGTGAGCTCCCGGTATAGCGAAGCCCGCCCGATTCCAAGTCTTCCGGCAATTTCGGAAAAGTTGCAGCCGAGAACCTGCCCCTTATCGTCGGCATTCTTAAGTAGAAATCTCGCAAGCCGTTTTTCGCTGCTGATTTCTCCCAAGGTGTCGACCTTTTCTGAAAGGAACCGGATCCTCGCCGAAAGATACCGGATATAGTTCATCCTGATTCTCTCGTCCCGGTTGATAAGCGTAAGGATTGCTTCCTGGCTGAAATAGATGACAGTAGCGGAAGTCTTAGCTGTGAGAGTAGAGGCATATTCCGGCTCATTGTTAAAAAGTGCCGCCGCCCCGAAAAGAGAACCTGTTGACAGCTCACTCACCGAAAGCCTGCCCTTTGTAACAGCAATTCTTCCGGAAAGAACAACCCCGAGAACCCGTTGAAATTTTTCCGGCGAAAAGATAACTTCGCCTTTCAAGTATGACTTCTCCTCACATGAAAACTCCCGGATGATTTCAAGAATCTCCTCCGTCGGAACTTCTTTAAAAAGAAAAGTAGCCCCTAAGATTTCCGCCATCTTCTTTCCAGTCAAAAAAATCACCCCGTTTTTGTCTCAAATGATACAAATACGAGGCGATTATATCACATAGTTTTCGCTATGTCAAGATTTATTTCCTATAGAACTCAGCCTGCTTATCAAACATCTCAGTATAGATGCCCTTTTTAGCATAGAGCTCATCGTGCGTGCCGTACTCTTCTACATGACCGTCCTGGAACACGGCAACCTTATCAGCCAGCTGCACAGCCGAAAGTCTGTGAGTGATAAGAACAGCGCACTTGTCGGTTATGATGTTGTGGAACTGGGTGTAAATCTCATATTCCGCATTCGGGTCAAGCGCGGCAGTAGGCTCATCAAGGATATAGATATCCCTGTCGCTGTAAACAGCCCTTGCAATCGAGATTCTCTGGAGCTCGCCGCCCGAGGGGCTCACTCCGTCCTCATCAGTCCACTTATCAATAGCTGAATCGTAGCCGTGCGGAAGCTTTTTGACAAAATCGGTAAGCCCGATTCTTTCGCAGACGTTGTCAAGCTTTGCTTCATCAACATCTTTGTCGAGTGCGATATTCTTCGAGAGCGGCAGATAGAACTTCTCGAAATCCTGGAACGCTGCCGAGAACATGTTCTGATACTCCCTATAGTCATACTCGTTGATGTTCACGCCATCGAGGAGGATTTCGCCCTCGGTGGGGAAGTAGAGCCTCGAAAGAAGCTTGATGAATGTCGACTTGCCCGAGCCGTTCTCTCCGACGATGCAGAGTCTCTCGTCGCCGCGGATGGTGAGATTCATGTTCTTAAGAGCATAGTTTTCACTTCCAGGGTATTTGAACGAGACGTTCCGGAACTCGATGGTTGAGTTCTTCCCGAAGTTAGGCTTGCGGGTGCCGGAGGACTGCTGTTTCTGCGGAAGCTCAAAGAACTTCTTGTATTCTTCAACCTCCATGCAAAGTCTAGACAGGCTTAAGTAAGCGTTCACAATGCTTCCGATGTTGCTTGAGAACTGGTTCGCCGCACTGATATAGATGGACATGGTTCCTATTGCCATCCTGCCCAGGAGTACCGAGATTATCGAATAGCCATAGATAACTCCGTCCTTGACGATGTTGACAATCGCCTGGAAGAAGTAGGTCTTGTTGCTCTCAATCGTTCTCTTGTGAGCAAGTTCGTTGCCCTTTTTCATGACCTTGCGGAAGTTATCGAGTAACATTCCACTGATGTCATAGACTCTGATCTCTTTGGCATATTGCGGGTTCTCCATCTGGAAAGTTGCGCCCCAGTATATTCTCCAGTAATTGTCCTGCTTCATACCTATCTCATGATTCTTGACGTTCAGTCTCTTTGTGAGAATTGAGTTCAGAAGAACTATAAAGAGAATGAATACGACCATGAGCGGGTTTATGTAAGCGACAACCGACAGAATTACAACAAAGCTGATAATAGATGAAAGAATCGAATTGAGGCAATCTACTACTCCGAAAACGGAATCGCATACTCTCGTAGCGCGTTCTTTCATGTCAAGAACGTTCGGCGATTCGAAATATTCGTAGTCCATGTGGCTGGTGTAGTTGTGAAACTCCGCATGAACTTCAGTAGAAAGCCTAAGCTGTTTCTTACCAAAAATAATATTAATCAGCGAATTGGACGAATTCTGCACAAACGGTGTTGCCACTAAGGTTACCGCCAGAATGACCACGGTTCTGATTTCTCCTGCCATCAGGTAGTTGATGATGAAGCCGGGGAGGAGGGTGTAGGAAACGAGGGCTGCCGCATTTACGACCGACTTGAGAAGCGTCAGCATGATATAGGGCAGGGCTCTCAGACCGCCGATGATATCAACAAGGGCGTAGCGGGTGAGGTTGATAGTTTTTCTGAGTTCGTTAAAAAATTTCATTTTGAATTAGTCCTTTCAAACATAGTTTCCCGAAATGGCAACTTACATCGATTGTAAATTGCCCAAAAACCTGTTTGTAAGGGGGCTAATCACACATCATTCGGGATAGCTAATGGTGAGAAGTACCCGGATGAGTTTGCGATCTGGACGAACTAGACTTAATAAGTACTGCTTTTTTCATAAAAATGAACTCCTTTCAATTTTCGCTCGACTGATAAAAAACAGCCGTCATACTAATAGTGTCAGATTTTGGGCAAAAAGTTTCAATGGTATCAGAATAAAATTTTTAAAAATCTACAGTTAGCCTCCGCTTCTGCTTGAATTTTACTTGAAACCGTGTTATAATATTTGTCGAAATGTTTGTATGAAAGGAAGCGTGATAGCTTGTCTAGACTTGCACTGATGACCGAAAGCCGGGCTGAGACGGTTGTCGAGGGTATTTACAAGGATATGGAGCGGCGTATTGCCGCAAGCTCTTCCGACGTTTGCCCTGTCGACCTGACTCTGGCTTTTCTAAGAATGTGTCATGCCCAGACATGTGGCAAGTGCGTTCCATGCAGAGTGGGACTTGCACAGCTGGGTAATTTATTAGAAGACGTTCTTAACGGAAGAGGAGACGATACAACTCTTTCTAAGATCGAGAAACTGGCGCACGTAATAGCCGAATCGGCTGACTGTGCCATCGGATTCGAGGCGGCAAAGATGGTGTTAAAGGGGCTCGACGGCTTCCGTGAGGACTACATATCCCATATTGAAAAGCATCACTGCTTCGCTGGAACCCCGATGAGTATCCCTTGCGTCGGCAACTGCCCCGCAGGCGTCGACATCCCCGGTTATATTGCTCTCGTTGGTGAGGGAAGATATGCCGATGCCGTCAAGCTCATCAGAAAAGACAACCCGTTCCCGACCGCTTGCGCTCTTATCTGTGAGCACCCTTGCGAGACAAGATGTAGAAGAACTCTTCTCGATGCACCTGTCAATATCAGAGGTCTCAAGCGTGCCGCAGTAGAGGGAGCAGGAGTAGTTCCTGCACCAGAATGCGCACCGTCAACAGGCAAGCGTGTAGCGATAGTCGGCGGAGGACCATCCGGTCTTTCATGTGCATACTACCTGCAACTCATGGGTCACCAGTGCACCGTTTTTGAGGCTCACTCGAAGCTCGGCGGAATGCTTATCTATGGCATCCCTGCCTACAGACTTCCCCGTGAGAGGTTACAAAGTGATATCGACTGCATCCTCTCCACCGGCGTTGAGGTTAAACTCAATACCAAGGTTGGCGAGGGCGAATATACAATGGAAAAGCTCCGCGAGGAGTACGACGCCGTATATATCGCAATCGGCGCACACGCCGACAAAAAGGTCGGAATCGAGGGCGAGGATGCCGAGGGCGTCTGGTCTGCGGTTTCGTTCCTTGGCGGAATCGGTGATGGAAATATCCCCGACCTCAGCGGAAAGAAAGTCTGCGTAATCGGTGGCGGCAATGTCGCCATGGACTGCACACGTTCTGCAATCAGATGCGGTGCCGAAAGCGTTTCAATCGTCTATCGTCGCCGTAAGGAGGACATGACCGCTCTTCCTGAAGAGGTCGACGGTGCAATCGCCGAGGGCGCAATCATGGTTGATCTCCACGCACCCCTCAAGATAGAAACAGACGAAAATGGCAAGGTTGCGGCTCTCTGGGCTACTCCTTATATGCCTGGTCTCATAAAGAACGGAAGAATGAATCCGTCGCCGTCCGGACTTCCTGACAAGAGGATCCCCTGCGACGTAGTACTTGTTGCAATCGGACAGGGAATCGACTTCTACAAGCTCGAATCCTCCGGAATCCCGGTTGTAAGAGGCGTTATCAAGGGCGACGACTGGACAGAAGTCGAGAATGCTCCCGGTGTATTTGCCGGAGGCGACTGCGTAACCGGACCCAAGACTGCGATAAGAGCTATCGCCGCCGGAAAGGTTGCCGCTGCAAATATCGACTATTACTTAGGCTATAATCACACAATCACCACCGATGTTGAAATTCCCGACCCGAATCTGACTGACCGTCCATACTGCGGAAAAATCAATATGTCCGAGCGTGAGCCGGGTGAGCGCAGAAACGACTTCGAGCTGATGGAAATCAAGATGACCGAAAAGGAATCCTGCCAGGAAGCATCAAGATGCTTAAGATGCGATCACTTCGGTTGCGGAATCTTCAAGGGAGGGAGGAAGAAACAGTGGTAAACGTAACAATAAACAACACCCCCGTTCAGGTTGAAGAGGGAACGTCAATACTCGATGCCGCTAAAGTGGCCGGCATAAATATCCCTACTCTCTGCTTCCTCAAGGGTATAAATGAAATAGGAGCCTGCCGTGCCTGCATAGTTGAGGTTGAGGGAATCGACCGCCTGGTAACCGCCTGCGACAATGTCGTCAGCGAGGGCATGGTTATCCACACAGACACTGCAAGAGTAAGAGAGGCAAGAAAGACAAATATCGAGCTTCTTCTTTCACAGCACAGGGTTAACTGTCCGTCCTGCTTCCGCAACGGCACCTGCCAGCTCCAGAAAGTTGCTTCAACACTCAGAATCAGCGACACCCTGAGCTTCAAGACCGAATATCCAGAGGATAAGTGGAATGACAAGCTCCCCATCATCCGCGATGAGAGCAAGTGTATTAAGTGCTATCGCTGCGTTTCCGTCTGCCAGAAAGTACAGTCATTGGGAATCTGGGATATGGTCGGAACCGGTGCACACACAACCGTCGGAGTTTCCAATCACCGCAGTCTTGAAAATGCCGACTGCGCATTCTGTGGTCAGTGCATAACCCACTGCCCGACAAATGCTCTTCACACCCGTGACGACACGGAAGCCATAATAGGCGTAAACGGCGTCATGAACGACAAGGACAAGATCACCGTTGTCCAGGTTGCACCTGCTGTAAGAGCCGCCTGGGGCGAGGAATTCGGGCTTTCTCCCGAGGTCGCAACTGAAAAGCGTCTCGCCGCAGCATTAAGACGCGTCGGATTTAACTATGTATTCGACACCAATTTCTCCGCCGACCTCACCATCATGGAGGAGGGAACCGAGTTCCTTGAGAGAATGAAGCATCCGGAGGGCAAGAAGTTCCCGATGTTCACATCCTGCTGTCCAGGTTGGGTCAGGTTCTTAAAGAGCCAGTACCCCGACATGGTCGACCAGCTTTCAACCGCCAAGTCTCCCCAACAGATGTTCGGAGCAGTCACCAAGTCCTACTTCGCTGAGAAGATAGGTGTAGATCCCGAAAATATCGTTTGCGTCTCAATCATGCCCTGCACAGCCAAGAAAGCTGAGCTCGACATCCCGAGCATCAATGATGCCGCAGAGGGATGCAAGGACGTTGATTTCTCGCTTACAACCCGTGAAATGTGCCGCATGATCAAGGCTGACCAGATTGATGTTGCAGCTTTGCCTGAAGAAGATTTCGATTCGCCTTTGGGCACAGGAACCGGTGCCGCAGTCATCTTCGGAACAACCGGCGGCGTTATGGAAGCCGCACTCAGAACCTGCTACTATGTCCTAACAGGCGAGAATCCGGATGCCGACGAGACATTCAAGGCAGTACGTGCCTTAGGCAGCGACAAGCCATGGATTGAGGCTGAGTATAATGTAGCCGGAATCACCGTCAAGGCGGCAGTCGTAAACGGTCTCGGAAATGCCCGCAGACTTATCCGTGCAATCAGACGCGGCGAGGTTGAATATCAGTTCGTCGAAGTCATGGCATGTCCTGGAGGATGCGTTGGAGGAGGCGGACAGCCGATCCACTATAACGAAGAGCGCGCCGCTGACCGTGGACAGGTTCTCTATAACTACGACAGTGCCAATACTCTTAGATTCTCCCACGAGAACCCCGAAATCAAGGCAATCTACGCTGATTACCTCGGCGAGCCCTGCGGAGAAAAGTCCCACCATCTTCTTCACACCGATCATCACGCTTGGGATATGCCCGAAGCATCGGTCTATGACGAAGACGTTGTTCACTGACTCATACAAGCATAATAAAATCCCGTGTTACCTAAGTAGCACGGGATTTTTGTGTTCAGTTTAAAGTCAGAGTGTATCCGGCGGAATCCTCTTGTTATCAGGATCTTGGTCTGTTGTACTCTTGCCGGTGTTCTTATCAGCATAGAGGTAACGATACTCGGCAGGCGAAATCTTCTCCTGTCTCTTGAAGACGGCGCAGAAGTAGCTGCAATCGTTGTAGCCGACAGCCTTTGAAATGCTGTTGATGGAAAGCTTCGTGTCCATGAGAAGATTCTTTGCCTCAAAGATTCTCTTTTTTGTCAGATGCTCAAACGGTCTCATATTCAGAGTTTCTCTGAAGATACGGCAGATATACTGCGGCGAAAGATTGACAACCTTAGCCATGTCGTTAAGCGTGATGTCTTTCATATAATTCTGGTCAATGTAGTCCATGATGAGCTTGATCTGATCCATGCGATGATTCTCTCTAGGAGAAACGGGGCAGGAGATAACCTTGTTGAGCTCGATAAGGAACGAATAAATCAAAGAGGAATTGTGATGACCCGAATGAATCTTCGTCGAATGAATGGTTCTCAGCATCTTCTCCCAGATTCTTTCGATCGATGAGAGATCCGCTGTCCTGAATACAACAGGCTTTGAAAGACCAAGGCTCTCCAGGATAGGCTCACATGCGGCACCTGAGAAAGAAACCCAGTGAGTCTCCCACTCAACGCCCTCCTTTGCAAGATAATCATGCGGATAGTGAGCAGGGAGGAAGAATCCGGAGTTTTCGGGAATCTTATATTCCTCTCCGTCAATTGTGAGAACTCCCTCACCCTTAGCTGTATATATTACCTGATTGTAAACGTGACCGGTTGGTCTTACACAATGTCTTTCCGGGTCAGTAGACCCGACACCAGTTACGTACAGCGGCAGATTCACCTCGTCACCCAAAAGTGCAAAATAAAATTCCTGCAATGATGACACCTCCATATGCAATTTGCTATTCATATTTTTTACGTACCATAAGGATATCACTATTTTCGACAAAAGTCAATATAATTTCGAGCGATTTTTGAGAAAAAAGTTTTGAAAATCCCGCAGTCAAGCCATTTTATAAATTGCGTAGGACACAAATAAAATGTGAAAATATTTCATTCTCTCATTCCTGCATTTCAAGCCATTTGTCCATGAGCTCATTCAGCTCGTTTTTCCTTTCATCAAGACCCCGGCACAGTTCGTCCATTTTCTGATAGTCCGAGGCAATTTCAGGCTGGCAAATAAGCTC
Source organism: Oscillospiraceae bacterium (assembly GCA_021199795.1). Classification (GTDB taxonomy): domain Bacteria; phylum Bacillota; class Clostridia; order Oscillospirales; family Ruminococcaceae; genus Faeciplasma. Next base: position 60,459 of record JAJQHJ010000003.1, read on the forward strand.
CTCCGTATCCTTGATTTCCTGCTCAAGATTTGCGATTTGTTTCTCAAGCTCCTGGATTTCCTGCTTTCTTCTGACGTCCTCGGCACGCTGGGATTTGGTGCGGTATTGCTTCTTCTCCGGCTGGGCAGGCGAGGGGACAGCAGCTTTTAGCTCTTCAGCCTTTTCGAGCTCTCTGGCTTTAAGATAATCGTCATAGTTTCCCTTGTATTCATAAGCCTTGCCGTCCCTGATTTCTACAATCCTGTCGGCAATTTTGTTTAAGAGATACCTGTCATGGGAAACAAACAGTATCGTTCCGGTGTATTCTTTCAGAGCGTCCTCGAGAACCTCTTTTGTGGAGATATCAAGGTGATTGGTCGGCTCGTCGAGTATCAGGAAGTTCCCTCGCTTGAGCGACATCAGTGCAAAACTCAGCTTTGTCTTTTCGCCACCACTGATAACTCCGACCTCCTTGAAGACGTTTTCACCCGTCAGAAGAACGCTTCCCAGGACGCTTCTCACCTCATAGTCAGTCATTCTCGGGTATCTGCGGTGAATCTCTTCTATAACTGTGTTGTTCGGGTTCAGATACTCATTTTTCTGGTCGTAATAGGCGAGCTTTACATTCTGAGCCCAGTTGATTCTGCCTTTCGAGTGTGGGTTGATGCCCTGAATGGTCTTTAAGATTGTGGTCTTTCCCGTTCCGTTCTTACCGATGATGCCGACCTTGTCGCCGCGTCTCATGTTAAGAGAAAAGCTTTCAAGAAGCACTTTCCCGCCAGCCGAAATATCCACATTCTCAGCCGAGAAAACCTCCTTAGGCGGTTCAATATCGTATTCAAGCCGGATCTTTGCTGATTTTTCATACATTTTCGGTTTCTCAACTGCGTTGTCCACAATCCTGTCAAGCATGTGCTGTTTTGACTTTGCCGCTTTAGCACTTGCTGCACTGACTCTGTTCTTGTCGATGAAGAACTGGAGCTCCTTTATCTTCTCCTGCTCAGCTTCGTAGAGCTTTTCCTGCCTCAGGTTGTCCTCACGCTTCTGTTTTACGTAGAAGCTGTAGTTTCCGCTGTATGACTTAAACCTGCCATCCTCAATTTCGCAGATTCTCGTGCAGACCTTATCTAAGAAGTACCTGTTATGAGATACAACCAATATCGCTCCCTTGTAGTCAAGCAGGTAGTCCTCAAGCCATGTCATGGTGTCAAGATCCAGATGGTTTGTCGGCTCATCGAGTATAAGAAGCGACGGTGACTCAAGAAGCAGCTTCGCCAGCGACAGCCTTGTCCTCTCGCCACCCGAAAGGGAATTTACAGACCTTGACAAATCCAGCCCCGAAAATCCCATGCCGTTCAGGACAGTCTTTATTTTCACGTCGATAAGGTAGCCCTCGTTGTTCTCAAAGTGTGTGCTGATTTGCGAATACTCAGCTTCGGCTTTTTCACGCTCGCTTTCAGAAAGGTTTCCCGAAAGTGCCTCCTCAAGCTCAGCCATTCTTTCATGCTCTCTGTCAAGTTCATAAAATGGCTTTCTCATTTCTTCAGCAACTGAACATTCTGCCGAAAGCCCGACACCCTGTTCAAGATACCCTATACGGCAGTTCCCGGAAAAGCTGAGCCTGCCCTCGTTTTCAGGGGACGGGTCATAGCCCAGGTGACCTGTGATGATAGAAAGAAGAGTAGTCTTTCCGCAGCCGTTCCTGCCGACAAGACCTATCCTCTCGCCCTCGTTTATAGTGAAGTTTATATCACGTAACAGCGGCTCACCGTTAAAATATTTCCAGATTTTTTCAAGAGAGCAAAGCATACTTTTTACCTCTGTATTTTGATGAATTTTTGGCTTGCAGTACTAAAGAATCAGCTTGCGCAGCGGATTCAAAAGTGATAAATTGGTATTGTCAGGACGGCAACAGGTGAAAATGCTCTGTGGTCGTCACATTTACAAGGAATTCAACTTATATATTTTGGTGTTTCCCCGTTCAAAAGAGAAAGCAAGGCAGTCCATTTCAGGGCTGCTTTGCTTTTATAGTTTTTCGGGGTGGTCAGTCGGCTGTGCTTTCGTCCTTGACCGTTTTCACACTTTTTGCAGGATTCATGAACGATTCGCGATACTGAGTCGGCGGCATCCCCTCAAGCTCCTTGAATCGCCTGTTGAAGCTCCGTACACTCGAAAATCCGCATTCGTATGCAATCTCAGACATCGGCTTGAGTGTGCTTATAAGCATAGTTTTTGCCATGGCAATTCTCTTGGTGCCTATGTAGTGGTTGAGAGTCATGTTGAAGTTCTTTGAGAATACGCTTGAAACGTAGCAGGGGACGATGTTCAAAGCACTCGCTATGCTCTTAAGAGACAAATCAGAGGTGATGTTGTCATCGACATAGGCGAGTAATTTCCTGCATACCTGGTAGCTTGAGAGCCTGTCTTCTCTTTCCTCAAACTCTCCGCCTGAATAGGCGGGCATCATTCCGGAAAGAAGAACCGACAAAAGCCCTTTCACAACAGTCTTTCCGACGTTGTACTTGTGCGAAAATTCGATAAGAAACGGAATCTGAGCCTGCGCAAATTCCGGGCATCTGTCCCTGTCCAGAATTACAAATGGAGTTTTCGTGCTTTCAAAGAATGACATGAAATCGAGTAAGAAATCTGTTCCGAATATGAATGTGCTGGTCGAGCCGGGAATGGTGTAGTGCATCGAATGAATTGTGTGCGGACATATCAGAACTCCTCCGCCTGTGCTGACAGTGAGCTCTCTTCCGTCAACCATGAACATGACCTCGCCGCTTTCGACTATGTCAAGCTCAACCTGACTGTGAAGATGTCCGGAGGTCTTGACATTGTCGCTGGTGTAAGCGACAATCCCATATTTCGCTACCTGTTCGTTCCATTCCTCATACTTGAAATTTTCTGTGTCCTTCATAATGTAAATGTTCCCTCCTTGCGGATTTAAGTCAAAGCGTATTATATCATAATAAGTCGTCACTTTCAAGTGCCGATTCTGCCAAAATTACATCATCCCAAAGTATCTGGCAGCATTATTATAGCTGATACCCTCGATGATATCCTTGAGAGCTTTCTCATCATCCGGGTACTCTCCGCTTTCGACCCAATCACCGACTATGTCGCAAAGGATTCTTCTGAAATATTCATGGCGCGTATAGGAGAGGAAGCTTCTCGAATCGGTGAGCATTCCAACAAAGTTGCCAAGGAGTGAAAGGCTCGCGAGAGAGCGCATATGGGCATCCATTCCCACCTTTGAATCCTGGAACCACCATGCCGCACCGTGCTGAATCTTTCCCATAGCTTCAGTTCCCTGGAAGCTGCCGATGATGGTGTCAATCATAGCGTTGTCGCCCGGGTTGAGGGAATAGACAATAGTCTTCGGAAGCTTGTTCTTAATGTCAAGAGCGTTGAGGAAGCCTGCAAGCTCTTTTGAATTGTCCTTGGTCAGGATGCAGTCAAATCCAGTGTCTGCACCGATGGAGTTGAAGAGGCGGGTGTTCGCGCTTCTCTGAACGCCGAAGTGGAGCTGCATGACGATATTCTTCTCGGCATACTGCTCACCAAGATAAAGAAGTATGGCAGTCTTATACTTGTCTGCCTCTTCCATAGTTGCCTTTCCTCCGTTCATGACTTTCTGGAAGACCGCCTCAACCTCATCATCCGAAGCAGGGGAGTAGACCATATAGTCAATACCGTGGTCGGTAGCCAGGCAACCGTGAGCGATAAAGTGATCAAGCCTCAGCCCCAGAGCTTTCTTTACGTCATCAGCAGACTTGATATCAACTCCGGAAGCATCACTGAGCGCATGGATATATTCGTAGAATCCAGCTTTCTCGATGTTCACAGCTTTGTCAGGTCTGAACGACGGGCAGACTCTGGTTTCAAAACTCTTGTCTGCCGCAATCTTCTCATGCCACTCAAGGCTGTCAATCGGGTCATCTGTGGTGCCGATCATCTTTACATTTGAGCGGGAAATAATACCTCTTGCACTCATTTCCGGCTCCTTAAGCTTCTCATTGCAGAGCTTATAGACCTCTTCGGCGGTATCGGCATTCAGGATTCCGTCATAGCCGAAATATCTCTTCAGCTCAAGATGAGTCCAGTGATACATAGGGTTCCCAATAGCCTTTGGAAGAGCTTCAGCAAATCTTAAGAACTTTGTGTAATCATCCGCATCGCCGGTGATCTCATTTTCAGGAGTGCCGTTGGAACGAATCATTCTCCACTTATAGTGGTCTCCACCGAGCCATATCTCGGTTATGCTGTCAAACCGCTTGTCCTCGTAAATCTCTTTCGGGCTGATGTGGCAGTGGTAGTCGATGATGGGCATGCTTTCAGCGTAGCTGTGGTAAAGATGCTTCGCCATTGCAGAATGTAGCATGAAATCTTCGTTAATAAATGTATGCATAAAGAAACTCCTCCGTATCATTTTGTGTTGAGATTATTATACAACAATGTTTCCGGTCTTTCAATAGTCGAAAAGAAAAAATAGTAGACAAAAAGCTGTAAATGCTTTATAATAAAAGGTATCAATAAGTAAGGGGATTCAAAAATGGCAGAAAATATTCACGCAGGGCATCGTGGGAGACTCAAGGACATCTTCGCATCCGACGGCATAACCGCCCTTACCGACGCGAGAGCACTAGAAATGCTTTTATTCTATGTAATTCCCAGGTCTGACACCTATCCGCTTGCATGTCGCCTTGTAGATACATTCGGAAGCCTCCGGGCTGTACTTTCAGCAACCCCTGAGGAGCTGAAAACGGTCAACGGCTTCGGGGACAGTGCAGTATTGTTCCTCAATTTTGTTCACCAGCTTTATGAGCGTCTTGCTGAGGATGAGCTGCGCCAGTATCAGACTCCCGAGGAAATGAGATATAATTCTCCGGAGGATCTTTGCAAATACTTCACTGACAAGCTTTCCCGGTGTCCGATAGAGCAGGCGTGGCTTGTCTGCTTTGACAAGGACATGTACTTAAAACGTGCCTATCTTCTGGGAGAGGGCACCGAGACCACAGTTGCGTTCAGCCTTGAGAATGTGCTGAAATTTGTCCGCGATTCCGGCTGTAATGTCTGCGCCCTTGGTCACAATCACCCGATAGAGGGCTCCGAGCCGTCAAATCTCGACCGTGCCTCCACCTTGCAGCTGAAAGCCCGGCTCAAGCAGGAGGGTGTAACCCTTATGGAACATGTTATTGTCGGCGTGGACAGTACCTCCTGCATCATCACCGATGCAATCGAGCAGATGCTCCGCTGAATTTACGCTGGATCAAGCCCGCAAGCTGCCGGGCTTGTTTTTGTTCCGGGAAAACCGAAAAATTTTTAGCAGATTCTTAGATTTTAGTATTGACAAACGCTTTGAAATGGTGTAGAATGTAAGCATAGTGATCACTATACTTATAGAATCTTTCTTTTCTGGAGGAATTTACAATGGTTAGATTTACAGATGCAGAACTCAAGGTTATGAATGTTATCTGGCATGATGGCGACTGCCCCGCAACTCACATTGCTGATGTTTTGGCGGAATCCACCGGCTGGCATATCAACACTACCTACACCATCATTCACAAGTGCATTGAAAAGGGTGCCATTGAGAGGCAGAATCCTAAGTTCATCTGCCACGCCAAGGTTTCCCAGGAGGAAGCCCAGACTGACATGACCCAGGATCTCGTCAACAAGCTTTATGACGGCTCGAAGAACAGCCTCTTTGCAGCTCTCTTAGGCAAGGACACCTTAAGCGATGAGCAGATCGCGAAGCTCCGTGACATAGTCTCGGAAATGGAATAATGACCCTCATTGAAATGACCCTATCGGGAGGAATCCTGATTATTCTCGTCCTCCTGATAAGGGCAATTTTCCTGAATCGATTACCAAAAACTGCGTTTATCGTGATGTGGGCGGTGGTTTTGTTGCGTCTTCTGGTGCCGGTCAGCTTTGTGGAGCTCTTAAGCCCGACCGAGGCTGAAGCCATAGTCTATGATAACATCATCCTAGCCGAAGAAACTGAGTCTTCCCCGAACATTACAGCTGTCAAGGAGACATACACTTTCGAGGATGTCGTCGCCACAGCAGAAGCCTCCAACCAGGCAGACGTGCTAAGAATAATCTGGCTCACAGGAGCAATCCTCTGCGCCATAATTCTCACCACACTCTACATACTCAATATCCGCAGATTCAAGCGTTCTGAGAACCTGGAAAGCGACTTCATATCATCATTCCAGAGCTCAAATAAGCTGAGGCGCACCGTCACAGTCAGACTGAGTGACAAGACTACCACGCCTCTGACCTATGGCATAATCCACCCGGTAATTCTACTGCCGATGGGAATGGACTTGTCTGACCAGAAGCAGCTCAAGTATGTCCTCATGCACGAATACATCCACATCCGCAAGCTCGACAATCTGCTGAAAGGCATTTCCAGTCTCGCGGTGTGCATTCACTGGTTCAACCCGCTTGTGTGGGTGATGAACAGATTTCTATCAAGAGATATCGAGCTCAGGTGTGATGAAGCCCTGCTCAGGCAATGTAATACTGATTGCAGAGCGGATTATGCTTTGACGCTGATTGACTTGGAAGACAAACGCCGCGGTTATGCATTCGGTACAGCCTTTGCAAAAGAGCCAGCGGAGGAGCGTGTAACGGCAATAATGAAGTTCAAACCGGCTTCAATTTGCAGTATTGCTATAGCCGCAGTCCTGATTATAGCCATAGTAGCCCTTGCATTTACCGGCAGCTTCGTTGTCTCCGACAAAATCACCAATACAGAAATTGTCTCGCTTATAGATGACTATTTCGAGTGGGTATACTTTGCAAAGTTCTCAGCTCCGGAGGTCGACCAGACCGACAGTTATGTAGTAGCTGGAACAACTTATTATCGTGTTCTGGATGAAGATTTCGATACTTGGGACGAGGTCGTGGGCTATGCCTCAGGTATTTTCTGCGGAGAAATGGCTGCATATGAAGACGGCGGGGAATGGGCAGGCTTTATCAGCGTAGACGGTGCGGTCTACTGCTGTAATACCGCCAGTCCGAACGGAGATTATCCCTACACCGACGAATACTCTTACGAAATCCTGAGAAATACCGATGGCAGAGCCCTTATCAGCGTTGACAATCCGAGCTCAACCGGCGAGAGCCAATACCACAACGTCTTCACTTTCTCGCTTACTGAGAACGGCTGGCGCATCGGTGTCGATTACTAAAAGAAAGAAGGAATCATTATGAAGAAACTGTTTTGTATTCTCCTGAGCCTCACAATGCTTTTAACCCTCTGCTCCTGTGGAGCGACCGAAGAATCAACCATCACCGACGAGGAGATAGTTGCTCTCATAGATGGCGATATCCAGATTGGCAAGTACCTCTACACCGAACCGGTAGACATCGACTGGAACGCCCAGCTTGAATATGAGGGCAAAGTTGTATATCCGTCCTGTGAAGACGGTTTGGAAACATGGGACGAGTGGGAAGCCTACATTCGCTCGATTTATTGCGGAGAATGGGCGGAATATGCCCTCAGCGATGAAATCTATGTAAACGTAGATGGCAAGCTCTGCAGTTATTCCGACGGTGGCATGGGTTATGATCTGACAGACGACTATGTCTATGAGGTTCTTGAAAACTCCGACGGAACGGCAAAAGTCAAAGTCACCAACCCCGGTATTGACGGCGACTTTGCACAGGAGTACACTCTTATAATGACCCTCACCGACGACGGCTGGCGCGTCAGTGGACGGGAATAAAGGAGAAACAAACACATGGCAATCCTCCTCGAAATGACTTTGACGGGTGGAGTACTGATACTGTTGGTGCTCCTCCTGCGGACAATACTTCTGAACCGTCTTCCGAAAACGGCTTTTATCGTGATGTGGGCGGTGGTGCTGCTGAGGCTCTTGGTTCCTGTGAGCTTCTTTGGAACGACTGCAGCCACCACGGATGAAGCCTCAGATGGTTACACCATCGAAGCTGTCGCCCACACAGAGACAGAATCCGTAGCTTCAAGTGAAGTCGTAGTGCTCGACAGCTATGAGACCGAATCGGAAGCGGTTACTGAGACCTCAAGGCAGGTCAATGTATTCAGAATAGTCTGGCTCACAGGTGCGACTATCTGTGCTGCGGTTCTTGTGCTCTCATATATCCTGAGCTTCCGTAGATTCAGTAGATCTGAGAATCTGAAATCTGGCTTTATAGCCTCTTTCCAGAGCTCAAATAAGCTGAGACGCACCGTCACAATCAAACTGAGCGACAAGACCACAACGCCACTGACCTACGGCATAATCCACCCGGTAATTCTGTTGCCGATGGGCATGGATCTGAGTGATCAGAAGCAACTCAAGTATGTTCTCATGCATGAATACATCCACATCCGCAAGCTGGATAATCTCTTAAAAGGCATTTCAAGTGTCGCAGTGTGCATTCATTGGTTCAATCCGCTTGTGTGGGTGATGAATAAGTTTTTATCGAGAGACATTGAGCTCAGGTGCGATGAAACGCTCCTGAAGCATTGTGAGGGGGATTGCCGGGCTGAGTACGCGCTTACTCTCATTGACCTTGAGGATAAACGGAGGAGAAGCTTTGCAGTGGGAACAGCTTTCGCCAAGCAACCAGCCGAGGAGCGAATCACTGCCATCATGAAATACCGCAAGGCAACGCCGCTGTCTGCCGTAGCAATGGTTCTCTGCATAACCATGCTCTGTGCGGCATTCGTCGGCTGTGGAGCAGTCGGAACCGCTGAAACTGCAACCAAAACATCAGACACCGAAACCGAGCTTTCAGCTGTCGCCACCGCCACATCAGTAGCTTCGGCAACAGCAGAAACTATTTCCGAAGCTTCAGCCGGCTCCACCACTATTCTGAGCTCCAAAACCGATACGCTGAACGTCAACGTCAATGCACTTATTTCAGCAAATGTTGAGGACTGCGACTTTGAAAGCATAGAGCACACGACAACTCTTCCCGACGGCTTGTATTTCAAGGACGGTATCCTTTATAACGCTGACGGAGGAATAGAGGGCAAATTGAAGTCTGGCGATGAGAATATGGTAATCAACGGCACCGGTGATGCCGCGGAGGGCTATATGTTTGTCATAATTGATCTCAAGGTTAATAGCTCAGACTCGTCTGATTCGGACGAATCTGATGAATCTTCTGAAAAAACCACGGAGAAATATGTCTTTGATGAAGAGGCAAACAGCTATACTTTCTACATCGACAACTACACAGCATGTTATCCGATATATGAAAGTGTATCGCTGACGGATTCAAATTCTGTGACGGTATATCACTTGACAAGTCAGACCGATTCAAGCACTATAGAAGTAGAGGTGGAATCGGGAGATATTACTTACACATATAATCACTATACTTCGGATGACTCATCCCTGAGTATTAGAGTGATATATGTCGTTCCCGAGGATTCTACGAATATCTGCCTGTATTTCAGCGATCGTTATAGATAAGATGGATATAATGCATAATTTCTGAGCCTTAGAAAGCTTGAAATTTGTCGAGATATACAAAGTTGCGCTTTTTCTTCAAAAATCCTGTCACCAACGGCACCAAAAAAGCGTCTATACTAGTGAGAACACATGAGAAAAAGGAGAAATTTAATCTTATACCACCGCATGTTCCGGCATGGGGCTCCCGTGCCGGAACGTACCTCCAATCAAAATAAAGCTATCTCCTTCACGTTTATGCCGACCTGACTCCACCGCCCACCCGGGCGGCTGGCAAGGGCGGCTTTTTTGCGCCTGCAAAAGTGCATCTCAGTAACATCATTTCACCTTGTCTCATACTATAAACAGAGGCTCGCCTTTGCGGGCTTCAAGTAAGAATAAGGAGATACAAGATGAAACTTACTAATATACTCAGCACTTCCGATTGCTGTGATGCTTCCGACAGCCCGTCTCTTGACTGCAAACAGCCGACTACGTCTCTGCCTGCAAGCACGCCGATAGGAATGCTCTATGTGCCTTACCAGTCCTGGCAAAAGGTTTATGAGCCGCAGGTCGGACTGCCGAGAGGCACCATTTTTGAAGAGCTTGACAAGCCGTTTATAGGGGAGAGAACGATATGACCAATACTAATCCACTCAAGTATGTGCAGCAGTATTCGTTCGCAGTCCTGGAAGCTCAGCTCTACCTCGACTCTCATCCGAACTGCGCCGACGCTCTCGCATACTACAACAAGTACAAGAAGCTTTATGAAGAAGCTAAGACCGATTACGAGGCAACCTATGGACCTCTGACTGCCGATTCAGACGCAAACAACGAATGCTGGCAGTGGGTCAAGGCTCCATGGCCTTGGGAACTTTCAGCAAACGAGGAGGTATGAGATATGTGGCAATATGAGAAGAAACTGCAATATCCCGTCAAGATAGCGAACCCCGACCCTGCGGCGGCGAAAATAATCATTTCCCAGTTCGGAGGACCCGATGGTGAGCTCAACGCCTCGATGCGTTACCTCTCCCAGAGATACACCGCACCCTGCCCCGAGGTCAAGGCTATACTAAATGATATCGGCACAGAAGAACTTGGTCATATGGAAATGATCTGCGCCATCATCTACCAGCTGACTAAGAACCTCACTCCCAAGGAAATCAAGGAATCCGGCTTTGACACCTATTTTGTCGACCACACAACCGGTCTCTATCCGATAGCTGCTTCCGGAACGCCATTCTCGGCGGAGCTCTTCCAGTCAACAGGCGACCCGATAGCCGATTTGTCAGAAGACCTGGCGGCGGAGCAGAAAGCCCGACTGACCTATGACAACATCTTAAGGCTGGTCGACGACCCCGATGTCAGGGGCGTCATCAAATTCTTAAGGCAGCGCGAGATAGTCCACTTCCAGCGTTTCGGTGAAGCTATGCGCCTCGTTACCGATCAGCTCGACTCAAAGAACTTCTACGCTTTCAACCCGAGCTTCGACAAATAAGATATTCCCGCCTCAGAACGGCGGGATTTTCTTTTCGACATGCTTCTTAACAGTCTTACGCTAATATTGTTTCGACCAAATCGAAAGGAAGCGTTAAAATGAAGCTCATGGAATCAGTAAAAGCCGTCCCGAAAACAAATGTAGTCAGAATCGCAAAACCAATTCTCAGCTTTCTTGGAGGAGTCATCCTCGTGGGCTCACAGGTTTTAGGGGAGGATTCAGTGCTCACAGCGTCCCTGGTCGCCGCTTTGCCACCAGTCTGTGGATTTGCGGCACTCCTTGACGCGATGATGACAGCGATATTCACGGAAATAACGGCAGGAAAGGTAGCCTCTCTTGCAGCTGCTATGGTTGTTCTTCTGACAAGATTTCTCTTTGACGGGACAAGCCGCAGAACGTATCCGGGCATCGTATCGATAGTTGCGGCTGTATCGTATCTTGGCTGTGCCATTTTTGCCGGAGCTATTTCAGGAGCCATGGTCGCAGACTACATAAGAATCATTTCGACCGGGCTTATTCTCGGAGCAAGCACTTATCTGACAACGACAGTATTTCATATTGGAATTCTCCACGCCAGCAGGACTCAGCTTCTCTGGCTGTTTGCTCTGGCTGTGGTGATAGCCTCCTCATATAATCTCAGCGAAATACTCAGCTTTCTTGTATGCGTAATCTGTGTATATAAACTCAGCCGCGAAAAATCCACTCTATCATCCACAGTCCGCTCAACTGCTCTTAAGCTCAGCTTTCTGGAAAACGCTCTTGGTCGCTTCCCAAGATTTCTGAATCCAGGATCAGATGAACACAGCTTTGAAAATATGGTGGAGCTTCTTGCACTCACCGAAGCTGACCTTGAGAAAGACCTCAGCACGAAAAAGCCTGACCCTAAATCCTCGCGTCTCTGCGACCTACTCTCGAAGAGGACTGGAACGGAAGTCGCAGCTGTCCCTCTTTCAGACGGAGCAGTGGAGCTATACTTTCCCAAGACTGCCCGAATCGGCGAGAACACCATCACAAAAGCCGCCGAAAAAGCCGGAATGGGGAGGAATGTTGAGCTCTTCAGAAGTGAAACCGACCGCCATATCCGCTTCACAGTAACCCCGGAGCCAAAGTGGCATTTCGATACCGGAGTCTGCCAACTGTCTGCTGATTCCTCGGAGCCGGATGGCACTTGCGGCGACCGTGCTGAAATCTGGAGCTTCGGAGTCTACAGCTATCTGATTTTATCCGATGGCATGGGAACTGGGAGTGAAGCTGGCAAATTGGCGAAAAGCCTGATGACTGCTTTCAGGAATCTGACAGAAGCCGGCTACTCCCTCGAATCTGCACTCCGCCTTTCTTCCGAATACATCCGCTCCTGCCAGCCGGACGAGTCGTTCGCGACTCTTGATATACTTTCAGCAAATATGATGACAGGTGAGCTGACGCTGAGAAAATGCGGGGCAGCCAGGAGTTATATTCTCCGCAACGGCGGCATCACTCCCATCCCAGCAGGCGGTTATCCGATAGGAATTCTGGAGGAAATCAGCCTGGTCAGCACGCAGATTACGCCTGATGACACTGTCACAATTCTCATGATGATCGACGGAGCCGACAGCCTTGGAATAGAAAGGCTTGCGGAGATTGTATCAGAGGAGGACAAGCTTTCAGTGGATGACCTGGCAGCTTTTCTCACAAATGAAGCCCGCAAGAGCCAGAACGCAGATTATCGCGACGATATTACAGTAGCTGTAATCAGACTTTCAAAAATCTAAAAATTCTTTTGTTAAGTTTGCACAAAAAAAGGCGTTGAAAAATGTTAAAAACGTCAAATTGGTCTAAACTCCTTGCAATATTCATCAAAGCTTGCTATAATGAAGCCATAAGCGAGTAAACGGAGAAAGTGCCGTTTTGCTTGATGCAAAAATATTAATCTTTACTACTTTTCACAATAAGAAAGAAGGGGTTATAGATATGAGCAAGGTCAATCAGGTGGAAGAGTACTTTGACGTGAAAACTGCGATTGCAAGTTTTTTAGACGGCAAAAACTACGATTGTGCTGATTTTCTGGGTGCACACAAGAGAGACGAGGGCGGTTATATTTTTCGTGTCTGGGCACCAAGGGCGAAGCGTGTCTCTCTGGTAGGCGACTTTAACGGTTGGGATCAGAACGCAAATCCGTGCCACAGAATCGATGGCGGTATCTGGGAATGCACGGCGCAGGCACTCGATACATATTCCACGTATAAGTATTTCGTTGAGGGCGCAGATGGCTCTCAGAGAATGAAAGCCGATCCCTATGGCGTCCATATGGAAACGCCTCCCGGGACTGCAACCAAATTGTTCGATATCGTTGGCTACAAGTGGGGCGACAATGCCTGGATGAATAAAAGGAAGAAGTCATCCCCCTATGATAAGCCGATGAACATCTACGAGGTAAACTTAGGCTCCTGGAAGCGTTATCCCGATGGCAACGTCTACAGCTATGAAAAGGCGGCTGACGAGCTTATTCCTTACCTGAAAGAAATGAACTACACTCACGTAGAGTTTATGCCTCTTACTGAGTATCCATATGAGGGTTCATGGGGCTACCAGGTCATGGGCTATTTCGCTCCGACTTCACGCTTCGGCACTCCCGAGGGCTTCATGAAGATGATCGACAAATTTCATCAGGCGGGAATCGCTGTTATCCTCGACTGGGTGCCGGCGCACTTCCCGAAAGATGGCGCAGGTCTCTATGAGTTCGACGGCTCGCCCTGCTATGAATATGCCGATCCATTAAAGATGGAGCATAAGGCTTGGGGAACAAGGGTGTTTGACTTCGGTCGTCCCGAGGTCAGGTCTTTCCTGGTTTCAAGCGCACTTTTCTGGCTCGAAAAGTACCATGTTGATGGCTTGAGGGTCGATGCAGTAGCGTCCATGCTATACCTCGACTATGACAGACAGGGCGGCGAGTGGAGACCGAATAAATTCGGCGGACATGAGAATCTCGAGGCAGTTGAATTCCTGCAGATGCTTAACACAGCAGTCTTTTCAAGATGCCCTAATGCAATAATGATTGCCGAGGAATCGACAGCCTGGGCAAACGTCACAAAGCCGGTCGACATGAATGGCTTGGGCTTCAACTTCAAGTGGAACATGGGCTGGATGAACGACATGATGCACTATATGTCGCTTGACCCATACTTCCGCAAGTTCAACCACGATAAACTCACATTCTCGTTCTTCTATGCGTTTTCCGAGAATTTCATTCTCCCGATTTCGCATGACGAGGTCGTCCACGGCAAGCATTCACTTGTTGACAAGATGCCGGGCGATGCCGATTCAAAGCTTGCTAACGACAGAGCGTTCCTTGGCTATATGATGGCTCACCCTGGCAAGAAGCTACTCTTTATGGGAAGCGAATTTGCTCAGTTCCGCGAGTGGGACTACTCAAATGAACTCGAGTGGTTCATGCCCGAGAAGTTTGAGGCTCACCGCGATTTCAAGGAATATGTCAAAAACCTCAACAAGTTCTACCTTGAGAATCCGTCCATGTGGCAGGAGGACTACTCCTGGAAAGGCTTCAACTGGATTGCTGCCGACGACAATGAACAGAGTGTAATCGTATTCAGAAGAATCGACAAGGCTGGAAAGGAGATTGTGGTCGTCTGCAACTTCGTTCCGGTTGAGAGAAAGGGCTATCGCTTCGGCGTACCCTACAGAGGAACCTATACCGAGGTTATGAACTCAGCATCAAAGAACGGCTCACCCTATCTCAATGGCACCGTGAAGTCGGAGAATGTTCCGTCTCATGGAATGGAGCAGTCGATAGCTGTGGACATCCCTCCGATGTCGGTTATGTATTTCAAAGTCAGAAAATATGGCGGCAGAAAAGCTGCCAAGATGACTGAAGAACAGTCATCTGATGAAAATACTGACAAATAAATAGAGCGTTTTCAATCTAAATCTGAAAGGAAGAGTGTAATGTACAACAAAAAAGAATGCGTTGCGATGCTTTTGGCAGGCGGACAGGGATCAAGACTGTACGCACTGACAAAGAACGTAGCCAAGCCCGCCGTACCTTATGGAGGCAAGTACAGAATCATCGATTTCCCGCTGTCAAACTGTGTCAACTCAGGTATCGACACAGTGGGTGTTTTGACCCAGTATCAGCCGCTCGTTCTGAACGACTATATCGGCAACGGACAGGCATGGAACCTCGATAGGATCCATGGAGGCGTGCATATCCTGCCGCCTTACCAGTCAAATTCCGGCGCACAGTGGTATGAGGGCACTGCTAATGCCATCTACCAGAATCTCTCGTTTATCGACAGATACGATCCCGAGTATGTCGTGATACTTTCCGGCGACCATATCTACAAGATGGACTATTCCAAGATGTTAAGCTTCCACAAAGAAAAGGACGCTGTCTGCACAATTGCGGTTCTGGACGTCGAGTATGAGGAGGCATCCCGCTTCGGAATCATGTCAGTTGACGATGATAACGCAATCACCAAGTTCGTTGAAAAGCCAAAGGTTCCCGAGAGTACCTTGGCATCAATGGGCATCTACATATTCTCTTATCCCACTCTCAAAAAGTATCTCATCGAAAACGAGCAGGATGAGACTGCCACAAAGGACTTCGGCAAGAACATCATTCCTGCACTTCTCGAAAACAAGGAAAGGCTCTATGCCTACAGATTCGAGGGCTATTGGAAGGACGTTGGAACGATAGACAGCCTCTGGGAAGCAAATATGGATCTTCTGAGCCCGACCGTTTCACTCGACCTCTATGATCCCAGCTGGAAGATCTACTCTAATAACGATTCACGTGCACCTCATATCATCGGCAAGAACGCTAAAATTCAGAATTCAATGGTAACCACCGGCTGTGTTATCGACGGTGCAGTTGAATTCTCGATGATTTCCGGCGGAGTCACCATCGAAGAGGGCGCAGTCGTAACCGATTCAATTCTCATGCCCGGCGCAACCGTAAAGAAAGGCGCAGTTGTTGAGTATTCGATAGTCGGCGAGTCAAGCGTCATTGAGCCGGGTGCGCATATCGGCGCAAGACCCGAAACGGTAGAGAACAAGGACGAGTGGGGAGTAGCTGTCGTCGGTCACGACGTAACAGTCAGCTCAGGCTCAGTCGTCAAGCCCAAAGAGATAATCTCTGCCGATATGTAAGGAGGAAGCGGTAATGAGCTATAATATGACAAATGTATTGGGCATTATCTTCGCAAATTCCCATGATGAGGCTTTGCCCGAGCTTGCATCAAACCGCACAATGGCATCTGTTCCATTCGGCGGAAGATTCCGTCTTATCGACTTCCAGCTTTCAAGCATGGTCAATTCCGGAATGTCCACAGTCGGAATAATCACAAAGTCAAACTATGAGTCACTTCTCGACCATATCGGCAGTGCGAGATACTGGGATCTAGCCCGTTCCTACGGCGGTCTCACAATTCTTCCGCCTTACGGAAATATCGACTCGGGTCTCTATGTCGGAAAGCTCGAAGCTCTCAAGGGAGCACTTGGCTACATCAAGAAGACCGGCTGCGAGTATGTAATCCTCACTGATGGCAATGTCGTTCTCAACGCAGACTATTCCAAGATTATCGAGGAACACATCGAGTCCGGAGCAGACATCACCTGCGTCGCCTCCACCGGCAACTATTCTGCTTCCGAGACCGCTGATGCAGTCGCTTTCGAGACAGACTCAACCGGCAGAGTAAAGGAAACAATCCTCAACCCTGCAAAGGCAGGAAAGTACACCTTGGGTCTCAATATCAACATCCTTTCAACTGCACTTCTCGAAAGCCTGGTTATGGATCTCATTCCGAGAGGAAAGAATGTATTTGACAGAGACGTTTTGCAGGCTAAAGCTGGCAAGCTCAATATCCGTGTCCACGAGTACACCGGCTACTACAGCAGAATCCACGATTTCGAGAGCTACTACACAGAGAACATGAAGCTTCTCGACCCCGACAACCTCGGCAAGCTTATCCTTAAGAAGAGACCTATATACACTAAGGTTCGTGATGACGCACCCTCTAAGTACGGTCTTGACAGCTCAGTCAATAACTCACTTGTTGCTGACGGCTGCGTTATCGACGGCATAGTTGAGAACTCAATCCTCTTCAGGGGCGTAAAGGTTGCTAAGGGAGCAGTTGTCAAGAACTGCATTCTCATGCAGGACACTTCTGTCGGTAAGGAAACTATGATTTCCAACATCATCACGGATAAGGATGTTGTCATCGGCGATGAATTAAGAATCTCATCTGCCGTCGGAAGCCCACTCTATATCGGCAAGAAGAGAGTTCTCTGATTAAGAAAGAACGGTGATTGAATTGAAAATTCTATATTGTGCAAGTGAAGCACTGCCGTATGTGGCGTCAGGCGGACTCGCCGATGTCGCAGGCTCGCTTCCAAAGGCACTTTGCGAGGCAGGACAGGACTGCAGAGTGGTTCTTCCTCTCTACGGCACCATCAAGCAGGAATTAAGAGACAGCCTTGAGTATGTGACAAACTTCTTTGTACCTGTATCGTGGAGAAGCCAGTACTGCGGAGTCTTCAAGGGAGAATCGGCAGGAGTTACATACTACCTCCTCGATAACGAGTACTACTTCAAGCGTAACACCATTTATGGTCACTACGATGATGCAGAGAGATTTGCGTTCTTTGCAAGAGCAATTCTTGAACTCATCAAGCATATCGACTTCAAGCCTGATATCCTGAACTGCAACGACTGGCAGACTGCCCTTACCCCCGTTTACTATAACCTCTTCTACAAGGGTGAAGAGGGGATGGGCAATATCAAGACGGTATTCACCATCCACAATATCCAGTATCAGGGCAAATACGGCATGGAGCTCTGCTCAGACCTCCTCGGAATTCCCGACTATGCAAGAGGAATCCTCGAATATGATAACTGCTGCAACTTCATGAAAGGTGCATTCGAGGTTTCGGACAAGATCACAACCGTTTCTCCGACCTATGCATGGGAAATTCTCAATCCCTACTTCTCGCATGGCTTGGATCCTGTACTCTGGAGCAAGCAGTATAAGCTCACTGGCTTCCTCAATGGAATCGACCAGGATATCTATAATCCTGAAATCGATCCGGCCCTTGCCGCTAACTATTCCGTTGATGACAAGTCAGGAAAGGCAATCTGCAAGAAAGCAATTCTCGAAGAATTCGGTCTTCCTGATGGAAAAGAACCTGTTATGGGCATAGTCACAAGACTTGCCTCCCACAAGGGCGTCGACCTTATAAAGTGCGTCTTTGAGGATATGGTTCACCTTGGCTACAAGTTTGTAATTCTTGGCTCCGGCGAGAAGCAGTATGAAGACTTCTTCCGTGAAATGGCTTACAGATATCCAGACAGGGTGGGAGTCAAGATTGGCTTCATCCCCGACGTAGCTCACAGAATCTATGCCGGTGCTGATATGTTCCTGATGCCGTCCCAGAGCGAGCCCTGCGGCTTGGCTCAGATGGTAGCTTTAAGATACGGCACAATCCCGATAGTCCGTGAAACCGGAGGCTTGAAGGACTCTATCGTTGACTGCGGTGGTCCCGGCGGCAACGGCTTCACATTCAAGACCTACAACGCTCACGATATGCTCGACGCAACAGTCAGAGCAAGAGCCTACTATGACCAGAGAATGCAGTGGGGCAAGCTCACTTCTCACGCTATGCGTGAAGATTTCAGCTGGGCACGCTCCGCAGAGCTCTATATGGGTCTCTACAGAGAGCTTGCAGGAGACGTTTAACCAGGATCTGTAATAAAATCCTCACCAATTGGTGGGGATTTTGTTGCATATAGTCACTGCTTTGAAATAACAGTTGCAAACTGCGTGAAAAGGTGATAAAATAGTGTTGAAATCCGCCGGGACAGGCGGGGAAGGGAATCTAAGACAAAATGAAAATTACTGTTGCGGGATGCGGAAAAATAGGAATGGAGATAGTTGCGGCACTTGCGGCTGAGGGTCATGACGTAGTGGCTGTCGATATTGACGCCGATGTTGTGAACCTGATAACAAACGTCCATGACGTAATGGGCGTCATTGGCAATGCCTCCGACTATGAAACCCTGGTCGAAGCCAATGTCGAGAAAGCCGACATATTCGTCGCATGTATGGATTCTGATGAACAGAATATGCTTGCCTGCTTCCTGGCTAAAAAGATGGGTGCCGAGAACACCATTGCCCGTATCAGAAACCCTGAATATAACGATAACAGCCTTGGCTTCCTGAGAAAAAATCTTGAACTCTCAGTTGCCCTTAATCCTGAGCTTCTCACTGCTCAGGAAATGTACAATATCTTAAAATTCCCGTCCGCAGTCGGAATTGAAAGCTTTTCAAGAAGAAACCTTGAGATGATTGAGATAATCATCCCGCAGGGCAGTGAGCTTGACGGAATGAATCTCATAAAAATGCGTGAAAAATTCAATGCAAACTTCCTTGTCTGCTGTGTCCAGAGGGGCAGCGAAGTCTTCATCCCGGGCGGCTCGTTTGAACTTAAGGCTGGGGATAAGATAGGCATAACTGCCTCGCTCACTGAAATGTCGAAGCTCCTCAAGATGCTGGGAGTCCTCAAGAAAAAATCAAAGCACACCATGATTCTCGGCGGAAGCAAGATTGCTTTCTATCTCGCCGCACTCATAACAAAGAGCGGCGGCTATGCCAAGATTATAGACAAGAACAAAGCCCGCTGTGAAGAGCTTGCCGGTCTGTTGCCGAGCACATCCACCATATATGGCGACGGAATGCAGCAGGAACTCCTCCTGGAGGAGGGAATTGAAAGCTCTGATGCGTTCGTCTCCTTAACCGGCTTTGACGAGGAAAACATCCTGACAGCGATATTTGCTTCCATGCAGAACGTCCCTAAGGTTATAGCCAAGGTCAACCGCGACGAGCTGGTTGAAATGGCAACGAAGATAGGCGTTGAGTGCGTAGTATCTCCAAAAGATATCACTTCATCAGTAGTCGTAAAGTATGCCCGAGCCCTTGAAAACAGCGTCGGTTCATCCGTTGAGACACTCTACAAGCTGATGGATGGCAAGGTTGAAGCACTTGAATTTATAGTCAATTCCGAATCCAAACTCACTGGAATCCCGCTTAAGAGCCTTGAGCTTAAAAAGGGAATCCTCATCGCCGGCATCATGCGTGGCAGAAAGACGATAATCCCGTCAGGTAATGATATGATTACAGTAGGTGACAGGGTAGTAGTTATCTCCGGAAACTTAGGACTCGGAGACTTGGTAGATATATTAGCATAGTTATTAGAAAGCTGGTAAAATATGAATCGCAGAATGGTTTTCTATGTAGCGGGACAGATGGTTTTGGTGGAGGCAATTTTGATGCTTCTGCCTCTTCTTGTTTCGATAATCTACATGGAAAAGTGTGCCTATGCATTCTTAGCATCAATTCTCATCGCTCTCGTTTTAGGTGGGGCGATGATTTTAATCTTCAAACCGTCGAATAAGGTCATCTACTCAAAAGAGGGATTCATAATAACTGCTCTTTCCTGGGTAATGCTTTCACTGGTCGGCTGTTTGCCATTCGTAATCAGCCGTGAGATTCCGAATTTTGTGGATGCATTCTTTGAGACAGTCAGCGGCTTCACAACGACAGGAGCATCAATCCTTACAAGCTATGATGGCATGAGCCACGGAATAATGTTCTGGCGAAGCTTCACCCATTGGGTAGGAGGAATGGGAGTACTGGTTCTCGTAATGGCGGTGTCTCCGACATCAACCGACCGGTCAATGCACATTTTGAGAGCTGAAATGCCCGGACCAATTGTCGGAAAACTCGTCCCCAGAGTTCGCCAGACCGCAAAAATACTCTATCTCATCTATGTCGGACTCACAGTTCTCGAAATAGGCTTCCTCTGTCTCGGAGGCTTGAGCCTCTATGAAAGCTGCATCTATGCATTCGGCAGTGCCGGCACCGGCGGCTTCGGAATCATGTCAGACAGCCTTTCGAGCTACAGCCCATATGTCCAGTGGGTAATCACAATATTCCTGGTGCTCTTTGCGGCAAACTTCAATATCTACTTCCTCATGCTGATGCGTAAATTCAAGACCGCATTCAGGTCAGAGGAACTCTGGACATACTTAGGAATAATAGTAGCGTCCATCACGGTGGTTGCAATCAGCATATCTTCGCTGTATGACGGCTTTTGGGAAACTCTCAGGATGGCGGCGTTCCAGGTAATGTCGATCCTTTCAACAACCGGTTTTGCAACGGCAGACTTCAATCTGTGGACTCCTGTTGCGAAAGCAGTTCTGTTCGTCCTCATGTTCATAGGAGGCTGTGCCGGCTCCACTGCCGGAGGACTGAAGATTTCGAGAGTCGTGGTTCTCTTCAAGTCTATAAAGCGTGAGCTCTACAGAATGATCCACCCGCACTCAGTCGGAGCCGTAAAGCTGGATGGCAAAACGGTTGACGATAGCACAATCAAGGGCATCGGAACCTATTTCTCGCTCTATATGTTCATCCTGATAGCTGCATTCTTAGCAATCTCATTTGAGCCTCTCACCTTTGAGGCAAAGATTTCCTCGGTCGTCGCCTGCTTCAACAATATAGGACCCGGCTTTGCCGAGGTAGGACCGATGGGTAGCTATGCGAGCTACTCCGCATTCTCGAAAATAGTCCTCTCAATCACCATGCTTTTAGGCAGACTTGAAATCTATCCTCTTTTCTTCATCCTGATGCCATCACTCTGGAAGAGAAAGAGCAATGCATAATAAACCGGAGACAATATGACCCCAAACCTTTCAAGCCCAACCGTAATAAAAGAAATCCTCAGCCGCCATGGCTTTACATTCTCAAAAAAGCTCGGGCAGAACTTTCTTATTGACCCGACTGTCTGTCCTAGAATCGCCGAAGCAGGGAACGCCCGTGAGGGATATGGCATAATCGAAATCGGAGCCGGAATGGGAGTCCTGACGGTCGAGCTTTCAAAGCGCGCCGACAAAGTAGTCGCAATCGAAGTCGACCACAGGCTCATAGATGTTCTGCATGAAACCCTGGCAGATTGTGATAATGTAAAAGTGATCGAAGCCGACGTTTTAAAGCTTGATTTGAACAAGCTTATAGAAGACGAATTTGCAGGATTAAAAGTAGCCGTCTGCTCAAATTTGCCGTATTATATCACTTCTCCGATTCTGATGAAACTTTTTGAGTCGAGGCTACCGATAGAGTCGATAACCGCACTTGTCCAGAAAGAAGCCGGAGTCCGCCTATGCGCACCAGTTGGAACCCGTGAAGCAGGGGCAGTAACGGTTGCGGCAAGCTACTATTCCGAGGGCAAGGTTCTCTTTCCGGTTTCAAGAGGCTGCTTTATGCCAAGCCCGAATGTTGATAGCTGTGTCGTCAGATTTGACATGCGAAAGACCCCGCCGGAAGTGAAGAACGAAGAATTCTTTTTCAAGATGGTTCGTGGCATGTTCACCCAGCGGAGAAAAACCACCCTCAACGCCATTTGCGGCTCACTTGGAATCGACAAGGCAACCGTAACGGAAGCCATGACCGAAGTGGGGATAGCTTCTAATTCAAGACCTGAGCAGCTGAAGATGAACGAGCTGATAGCTCTTTCCGATGCGTTATACAGATAAAAAAACAGCCGACCGAAAGGTCGACTGAATTTGTTTTTGTACGTTTTGCGCGTATTAAGCTCTGGTTACTTTTCCGGATCTTAAGCACCTCGAGCAGACATACATATGGCAGGGAGTACCGTTCTTGATAGCCTTTACTCTCATGATGTTCGGCTTCCAAGTTCTGTTGGTGCTTCTCATAGAGTGAGATACCTTATTTCCGAAAGTAACACCCTTACCGCAAATTTCACACTTTGCCATTGGGCTGCACCTCCTTCTTCAAGCTTCTGAGAGAGCCACAAGACGTGCCGACTCAATCAGCGTAGTTATAGTCATAATTCAACGTCATCTATCATATCAAATTTCCGCGACAATTGCAAGTGTTTTTTGAAATATTTTTTTCTGGATCGAAAAAAGACCCCCAAATAAGAAGAAACTGTGTCAAAATCCTTAAAATTTCACCCCGAAAGCATTTATTAGAGTAAAGATGACTTGAAATTTTCACACAAATGGTGTATCATTAGACTGCATGAATTTTACCGGATTCCAATATACCGAAAAGGAGCCAACTTAAGTGTCGATACTCTCTTACCTGAATAATCCTCAGCAGCTGATAATCCTTGTGGGAATCAGACTGCTTATCATATTCACAATACTTCCTGTCCACGAATGCGCCCATGCCTATGCCGCCCACAAAATGGGTGATGAAACGGCATACATGAACGGCAGAATGACCCTGAACCCTATTGCACACCTGGACATTTTCGGCGCGATTTTCCTTTTGCTCTTTGGCTTCGGCTGGGCAAAGCCAGTTCCCGTAAATCCGAGAAACTTCCGCGACTACAAAAAGGGAACAGCAATAACAGCAGCCGCAGGACCGCTTTCCAACCTTGCCTGTGCAGCAATTGGAATGTTCATCCTCCGGATCATCTATTGCATTCCGATTTCAACTGAGGCTATGTACAATATACTTTCTTATGTTGCCCTTGCCATCTACTACTTCATAACAGTAAACCTTTCCCTTGCAATATTCAATCTTATCCCGATTCCGCCACTTGACGGTTCAAGAATCCTGAGTGCATATGCGCCATATAAGGTCAATGCCTGGCTTGCAAGATATCAGAGATACATCTACATTGGCTTTTTGCTTTTACTCTTCCTGGGCGTTCTTTCAACTCCGATGAGCTGGCTTATAAACCTTGTCTATAAAGGACTCTACTACCTCTTCTTCTGGGTAGAACTGATTATGAAAGCGATATTTTAACATATGGGAACAGTAGCAGGCAAAAGCGATGTTGTATATAGACTTGAGGGCTTCGAGGGACCGTTAGATCTTCTTTTGTTCCTCATATCCAAGCACAAGCTGAGTATCGCTGACATAGAGATTTCGGCATTACTTGATCAGTACCTTGACTATATCGACGGAATTGAAGACTATGATTTTGAGTACGCCGGAGATTTCCTCGAAATGGCGGCAAGGCTCATCCTTATAAAGACTCTCTACCTGCTTCCTAAGCATGAAGAGGCAATAGAACTCAAGCAGGAATTGGAGGGCAAGCTGACCCAGTATTCCGTCTGCAAGCAGGCGGCGGAGAAGCTCTCGCTCCTCTATGTCGGTGACAAGGTGTTCGCCAGTCAGCCTACGCTTCCGGAGCTTCCGAAAACCTATGTCGGTCACTGCGATCCGCAGGCTCTTCTTGACGCCTATATCGGAATCTTCGACAAAAAGATGCGAGAAAGACCGGTCGAAGCATCTGTTTTCAAGCCGATAGTCTCACACCGCGTTGTGTCCGTTTCAACTGGCATAGTGTCGGTCTTGAAGAGGCTTTATAAAAACGGAACCTGCCCGGTGTCAGTGCTGATAGACGGCATTTCCGGCAAATCGGAAAAGATAGCGGCTTTCCTGGCAGTTCTGGAGCTCGCAAAGTCCGGCAGAGTGAGCCTTAATGACGATAACACCGAGATAACTCTCAACAGGAGGAAAACGAATGGAGTACAGTGAAAAGCTTTCGGCACTTGAAGCGATACTTTTTGCATTGGGCGAGCCTGTGGAGGACGAGAAGCTTGCGGCTGCTGCCGGAATAGAGCTCAGTGAGCTCGAAAGCTTCATAAAGCTTCTTAACGACAGATATTCTGAATCCGGCTCAGCTCTTGAAGTAATAAAGCTGGACCAGTCATGGCAGCTTGTTACAAAAAAAGAATTTGTGCCTTATATTTCAGCAGCTGTCCGCTCAAAGAGAAGCTCGGCACTGTCTCAGGCGGCACTTGAAGTTCTGACGATAATCGCCTATAACCAGCCGGTCACCCGTAGCTTTATCGACGATGTCAGAGGTGTAGACAGCTCGGGAGTTGTCAATAATCTTCTGGAGAAAGAACTCATCGCCGAGGCGGGGCGTCTCGACATTCCCGGAAAGCCGGTTTTATTCAAGACCACTGAGAATTTCTTAAGATGCTTCGGATTTTCAAGCTTGGGAGAACTCCCACCGCTGCCGTCCGATGAGGGACAGATAAGCATTGACGAAATACCAAGCGAAACAGAAGAATAACCTGATTGGAGGCGGAGCGTCATAGTAATATTTCTTACAATATTGAAAATCATAGGCATAGTGCTTCTCGCTCTTATTCTCCTGATTTTTATACTTACGCTTTTCCCGATAAAGGCTTATATAAGCTTTGATAAGAAGAGCCTTAGGCTCACCGTCAAATACCTCTGGCTACAGGTCTTCAATCTCGACACTTCTGAGAAAAAAGATGCGGACAAGCCAAAAGGTGAGCCCGAGCCTGAACCTCCCAAGGAGAAGCCTGAGCCGAAGCCCCAAAAGCCCGAAATCGAAATCAGTGAAATCCCGGAAGCCACGGATGAACCCATTCCCGAACCCGAAGTCGTTTCAGAGCCTGAGCAGCCAACGGAGGAAAAAGAAGAGCCCGAGGAAGAAAAGAAAGGCAGTTCGCTCTTAGACAAGTGGAACGCAGTAAAAGTCTATCTTCCCAAGGTCAAAACCGCCCTCAAGAAGCTCTTAAAGCTCATCAAAATCAATGATCTGGAGCTCCACCTGACTGTCGGCGGCGAAGATGCGGCAACAGCCGGAATGAATTTCGGAAAAATGAACGCTGTTTTCTATAATGCTCTCGCCCTCATCTGCTGCCTGTTTTCAGTGAAAATAAAGAAAACTGAAATCAAGTGTGATTATGAGAACAAAGCCTTTGATGCTGAGGGAAGCCTCCTGATCAAAGCAAGAGTACTGTCTATATTGGCATTAGCCGTGTATATACTTATAAATTATATGAAAGTCAAATCAGCTCTCGACAGCCCCGATAAGCCTGAGACTGATGAGAGTAAATCAAGAAAGAAGGATCAACATGAACGAAAAGAAAAGCAATCTTGAGGGTCTTGTCCAGACTGCGATTGAAAAGATCAAGGAAGTCGTCGACGTAGATACCGTTGTCGGCAATCCGATAACCGTTCCGAACGGAACCACAATCATTCCTGTTTCAAAGGTTTCTGTCGGCTTCGGCTCAGGCGGCTCAGATATTCCTGCCAAGAGCGAAAAGGATCTCTTCGGCGGAGGAATGGGCGGCGGAGTAACAGTAACTCCTCTTGCATTCATCACAATAGCTCCCGACGGAACAACAAAGCTTTTGCAGCTCACAGTCAATGCTCCTAAGGAGAATGCTGCACTCGCCACAATTCCAGACGTTATAGACAAGGTCGTCAGCTTTTTAGACAAAGGCAAGAAAGTGGAAGTCGTCTACGAGGACGATGAAGACGAGGAATCCGACGAATAAAACCGTGTGAAGTCCACAAACTAATCGTATAAAACAGTTGCTTGCGCAACTGGAAAGGAATACGAGAAAGCTTATGGATAAATATACAATAAAACGGGTTGCAGTCTGCCTTATATGCCTGGTCGTGATGGCGTCCTGCATTTGTATAAAAACTAGGAACGCTTCATCCGATTCGGGTACTACGTCTGTTTTGTCAGCATTAGTCCGTTCCGAGCCGCAGATAGCTGCAAGGGCGGCAGTTGTTCTGGAGTATGAAACCGGCAGGATTCTCTATGAGAAAAACGCCGAGCTCCAGCTTCCTATGGCAAGCACAACGAAGATAATGACAACTCTTCTGACTCTCGAATCAGGTGACATAGACGACTGGTTCACAGTCGACAGCGAAGCCATCAAGGTTGAGGGCTCTTCAATGGGACTGAGCGAGGGCAAAGAAGTCACAAAGCGCATCTTAGCTTATGGAATGATGCTCCCAAGCGGTAATGACGCCGCGAATGCATCAGCAGTTGCAGTATCGGGAAGCATCGATGCGTTTGTAGAGCTTATGAACGAAAAAGCCGAGAATTTCGGGCTCACGTCCACCCACTTTGTAACGCCATCAGGATTAGATGACTATACTGATGAGCACTATTCGACCGCCCTTGACATGGCGAATCTGACACGTCTGGCACTTTCAGACGAAACGTTCAGAGAGATATGCGGGACAACCTCAATCTGCCTTGAATTCGGCGACGGCGAGAGCTTCTGGCTATCAAATTCAAATAAGCTCTTAAGCTCCTGCGACGGCGTTATCGGAGTAAAGACAGGCTTTACCGACAAAGCCGGAAGATGCCTCGTCTCTGCGTGCGAGCGCGATGGCGTAACCCTCATCTGCGTGACATTAAGCGACCCTAACGACTGGTACGACCACACAAACCTTTACGATTACTGCTTCTCTATGGTAGGAGCAGTAACGTATCTAAGAAACCTCGGTTAAGAAAAATATGACGGTGATGAAATGACGGAAAGAATACAGAAGATAATTTCTGACTGCGGAGTCACCTCCCGAAGAAAGGCGGAAGCCATGATTTCGGAGGGCAGGGTCAAGGTAAATGGAAGACCCTGCAAGCTGGGTGATAAAGCAGATCCGAAAAAGGACATAATCAGTATAGATGGCATCAATCTTCCGACAGACGAGAAGAAAAATAACATCTATATTATGCTCAATAAGCCCCGTGGCTATGTCACGACAATGAGTGACGACAGAGGAAGAAAGTGCGTAACTGAGCTTCTTGAGGGCATTGAGGAGAGAGTATATCCCATCGGCAGACTTGATATGAACTCCGAGGGTCTTCTTCTCTTCACAAACGACGGGGCGATGGCGAACGCAATCATGCATCCGAGCTGCCATATCTCAAAGACCTATCGGGTAACAGTCAGACCGGAAATAACCGAGGAGCAGCTTGTTGAGCTCTCCGAGGGAGTAGTCCTGGATGACGGCAAGAAAACTCTTCCTGCAACTGTTTTGGTTCTCACAAAGGAAGAGGGAAGAGTAGTCCTCCAGATAACCATCCGTGAAGGCAGAAACCGCCAGATAAGGCGGATGTGCAACGCAGTGGGTCTCGAAGTTGCAAGACTCAAGAGAACCTCTGTGGGACCTATAAAACTTGGAATGTTGAAGCCAGGCGACTATCGGGAGCTGACACCGGCTGAGCTTACAGCATTAAGAAATGCTATTCAAAAGGGATCTAAGGATTCCCAAAATAAAGACAATCGAGGCAAGAGAAAATGAACAACGTAAATTACACAATGCTTTTTGACTACTATGAGCTGACAATGGGCAACGGCTACTTTGAAAAAGGGCTGATGGACAGGGTCTGCTATTTCGATCTTTTCTACAGAAGAGTTCCCGGCGACGGTGGCTATGTCATCGCGGCAGGACTCGAGCAGGCTGCTGACTACATAAAGAACCTGCATTTTGACGATAAGGATATAGAGTATCTCCGCTCAAAGAAGCAATTTTCAGAAGACTTCCTTGAGTATCTCAAGAGCTTCAGGTTCACCGGCGACGTCTGGGCAGTTCCCGAGGGAACAGTAGTATTCCCAAATGAGCCGATAATGACCATCCGTGCTCCTGCAATCCAGGCGCAGCTTCTTGAGACTTTCCTGCTCTTAACGATAAATCATCAGTCGCTTATTGCCACCAAGGCTAACAGAATTGTCCGTGCCGCCGAGGGAAGAGTAATCGCCGAGTTCGGCTCCCGCCGCGCTCACGGTCCCGACGCAGCAGTTCTGGGCGCAAGAGCCGCCTATATCGGAGGAGCAGCTGCAACAGCATGTGCCCTGACTGATGAAGAATTCGGAGTTCCGGCAACCGGTACAATGGCTCACTCATGGGTTCAGATGTTTGACACCGAGTATGAAGCTTTCAAGGCATACTGCGAGGTTTATCCCGACAACGCAACTCTTTTAGTTGACACCTACAACGTCCTCAAGAGCGGTGTTCCCAATGCGATAAAGGCTTTTGATGAAGTTTTAAAGCCTCTCGGAAAGCGTCCCAAGGGAATAAGAATTGACTCCGGAGATATAACCTATCTTTCTCAGAAAGCAAGAAAAATGCTCGACGATGCAGGATATCCCGACTGCAAGATAACAGCTTCCAATTCCCTCGATGAATACCTTATCCGCGACATGCTCCTACAGGGTGCAAAGGTCGATTCATTCGGCGTAGGCGAAAGGCTCATCACCTCGAAGCCCTCATCCGTTCTCGACGGTGTCTATAAGCTGGTTGCATTTGAGGATGAGCAGGGCAACGTCATCCCTAAGATAAAGATTTCTGAGAATGTTCAGAAGATAACGACCCCTCACTTCAAGAAACTCTACCGTTTCTATGACAACGACAATGGCAAGGCAATTGCTGATTACCTCTGCCTGCATGACGAAACGGTCAACGACATGGAGCCGCTTGAAATTTTCGATCCGGATTACACCTGGAAGCGCAGAACTCTTGAGAATTACACAGCCCGTGAGCTTCTGGTTCCTATATTCAAAAACGGCGAGTGCGTCTATGAATTCCCGACCCTAAGTGAAAGCAGAAACCACTGCATCCGTGAGATCGCCACCATGTGGGATTCAGTTCTTCGTTTCGAGAACCCTCATGTCCACTATGTTGACCTTTCGCAGAAGCTTTGGGATATCAAGCAGAATCTCCTTAACGAGCACTCCCACCACTTTGCAAAATGAGAAAAACTTCTTTCAATGTCGCATTCGGCGGGATAGTTTCGGCACTATGCCTGGTGCTTGAATTTTCGGTGGGTATACTACCGATATTTCTGTATGTCTTCCCGATGATATGCTCTATACTCATGTATATCTTATACACCGAATGCGGCTTGAAAACTTGCCTTTGCGCCTATGTCGGGGTGTCGGTTCTCTCGCTTTTCATGTGTCCCGACAAGGAAGCTGCGATGATGTATGTCATGTTCTTTGGCTACTATCCGTTGCTTCGCGTATACATACAGAAGCTGAAGCCGAAAGTTCTGAAAACGCTTCTCAAATTCGCGACTTTCAACGTCGCTATGGTGCTGGCATACGTTATTATAATTTTTGTTTTTGGCATCACCGAAACGGATATGATGGGGGAGCTTTCGTGGTTCTGGATTCTATTGTTGGCAGTCGGAAATGTTGTGTTTGCAATGTTCGATATTCTCCTGGACAGGCTTCTTTATATCTATGAAAAGAAGCTTCGCCACAAGCTATTCGGACATGGAAAACGGCGGTAGGATTTTCTATGAAAAACATCTTCCAAAACAAAAAGGCAATCAAAATAGCGGCTGTTGTCATCCTTGTCATAGTTATGGTTGGACTGACGATAGCCGGAATCCCGCTTGTAAAAATGCTCTCGACCGATGAGGGCAGGGAAGCTCTTCAAGCCATAGTTGATAAGAATATCGTTTTGGGAGTCATCGTCTATCTTCTTTTGCAGATGCTCCAGGTTGTGGTTGCCCTTATCCCGGGCGGAGTTATCCAGATTCTGGGAGGAGTCCTTTTCGGAAACTTCTGGGGAACAGTTTTATGTTTTCTGGGAATTCTCATCGGTACGGTATTGGTGTTCATGACCGTCCGGAAATTCGGTATGCCGGTGGTAGAGGCGTTTGTCGACAGCAAAGGCATAAAGCGATTTGAATTTCTGAACGATGACAAAAAGCTTGAAGCAACGGTTTTCATCCTCTTTCTGATTCCAGGCATACCAAAAGACGCCCTGACCTATATCGTGCCACTGACAAAGATTAAACCGTCCCGATTCTTCTTCCTTTCAATGCTCGCAAGAACTCCGGCGATAATCCTTTCAACAGTTTTCGGAGCGAGTCTGAGTGACGGCAACCTCATCACAGCAATTGTACTTTTCGCAGTAGTTGCTGTTCTTGGATTGGTTGGGATACTCTTCAAGGACAAGATTATCGAGAAGCTGAGACGCAATAAAGAAAGCACATGATTTTTGAAAAAATGCTGAAGAAAACCCTTGACATTTGCGTTTTCGTATGCTATAATATCGTTCGTTGCTGAGAAATAAGCTTCCCGGTAACGAATATCTGCGGGTGTAGTTCAATGGTAGAATTCCAGCCTTCCAAGCTGGTTGCGTGGGTTCGATTCCCATCACCCGCTCCATTTTGCGTCCTTAGCTCAGCTGGATAGAGCAACTGCCTTCTAAGCCGTAGGCCACAGGTTCGAATCCTGTAGGACGCGCCAGAAAAAACGCCGAAAGGCGTTTTTTTCAACTAAATCCGTCTTCGACGGAAGAAATCCCTGCGGGATGAAATCGCTGACGCGATGAAATCCGCTTGCGGCGGGATAATGAGAAGGAGGAATCGTCTGTGACGGAATACCTTGAATACCTCGAAGAAAGCACCGACACCGTAAAAAGCAAGCGTAATATCGGCAAGCTCATAATCATCGCAACCTACTTGGTGATTTATGCAATTGCAATGATCCTCTTCTGGTGCATAATCAGTGGCTCGGACGCAATGGGCTACTATCTGATTGTTATCGGTCTTGTCCTGCCAATCACCACTTTTGTGCTCTCGATCCTCATCGGGATAAACGACTACTGGGGCAGATGGAAATGGATTTCGGCAATAATCTTCGGCGTAATGTACACCCTCGCCGAATACGCCACCTTTAAGCTCGCCAACACCTTTGCTTTCGGCAATTTCCACCTCCTGAACTTGACTTTACTGCTCATCGGTGCTATAATCTCTCTCGCCGGTCTCGGAATCGGGACGCTGGTACGTAGACACATAAGAAAGAAGAGAATGAAATGCACGAACCCTTGAATATCGAGCTTCAGGATACCGAGTGGGAATACACATACACCGACCACGACAGAAATATTGCCCGGGCAATAGTCTTTGACGATGAGGGCAAATTCTATTTCGTGAAGACGAGTCGTGATGATAATTTTGGAAAATGCTCTTATATCGGAACGTCAGGCGGTGGAGTAGAACCCGGTGAGAAACCCGAAGAAGCGATTAAGAGAGAACTGAATGAAGAACTTGGAGTTACAGTTGATGTAATCTGCAAACTTGGGGTTGTCAGTGATTACTATAACTTGATACACAGGCATAACATCAATAATTTCTATCTTTGCAGGATAACGGCTTTTGGTGAGAAACATCTAAATCCTGATGAAATTAATGATTTTCATCTGTCAACAGTGAAGCTTACATATGAAGAAGCTCTTCAAGAATACGAGAACGCTAAGGAATCGAAGCTCGGAAGATTGGTAGCACAATGCGAGCTCCCGATTCTTAAGCATGCCAAAGAAATAATAGATAGCCTCGCATAAAAAAATCAGCCGGCACAGAACCGGCTGATTATTATTTTACAGGTATCAAAGAGTCTCGACTGATTCAAGCTCCTCGCATTCGTCAAGCTGCTTCTTGGAACCTACAATGCAGATGCCGCCATCGCAGATGACCTTGTCGATGTTATATGAGAGCTCCATAAGCTGCTCCGGAGTTGCACCGATAAGCTCGTGGTACTTTTCGTTTACACGCTCAGGTGTGATGCCTGAGAAGTATCTGTTGTCAGCTATGACACCTTTCGTGCTCGGAGTGGTGAGCTGGAACATGTCAGAAACGCTTCCGATGATGAAGCCGGTGAGGTCGTCATTCGACTTCAGGAAGTTTCTTAAGAACTCGCCGCTCTTCTTGAAGTAGCCTAGCGAACGGTTCGCACTCGGATCACGGAACGAGTGGCAGGTGATATAGCCGGAATCTCTTGTTACAAAGCCGGTGCCATAAGCTCCGCCCTGGACTCTTATTACGTTCCAGAGGTAAGCGTAAGTGAGGATTCTTGCCGCAACGCTGTAGTCGCCGGTGACAGTCTTGCCGAAAGCTGAAACATTGCTTCCCATAGCCGCAAAAGCAATCTCGGTAGGAACTGCAATGCCCTCTTTCCTGATGCCGAACGGCTTCAAATCTGCCTTGCCGGTAGACTTGCCGACAGTCGGAAGTGTAGCTTTAACACATGTGACAACCGTCTCAGCGGCATTCGCCATTTCTCCGGTGATGCTTATAATAGCTCTGTCAGAACCAAGGACTTTGTTCTTGACACTGTCAAGTGCCGCAAGAAGCCCCTTAGTATCACTTTCAAATTCTCCAAGAGTCTTGTAGTAGCTGATGCCGGAGGTGTAATCATCGGCGACGCCTACAGAAGAAATCTGTGCGTTGACTCTCTTGAGTGCAGCCGTATTTCCTCTCATAAGAATGCTCTGGAAGAGATCTGTCTTTTCCTGTCTGAGAATTTCCATGATGGAGGTTTCATTGTCGAGCTTGGTTTCCGAAAGAATCTCGCAGACGAGCTTTGTAGCATCTTCAAGCTTGGTTTCAAGAGCTGAATAGGAGACAACAATCTTGACGTCATAACCTGAAACGCCCGGATAAGTTGAAATCTTCGCGCCAAAGTTGCCGCAGTAGAAGTTAAGAAGCGTCTGGAGCTTTTCAGCAGTGTGCGACTTGGTGTCGAGTCTGCCAAGTAGCGAGCAGAGAAGTGAAGCAGCAGCCAATTCTTTTTCACTCAGGTCAGTAGCATCAAAGTAGAGCTTCGTGTAGACGATGCCAGCCGCATTGAGCCTGTGCATGAGCACTTTCATGCCGCCGATTTCAGTTTCTTCAATCGGGAATTTCTCCGGCTCATCGGGAAGATCCGAGAGCTTGAGAACAGGAAGAGTGGCGAGATTCTCAGGCGTGTCCTCGCTGTGCTGCCAGGCTTCAAGCCTCTTTTGCTTTTCGATGAGAGCTTCGCGCTCCTCGGGAGTCCAGGATTCTTCCTCTCTTCTGAGCCTTGCCTGCTCAATTGCAGCAGTAGTCTCAGCATAGGTGTGCGACGGCTTCAGGATGACCTTGCAGGTATGCGGATCATTGAGAAGAACGTCTTTGATAAGCTGCTCAAAGTAGCCCTCATCGGCTTTCTTCTTCAAGTCTTCAAACATGTCGCCAACTATGAGCTTTGTTGCCGGGTCGCCTCCATAGAGCCAGGTGTCAAGAGCAGTGAGTCCGAATACAAGACCCTTGGGTCCATAGTCCTTTTCACGGAGCTTGAATTCAAGGTTAGCCATCGAGGAATCAAGCTGCTCACGGTCAACGCC
Organism: Oscillospiraceae bacterium; assembly: GCA_021199795.1. Classification (GTDB taxonomy): domain Bacteria; phylum Bacillota; class Clostridia; order Oscillospirales; family Ruminococcaceae; genus Faeciplasma. The sequence continues at coordinate 94,340 of JAJQHJ010000003.1, forward strand.
GTTGTCCGCAATGTTTGTGAGAGTGTTACGGATAAGCTTCTCCACCTTACCCATGTTCTCATCCTTGAGGTTTCTGACTTCCAGAACAGCATACGGCTGCAAAATACCGTCGGAAATCCGGAGTATTACGTCTTCAGCCAGCCCCTCAGAAAGGATAGCTCTGCTCAAAGGCGAATGGTTGGTTCCAGCCAATACTTCTGCCAGAACGTCCATAGCGATGAGCTTTTCATATTCGTCATAGGTGCCAATAACGTTGCCATAAGCAAGTCTTGTGTGACCTGTTAGCTCCTCAGACGGTGAAAGACCGTACTCATGGATGGTAACACCACCGTCAATCGGCTTCTGCATTTCGATTGGAGGAATCTCGGGTGCCGCATCGTAGTGACTGAGATATTCGTCGTCGATAATCCCAAGAGTCGTGTCGATATCAACACTGCCGTCAATGAAGATATATGAGTTAGACGGGTCATAATACTTCTTGTGGTTCGCGATGAACATTTCGTATGAAAGGTCGGGAATACTTGCTGGAGCTCCACCGGAATTATGCTTGTAGCAGTTGTCCGGGAAGAGTCCCTCCATAACTGCTTCTTCGAGAATGTCGTCCGGATCGGAGGTCGCGCCTTTCATTTCGTTGAAAACAACGCCCTTGTAGCTGACTGTGCCGTCGGGAGCAAACTCGTGATGCCATCCCTCCTGATAGAAGATTTCAGGCTTGGAGTAGATAAGCGGGTGGAAAACAGCGTCGAGATAAACCCTCATCAGGTTTATAAAATCCTGATTGTTCTTACTCGAAACGGGATAAACCGTCTTGTCCGAGTAGGTCATGGCGTTGAGGAACGTGTTCATAGAGTTCTTTAAAAGCTCGACAAACGGTTCCTTGACAGGATAGCGGTCGGAACCATTAAGAACCGAGTGCTCAAGAATGTGGAACACTCCTGTGTCGTTCTCCGGCAGGGTCTTGAATGCGATGCCAAAGGTCTTGTTGTCGTCCTCACGCTCAATCCAGATAAGTCTGGCTCCCGACTTAACGTGCTTCATTTCGTGGAGCTTCGCATCAATTTCTGAGAGCTCTCTGACTCTCATTTCGGCAAAGCCGTGGAATAATTCTGACATTAATTTACCTCCTGTATGTAATGATATTTGTAGGCTTTAAAATTTTACCAATACTGATTATACACCTATCCCGGATTAAAAGCAAGCGGGGGTGCCGAAATTTACAGTGGAAACTTCCGCAGAAATGTGCTATACTGTATTTGATTATGATAGGAAGGGGGGACAGGTAAGTGCTCGAATCTGAGAAAAAACGCTTTACTGAGCTATTGGACAGACCAAAAGAAGAGCTTCTTATATCAGCCGGAGTGGGAACCCTCTCTGAAAAGTATCTCCACGCTGTGTTCAAATATTACTATGAGCCTGACCCCGATTTCCACGAGGTGGGAATAGGCAGGTTTACCGCCGACATCTGCCGTGATAAGGATATAATCGAAATACAGACCCGGGCACTTAAGCGACTTCGGGAGAAGCTTGAATACTACATATCCGAGGGCTATTACACCACCATCGTCTATCCAATTCCTCATAAGAAGTGGATTTCCTGGCTTGACTCAGGTACCGGAGAAATTTCGCCCAGGCGTCGCTCTCCCAAAACCGGCACAGCATATGACAGCATCTATGAGCTCTATAACATCAAAGACTACCTCTCAAGCGGACAGGTTCAGGTTGTTCTCGAATTAGTAGACGTCTGGGACATAAAAAACACCGATGGTTACGGCAGAGGCAGAAAGCACCGTGCCACCCGAAATGATCGTATTCCGCTTGAACTCTATGATGAAATAATCTTAAGCGAGCCGGAAGACTACCGCATCTTCCTGCCAGAAGCATTGCCGGATACATTTACCCGCAAGGATTACACTAAGCTTACGCATCTTGATGGCTTGGCTCTTTCGGGAGCTATTAAAATACTTGAGGAAATGAGACTTATAGAGCTCATCGGCAAGGATGGCAATAAGTTCATCTATACGAAAGGTTGATAGGATATGACAATTCAACAGCTCAGATACGCAATCACAATTGCCGAAACCGGCTCATTCAATAAAGCCGCCGAGGTGCTCTATATAGCCCAGCCCTCTCTCACGAGCTCAATGCAGGAGCTCGAAAAGGAGCTTGGCATCACAATATTCTATAGAAGCGGCAGGGGAGCAACCCTCACGAACGACGGCGCAGAGTTTTTGTCATATGCAAGACAGCTCTACAGTCAGTATGAATCCCTCGTCGAAAAGTACGGCAACCAGAGCTATAAGAAGAAGTTCGGTGTCTCCACTCAGCACTATTCCTTTGCCGTCAAAGCATTCGTTGAGCTTGTCAAGCACTACGATTCAGCCAAGTACGAATTCGCTATCCGTGAGACCAAGACCCGCGATGTCATTTCAGATGTCAGCACCATGAGAAGCGAGATAGGAATTCTCTACCTTTGCGACTTCAACCGTGCCGCTATAACCAAAATTCTGAAAAGCAACAATCTTGAATTCCATCACCTCATCGAGTGCGACCCGTATGTTTATCTCTGGAAAGGGCATCCGCTTGCAAATAACGAATCAATTGGCTTCGAGGAGCTCAGAGACTATCCCTGCCTTTCATTTGAGCAGGGCGACACCAGCTCTTTCTACTTTGCCGAAGAAATACTCAGCACTTCCGATTATGCCTACACGATAAAAGCCTGCGACCGTGCAACACTACTTAATCTGATGGTAGGTCTGAACGGCTACACCCTCTGCTCAGGAATCATCTGTGAAGAGCTGAACGGAAGCGATTATGTCGCGGTTCCATTTAGGACGGAGGACGAATCGGGGAGCAGAATGGAGATAGGCTATATCACAAAAAAAGAATATTCGCCTGAGCTCACTTGCCAGGCAATACATAGAAGAAATGCAAAACTATCTGGGCACAAGGCACGGCAAGTAATAGATTTTACCTATAGCTCACTATCCAAACGACGTATTGGACAAATCTGTTGCCTGGGTGTAAAATAGGGAACATCAAAACCGAATTGACAAAGGGCAATTCACTTAGAAAGGAATATTCAGACCATGAAAACTTTAAAGAAATTTGTATCACTTCTTTTGTGCGCAGTACTCTCACTCACACTTCTGACCGCCTGCGGCGACACCGATGATGTCATCACCATCGCAGTTCCTAACGACACCACCAATGAAGCAAGAGCACTTCTTCTTCTCGAAGAGCTCGGCTACATTACATTGAAAGATGGCGCAGGAATCACCGCAACAGTCGCTGACATTGAGGACAACCCCTATGGCATCGAATTCAACGAAGTTGAAGCAGCACAGCTCCCTAACGTTCTTCAGGACGTTGACTATGCTATAATCAACTCTAACTACGCAATCGAGGCTGGTCTCAACCCGATTGACGACTCACTCGCAATTGAGGGCTCATCCTCCGCTTATGGCAATGCCCTTGTAGTAAAGGAAGGAAACGAGGATACCGACAAGATCAAGGCTCTCCAGGCTGCCCTCGAAAGCCAGCAGGTCGCAGACTACATAGCTTCCGCTTATGATGGAGCAGTCGTAAGCACAGTTGACAACCCCGGCGACGGCTACGACGATACAGTCGACTATGACGCACTTGCAGGCACCACAATTTCCGTTGCCGCTTCACCTACTCCTCATGCTGAAATCCTTGCAGTTGCAAAGGAAATCCTTGCTGAAAAGGACATCACCCTCAACATCATCGAATATACCGACTATGTTGTACCGAACAACGTTGTTGAGAGCGGCGAGGTTGACGCCAACTACTTCCAGCACACTCCTTACCTCGACGACTTCAATGAGCAGAACGGCACTCACCTTGTTGCTGTATCCGTTATCCACGTTGAGCCGATGGGTCTCTACGGCGGCAAGCAGTCTTCGCTCGACGCTATCACTGAGTAAAATCTATACCCTAACTTAAACCCCAGAGAATACGCCGAAGAACACTCGGCGTATTTTCGGGTTGAACCCTAAAGGAGACAAAATGATCGAAATCAAGAACCTGTCAAAGACATTCACCACCAAATCCGGCGATGTCGAGGCACTTAAAAACATTTCCCTCACCATTCCTGACGGCGAGATATACGGAATCATCGGCATGAGTGGTGCAGGAAAGAGTACCCTGGTGCGCTGTATCAATATGCTCGAACGCCCGACTGAGGGAAGCGTCCTTATTGACGGCGTAAATCTTAATGAGCTTTCCGAGGCTCAGCTCAGGCAGGAACGTCAGAAGATAACAATGATTTTCCAGGACTTCAACCTCCTGATGCAGCGAAACTGCCTTAAAAACGTCTGCTTTCCCTTGGAGCTAGCCGGAGTCAAAAAGTCGGATGCTGTCAAGAGAGCCATGGAGCTTCTTGAGCTCGTAGGTCTTGCGGATAAGGCTAAGAACTATCCGGCACAGCTTTCAGGCGGTCAGCAGCAAAGAGTTGCAATAGCAAGAGCCCTTGCAACCCACCCGAAGATTCTTCTTTGCGATGAGGCGACAAGTGCCCTAGACCCTCAGACTACCCACTCGATTCTTTCGCTTATCCGTGATGTAAGAGACCGTCTAGGTCTTACCGTCATAGTAATAACCCATCAGATGAGCGTTGTTGAAGAGATATGCGGCAGGGTCGCGATTCTCAATGGTGGAGAAGTAGCCGAGGAGGGACCTGTTCAGGAGGTCTTTTCCGCACCAAAATCAGAGGCAGCAAAACGTCTTGTCTATCCGGACGGCTATTCCGAAACTCTGGTTCCCGCACCTGGCGAGCATTTCATCCGTGTTGTCTATAATGGTGCAGAGGTCAGCAAGACTCCACTTATCGCCCAGATGGCGGTGGATAGAAACATCACGGCAAGCATCCGTTCGGCATCAACCCGAAGCATCGGTGGCAAAGCCTATGGAAACATGCTCTTAAGCGTCACCGGTGATGAAAAGCTTGCCGAAGAAGCCATCAGCTATTTAAGAGAAATTCCCGACATAATCGCAGAGGAGGTAAAGGCAAATGCTTGATATATTCAGCTCAGAAGAGGTACAAGAAGCTCTTGAAATCTTCGTCCGTGAGTTTCCGACGGCAATCTGGGAGACGGTATACGTAACCGTGATTTCAACATTTTTCGCCGTCCTGATTGGTTTGCCACTTGGCGTAATCCTGGTTGCAGGGGACAAGGGCAAAATCTTAAAAATCCCATCAGGCGTTCTCCACGTCCTGAATGTCATAATAAACCTCCTCCGCTCAATCCCGTTCCTGATTCTTATGATAATGGTCTTCCCGCTGACAAGACTTATTGTCGGGACGGTTGTCGGAACAGTTGCGTCTATTGTCCCTCTCGTAATCGCCGCATTCCCGTTTGTAGCAAGACTTGTTGAGACAAGCCTCCGCGAACTCGACCCGAACATAGTAGAAATGGCGCAGAGCATGGGCGCGAAGCCAATTCAGATCATTATGAAAGTAATGATCCCTGAGAGCATTCCATCGCTTCTTTCAAACTTTACAACCGCGATGACCACGATTTTAGGCTACTCCGCCATGAGCGGCATCATCGGCGGCGGTGGTCTCGGCAAAATCGCCATCAACTACGGCTACTACCGTTATCGTTACCTGGTAATGCTGTTAGCTGTAGTCTTCCTGATATTATTGGTTCAGATTATTCAGACTGTTGGCACTCACCTGGCAACCAAACTTGACCGTAGACCCAGAGACAGGGCGTAATCAATTCGGAATTATGAATTCGGAATTCGTAATTAACGGGCGGAGAAATCTGCTCGTTTTTTTGTCTGAAAAATTTTTCAAAAAATCTGCATTTGCCTATTGACAACGTAACAATGTTATGTTACAATCTAATCGTAACATAACATTGTTATTTTTGAAAGAGGTGATAACTTGAGTGGTTTGATATCCAAAAAAGAGCTTCTGAACAAGTACAATATTTCCTATGGCACCCTTTACCGCTGGAAGCGGATGGGGTTGATACCTGATGACTGGCTTGTCAAGAAGTCCACCTACACGGGGCAGGAGACATTTTTTGATGAGGAGCAAATCTGCGAGCGTATCGAGGCGATAATCGCCCGCAAAGATCAGGTTCCGCTTGAACAGATAGCCCGTGAGCTTCAGGGCAAAACCGAGCAGGAAGCAAAACTCATCATCAATTCAAAGCATTGGACAAAGGAGATAAATATGTCCGATTTAGTTTCGGTTATCGTTAAGATTGGCGACGATGAGAGAGACCTGACGGAGATTATCTCAGGCAACACAGTAATAAATAAATCTCAGGAGGAATAGTATAATGGCAGATTCAGTACGTATCAGTGGAGCTGGCAATGTCGGCGGAGGAGAGTATAAAAACATAAGCATAAGCGGTTCAGGCGAGGTGACATCAGATGTCAAGTGCCAGAGTCTCAAGAGTGCTGGCTCGGTGCATATTGCGGGTTCTGTAGAATGTTCAGGCGAATTCAAAATCGCTGGTTCTGTTCTGGTTGACGGCGACATAAAATGCGGAAGCTGTCATCTTGCAGGTTCCGCAAAAGTTAAAAGCATAGAATCCAATGGAGAATTGTGGTTCGCCGGTTCAGTCATTGCAGACGGCAATGTTTCGAGCGAGAAAGTCATTATCGATGGTGTGGCAAATGTCAATGGACTTATTAACGGCGACGAAATAAGAATCGCGTTTGATGGTGACGGTGTCAAAGCCAATGAAATCGGTGGCGGAACTATCAAAATAGCTCCCAAAAAAGAACAGAAAGCATATTGGTTCCGCAAAAAGAAAATAAACCGTTCAGAAATCGGCACTATCGAGGGCGACGAGATAAGACTTGAGCTTGTCAAGGCTGATGTAGTCCGTGGTGCTAATGTAACGATAGGCGACAGCTGCGAGATTGAAAAGGTCGAATACTCCGAAAGCCTTGAAATCTCTGAAAACGCCCATGTCGATTACCAAGTGAAAATCTGACACCGCTTTTTATGCAAAACGCCCCAATGATGACTAACAAAACTCGTTTTCTTTCGTCTAAAGGGCGAAAATTCAAAAAAGCGTTGACAAAAAGATTTTTATGAGTATAATGTAACGCATAAGGCAAAGACGTCTTTGAGAACCCCGTATTGGGATGTTCCCAAGGACGCCTTTTTTGTTAAGCGGGAACCCAATACAACCATCAGTATTGTATCCCGACAAATTCTAAAGGAGCGTTTCACATGAAAAAGATACCCGAGTATTTTGGATGTATGGTATTTGACGACCGCGAAATGAAAGCAAGGCTTTCCCCCAAGGTCTACAATTCCCTGAACAAGACCATTGTCGAGAATGCAAGACTTGACATTGAGGTCGCCGATGCTGTGGCACAGGCAATGAAAGACTGGGCAGTTGAAAAAGGTGCAACCCACTACACCCACTGGTTCCAGCCGCTCACCGGCATCACCGCTGAAAAGCACGATTCATTTATTTCTCCCGCACCGGATGGCGGAGTCCTGATGGAATTCTCAGGCAAAGAGCTCATCAAGGGTGAACCTGATGCTTCCTCGTTCCCGTCTGGAGGCTTGAGAGCTACATTCGAGGCAAGAGGCTACACCGCTTGGGATCCTACTTCATACGCTTTCATCAAGGGCAAGACGCTCTGCATTCCTACTGCTTTCTGCTCCTATGGCGGCGAAGCTCTCGACAAAAAGACTCCTCTTCTTAGATCCATGCAGGCTCTCAACAAGCAGGCTTTGAGAATCCTCAAGCTCTTCGGCAATGAAGATGTAAAGTGTGTCAAGACTTCCGTTGGACCCGAGCAGGAATACTTCCTTGTTGACAAGGAAATGTACAATAAGCGTAAGGACCTCATCTTCACCGGCAGAACTCTCTTCGGTGCACCGGCTCCCAAGGGTCAGGAACTCGATGACCACTACTTCGGCGTCATCAAGCCAAGAGTTGCTGCATACATGGAAGACCTCAACGAGGAGCTCTGGAAATTAGGAATCCTTGCTAAGACAGAACATAACGAGGTTGCACCCGCTCAGCATGAGCTCGCACCCGTTTACTCTACAACAAATATCGCAACCGACAATAACCAGCTCACAATGGAGATTATGCAGAAAGTTGCAGACAGACACGGTCTTGTTTGCCTCCTCCATGAGAAGCCTTTCGCAGGTGTCAACGGTTCCGGTAAGCATAATAACTGGTCGCTTGCAACCGACACAGGAGTCAATCTTCTCACTCCCGGCGAAACTCCTTACGAGAATGCCCAGTTCCTTTTGTTCCTCTGCGCTGTAATCAAGGCAGTCGATGATTATCAGGATCTTCTGAGACTTTCCGTTGCAACAGCTGGCAATGATCACAGACTCGGAGCTAATGAAGCTCCTCCGGCAGTTATTTCAATGTTCTTAGGCGATGAGCTCACAGCAGTCCTCGACGCTATCGAGAACGACACTCCTTACAATGGAACTGAGAAGACTGTCATGAAGCTCGGTGTACATGTACTTCCTAAGTTCTTCCGTGACACCACCGACCGTAACAGAACTTCGCCGTTCGCATTCACCGGCAATAAGTTTGAGTTCAGAATGCTCGGCTCTTCAAACAGTATCGCCTGCGCAAACATCATGCTTAACTCCGCAGTTGCAGAGTCGTTGAAGATTTACGCAGACAGACTTGAGGGAGCAGAGGACTTTGAGACCGCTCTTCACGAAATGATCAAGAAGACCATCAAGGATCACAAGAGAATCATCTTCAACGGCAACGGCTATGATGATTCTTGGATCAAGGAGGCAACCGAGGTAAGAGGACTCTCCAACCTCAAGACAACTCCCGATGCAATGCCTAAGCTTCTCGATGAGAAGAATGTGAATATGCTCACCGCTCATAAGGTATATTCCAAGCCTGAGCTTGAAAGCCGCTATGAGATTCTCCTTGAGAACTACCACAAGACCGTACATATCGAGGCTGAGACCATGCTCAACATGGCTAGAAAAGAAATCATGCCCGCAGTCAGCGCGTATGAGTCAGACCTCGCAAAGACTCTTAACCAGAAGAAAGCAGCTGCTCCGGATGCCGCTTGCGGATATGAAACCAAGCTTATCTCCAAGCTTGCTACTCTGGAAGACAAGATCGATGCTGCTACTGATGATCTTGAAGAGGCGGTCAATGAGTATAAGAAACTGACAGACGTCACCGAGGCTGCAATGTTCATCAAGGATTCTGTAATTCCTAAGATGGACGCACTGAGAGCACCTTGTGACGAGGCGGAAACAGTAACCGCCAAGAGCTATTGGCCATTCCCGACCTACGGAGATCTTCTGTTCGGGGTGAGATAAATACTTTTCTTTTCAGGCAACGCACAGGATTTAAGAATACCCTCTTGATCCTGTAGCGGAACCTAATTCAACAAGGGGGAAAAGACAATGACAGTAGAATTTTGGTATTTGATCGGAGCTGCTTTGGTATTCTGGATGCAGGCGGGCTTCGCGATGGTAGAAACCGGCTTTACGAGGGCAAAGAACGCCGGCAACATCATCATGAAGAACCTTATGGACTTCTGCATCGGTACTGTGGTATTCTCGCTCTTGGGCTATACGCTTATGATGGGCGAGGACACACTCTTCGGACTTATCGGTATGCCGAACATGAATCTTTGGGCTAACTTCAAGGAATTCATCGCTTCGCCTGCTGACGGGTCATTCACCGGAGCTTCCACATTCGTGTTCAACCTCGTTTTCTGCGCCACAACTGCAACCATCGTTTCCGGTGCTATGGCGGAGAGAACCAAGTTTTCGGCATACTGCATCTATTCAGCAGTGATCTCCTTACTGGTTTATCCGATTGAGGCTCACTGGATCTGGGGCGGCGGCTGGCTTTCGCAGCTCGGCTTCCACGACTATGCAGGTTCCTGTGCTATTCATATGGTCGGCGGTATCGCTGCACTCGTTGGCGCAATCTTCCTGGGTCCCCGTATTGGTAAGTATGTCAAGGACGAGAACGGAAAGGTGACCAAGGTCAACGCAATTCCCGGACATTCAATAACTCTCGGCGCACTCGGCGTGTTCATTCTCTGGCTCGGCTGGTATGGATTCAATGGAGCGGCTGCAACTTCAGCATCCGAACTTGCCTCCATCTTCCTCACCACCACCATTGCACCCGCAGTTGCGACTGTTACGACCATGATATTCACATGGGTCAAGAACGGAAAGCCTGATGTCTCGATGTGTCTCAATGCTTCTCTGGCAGGACTCGTTGGCATCACGGCAGGATGTGACGCTCTGGACGCATTCGGCGCATCAATCGTCGGAATTGTTTCCGGTATACTGGTTGTCGTTGTAGTCGAAGTTCTCGACCTCAAGCTTCACATCGATGATCCCGTCGGTGCCGTAGGCGTACATATGGCAAACGGCGTATGGGGAACATTGGCTGTAGGACTGCTTGCGAATCCAAACGCTCCTGCGGGACTCGAGGGTCTCTTCTACACGGGTTCGTTCAAGCAGCTGGGAATCCAGGTTTTAGGTATTGTCACCGTAGCTATCTATGCCGTTATCATGATGGTAATAACTTTTGCACTGATTAAAAAGTTTAACGGCTTGAGAGCATCTGCCGAGGATGAAGTTGCCGGTCTCGACATCAGCGAGCACGGTCTTCCCAGCGCATATCCCGACTTTGTTCCGGCTGTCAGCAAGTATTCCTCATACGCTCCTGCCGACGGTATCGTGGCTGTAACATCCGATGTACCGGTTGCTGAGGCTATTCCCGTCAAGAAAGTTCCTGCTTTCGTAGAAGACGGCGAAACTCCGAAGTTCACAAAGGTCGAAATCATCTGCAAAGAGTCGAAGTTTGATGAGCTCAAGCATGCTATGATGAGCTTAGGCATCACCGGTATGACCGTCACCCACGTCTTAGGCTGTGGTCAGCAGGGTGGTAAGCCTGAGTACTACAGAGGCGTTGCAGTTGAGACGAATCTTCTTCCTAAGGTTCAGGTTGATATCGTAGTTTCCAAGATTCCTGTCAGACACGTCATCGAAACAGCCAAGAAAGTACTTTATACCGGTCACATTGGAGACGGCAAGATCTTCGTCTATGACGTTGAGAATGTTGTCAAGGTAAGAACCGGTGAAGAGGGCTTCGATGCGTTGCAGGACGTTGAATAACTTATCCCCAATATAATATTTTCCTAAAAGCGTTTGAACTCGGATATGCCCTGCGGCAAACAGTTTCAAAGAGAATTGCATTGTTTGTCATAAACAGCTGAGAGTGCATAGATATGCGCCGCAGAGGTAACCCCGGGTGAGCTGCAACCTGAAAGATCTAGTCAAGTAGGTGCGCCGCGGTCCCCGCGTTAAAAGGGAAAGGCTTTGACTGAAGCCTGGAGAAGATACAAATCAAAATAGGGTTTGTAGACTGAAAAGATAGGTGGCACCGCGAGTAACAGCACTTGCCCTATCGAATGCTGAGTAATACGAAACCGCAAAAGGCAGTTTCGTAGATAGGAGAGATGTACTTATGTGTTCGATAATGGGCTACTGTAAAAGCGGTGTCTCTTTTTCGGAGTTTAAAAAAGGTTTTGACAAAACAATTTCCCGTGGACCCGACGATTCAAGAATAATTGATACCGGCTCAGGGCTTCTAGGCTTCCACCGCCTTGCCATCATGGGCTTAACCCCCGAGGGAATGCAGCCTTTTGAGCTTGACGGCTCAGCAGTTGTCTGCAACGGCGAGCTATATGGCTTTGAGAAGCTAAAAGATGAGCTGGTAGAAAAGGGCTACAAATTCAAAAGCGGCTCCGACTGCGAGATAATTCTGCCGCTTTATTTCGAGTATGGAACCGACATGTTCAAAATGCTAGATGCCGAGTTCGCGATGATTATATTTGATGGCAGGACTAAAGAGTTTATAGCTGCCAGGGATCCGATTGGTATTAGACCGCTCTATTACGGCTATGACCGTGATGATAAGATAGTTTTCGCCAGCGAGCCTAAAAATCTCGTGCCCATATGCGAAAGAGTCATGCCTTTCCCGCCAGGATGCTATTATAAGGCAGGGGAGTTCATCAGCTACTGCGAGATATCCAAGCCTCAATGTGTGATCAAGGCAAGCCTCGATGAGGTTTGTTCTGAAATCCACGACAAATTAACAAAGGGGATCAAGAAGAGGCTTGTAGCAGATGCTAAAGTGGGCTTCCTCCTGTCGGGAGGGCTTGACTCGTCACTAGTCTGCGCCGTCGCTCAGAGATATTCAGATAAGCCGATTCGCACCTTTGCCATCGGCATGAGCGAGGACGCAATTGACCTGAAATACGCGAAGCAGGTCGCCGATTATATCCACAGCGACCACACCGAGGTAATTATCAACAAAGAGATAGTTTTAAGCTCTCTTGAGACGGTTATCGAGCTATTGGGCACTTACGATATAACCACCATCCGTGCCAGCATGGGCATGTATCTCCTCTGCAAGTGGATTCATGAGAACACCGATATCAGAGTTCTTCTCACCGGCGAGATTTCGGATGAGCTTTTTGGCTACAAATACACCGATTTTGCTCCCGATGCCGAAGCTTTCCAGAAAGAAGCCGAGAAGCGTATTCACGAGCTCCACATGTATGATGTCCTTAGAGCCGATCGCTGCATTTCAGTAAACTCTCTTGAAGCGAGAGTTCCTTTTGGAGACCTCGACTTTGTCAAGTATGTCATGGCAGTTGACCCGGAAATGAAGCTCAACACCTATGGCAAGGGCAAGTATCTTCTTCGTCACGCCTTTGAGGGCGACTATCTTCCGCATGACATTCTCTATCGTGAAAAAGCTGCTTTCTCCGACGCCGTCGGTCATTCAATGGTCGATTACCTCAAGGAATACGCCGAGGAGACTTATTCGGACGAAGATTTTGAAGCTCTCAGTGCCAAATACACGTTTGCAAAGCCATTCACGAAAGAATCGCTTCTCTACCGTGAAATCTTCGAGAAGTACTACCCCGGCAATGCCGAAATGGTAGTGGACTTCTGGATGCCAAACAAGTCCTGGGATGGCTGCAACGTCAACGACCCCTCCGCCAGAGTCCTCTCGAACTACGGCGCAAGCGGGGAATAATAAACATAAAAATACCGGCTCAGTGTGCAATACACTGAGCCGGGTTTATTTTGTTATCACTTGTTAAAAGCCCTCATCAAATCTCCGGCTTCTTCTATGCTTATGTCGTCGCTATCGTACTTTTCCTTTGTGTAATCTCCACGCCCAAGGGGGTCAAACTGCTGCTTTATAAATAAAGTTGTTCCAACCGGTCCCAAAGCCTCTTCCAAAGCAGAAAAGCCAACGGTTCTGATTTCTATCGGATTATTCAAGTTCACTTGTTTCATGAGTTGCACCTCCGTACATATAATCCATCATAAATCTTACAGGGTTTATTACTTTTACATTCAGCTTCAAACGTGAAGCCATCTTCTCTAATTTAACATCCGTAGTTATCATTACATCAGCGTTCGCTCTCTCAGCTAAAGTCACATGGTAACTATCATAAGTTCTGATATTTGATTGTGAACGAATAACTTTTGCTCTTGACTCTATGTCATCATCGACATTTTCATATGACGTAACTGAAGAATAAAGTCTTATCACTTGTTCTCTTTTGTCTAAGTCGTTAATGCGACTAATTTCAAAGCTCAAAGCTGAACTTCCAACAAGTTCGTATACGCCCGATTGACAAGAGCGAAGTATTCCTTCAATTATTTGTGTTTCCAGATAAACTCGCTCTTGCGTCTGGTTGTCAAACGGTCTGTTGTAGCAACAGCAATCCAAGTATATCTTCAACGCTCGTCATCTCCCATAACTTCTCTGTATAGTATGATAGCACAAATCTCAAAAATTATCAACCCCCGAATTTAAAATCTCATCGAGTTACTCCTCATAATAAACAATCATCCCGCCCAGTTCCTCAAACGCCTCTTTGAAAGTATCCCATCCCATAGCATGGGAGCTTCCGGTGTTCGGGTCTTTGTAGAGGACGTTGTTGTAACTGTCGAAGCCGTAGATGACGACGGCGTGTTCGTAGGCAGGCCATTTTACTGTTTCGCCGGTTTCGTAATCGATCCATTCACGGCGGTACTGGATGCCGCCCTCGATGTTGGTTGTGTACCAAGCCTCAACAGGGTTGCCGCTTGCAATAATCTCTTTGATGTCTTCAAGTGTTGCGCCTGTCTTGGCTATTGCTCCTGACTTGAACTGTTCGGCAGTTTCTCTTATCGGCTCATTGAATACGCCGTAGGAACTCGAATCTCTCGGATCGCCGACAAACTCCTTTTCCGGGTTCGCTCCATATAGAACTCCATCAACTTCATACGGTGTAGGACCCTTTGGCAAAGCTTCGACTATCTCTTCCATAGTCACATCAATGCCGTAGTACTTAAGAAGTATGTAAAGCGATGCGCATTCACAACCGGTTGGGTAATCGGGGTTCTGGTTGTAGTCTATAACGTCACTTAGATATATCATGTTCTGCGGCTTTGTATTATCATAGATGTAAAATCCGACCGCGATAATCACGACAATTACAAATATAATCCTGAGTGGGTGTCTTTTCTTAGTTTTATCTGTTGCCATCGGCTTCATCTCCATTAATATAATTTTAATGCAGATTAAGCCATAAGTCAACAGTTCAAATCTTAAGATTTCATTAAGATTTAACGCCCTGCGGTTCGCAAGGCGTTTGATTCTACTCTTCAATAATAATTTCTTCCGAGTCGGAAGTTATAAGCTCAAAGTCAACGAAAGTAATACGCATGTAGTTCTCGTCGTCGCTTTCTCCAAGCTCCAAGACCATCGGGATTCCCGTTTTGCTGAAAGTAAGGGAATAGATTGTGCCACTTTCCTCGCCGGAGCAGTAGTCGGACTCTTCGCCCTCGGTAACGTTAAGTTCAAGCGGAACCAGCTTGTCAAACGATTTCGTCACCAGTGACACGACCGAACCAACAGGGAACTTTGAGCTGTCAAAGGTGAAGTTCAGCCCCTTGAACGAAATTGTCGTCTCCTCGCCCTTGACATCAAATATAAGTCCGCTGACAATGGCAGGGGAGGTGAGCTCGACATTCCAGCTCCCGTCGCTCAGCCTGGTCAGGAGCATTTCATAGATGGTGTCGTCAAAGTCAACCTCTGCGGTCGCCGAAAAGCTGGTCGGAAGCGATTTCTCATTTGTTACGACCGACCCAAGCGAGCACCCGCTCAGTCCCATCACCATAATTACCGATAAAAATATTGCAGTTATTTTTCTTAGATTTTGCCTCAAACTAAATCAAGCCCTCTCGAAGTTCTTGAAAAGCTCAGGCAGATAGGAAATTATGTCACTTGCAAGCATCCCGGTGCGTGAAAGTCTCTTTGAAACCTCTTCGCAGGAAGCTCCCATTGCGTATGTCCCCATGATTGCGGCAGTTGCAGGAGTTTTCCCTTGAGCTGTGAACGAAGCGATAAGCCCCGCCAGCAGGTCTCCGCTCCCGCCTTTCGACAACCCATCGTTTCCGAACATCGTGACATACGATTCAGCTGGATTAACAATCAGCGTCGAGCATGATTTCGAGACGACTGTCACGCCATACTCTTCTGAAAGCTTACTAGCAACCTGATACCGGTCGCTGATGGCTGTTTTCATGTCGACTTCAGCAAGCCTAGAAAGCTCCGCCGGGTGGGGTGTCAATGTGACATCTGTCTTTGCTTTTCTAAGCAATTCTATGCGCCTTGAGACAAGGTTTATGCCATCCGCATCTATAATTATGGGACAATTTGCATTTTCGATTATAGTTTCAAGTACAGCCATCGCACCCTGAGATTGCCCGAGCCCACAGCCTATCAGAACTGCATCGCAGGCTCCCAGCAATTCGCGAATTCCCGAAAGCTCATGCTCAGTGGGCTTGATAAATCCGTCTACGTCCGAATGACAGGGGAACAATGTACATTCCCTGACATTTGAGGCAAGCGAAATTGCCGACCGTTCAGTTGTGCATACGCTCACAAGCCCAACTCCAGACCGGAGTGCTGACATAGTCGAAATAGCCGCCGCACCTGGATACCTGTCAGAGCCAACTACAGACAAAAGCCTCCCGAAAGTGCCCTTGTGACCGTTTACGGGACGGCTTCCGATATTCTTTCGCATAAGCGATTCAGCAGCGTATCCGTCAATAACCTTAATATCTCCGCCGTCCGGTTCCAGAACCAAAGAGACATGGACGTTATTTTCTTTTGCAGTGATTTCAGCTTTATAAAGAGCTTCCCATGAAATAGTAGAAGTAGTGTTCATAATTCAGTATGCGATAACAATCGCGGTCGCAACGGTTTCAGTGTGAGTGATGCTGACTGTGAACTGAGTGCTTCCTGCAATCTCAGCCGCCTTGCCTGTGAGCTCTATGTATGGAGCACCCAAATCATCCCGGAGTACAGACACTTCTTTAAGCTTGAATCCTCTGATTCCTGTACCTAATGATTTTGAGAACGCTTCCTTTGCAGCAAAATTAGCGGCAATAGTCTGCGGATTCATCTTCTTTTTAGAAAACATTGCAATCTCACTTTCCGAGAAGATTCTTTCCAGAAAAGTTGGGATTTCAATGCTTTTCTCAATGCGCGCGATATCTACGCAGTCAATACCCACTCTCATGACAGTCTCGGAAGATAGATTGAAATCATTTCGAGGGTTTTCTCGTCAGGAGTGAAATAGAGGTAGACCTTGCCTGTCTGCGGCTCATTAAATTCGATGGTGTATATATCGCCCTCATCGCCCTCAACGCTGTAGGCAACTGCGTCGCCCTGCTCTTTTCTTGAATGATAGAAGCCGACCGCGTCTCTTAGCTCAAAGCTGCAAAGGGCTTTTCTCTTCTTGCGGTCGATAATCTTGTCGACTGAGATATTCGTCCCCGCAACGCAGTATTCATACTCAACATTGAGCCTGCCGAGGAGATAATACCCGAGGTAAATTATTCCCACGGCCAGGAGGATTCCCAATACAAGTCCTACAAGAAAATACACACTGCTGAACAGGTTGATCATAAGTAACAGAACAGCCAGACCGAATACAAACGATAAAATGGTAATCAGATACTGCTTTGTTCTGTCCGACTTAGTAAACGGTCTTGAAACCAATTGCTCTCTTATAGTTTCCATAGATGCACTATCCTTTCATATCCAAAATAATTACGAATTCCGAATTCATAATTCCGAATTTCTATATAATGCCGCCGTTCACCGAGATAACCTGTCCCGTGATGAACGAAGCTTCATCGCTTGCTAAAAACGCAATTGTCTTTCCGACATCTGTGGGAGTTCCGATCCGGAGCAGGGGAGTCTCCTCACATAGCTCGCTTATCGTCTCATCCGTGAGCTCACTGTTCATGTCAGTGTCGATAACTCCGGGGGAAACGCAGTTAACTCTGATTCCACTTGGACCGAGCTCCTTTGAAAGAGCCTTTGTAAAGCCAATAATACCAGCTTTGCAGGCAGAGTATACTACTTCGCATGAGGCACCTACTTCTCCCCACATGGAGGCGATATTTATGACCACTCCGTCGTGACGTTTTATCATGTCGGGAACTGCCCGCTTGGTTGTTAGCATAGCTCCCATGAGATTGACGTCGCTCAAGTTCTTTATCTCCTCGTCGTTCATATCCTGCAAAAGCCCGATATAAGCAACTCCGGCATTGTTCACAAGAACCGAAATCTCACCGAGGGATGAGTGAATATCCGAGAACATCCTGTCAAGTGCATCTGAGTCAGAAATGTCAGCCTGAAACGCTTCGGCAATGCCGCCCGATTCTGAAATTTCCCGGCAGACACTTTTTGCAGCCTCAATATTTGATTTATAATTCACAGCCACTGCATACCCGAGCTTCGCGAGCTCCACAGCCGCAGCCGCCCCGATTCCGCGGGAACCACCCGTAACAAGAGCTACTTTCATCCCATCACCTCTTAACGATATTATAACTCATTCTTAATAAGTTTGCAAGGAAATTATATAAAAAAGGGCACGTATTTGCGCCCTTTAGTCTCGATCGAGATATTGCTCCTTGAAGTAGTAGATAATAACCGAATAGCTGTCGAAATCCATCCTCCAGTAGGCATAGACAGTCATTGTCGTTGTGTAAGGCGCGCTCCAGTCTGAATCAAGCGGAACCGCAGCCTCGGCAAGAATCTCACCCTCTGTTGCACTTGCCTGGAGAATAGTCTTGAGCTCATCCTTAGTTTCGGCGTACAATCCGTGCGTGAAGAAATATACATAATCCTCAGAGTCCGCCACAGGGCTTGAATCTCTGTCCCAGACATGAGCAATTTCCATAACCCCGTCAGTCACCATGAAGTATGTGTGTATAGGAATTCTGTCATCATAATCGGGAACATAGTCATCCCATGTGCAGTCGACGTGATACCACTTATCGTTCACGCATACCATATTCCAGGCATGATCCTCTCCGTCAGACGAGCCGGTGACTATTATCGATTTAACATCAAGCATGTCCATAAAAAGCTGAAATGTGGTTGTGTAACCCATGCAGATGGCTTCACCGTAGATAAGTGCGCCATATGGTGTGCTCGATTCTTCCTTTGCAGAGCCTAAGAGACTGAGCTCGTCCGAATCGTAGGTAACGTGAGTCGTGATATAGTCGTGAGCCGCAAGAATGATTTCGTCGTCACTCATGTCTTCTGAATAGAATTCCGAAATCGCATCGACAGCCGCCTGATAGACGAGTAAATTATCATCCGAAAGTGCGCTTGTATCGCCAGTCTCATATGCCTCCACAATAGCAGTGTTGTCATAAATGCCGGATTCCTCTTCGACTTCTTCCTCGGTAACTTCCGTCACGTCCTCCTCCGGAACTTCCTCAGCCTCGGTAGAGTAGGTGTACCCAGCCACATCAGTTGTGACATCCGAAAATGCACTTTTTTCTCCGCAGGAGGTGAAAATAGACAGAGATATCGCTGAAACGAGCAGTATTGAAATAAGTTTTTTCATAATTTTACGCAATCGTTATGCCGGTGTAGTAATGGTGCAGGATCTGGTCGAAGCTGTATCCAGCGTAGATGGCATAAAGGTTTGCTCCTTCCTGAGACATTCCCACTCCGTGACCATAGCCATAGGTGACGAATGTGAATACCCCGTTTGAATAGCTGACGGTAAAGCAGGTCGAGCGGATATTTAAGATGTAGGTTCTGAATACATACGCAGTAAGCGTTCTCTCAGTTCCAGAGACCTTGGCTGACGTGTGTCCGTCAATCGCAATTTTCCCGACATATCCGCCATCGGTGTAGGAAAGTATCTGAATCCAGTTCTCATAGTCGTCAGAAAGAGTTATGTTTGTCTTGGATTCGATCTTCTTTCTCAATTCTTCAACCGTGTAGGTTGTAACTCTTCCGTAGTTATCTGTGTCAAGGAAGTCATATTCGCTCACGACCGATTGTAGATACTCTCTGTCTCCGCCCCAGACATTTTCGCTTGAGCAGGTGACACCGGCAGTTGCGGCACAGTAAACAGCAAGGATATATTCTCCGTCATAGTACATAGCCAGTCCATCAACAGCCTCAACGCACTCGATAATCTTGCTGGGAACGTTAGACTTAAGTGAGACAGATGCGTATTCGCCTTTAGCCTCGTAATACTTGATGTAGGTGTAAACAGCAACAGCCTGAGCCTTTATAGTTTCCTCTTCCATTGATGTTCCAACTTCACTGTAGGTTACCTGGCAGACAATGTCGAAAGCGTTATCTGTTACATATCTTCCGGAGCTTGAGTCGTAGACAGTAACGGTGTCGTCCTTGTAGCTCTTGCCGTTGCTTAAGTTGTCGTTTTCGTAGCTCGATGTTGAGCTAACAGAATACCAGAGGCTGTCGGTTGAATCGTCTTCCGATTCGTCGCTGACCTCGGCATCCTCATCCTCGTCAACATCAACGTCTTCGTCTTCGTCAACCTCGACGTCCTCCTCAGTGGTAGTAGCCTCAGTTGTAGTGGTGACCGTTGTGGTTGCCGCAGTAGTAGCCTGAGTAGTCGTTCCGGCAGTGGTAGCGGATGTTTCCGGGGGAACAGTAGTAGTGATAATTTCAGTGGTTTCCGACACAGTTGTAACAGCAGTCACCTCAGTGGTAACAGGTGCGAATATCTCATATGAATCTATAGCCGCTTTCTGAATCTGCGAATCATAGTATTTCGCGACCTCCGCGACTTCCTCCGTGAGGTTTTCTTCCTCTGTGTCATCCTCTGTAGCTTCGTCAGACAGTGCCGAAGCGGAATCGCTGTCGAAAGTGACGTCACTCAGGACTGTGCTTTCAGCAAGCACTCTGATATAGTTGAGTGCGGCTGTGTACACAAGCACCAGGCTCAAAAGAATTATAACCCGTTTGAGAGTAAATACTTTCTTCAATGCGTCAGCTCCTTTCTGTCAAAGATAATTGTCAATAATTTCCTGATTTATTCAGGATCAATAGTTGTATGAAACGCTGTCCGGCTTGTGCCTTGAAGAATTCTTGGTGTATGTATAGCCGGAAATATCCTCGCCGTCGCGAACCTTTCTTGCAACAACAACCCAACGTGAATCGTCAAAGTCATAGGCGCAGGTTGAAAGAGTCAGGAACTCGTCACCATACTCGCACTCAATGTTGCTGTTGTAGTAGGTTCTCAGCATGATGTTCTCATAGAAGTAGTTGTAATCCTCTTCCGAGTCGAATGTGCGGCACTTGTAGTACTCAAACAGCGGCTCGCTGTCCTGCCATTCGTAGATGCCGATAAGGAAGCAGGCGACAATGACATACTGGTTTTCTTCCCAGAGGGTGTCAAAATTGATGACGTAGTTGTTCTGAACGGTGCTGACGCCATCCTTGTAGTCGAGAAGATGCCTGAAGAAAGTGCCATTAGCCATGCTGTGCCCATAGAGGGTGATGTTGTCCGCATGACTTGTAGCGGTAATCGGAACCTTATAGTCGGCGTAGATGCAGCCGGCAGAGGACTTCTCCCGCTCAAAGGAAAGCTCCAGGTATTCCGAATTGTCATCCGCCTGAACGACGGGGTAATCTATGTATGGGTCTCCGCTCGAATCGGTCAGAGTCGGAATACAGATCCAGCCCACGAAGTCATTATTTTGCTCATAATACTCGACATACTTTTCGAGCATTTCAGGCTCCGGTTCTGGTTCCGGTTCCGTAGTCGTCGCTTCGGTTGTGGTTGTCGGAGCGGTGGTAGCTTCTGTTGCTACAGTTGTGCCCTCAGTCACCTCCGGCTCATCTTCAATCTTCTTTGAGCATCCGGTAAAAATGCTTATTGCCATTACTGCCGCAAGAAAAAGTGCTGTCTTGTTGATCGGTTTAGCCTGATTCATTCAATTATACTCCTTATAGGCGGTGTTTTATTCATCCTTGTCCGACTTGTTCAGTCGTCTTCTTCTGTATAGTACTGATAATCCGGTCCGTCGTCATCCGGGACATCCATATTGTAAGCGATATAGTAAGCCGCCGGCTTTCTGGCGTTTGGATTAGATTTGTAGGTGTAAACGCTGGGATCTTCTCCGTCACGAAGCTTTCTTGCAACTACAACGCACCTTAGATCCGAAATTTCATAAGAGCAGGTGGAAAGGGTGATATATTCGTCCTCCATTGTGCACTCAATATCCGTGGTATAGTAGTTGCGGTAAAGAATGTTTTGATACCAATAGTCGAAGTCCTCTATAGTGTCAAAATCAAAAATTGTATGATAAGCAAACAGAGGATTATCATCCTGATAGTCATATATTCCGATTATGAAGCAGGCAACTATGATATACTGGTTCTCTTCATACAGAGTCGAGTAGGTGATAAGCCTGTTGTTGGAGACGGTGGAAACGCCATTCTTGTAGTCTAGCAGGTGCCTGAAATAGGTTCCACTCGCCATGCTGTGCCCATAGATAATGGTGTTTCTGGGATGAGAGTCCGCAGTTATCTTCACATGATAGTCAGCAAAGAGCGCGCCATAAGTCGTCTCGCTTCCGAAAACATCATGCGTAAGATAGTAGTCGTTGTCGGTTGTTTGCATGATGGGATAGTCTATATATGCGTTTCCGTCGTCATCAGTAAGCGTGTCGATGGAAATCCACCCGATAACGTCTGAATTGATGTCGTATATAGCTTCAAAGCTCGAAAGCATACCCTCGGGATACTTTGAAACAGTCACCTCAGCATCTGTACTGGTATCGTCAGTAGTGACAACATCATCGACCGTGACACTTGAGTCCACAGTGCTATCAGTACTGGTGGAATCAGTCTCCTCCGACGTGTCGGAAGAGTGGTACAGATTTGAAAGATACTGCTGATCCTCATACATGTCAACCGTTCCAAACTTGTATTCATACACAGTATAGCCGCAATAAATAAGCGCGCAGATAGAGCCTAAATACACGACTTTTCTTATTATTTCTTTAATGCTGTCGCCTTTCCAGGGGAGAAGCTCCTTAACTCTTCCTTTGAAAGAACGGTCTCGCTCCTCGGTTCCAGCAGGGCGAACCTCGTTAAGCATTGACATGATAATTTGATTCTCCTTTTGAGAAGCACTGCCCACACAGGGGCATCAAAATCCGACCGGTATCTTATTACTTTACTATTTCAAGAGCCACTTCAAGCGAATACAGAACAGCCATAAGCCTGTTCCGAAGTCTGACATCAACTTCCGATTCCGGCTCAGTAAGAGCAAGATTCTCCGTAATCTCTCTCTGTTTTGTAACGACTGAAACGTATATAGTCCCGACTGGCTGCTCTTTGGTGCCACCAGTAGGACCTGCAATCCCGGTTATTCCGATTCCTACATCCGCTCCCGACTTTTCAAGAACACTTTTAGCCATCGCAAGCGCGACTTCATGGCTCACAACTCCGTGTTCCGTGATGAAGTCCTGAGGAATCCCCAGAAGCTCCGACTTGATTCTCTCCGAATAGGTGACAAGTCCGCACTCGAACATTTCAGATGCTCCTGAAACTGAGGTGATGCTCTCAGCCAGCATTCCGCCGGTACAGCTCTCAGCTGTAGCGACATGAAGCTTGTTCGCAATATAATATTGTACTACATTTCGTGCCGCTTTGTCAATATATGTCGGGATATCTCGGGACTCAAGCTCTGAAATCCGTCTTAATTTGTCTGAAATCATACTCAATCGCCTCAGAAATCATATTCAACATATGGCTTATAGCTCTCAACTGTAGCTCCGTCAACTGCTTCCTGAATCAGCGGCTCAAAGTCAAATGAGTTCTGAGCCTCTTCAACGTCTTTAAGCACAGGCTTGGTTTTCGGATGCTTGGGAGTGAACACAGTGCAGCAGTCCTCATATGGCTCGATAGAGATATCGAATGTGCCGGCTTTATATGCCCTGTCGATAATCTCCTGTTTGTCAAGACCTATGCATGGGCGGAAAACAGGAATCCTGCAAACCGCATCAGTAGTGACCATTGCGGCGGTGGTCTGGGAAGCAACCTGCCCTATGCTTTCGCCTGTGATAAGTGCCTGATACTCGTATTTCTCTGCAATCCTCTGCGCTATCTCCATCATGAGTCTGCGCATTATGATTGTGAAAAGCTCCTCGGGGCAGTTGTCCCTTATCGCTTCCTGAATTTTCGTGAACGGGACTACAAACACCGACATCTGACCGCAGTATTCTGTCATTTTGCATGCAAGCTTCTTGACTTTTATGAGAGCCCTCTCGGAAGTATAAGGCGGCGACTGGAAGTGGATTCCTCCTATAACAACTCCTCGTTTTGCTATCATGATTCCCGCAACAGGGGAGTCGATTCCGCCTGAAAGCAGTAGAAGTGCTCTTCCCGACGTGCCAACCGGCAGTCCTCCTGCGGCGTCAATGTCCGGAAGATGAACATAAGCTGCACGGTCTCTTATCTCGCATATAACCGTAAGTTCCGGGTTCTTGACATCCACTTTCAGATGTGGGAACTTTTCAAGGATCATCCCTCCAAGCTCCGCCATAATCTGCATAGAGTTCAAAGGGAACGTCTTGTCAGACCTCTTTGCCATGACCTTGAAAGTCTTTGCACCGTTGAGTTCATCCGAAAGATTTTCTTCAACAGCTCTGAAAATGGCGTCAAGATTCTTCTCAGCCGGAATCGCCACACATATCTTCGAGAAGCCATAGACCTTTCTGACCCTCTCGAAAGCTTCATCAAAATCGATATCATCGTTTTTGGGCTCGATAAACAGAGTCGACTGAATTTGTCTGCACTCGAATTCGCCCAATGGCGCAAGCCTACGCTTGACGTTTCTCATAAGAGTCTGTTCAAAGGTCTGACGGTTCAAGCCTTTCAGAACTATTTCGCCGTATTTGCACAGTATAATCTTCTGCATATTTTTACTTCCTTATTTTCGCAAGATTTTTCATGCCGTCGCTCACGGCTTCGCAAAGTGCATCAATATCCGATTTACTCGTCTCAAAAGAGAAGCTCAGTCTTATAATGCTGTCAAGATATCTTTCCGAAACCTTGAATTCCGTCGGCACATCGCTTGTTTTTCCTTTGGAGCAGGCAGACCCACTTGAAACATAGATGTTTCTTTCTTCCAGGAAGTGAAGCATGGTTTCGCTTCTGATATCCGGCACAGCCAGGCTCAGAATATATGGGCTTGCTGAAACATCGGAGAGAATCACAGCACCAATTTCCGAAAGCTTTTCTCTTGCATAAGCATTGATTTCAGAAGCGTGGCTATATCTTTCAGAAAGATTTCCGTTCAGCACTTCAACTGCCTTGCCGAAAGCGTAAATCATAGGTACAGGCTCAGTTCCTGAGCGAATCCCTTTCTGTTGACCTCCGCCAACCATCAGGGGAGTAAGGCGGATGCCTTTTCTTATAAACATAGCCCCTATGCCCTTTGGAGCGTGAATCTTGTGACCACTCATGGTGATTATATCGACTTGTAGCTTCTTCTGCGACAGAGGAAGCTTCTCAAACCCCTGAACGCAGTCGCAGTGGGTGAAGCATTCGGGATAACGCTTTTTTATCTTCTGGAAAGCCTCCCCGACAGGAAGAATATACCCGTTTTCATTGTTGACAAGCATAGCACTTATCAGGCAGGTATTTTCGTTGACGGCACTGACAAGCGACTCAGCCGTAATTTCTCCGTTCTCATCCGGACTGACCCGGACAACCTCAAAACCCTTTTCTTCAAGCCTGTCAAAAGCCTTTTCAACTGACGGATGTTCAACAGTGGTAGTCACAACCCTCTTTTTCCGCTTGCCATAGGTTTCAGTAACTCCGAAAATAGCCGTGTTGTTTCCCTCAGTGGCTCCAGATGTAAATATAATCTCGCCCTGCTCGGAAGTAACCCCTAAAGCCAACATAATCTGTTTTTTGGAGTAGGTGATAAGTCTTTCCGCTTCAATTCCCATGTGATGAAGACTCGATGGATTCCCATAAGCCTCGGTCATTGCATATGCCGCCGCACCGCTGACTTCGGTCATGACTTTCGTAGTGGCGGCATTATCAAGATAAATCTGCTCTTTCATAATGTAATACAATCTGAACCCCCAAATTATTGCATGGTATCTTAAAAAGTACATAGCTTTTCACATTATACAACATATCGCGAAAAAAATCAATTCTTGAAGCTGAAGTTTCACAAAACCGTCTTCTTGTTGCTTGATTATTCAGTGTTCTTGTGTTAAAATCGTCTTAGAACCGAGGAAAGGAGCCAAAGTCATGCTAGGAATTTACATACATGTTCCATTCTGTTTAAGAAAATGCCCATACTGCGCATTCTATTCAATCGCCTATAGCGAAAGCCTCAAGGACGCTTATGTAAAAGCTGTCGCCAGGAATATACGCAAATATTCCGACATGCACCTCCCTTGCGACACGGTTTATTTCGGCGGAGGAACCCCGTCACTTCTGACTCCACGTGATATATACACCATCTTGGAAGCAGTGCGAACTGGCTTCAACCTTTCACCCTCAAGTGAAATAACAATGGAGGCAAATCCCTCATCGGTGACTTCTGACAGCCTTTCCGGCTACTACAGAGCAGGTGTGAATCGCATTTCATTTGGCGTCCAGTCTCTCAATGACAACGAGCTGAAAGCTCTTGGCAGGCTTCACGACGCCAAAACCGCCCTGAATGCCATAGACATGGCTAGAAATGCCGGCTTTGAGAACATATCCTGCGATCTGATGATAGGCACGCCATATCAGACAATAGAAAGTCTGCTCAGCTCCTGCTGGCAATTGACGAGTATAGGAATCCCGCATATCTCCTCGTATATGCTCAAAATTGAAGACGGCACGCCCTATGATTGCGCCGAAATCCGTGATTCCGTTGCCGACGACGATACCGTCTGCGATATGTATCTTGCCCTCTGCGATGAGCTGAGAACTATAGGCTATGAAAGATACGAAATCTCGAACTTCTCAAGACCCGGTCTCCGCTCCCGCCACAATATGAAATACTGGACAGGTGAGGACTACCTCGGCTTCGGTACCTCTGCACATTCGCTGTTCCAGGGCAAACGCTTCTATGTCCCGAATGACATTAAATCCTATATACACTCCGAAACCCAGCCGGTGCTCACGGAGGACGAAAGCCCCGACAGGCTCGAAGAATACATCATGCTTTCCCTGAGACTGAGTGACGGCATGTCGCTTGAGCAGCTTCGCCTCCTCGGCGGCAGCCCGGAAGCGGTGACCGAAAAAGCCAGACCTTATGCCGACGCCGGCTTCCTTAACATTGTTGACAACCGCATCACCCTGACCGACAAGGGCGCGTTGGTCTCAAACAGGGTAATATTTGAGCTCTACTCCGCTGCAACAGGTGAGTGACACTGATACAAATCTGAATTACTGCTTTCTTAACAGAGGGCAGTAATTTTTTTGCAAAAAATCATCAGATCCGGTGTAGTATCCTTGGGGAAACGGGTACTGTAATAGTAGAGGAAGTGAGAAAACCATCATGAAAAAAGTACTTTTGACACTGTTGAGTGTGACACTGTTATTCTGCTCCTGCGGGTCTACGGATATGGCAGGAGTTGAAGCAGAGGAAGCTGTTCCGGAAATTACTGAATCAATTGAAACCGATTATCTCTCAGGTTACACCGGTTCCAGTAGCACAGTAGACTCCATCACCGAGGGCGAGGACGGCAATTATTACTACTGCTTCTCAAGAAGTGTGATGAGTGCGCTTGTCGGGTTTGATTCTGCAACCGGCACGGCAGAATATCTCTGTGATGATGAAAGCTGCGAGCACAATTCCACCAGCTGCTCTGCATACACAAGAAAAGTGGTCTCTGCATTGACCTGTTCTGACAACGAACTTTATTGGGTTGAGTCTGAAATATCGGAGGTGAAAAACGAGGACGGAGCCTTTAAGTATAAGTATGACTACACTGTCTGTTGCAGGGATATTGAAAGTGGAACCAAAGTTGAGCTTTCCATCATCAGCAATTTGGATTACAGTTATGTTGTCGGATTCTATAAGGGCACAGTTATCATGATTTCCGATGGTACAGTCTACAAGGCAGACATCAAGAGCGGCGAAATGTCAAAGGTCTGCGATATAACTTTTCTTGAGGACTCGGATTATAAGCTCTATGCTGAGACAAACGCCGGCAAGCTGAACATTATCCTGGTCTACTATGTCACCGACTACGAAGCCGAAGAAGTCACCTACACAATCCAGAAGAGCACTATAGACCTCGACAGCGGCGAAGCTGAGGAACAGATTTTGCAGAATCCGGTAATTTCAAGCTTTGACTTCGATGAGATAACCTCGGTGCCGTATATCATGCATGAAGTGTATTTCTCTGAGGATTCGTTTATCTTTGCAGTTGTCTGTGAAGACGACATTTTGTACTGTTCCTGCAGATATGATGAGTGGGAGCTTACGGAGCTTGGCTCAGTCGTTGGAGCTACCTTGGGTGCTTATTATGACTTTTCTGATAATGCCATCTATTTTGTCAGCGGTTCAGTGCTCACCGGAATCAGCATACTGAGTGGTGAGGAGCTTCTTAAGATAGAAATCCCAGATTATGAAGAGCTCTCGGATGCGGATTCAATACTAGTGGAGATGCATAGGGACGGCAACTTTTTAATCACCGCCACCCGTTCAAATACAGACAGCGTAACCCAGCAGGGCTGGCTTCTGACTGCTTCGGAAGAAACCAATGAATCAACTCTGCACAGCTGCAACGCTGTCAGCCTTTGGGTGAAATAATTTTTGGAGGAATTTGAAATGAAATTTCGCAACATACTAATCAAACTCACCATAGCAGTCCTACTGCTCACCACTCTTTGCTCCTGTGGAAGCAAGGAAGCCATCGAGGTGACCGTTACTGAAGACTGCGACTATAACTTCTTCCAGTATCGTCAGGATACCTGCAGCAATGAGGCAGTGGTGTATTTTGTGCTTCCGTATGAGCAGATGCTGATGTTTTATGACAAGCAAAGCGGAGTATGTGCACCTCTTTGCGGAAAGCCGGAGTGCGATCATACCGACTATGCCTGCAATGCTTATTTTCCGAGCAGCGACGGGCTCTGCCTCTATAACGGAAAGCTCTATCGCTTCTATGAGAGCGGAAAGACCATTGTGTGCAGTGACACCGACGGCACCAACAAGACGACTGTGCGTTCTGTAAATACCACTCTTTTCACCGATAACTTCACCGGCAGCTATATCTCCGATCCATCATCAGCATTCCACAGAGGCTGGTTCTACTATGCCGCAGGAGTAACCGTGGTCAGTGCCGGACTTACCACGGATTATGCAAGGGTCATTGCCTATCCTATAGATTCTGACGAAGAGGGAACTCTTATATATTCGTCTGATGAATATAAAAATGTCGCAATCGAGCCTTACGGGGACTATATCTACATAATGGCATATGACGATTCATCACATGATGTAAGCAGAATGGAGATAGTCAGGTATTCCGTCGAAACCGGTGAGAGCGAGACACTCTACAAGGGTGAGAAGTCATTCCAATCCCGCAGATTCCGTGTGACTGATGACGCCATCATCTTCTGCGGCTGCACGCTTGAGGATTACACGATTTATAAACTCACTTTTGGGGAAGATACGATAGAAACCATATACGAGGGCACATACTACTACACCTATGGCTTTATCGGGGAGAATATTCTACTTGGGCTTTACAAGGCAGACGGCGCAGACGGCTTTGATGTCAGTATTATAGATCAAGAGGGAAATACCCTCATGGAGACTACGGTCGAGTATGAGGATTTGGAGGCAGGACGTTTTGTAATCCCACAGATTATGGGCACAGATGAAGACTATATCTATATCGACACTCGTGTGTGGTATAATGATTACCCGTATGAAAGCATAATTGCCCTGTCTCTTGACGGAAGCGAGCAGACAACCCTATGGAGCAATGCGGAAGAAGTAAATGCGGGGGAATATGTATGGAACTAAGGCTAAGCAATCTCACAAAACGTTATGGCGACGTGACTGCTCTTGACGATTTTTCGGTCACATTCGATGTCGGGATAACCGGAATCTTGGGCGCGAACGGCGCAGGAAAATCCACGATGATGAGCCTGATTACGGATAATGTTAAGCGTGACAGCGGCTCGATAACTCTTGACGGAAAAGAAATACTTGAAATGGGTGCAGACTTCCGAAGTCTTGTAGGATATATGCCACAGCAGCAGGGCGTTTATGATAAAATGACCGCTCTTAGCTTCGTTTCATACATAGGCAGACTCAAGGGCTTGAAAGGCAAGGCTCTTAAAGAAGAGACCGAAAGAGTTCTTGAGATTACGAATTTATCGCATGTCAGAAACAAAGCTGTAGGCGGCTTTTCCGGAGGAATGAGACAGAGGGTTCTGCTCGCCCAGGCAGTCTTAGGCGACCCGAAAATACTTATCTTAGACGAGCCGACAGCAGGTTTAGACCCGAAAGAGCGAATCAGGATCCGAAATTTCATAAGCGAGCTTGCCCGTGACAGGATAGTTCTTCTCTGCACCCATATAGTCTCTGATATAGAGTCTGTCGCAGATAAAGTTCTGCTCATGAAAAAGGGCAAGCTCTTAATGTGTGACAGTCCAGCAGGACTTATTGAATCTTTGCCCGATGACTATGTCCCTGTCAACCACTATCCGAGCCTTGAGGACGTCTATCTTTACTACTTAGGTGGTGAATGATATGGGCGAGATAAAAAGAGTGCTTCTCTCGAGGAGCCGGATTGCAATTATTCTCGTCATGCTTTTTGCCATGCTCTGCATTTTTATGTATGATTTTTTGGGAGGAATCCGCTCAGGCATAATCTCAGACAACATAGAAGCCAATGAATATATTCAGAATATCATGGAGAACTGCGAGGGCAAAAGCCTTGAAGAAATAGATGAATACTTAGATGAAGAGAAAATGAGCCTTTTATATAGCACGGTTGACAGTCAGCTTAGATCTATTTTGCAGACAAGGCTTTATTTTCTCGCAGATGAGGTTGAATATCAGCTCGGCTACTATGATTACTTGGAAAACGTCCAGGCACAGGCGGAGCTTCTCAGCAAGACAAGCATATTTTCCTCAGCCAACACATTTTCTGGCAGAAATATTACAAAGACGGCTGATGATTTCAGCAACCTCGACGGCGTAGCTCTCGAATTCGGCGACAGCTACGGCATAACAAAATGGCTTGGGTTCACTCTTGCCGATTACTTCTTCCTTGCAGCACTGGTGGTTATAGTCATCGGCTTTTTGGAAGAGAGAAAAGTCGGACTCTGGTCAGTCATCCGTACAACGAAACACGGCAGAAGCAGGCTCTGTATGCAAAGAATCGCTACTTTAGGGATAGCAAGCGTAGACCTGACCTTGCTTTTCTATCTGCTGCCACTTTGCCTGAGCCTCGGCTTCACAAACAGCTTCGGAACGCTTGGGAGGTCTCTCCAGTCTCTTGAATACTTTTCACGCTGTACACTAAATCTGACGATTGCGCAGTGGCTGGGGCAGTATCTCCTCATGAAAGTGCTCTGCGGAGTGCTTTTAGGGCTGTTCATCTGGGCAGTAATGTCCACCGTGGCGAACGTACAGTTCTCTTTAGGGGTTATAGGAGCAGTTCTCGCAGTCGAATATCTTCTCAACACACTTCTTCCGGTTCAGAGCTTTGCAAACGTTCTGAAGTACCTGAACATCTTTTCATACGTCAACCTCACTGCGCTCTACAGCAATTATCTGAATGTCAATATTCTCGGCTATCCAGTCGGAATCAGAGCGATGATGTTCGTAGTCCTGCCGGTGGCGTTGGTGCTGTTTGCTATTCTTTGTTTAAAGTCTTCAACACGTTATCCCGACGGGCAGAGAGATATTCTGTCGGCTATCTGGCTGAAGCTCAATTTTATTCTCGACAAGCTGAGAGTTCACTTGGGAGCATTCGGCTGGGAGCTCTATAAGGTGCTCATATACTCTTTCGGAGTGGTTGTGATTATCGCCGCATTTCTTGTCGGAGGAGCACTTGCCTACGACGTCGCCATCTATGAGAGTGACCAGTGGTACCAGCTGTATCTTTCCGACATCGAGGGAGAGATAACCGAGGAAACAGAAGAATACTTTGAAATAGCAAGAGCCAATGCTGAAAGCTCCAGCTACTCCGGCGATCTTACAATTGCACTTTACCGCCTTGAGCTTGAGATAAGCGAGGCTACAGCCCGTGCAGAAGAGGGCGGCTATACTCCCTATATCCTAGATTCAAAGCCATTCCGCTCAGTTTACGGCACTGAGGCTAAGGACACTCGGAGGCTGAACATGGCAGTTGCGATGCTGTTCGTCTGCCTCGGCTGCGCAGGAATTATGGTTTATGAGAAGAAATCGGGAGTGGTTCCGCTTCTTAAGAGCCTCAAGCACGGAAGAGGCTATCTTCTCGGCATGAAAATCCTCACTTGCCTCTTGATGGCAGCAGCGGTCTGGGCTTGCGTTTATATGCAGGAGCTTAAATATTTCCTGACGGAATACTCCACTCCGCTTCTGGCACCGGTTCAGAATTTAGAGATTCTTGCCGACTTTCCACTGCAAATATCCATAGGAGGGTTGTTAGCACTTATATACGCATTGCGCCTGTTGTTCCTGATGGGAGTTTCACTGATCGTTCTTCTGATAAGCAGCCGCTCAAAAACGATGGTCGGGGCATATGTAGCATCGATTGGAATCCTGGCGTTTGTCGTAGCGACACTAACATCCTTTTAATCCAGGTTCGCATAAAAATCATCACAATTCTGCACCCAAATTTCCGCCAGAAGTGTCTGTTAATATAGAACAGACACCGAAAGAATGGAGGGCAAATAATTGTGATTAAAATTTTAGCGGTATTATTGGCGGTGCTGATGTTTACCTCCTGCGGGAGCAGGATTACAACGGAGACTCTTGATGGATATGAGGAGTCGTCGGCGGTTTATGTTTTCTCGAATCTGTATAACAACGGCGAGTTTTACGAGGACGGTGAGAAGCTTGCTTATATTGACTTTACAACCATGGCATACACCTATATCTGCTCGAAGCCGAATTGCATTCATAATGACCCGGACGAATGCACCGCCTATGGCATTGTCAACCATCCCGTAGCGGTGAACGGTGGACTTTACTATTTCGTGCAGGAGACCATTACAAACAGCGACGGCTTGCCGCAGAATAATCTTGTCGCCTATTCAGCTTCCATAGACGGCTCCAACCGCAGAAAAGTCACAACTGCCGAGAATATCGAGCTTTACCATTCGGAAAAGGCACTTCTGGTCGGAACCAGCCTCTATTTTGTCGGCACGGAATCGGAGTTTGATGCTGTCAACTTCATCACCACCGGAAACGAGACTTTCTGGCTCTATCGGTTTGACTATTCCACCGAGAGCTTCTATTGCTTGGGAGAGCTCGGCTCCGGCTATGACGGCGGGGCGACAATCTACGGCGAATATAACGGCAAAATCTACCTGACTGAAAACACACTTGATGAGCCTTGGGATGAGAAATGGGAAGACTTTGACTATATGATGGAGCACTGGGACGAGTTCACGGCTCTTTATGAGAATCACTACAATTGCTACGACATCACCTCGGAAAGCTTTGCAGACTGGGATATGCCCGGCTCCGATGACAGCTATGACAACTTCGTTGTTGACATCGACTATTTCATCGCAATATCCGGCACCACCGTGACCGTTTTCGACTCCAAGGGCAACGAGAGCATTTACGAAAACTTCACCCCTCTTGAAATGTCAAGCTATAGCGTGGTGAACGACATGCTTTTCTCCGGCGGCACTGATCGTGAGTGCATCAACCTCAAGACTGGCAGGAGATACAATGTAAGCAACTATGACGGTTGGGTCGTTTGGTACCTTGACGGAAGCTATATCATCAGGCAGGATGATGGATATATCAAGATTACGGAAAGCGAACTTATAGGGGGCGAAATATGAACACCCTGAAAATTTCAACCCTCAATAAGCACTACGGCACAAAGCACGCTTTGAAAGGCTTCTCATTCGACTTCTCTGATGGCATCTATGGTCTTCTGGGACCGAACGGTGCGGGAAAGTCAACTCTTATGAACATCCTGACTCAGAATCTTGACCCCGACAAAGGCTCGGAAATTCTCTGGAACGGCGAAAATGTTTGTAATCTCGGCTCGAAATATCGCTCCGAAATCGGCTTCATGCCGCAACAGCAGGAGCTGTACCCGTCGTTCACCCTGAAACGCTTCATGGGTTACATAGCGGCACTCAAGGGAATCGAAAAGTCTGAGATTGACGGCGAAATCACAAGGGTTTTAGAGCTTGTCGAGCTTTCGGATGTCGCCAACAAGAAAATAGGAGGCTTTTCCGGCGGAATGAAACAGCGTGCGCTGATTGCCCAGTCGCTTCTCGGAAGCCCGCATCTTCTCATCTTGGATGAGCCGACAGCCGGTCTTGACCCAAAGCAGAGGGTTCTGACTAGAAACCTTATCTCATCACTCTCGAAAGACATGATTGTCATCATTTCGACCCACATAGTTTCAGACATTGAGACCATCGCCGACTACATTCTGCTCCTGAAATCCGGCGAACTCATCGACAGCGGAACGGTGGACGAGCTGACGGCACAGGTCACAGACGGCGAGAAAACCCTTGAAGGGCTGTATATGCAGTTGTACGGTGATATGTGATGAGAATATTTCAAAACGAACTTTACAAGCTCTTTCACAACAAGGCTTTCCTCTTAGTGACTGTGGCGGCAATCATGCTGAACGTGTATATCGCCTCGACAAAAAGCTTTGGCAACTTCTCGGATGCTGAGTATAAAGCCTACTTGGAAGACGTAAGCGGCATGACTGCCGAGGAAGCTCTCGAATATGACGAAGAACTCTACGAGACCGTCCGGCAGACTGGCGAGCCGGTATATTGCGAATACTACTGGCAGGATATGTCCATCCTGAGCGGCGAGATTTCGAGGCTTGAGGAAATACTCGGCTATCAGGACTACCTCGCTGAAATCAACACTACTGCCGAGACGATGACATCGGTCTCAATCTTTGCAGGCACTGACAGCTTTTCTTATCGGAATATCGTAAAAACTCCATCGGCATATGAAGCCGTGCAAGACGTCACACCGACCTATGCGCCATCTGACGGCGTTCTTCTGGCGACCGACAACGTGGCTACCGACATACTCGTGATGTTCTCGCTTCTTGCCTGCGTTACAGCCGTCTTCTACAAAGACAGAGAATCAGGCGTCGTGGCTCTCATAAAGCCTCTGAAATACGGCAGAGCAAGGCTTGCTCTCGCAAAGTCGGCGGTTATCTTCGCAGTATGCTTTGTAACCTTCGGCGTCATGTTTCTGAGCGACCTGGTTGTAGGTGCATATCGTTGCGGACTGGGAGATCTGAGCCGTGCGGTGCAGTCCCTCGAAGGCTACTTGGGCTGTAATCTCGCCATAACCGTCGGAGACTTGCTGATTTACAGCTTCATAATAAAGCTTCTTGCCCTGACCCTCTGCGCCCTGATAGTCTCCGCTCTGTTCATAAGGCTTTCAAACATCATGGCATACCTCGTGACGATTGCGATTGCCGCAGTCGAGACGGCTCTCTATGCCCTCATTTCCGGCAACTCGATTTTCTCCCCGCTGAAATATATAAACTTGGTCGCACTCACTCAGCCGAGAAACTTCTTCAAAACCTACACAAACATCAACTTCTTCGGCTATCCCGTGAACCTGTTTGCCTGCACTGTTGCTTGCATTGCAATTGGACTTGTAGTTGCAATAGTCGTAGTTTGCCATCTTTATTCCTCAATCAGCATTTCGGAGATTAAGAGAAGCTCCGTCTCGGCATTCTCAAAGCGAGTCCCCAAAAGCCTTTTCAGCTATACTGCCTATAAGGCTCTCGTCATGCACAAGGGCGCAGTGATAGTGGCGGCAGTCCTCGCAATTCAGCTCTATACGGCGTTCAACTACTCCAAAACTTATAATCCTGATGACAACTACTATCTCTACTACTGCACCCAAATTTCCGAGATGACCGATGAGGAAGCAACGGAGTTTATAGCCACTGAACCCGCAAATTTCGATTCCGATTATGCCGAAAGAGGCTTCGAGAAGGCGAAAAGTCAGTATGAGTATCTCGTCTCTATAGGGAAGGGAACCGACGACATGTTCTACCAGACCGGCTATAGGCTCATTTTCGGACTTGATACCCTCCGGCAGGACTACATTCTCGGGCTGATTGCCATTGTCGCACTCTGCCTGATGCTTTCTCCGATTGTAGCCTATGACAACCGCTGTCGGATTGGCTATGTTTTCTACACGACAAAAGCCGGCAGAAGAACTTACTACCGGCATAACCGAATTATGGCAATAATCCTCGCCGTCATCGTGAGCCTCGGAGTGAATATCCCATACTTTGCCCAGATTCTTTCGGCATACGGCTTGGGCGGCATCACGTCAGGTGTAAACTGCATAAGCGACATGTTCGCCCTCGGAGAACTCCCCATCTGTGGCTACCTTGTGATACTCCTTACTTACAGAACGGCAGTGCTGATTCTATTCTCACTTCTCCTACTCTGAATTTCGTCAAAGTGCCAGAGTCCTACAACGGCAATGGTCGTCACCCTCGCCCTTTTCTGCCTGCCGATAGTAATCTATCTTGCAGGTGCTGATGCGGCACAGTATCTTTGTCTGCCGATAAGCGGGAACAGGGAGACCATGTGGCTTGCGGAACTCCTCAACTGAAAGTTGAATCTTTGCAAAATTACCTCCGTTGAACTCAACTGCCTTTTGTGATATAATACAACCATCACGTGAAAAGAAAGGCGGAAGCGTACATGTACACAATAGGCGAAAGAATTTCGGAACTCCGTAAGAACAGGGGACTCACTCAGGAACAGCTCGGCGACGCTGTCGGCGTTTCGGCACAGGCTGTGAGCAAGTGGGAGAACGGCGGCACGCCCGACGTCATGCTCCTGCCGATTCTGGCAGACAAGCTCGGAGTAACAATAGATGAGCTATTCGGCAGGAGTGCACACGACTCAAAGCCTATGTCGGACACGGTAAGGAACTATCTTCTGAGCATTCCCGCCGACAAACGTCTATATGAACTGTTCGCCCTTTCTCCGGCAATGGTTTCTGGGCTTGAGCCGATGGCAAGTCTCATAAACGATGCCGACAAAACCGTTTTCCAGATCCGTCCGTCTGCATACGCTCATGTGCGGCTCGGAGACGAAATCTCCTGGCTCCGCACAATAGTTTCTGACGACAACGGTCTCATGCTGTCCGTCTTTGCGGAGGATTGCCCGATGACTATTATTCTTCCGGAACCGGAGTGTGGCTACAAGTCAAATCTTGCTTCGGAAGAGGAATACGCCAGGCTCTTTGCGGCTCTTGGTAAAAAGAACGCCATGAAAGTGGTTCTCTGGCTCGCCTCTGGCAACTCAGCCAATGACACCTATATCCACGCTTCGGCTGTCTCTCAGGGAGTAGGAATCCCCCATGATGAAGCCGAGGAGATTCTTTCAGACCTGGAATCCGCCGGTCTACTAGGTGCAATGAGCCTTGAATATGAGTCGAAGACTATCCGGGCGTATTCCCTGAACGATGACTGCGGACTGGTGCCGTTTCTTTACCTTGCCCGCTGGATTTTACTCAGAAACAGCGACATGTTCTGCGCCGCCTACAACCGCAAAAAGCCTTATCTGAAATAATTTAAAACACCTATTGACATCGAAACAGAGATAGTATATAATCATAGTTAGCACAAGCTAACTAAAATCTCGGGAGGAATTATCATGAAAAATAAAACAGCCCCAAAGAGCAAAGACTACTTTCGCTCGTTCTACAAGGGAAACAAATTACTGTTCGTCGCAATTCTGTTGATAACGCCATTTCTGACTGCCGCATATCTCTCTATTACAGTACTCATAGGACAGCTCTTGGACATAATCACTGACGGAACCGAAGCCCAGCTTCTGAGGGTAGCACTTCTGATTCTTGTTGCAATAGCAGCTTACTTCATCCTTGGTGTTCTAGAGGGAAGACTGAAAGCCCGATTTATTCAGAAAGCCGTCAGGAATTATCGCAATTTCTGCTACGGAAAGCTCACCGCAAAAGCAATTTCGGCATTTTCAAAAGAAAACACCGGCAGATATTTGTCCGTTCTTACAAACGACGTAACCGCAATCGAAGACAAATATCTTGCCAATATCTTCGATGTCGTCTTTGATCTGTTTCTATTTGTGGCAACGCTTTGCCTGCTGATGTACTATAGCCCTGTTCTGACGGTGGTTTCTATTGTTCTTTGCATACTGCCTTTGGTAGTCGCAATCTCGATGGGTGGGAAGATGGCTGAAAACGAAAAAGCCGTCAGTGAGCAGAACGAGAAGTTTGTCGGCTCGCTTCAGGACTTGCTCCGTGGTTTCTCTGTCATCAAGAGCTTCAAGGCTGAATCAAGGGTGAAGACCGTATTTTCAGACGAGAACGAACAGCTTGAAGATAAGAAATTCTCCCGCCGCTGGTATCAGAGACTTATGTATGTCTCTGCATCTGCCGCATCGCTTTTCATGCAGTTGGGACTTTTTGCAGTTGCAACTTTTCTGGCACTCAGAGGCAACATCACCGTCGGTACGGTTCTCATATTCGCAAACGGTGCAAACTACCTCGTCAGCCCGATCCGTGAGCTCCCTCAGCTTTTCGCTGGAATCAAATCTGCCAAAGCCTTGGTTGTCAAGATGTCCGAGGTAGCGGAAGAGAATGTTCGCAATGACGGCTTCAAAATTGATGGTGAGCTTAAGAACGAAATCGCTCTCAAAGATGTATCTTTCTGCTACGGCGAGGACACGATTCTCAACGGCATCAACTTTGGTCTCAAAAAGGGCGGCAGATACGCCATTGTCGGAATGTCTGGAAGCGGCAAGTCGACTCTCCTGAATCTCCTGATGGGTGCAAATTCGACCTACTCAGGCTCCATCACCATCGACGGCACCGAGCTCAGGGATATAAATGCCGACAGCCTCTATGATGTCATGAGCCTAATCGGTCAGGACGTCTTCTGTTTCAATGACACCATTAAAAACAACATCACCATGTTCGGCGATTTCCCAGAAAATGAAGTCAGAACAGCCGCCGAGCGTGCCGGTCTTGACAAGCTGATTTCGGAAAAGGGCTATGACTATATCTGTGGCGAAAACGGCAACGGTCTTTCCGGCGGCGAACGCCAGAGAATCTCTATAGCAAGATGTCTCCTCAAGGGCACACCGGTTCTTTTGGTAGATGAAGCCACCGCCGCCTTGGATGCTGAAACCGCCAAGAGCGTCAACGAGTCAATCCTCAATCTCGATGACGTTACCAGTGTGACAGTTACTCATAGACTTGAAGAAAGCATCCTCAAGCTCTACGATGAAATCTTTGTCTTAAGAGAGGGCAAGATAGAAGAACAGGGCGATTTCGCCTCCCTCATGCAGGAAAACGGACTGTTTTATTCTTTGTATACTCTTTCAAATACATAAATGATAATTCGGTAGCAAAAAGCCCTTGCATGAAAATGCAGGGGCTTTATAAATGCGCTAATTCTTAATTTTTCATTAAGATTTCCCGTCTTCCGTTGACAAATTGTTTTATATAGGTATAATATCAATTATAGACTGATTAAAGGGGAGATAATATGTCAAATGTCAAGAAACTGATAGCTATAGGAGTAGTTTTTGTGGTGATTCTTATAGCGGCTATAGCCGTCTTTTCCTATGACAGAATTGAGAAAGTGGGAGAACCCACGCAGGTTGTCGACGGCGTAGATTATCTTCTGTCATCAGAAACGGTCATGAAAAGCGGCAAGAGCACAGAACTCTTATGCAGCTACAGCCTTGAGCCTCTTTCAGATGATGTTTATATTCTGAAAATATCGCTGTACCAGAGCGAGACGGATGATTCCTATGTCCTGAAGAATGTGCAGGCAGGTGTTCAGCTTCCCGAGAATGTTATCTGCCGCATGGCAAGCTG
Organism: Oscillospiraceae bacterium; assembly: GCA_021199795.1. Taxonomy (GTDB): domain Bacteria; phylum Bacillota; class Clostridia; order Oscillospirales; family Ruminococcaceae; genus Faeciplasma. The sequence goes on from JAJQHJ010000003.1 coordinate 133,745, forward strand.
TTCGAGCGGAGAGGAACATTCTGTGCCCTCAATCAGCTATAACGAAAACGGCGCAATCATAAGCTGTGTCGGTGGCGACCGCCTTGAAGCAGAAATACTGTTGACCGGAGAAATCGCACCTCAGATTACAGTCGAAGCAACCTATGATATCTCCGGCAAAATTTTCAGCTTGTTCCCGAGATTCTTAGATGAAAGCGTGACGTTTGGATTGACGTTCTAACATACTTGTTCTATAATGCTTATCATAGGCGTTCCTTTTTAACTAAGTGATTGCTATTTAACCTGAACCCTCTTTGCCGAATTATCATTGAATTCAAGAACCCAGCCGTCTTGCCAGTCTTCATATAGACGAGTAAATTTTGGATCTTGGTTTAAAATAACGGCAGTTCCGCTATAAATTTCTCTTGGTTCTATAATGACTTCACGGTTAGTTTCTGACAATGTTTCGTCAAACAAAACAAAACTTGAAATAATTCTATGACCGCTTGCAGGAATAAACCAACGTTCAACCTTTTCAGAGATGATTTCTTTAATTCTTTGACGTTGAGCATCAGACGTTCTGGCTCCCAATACAATTCCTACAACTTGTGTGGAATCGATATGGAATAGTCTTTGATATGTAGATAACCTTAACTCTTTTCCAGCAATCCATTGTAATCCGCTCGAAAGGACAACTCTCACTTCTTGTTCATAATCCCAAACTTTATGCTTTTGAAAGTAACAGTTAGAACGTAATGTAAGTGCTTCTTTAATTTCCTGTGCGGAACGATTATTGCCAGTTACGCTTTCGGGAAAGCACATAAATGCATCTGAATATTTTGGAGTTGAAATATATTCAACGTCACACATTTCAAACGATTCAGGAATTTCAAAAGATACTTTTGGCTCGCTGTGTGGCAGGACAATTCGGTTGTTCTTCCAGCTTGGGTTTTGCTTTAATTTGCCGTCAATTGTCCTATAAATAAGGCAAAAGCCACTATGATTGTTGGCGTAGTGTGACCATAACAAGAAATTGTCATTTGTCTTTGAAAACGAGGCAAAATATCGCTCTTCCGGACAGTAACACATAACGTAGTTTTGAATTTCATTAAGTGCGATCGTTAGTTTATATTTCTCCAGTTGATTCTGACCGATATCTGTAAATTCCTCTCTAGATAATCGAAGTATACTCTCCATCTGCATCGGCGATTTGTCTACAAAATAGTGAATAATTTTTGCTTTTAAATTTTCATCAAAAGAGATTTTATGGACTCCCAATGCAACGTTTATTAATTTGTTCCATAAACCCTCATCAGCTGAAAAAGTAGCGAATGTCCTACCTTCATAAGGGTCATTGCACTCTTCACGAGAAGCGAAATACAACTCATCGTAAATGAGCTCTTTTATTGATAATTCGTTCCCCGAACGATACCTATAATATAACAATTTAAATCACCATTCCTAAGGCTGTAAAATAAACGTCTTTCATTAGCTAATTACTAGTTGCTTTCTTCCACAGCGTACTCGACTCCCTCAGCTTCCCGACAATCTCTGTAATCATTTCGATGATATAGTCAACGTCGCTAGCGGTGTTGTCTTCCGAGAGAGTAACCCTCAGTGCACCTTTCGCCCATTCGTCCGTAAGCCCGATAGCCTTGAGGACGTGTGACGGCTCGGTATCTCCTGTAGTGCAGGCAGAACCGGAGGAGACGCAGATTCCTTTCATGTCAAGCAGCAGCGCAAGGCTTTCTCCCTCAATTCCATAGAATGAGATATTTGCATTACCTGAAAGCCGGTCAGTCCTGTCGCCATTGAGCCTAGTCATTTCTATTCTGAGAAGCCCATCGATCAGCTTTTCTCTGAGTGATAAAACATACTCCGACCGCTTTTCTATATCCGTAGTCGCATCCAAGATAGCTTGCCGAAGCCCCATTATGTAGGGGACATTCTCCGTCCCGGCACGTCTGCCGGCTTCCTGCTTTCCGCCATGGATAAATGGTGGCAGGTTGATGCCTTTTCTGACCAGAAGTGCCCCGATGCCCTTTGGAGCATGAATCTTATGTCCCGAAAGTGAGAGCATATCGACTCTCAGAGCTTTGAAATCAACGGAAATATTTCCGACTGCCTGCACGGCATCTGTGTGCATGAGCACGCCATATTCATGGCACATTTCAGCCATTTCCGAAACCCTCTGGATTGTACCAATCTCATTATTCGCAAGCATCACGCTTACAACCGCAACGTCGTTCCCGATTGCCTTTTTCAGGTCTTCCGGATCAATAATTCCACTCTCGGAGCAGGGCAGATAGGTAATCTCGAAGCCCTTTGTTTTCAAGTATTCACAGGTCTTCAACACAGCATGATGTTCAAGCCTGGAAGTGATAATTCTTTTCTTTCCCGTCAGTAGGGCTGCCGACTTGATCGCCCAGTTGTCCGCCTCAGTTCCGCAGGAGGTGAAGAACACTTCGCCAGGCTCAGCGTTAAGGCATTTTGCAATGTCCGCCCTTGCCTGTCTTATGGCTTTTGCCGCCGAGGTGGCAGGGGAGTAGAGCCCCGACGGATTCGCAAAGTTATCCTGAAACCATGGCATCATCGCACTCATAACGCTGTCCGAAACCCTCGTTGTAGCTGCATTGTCGGCATAAATATATCGCTTATCCATTTTTGAGTCCCTCTTTCAGCTTGGTATAGGCTCCGACTGCCAGCCGGTCGCACCGTTCATTTTCCGGATGCCCGGCATGACCCTTGACCCAGACGAACTTTATATCGTGAATCTCATCCAGCTCAAGAAGCCTGTCCCACAGGTCGGAATTGAGAGCCGGCTTTTTGTCAGACTTTACCCAGCCGTTACGTTTCCACGATTTCGCCCAGCCCTTGGTCATGCCATTGACCAGATACTGTGAATCGGTTGTGAGAATCACTTTGCAGGGCTCATTCAGGGCTTCAAGAGCATAAACTGCCGCAGAAAGCTCCATCCGGTTATTAGTAGTTGATGCCTCAGCTCCACTCAATTCTTTTTTGAATCCCTTATATTCAAGTATCGCACCCCAACCGCCGGCTCCCGGGTTTCCCGAACAAGCTCCGTCAGTGTATATATTAACAGTTTTCAAATCTTCACCACCTAATAGAGCTAATTGTATACCAAATCGCGCCCAACTTCAAGTCTTTCGTGAGAATTTCATTGACACGACGCCTCAGCGGGTATATAATTGAATCAGCTTAAATACTTCCGGGAGGTCATAGAATGAATAATTATAAAGAAATAATGCGGCAGGAGTGCGAAGACAATCGCTTCACTGCCGGAGTGAATATGCTTGTCCTGCAAAATGGCAAAGAGCTTATCTATGAGGATTTCGGCTACAGGGACATGGAGAACAAGGTTCCATTCTCCCGTGACACCATTATGAGGCTCTACTCTATGAGCAAGCCGATTACGGCTGCCGCAGTCATGATTCTTGCTGACAGGGGACTTCTGGATATTTCCAACTGCCTCTGCTGGTTCTTCCCTGGCTTCAAGCCGGCTTATACCTATAAGGACGGCAAGCGTATCAAGACTCAGAACGAAATAATGGTCAAGGATCTCCTCAATATGACTTCCGGAATTCCATATCCCGGCGAGGGTATCGCTGAACAGCAGGTCTCAACCGTCTTCTGGGAGCTTCAGCAAAGACTTACCGGCGACAATCCAATGACCACTATGGAATTTGCAAGTAGAATCGCTGAGTGCGACCTTAGCTTTGATCCCGGCGAGAAGTTCATGTACGGCTCCTCTGCGGATATTTTGGGAGCAGTGGTTGAGCTGGTTTCTGGGATGAAATTTGGCGAATTCCTCAAAAAAGAGATTTTCGAGCCCCTCGGCATGACCGACACAGGCTTCTGGGTTCCTCCGGAGAAGCAGTCAAGGCTTTCAAAAATATATCGCACTAACTATGAGAAATGGTGCATAGAGGAAGAGGACAAGGACAGAAATCACCTCGGCATCAGATATTCGATGGTGAAGCCGCCTGAGTTCGAGTCTGGCGGAGCGGGACTTTGCTCAACTCTCGATGATTACGCCAAGTTTGCGACAATGCTCCAGAACGGCGGCGAGTATAACGGACATAGAATCCTCTCGAAATCAGCAGTCAAATACATGACCTCCCCAAGCCTCATGCCATGGCAGCAGAAAGACTTGAGCGAACACTGGGGCGGACTCAGAGGCTTCAGCTACGGCAACCTCATGCGAAACTGCATCGACCCTGGTCAGGCGGTCATCTATGCCGAAAAAGGTGAATACGGCTGGGACGGCTGGCTCGGACCCTACTTCTCGAACAGCCCCGAAAGCGGTCTTACCATCCTCATCGGTATGCAAAGAGTCGACTGCGGCACCTGCGGCATGACCCGGAAGCTCGTCAACGCTGTCAGAAGCGATTTAGACCTGTAATATAAAGCAATAAAAAAAGCACGGCGAGAATTTCTCAGCCGTGCTTTTTAATTTTTAGGTACTACTTTCGTTTTGAAGTGACAGCCGTTCCAAATGCAAAGACAATAATTGAAAATGGAATTATGACACCAGTCTTAGGATTTTCATCAGAAGCAACGCTTGAATTCTCTTCAGAATTTTCGCTGTTCTCATCAGTATCAGCATAACCTGTGTCTAACTCACCATCTGAGGGTGTGCTTGCCTCTATTCCGTCAGGAAAGTAGTTGTAAACTGTGTCTATGCCGTCAGATGTGGTTGCTATGGTAAGAGCATCAAGAATTCTGTCATAAGTGCCATCCGAGAGTTGACATCCCATCCCTGTTTCCCAAATAATTAGATATGAGTCTCCTTCATCCGTCTCATATACAAAAAGTCGGGGAACATTGCTATCGGACGAAACTATGTGAATTCTTTTCTGATTCCAAATTCCGCAATTATAGGTGCACTGATCATACCCTATACCATATTCGTCTCTTTGCAGGACGTCTTCAAGGATTATATCTGAATCCTCAAGCAAAATTTCAAGTACACCGCTAAGGCTTTCAATGCTGTAGTAGGTTCCACAGAAATTATAGCTTGTTGATGATGGATCATAATTACCATCGGGTATATAGAAGTTCTGACAATAACTGAAATCAGCATCTATGCTATAGTCGTATTCTTCTAAAAACTCACCAAGAGGCTGATTTTCTGCGGCAAATGTGCAGACTGTAGCAAGCATAATTGTCGTTGCAATAAGGAATACAACAGTTATTACTGATAAAATAATATGATTCCTAATTTTTGCCATTTGATTTTCCTCCTATAGTATCATAATACAAACGAATGCTAAATAAAAGCAAAACCGTGCTTACGGTGGCTATATTTAGCATTCATGTACATAGCAATTATAGAGGAAAAGGTCATAAATGTCAAGCCTAAATTCAATATTTAATAAGGACTTAACATACAAGTAACACGGAAATTGTTTTTCAAACTTATTTATTTTTCCAGTGTCCCATTCGACAGTGCCTTGAGATAAGCGTTTATAAACCCATCCAGCTCGCCATCCATGACAGCCTGAACGTTTCCGTTTTCGTATCCTGTGCGGTGGTCTTTGACCAGGGTATAGGGCATGAAGACGTAGGATCTTATCTGGGAGCCCCAGGCTATTTCTTTCTGGACGCCCTTGATATCCTCAATCTTTGCCAGGTGCTCACGTTCCTTTATCTCAACCAGCTTCGCAATCAGCATCTTCATGGCGTAGTCGCGGTTCTGAACCTGGCTTCTCTGGGTCTGGCAAGAGGTGACGATGCCTGTAGGAATGTGCGTCAGTCTGACGGCGGAGCTCGTCTTGTTGATGTGCTGACCGCCTGCGCCGCTTGAGCGGAAAACATCCATCTTGATGTCCTCCGGTCTTATCTCAACGCTCATGTCGTCGTTGATTTCCGGCATGACCTCAACAGCCGAGAATGAAGTGTGCCTTGCGCCTGCCGCATCAAATGGAGAGATTCTTACAAGACGATGAACCCCCGCCTCACTCTTGAGGTATCCATAGGCGTTTTCGCCCTCAATGATGACCGACGCACTCTTGATTCCCGCATCTGTGCCGTCCAATACATCGAGAACTGACACCTTATATCCGTGAGCCTCGCCCCAACGAGTGTACATTCTAAGGAGCATTTCTGTCCAGTCCTGAGCCTCGGTTCCGCCTGCTCCTGCATGGAAATTGAGGATTGCATTCGAGTGGTCGTATTCACCGGTCAGCAGGGTAGAGAGCATCAGCTGGTCTATCTTACTCGAAAACTCATCGAGCTCAGATTCTATCTCAGTAAGAAGCTCTTCATCGCCGTCCTCGGCGTACATTTCAATCATTGTCTCTATGTCGTCCGCCTGAGAGAATAGCTTGCGGTCATTCTCGACAGCATTTTCAAGCGACTTTGTTCTCTGCAGAATTTTCTGCGATTTCTCCATGTCGTCCCAGAAGCCGGGTTCAGCTGCCTTGTTGTGGAGCTGTTCAATTTCCTCCTTTGCCGACTCGATGTTGAGAGCCTTGTGAAGTTCATTCAGTTTCGGACGGTATTCGTTCAGCCTGCGGCTTAATTCATCTATTAAAAGCATATTTTCCTCCATGGTAATTGTAATTATTATTCCGTGCGATATTGTATCATATATTTCCCTCTATTTCAAGGGATATTTCAACATTTCCCGCCGGCGCGGTTACCACAAGGTCTCAAATTCGCCATTGAGATAGTTCACAGCGATGACAGAGCTGTCGCTTGAACCGGTATTAACCCAGACAAACACTCTCTGACTGTCGTTTCCACAGATAACGGCTTCTATCTCGCCCGAAAGCGCGATGTCTGTGATAATTTTGTCGTTTCCATAAATGTCTTTTACATACAGGTGATACCCGCTTTCGTCGCTGTAACCGGCAAAAACGTAGTATTCAACAATACCACCTACCTCATAGTCCGTTGTTTCATCAGAGTTGAAGTCAAACGACATCGAAATTGCGCCTGATGAAACGTCATAGACATAAACAGCACCGCCCTCACTCATGTAAGCCGCCTCAACGCTCACTCTGAAGAACGGATCGGTGAATACGCAGTCTTCGGAGCTATAGAGTACACTCGTTTCGCCGGAGTCGAGATCATATCCGCAAAGTTCTGCAGTTTCAGAATTGCCAGATAGTATATACAAAACATCCGAATAGGGGCAAAGTCTGACATAGTCCGCTTCCGGAAGCTCATAGACCGCTTCGCACTCTCCCGAATCAAGAGAATATCTCATGACTTCTGCTGTTCCATCCTCGGAAAGCCCACTGATAAGGAACCATCCCGAATGCATTACAAATTGCTTTTTGCTGAGATTTTCGGCTTCCGGCAATTCAAACTGCTTCACCTTGATGTTCTTTGATACAGAATAGAGCACGTTATCGCTGACGGTATAAACCCCGCCGTTGTAGTAACCCAAGTAGTGAATGCTTCCGAATCCGGAGCAATAAACCGCTGTATCGCCGGTGTCATTGTCATAGGCGTAAATATCAGTACCGCTGACGTAGTAATAGGCGTCGTCGCCCTCTGCAATCTGAGGATATCCCTCGCCATACTGGTCAAAATTCATATTTGAATCAGTGCTCAGGTCACTGGTCATTGAGCACCCACACAGCGACAGTCCTAAGACTGTCACCGTAATTATGATAAGTATATTTTTAATTTTCATTGTGGTTTCAGATCCTTACTGTAAAAATGTGCGTTGTATATTATTATAGTCCGCTTTTGCAATAAAGTCAACTTGCAAAACGGGGGATAATGTATTATAATGGTTGCATCAAGTGATTGGAGGCGACCTCATGCCCTATATGTCAGATACAGAACTAATAAAGTCAATAAGAAAGGGAGACATACGCCCGGTGTATTTTTTCTGGGGAAAGGATGTCGCCTCGACTGAGAATATCGCAAAAAAGCTCCGGGACAAGCTTCTTCCGAATGACCAGAGAGACCTTAATTATCACTTTATAACCGGTTCCGACTTCTCAGCCTCTGAGCTTTCCGATATTGCCGAGGCTCTTCCGATTTTCGCTGACAGAACCGTCACTCTCATAAACGATCTTAATGCCGACAACCTGAAAAAAGACGAGCAGAACACACTTTTCAAAGCAATCTCAGATCTCGATCCCGAGACAACCACATTTATATTCTATACAACCGGCGTCGACCTTGCCGGGGGCAAAAAAGCACTCACTCCGAAGAATAAGAAGCTATGCGATCATATCTCAAAGTGCGGCGGCATAGTCACTGAATTCCCGCAGAAAAAGCCGAATGAGCTTGTAAACCACATTAATTCAAAACTTACTCCCGCTGGCTGTTTTATGTCACCTAAGAATGCTGAATACCTCGCCAGCCTCCAGAATTGTAGCATACTCATGATAGATAACGAGCTTGACAAGCTCTCTTCGTATGCAGGTTCTGGCGAAATAACAAGGGAAATGATCGACCTCCTGGTCTCCGACCAGCTCGAAACCGACGCCTATAAGCTTTCCCGGGCAGTCCTTTCCGGAAAAGGCGGCGAAGCGTTCAAAACCTTAGATAAGCTCTATTCAAGGCAGGCTGAGCCTATAGTTCTCCTGTCAGTGATTTCCGGCTCATTTATGGATTTATATCGTGCCAAAACCGCAGTGATAGGTGGCTATCATCAAGACGACGTCGTAAGAGATTTCGCATATCGCGGTAGGGAATTTGCCGTCAAAAACGCTTTCCGGGATTGCATGAGTATACCTCTTGAGAAGCTTCGCTATGGCTTGGGAATTCTTTCCCAGTGCGACATCGACATGAAATCAAAGCACACCGACCCGAAGATACTTCTTGAAGAAGCCATCAGCAAAATTCTCTTCTACAGGAGGTAGCCCATGCAACAGCTAAAGCTGCATATAAACGGCGCAATAGTGGTCGAGGGCAAATATGACAAGGCTAAAGTCTCCCGTCTCGTAGATTGCCCGATAGTGGTTGTGAACGGCTTCGGTGTGTTCAAGGATAACGAAACCGTAAAACTCCTCAGATATTATTCCGAAAACGGCGGCATCATAATCCTTACAGACAGCGACTCTGCCGGATTCCGGATCCGTGGTCACATAAAGGGCATAATTCCGAACGGCAACGTCCGTTGCGCATATATTCCGGACATCTACGGCAAAGAAAAGCGCAAGCCTGCACCATCAGCTGAGGGAAAGCTCGGAGTTGAGGGAATGCCGGACAGCGTCCTCCTCGAAGTCCTGAAGCCTTTTTCGGAAGAGCAGGAAATGACAGATAGCCGCCTTGTCACCAGAATGGATTTCTATGAAGACGGCTTCACCGGTCGACCTGATTCATCATCCCGTCGGGATAAGCTCAAGCGTAGGTTGGGTTTGCCCGAAAGGCTCAATCCGAATGGACTTTTGGAAGCTATCAACCGTACAGTTGGCTACGAAAAATACCGCGAGGTCGCGGATGAAATAAACAAAGGATAACATAAAAAATGGTCTTTTCAAGCGTAGAATTTCTTTTCTATTTTCTGCCGATAGCCCTGATTCTCTGCTGTGCCGTCCCTATGAAGTTCAAAAACCCCATGCTGGCACTGACAGGGCTTGTTTTCTATGCCTGGGGAGAACCGATATATGTCGTAGTCCTCATCATAACTGCGATAATCAACTATGTCGCAGGCATTCTGATGTTGAAATCTGAGAACAGGCGCAAGCTGGTTCTCATACTCTCAATCATACTCAACCTTGCGATTCTCTTTATATTCAAGTACACCTCATTCGCAGTCACAACGATAAATTCAATCTTCAATATCTCGATACCCGATCCCGGTCTGCAACTGCCAATAGGCATTTCGTTCTTCACATTCCAGAGTATGTCCTACACAATCGACGTGTACAGAGGAACCAGCAAGCCGCAACGCAACTTCGTCAACTTCTTTGCCTATATCGCCATGTTCCCGCAGATAGTGGCGGGACCAATTGTCAAGTATCAGGATGTAGAGGAACAGTTAAATCAGCGCACAGTATCTCTCTCAAAATTCTCCGAGGGTGTGACAATATTCGTTTTCGGTCTTGCCAAGAAGGTCCTCCTCGCCAACAACATCGGCACCATCTGGACTGAAATAAAGGCTATGGACTATTCTGAAATGCCAGCCCTGACCGCCTGGATCGGCATAATCTCGTTCACATTCCAGATTTATTTTGACTTCTCCGGCTATTCTGACATTGCAATTGGCTTGGGCAAGATGCTAGGCTTTGATTTTATGGAGAACTTCAACCTCCCATACCTCTCAAAGTCAGTTTCTGAATTCTGGCGACGCTGGCACATCAGCCTCGGCTCCTGGTTCAGGGAGTACGTCTATTTTCCCCTTGGAGGGAGCAGGGAGGGGAAACTCAAAACCGTCCGCAATCTCCTCATAGTTTGGCTTTTAACAGGTCTCTGGCATGGCGCAAGCTGGAATTTCGTCCTCTGGGGCTTGTGGTTCGGAATCCTCATAGTAATCGAACACCTTGGCTTCTCAAAAGTCTTGAAGAAGCTCCCGAAACCCATTTCCTGGCTCTACACCATGCTTGCAGTAGTAATCGGCTGGGTGTTCTTTGATACAGATTCGCTCTCCCTCGGAGTTCAATACCTTGGCGCAATGTTCGGAGCAGGCGGAAGCTTCCTGAATTCCCAGAGCTCAGCCCTCCTTGCGGAAGCGGCGATCCCTCTGGCACTATGCCTCTTCTTCTCATCAGGAGCTACTGGCAACTATATCTCCCGACTTGGAGGCAAGGACTCCAAGGTCGTTATGGCTATAACCCCCATTGCCACAGCTGCACTCCTCATAGCCTGCACGGCTTATCTCGTCAACTCAAGCTACAATCCGTTCCTATACTTCAATTTCTAAAGAAAGGCAGGACATAACGATGAAAAAAGTAGTCCAGATTCTCAATATCGTCGTTTTCCTCGGCTTTCTTGTTGTGCTCGCCGTGGTCTCTTTAGTTGTGCCCGAGGACGACTTCTCAGAAACTGAGAACCGCTATCTGGCAGAAATGCCCGACTTCACTGTCTCCGATTGGTTTTCAGGGAATTATGCCGAAGACCTGACCTCCTGGCTCGACGACCATTTCGCCATGCGCTCGAACTGGATAATGCTTCACACCAGCCTTGAGCTCCTCCAGGGCAGAAACGAGGTCAACGATATCTATATCGCCGGGGATCGTCTTCTTGAGCTCACCGACGAAATCGACTATTCAGTTGTGGACAGTTCCCTTGAAGCAATTTCGTATCTCAGCAGCCTCACCGACACCCCGGTTTACGTCATGCTTGTCCCGACTGCCGCGGAAATCTATTCCGACGAGGTCTCCTACACTCAGAAGAAAGTCAGCCAGCGTGAACTCATCACCTATGCCTACGACTACATTTCTGAGAATTCTTCCGCCCTGACGATAGACGTCTACAGCACGCTCTACTCCAGCCGTGATGAGTATATCTACTACCGCACCGACCATCACTGGACCTCGAAAGGTGCCTATCTTGCCTATTTTGCAGCTGCCGATACCATGGGCTATACCGCCTCAACTCTTGACAAGTTTGACGTAAGATATGCCTCCCACAGCTTCTATGGCTCGCTTCACTCAAGCGTCCTCTACAGCGGCATCGAAGCTGACACCATTGAGTTCTACCTGAGCAACACCCGCACGGTTTCCAAAATCTCAACTGACGAAGATGGGAACACCGTTTATTCAAGCGTCTTCGATGAGAGCTATCTTTCAAGGAAAGACAAATACCTCTGCTACCTCGGTGAGAACGTCGGAAAGACAGAGGTCGTCTCCGACTCGACCGGCGGCAAGCTCTTAGTCATCAAGGACTCCTACGCCAACTGCTTCATCCCGTTCCTTGCAGAAAACTATTCCGACATCACTGTCCTTGACCTGAGATATCTCACGAACCCCACCACCGCTATAGGCAACCTTTCAGAATACGACGCCGTCCTCATCCTCTACAATGCCTCAAATTTCTCCGAGGACACCAATCTCCCGAAGCTGAAGCTCATAAAATGACCCTTTTGAAAATATTTTTCTAAATCCCTCGAATGTCTATTGACAAAGAGGGATGTTTTATGTTATAATTAGATGAGAGAATTAAAATAAGTGAGTACTTATTATTCTCAAGACCAATCATAAGGAGGCGCATTTTATGAGGAAAAAGGTTTTGGCTATTATTTTGAGCGTATGTGTGGCGGTGTGTTTACTTACAGTAAATGTAATGGCTATGCAGATTTTTGTGAAAACACTGTCAGGCAAGACAATAACTTTAGATGTTGAACCGGCAAATACTATTGAAAACGTTAAACAAAAGATTCAGGATAAAGAGGGCTATTTGCCGGAAACGCAACGGTTAATTTATGCTGGCAAAGAATTAGAAGATGGCAAAACTCTTGCAGATTACAATATACAAAAGGAATCAACTATCCATCTTGTGCTGCGTATTGCTGACTATGTTAATGTAGTATCAGCAACGCTTTATGACGGTCAGTACACCACTGACGGTATTTCCTCCGTAACAGTTACTGAAAGTACGCCACTTCCCACAACCGGGGGATATGCCTATTATAGTGATGGTGTGCTATACCTCAATAATTTTGAACTAAGCTTTGAATTCACCCAATCAGGTGCACTGATTGACTTAGGTGATAACGATGTAACCATAGATTTGTGCAATTCTGCCTCTTCTATTCTGGGAACGCAGGTTGCAATCACCACCGGAGGAAGTGTAACTATCAAAAATGGCAGTTTGTCCATAGGTGCATCTGATTATCAACTGAGTTCGGCGATTTATGCCACGGAAGATATCACTCTTGAGAATGTCACTTTTGTCTCATATAGCACCGGTAGCGCAATACATTCTTATGGCGGTAATATAACTTTAACTAACAGCTCTGTTACAACAAATGAAGTAATCGACGCCGGCAACAATGTTGTGATTACAGACAGCGTAGTATCTGCAACTGCAACCAGATCCACATACGCAATAGCCGGCTACGGCGAAGTAACAATCAGTGGCAATGTTGACGTTACCGTTAACGGTGGCATTTTTGCGGCTGATGGCACAAGGGTCACTGCGCCAAGTGATAATTCTTTAGAAATTCACATGGGTGAATCGGCAGAAAACAACATGACTGTAACGCTTTTACCGGATGCTTCCTTGCAGGACAATCACGGAGTGTTTGAGGACTACGAATATATAACAATCAAATCTGCTGGCACACACTTCCATTCCTACACATCAACAGTCACAACAGAAGCCACATGTACCACAGATGGAGTTATGACATATACATGTTCGTGTGGTGACAGCTATACCGAGGTTATTCCGGCAACCGGACATAGTTATGTGGTAACAGACTTCACCTGGGCTAGCGATTATAAGTCCGCAATGGTCAGGGTCGTTTGTACTGAATGTGGAGAAGAGCATGTGGAAACGGTAGATGAAGATATTTCGGAGTACATATCAGCGCAAACCGCAACTGAAACCACTGAGGAAGAAACCACCGAAGAAGTCGTAATCGATGAACCAGTCGAAGACACCGACACCGAAACCGAGCCGGATGAAGAGCCGGAAGAGACTGAAACTCCGGCGGAGACCAATCCGACAACCGGCATTGTGCTGGCAATGCTTCCGATGGCAATAGCACTTGCGGCAACTATGGCAGGGAAGAAAAAGTGAAAAAATATCAAAAAACACTTGCAATCCCTCAAAACACGTGATATAATATTACCGCAATTCGCACGCATGGGTTTTGCTGTGGTTCCCGGGAGTCCCGGGTGAAAGCAAGGTAACCTGTGCGGAGGATTAAAATTAAAAACCAAATTAGGAGGAACTACAATGTCAGTAGTATCAATGAAACAGCTTCTTGAAGCTGGTGTACATTTCGGTCACCAGACAAGAAGATGGAACCCGAAGATGGCTCCCTACATCTTCACAGAAAGAAACGGAATCTATATCATCGATCTTCAGAAGACCGTGAAGAAGCTTGACGAAGCTTACATGTTCTTAAGAGACGTTTCCGCTAACGGCGGCGAGGTTCTCTTTGTCGGAACCAAGAAGCAGGCTGGCGACTCGATCAAGGAAGAGGCAACAAGAGCCGGTGCTCATTATGTAAATGCCCGTTGGCTCGGCGGTATGATGACCAACTTCGAGACCATCAAGACAAGAATCGCACGTCTTGAGCAGCTCCACAAGATGGAGTCTGACGGCACATTCGAACTTCTCCCGAAGAAAGAAGTTGCAAAGCTCACCCTCGAAATCGAGAAGCTTGAGAAGTATCTCGGCGGTATCAAGACCATGGAGAAGCTTCCCGCTGCACTCTTCATCGTTGACCCGAAGCGCGAGAAGATCGCTGTTTCTGAAGCAAGAAAATTAGGTATTCCGATAGTTGCTATCGTAGATACCAACTGCGACCCCGACGAGGTTGATTATGTAATCCCCGGTAACGATGACGCTATAAGAGCTGTCAAGCTCATTTCCAGCGCAATGGCTGATGCCATCATCGAGGGCAGACAGGGCGAGGCTAACGCTGCAGCTGAAGAGAATGATGCTGACGCATCTGGTGAAGAAGCAGCTCCCGCAGAAGAGGCTCCTGTAGAAGAGTAATTTAGATATAACGATAGCAAGAAAGGAATCTTTACTATGGCTAATATAACCGCAAAGGACGTTGCAACTCTCAGAGAGAGAACCGGCGTCGGCATGATGGATTGCAAGAAGGCTCTCGTAGAGGCTGACGGCGATTTCGAGCAGGCAATAGTTATTTTAAGAGAAAAGGGTCTCGCATCCCAGGCTAAGAAAGCAGGAAGAGTTTCCGCTGAGGGCTTGGTTGAGGCTTTCGTAGAGAATGGCGTTGGCGTAGTTGTTGAGGTTAACTCCGAGACCGACTTCGTCGCTAATACAGACCAGTTCAAGGCTTTCGTCAAGACTGTTGCAAAGACAATAGTCGCTGAGAACCCTGCAGGTGTCGAAGCACTCAAGGCTTGCAAGGCTGTAGGCTCTGAAATGACCGTTCAGGAAGAGCTCCAGGAGCTGTTCTTAAAGATCAGAGAGAACATCCAGATCAGACGCTTCACCCGTCTCGAGGGCGACCTCGTTTCATATGTCCATGGCGAGGGCAGAATCGGCGTTTTGGTTCAGCTCGACACCGACCTCGGCGACAAGGCTTATGCTTGCGGTAAGGACTGCGCTTTGCAGATCGCTGCTATGAGCCCGGCTTACCTTGATAGAGCTTCCGTTCCCGCTGACGTTCTCGAGGGCGAAAAGAAGATCGTCATGGCTCAGATGGCTGAGGATCCCAAGATGGCTAACAAGCCCGAGGCTGTTCTTGCAAAGATCGCAGAGGGTAAGCTTGGTAAGTATTACACCGAAAACTGCCTCCTCGAGCAGGAATTCGTCAAGGATGGCGACTACACTGTCGGCAAGTATGTTGAGAAGTGCGCCAAGGATCTCGGCGGCAAGATTGCAGTCAAGCAGTTTGTCCGCTATGAGAGAGGCGAGGGAATCGCCAAGAAAGAAGAGAACTTCGCTGAAGAGATCGCTTCTATGATCAAGTAATCAAAACCATTATAAAGAGCTTGCCACCCTGGCAGGCTCTTTTTTATTATGTTGACTTTTAAGCCTGGGTGTTATAAAATGTATATAGATTATAAAAGGGGAGGCATCGGTATGTATAAGATAGCAATCTGCGATGATTCTCAGGATATGACTACTCTGGTTCATGATCTTACCCGGAAGTGGGCGACAGCCAGAGATATCACAGCCGAGATAGATGTTTTTGATTCCGCAGAAGCTTTCCTTTTCTCATATCCCGAGACAAAAGACTATGATATCCTGCTCCTTGACATAGAAATGGGCGGCATGGACGGAGTCAGCCTCGCAAAGAAGCTGAGGACTGATAACCGCTACGTTCAGATAGTCTTCATCACCGGCTACTCCGATTATATAGCCGATGGCTACGATGTCGACGCCCTGAATTATCTCATGAAGCCCCTGAAAGAAGAAAAGCTTTTTGAAGTTTTAGACAAAGCAGTAGTTAAGATTGCAAGAAGTGAGCGTATGCTGACTCTCGAACTTGCTGATGAGACCGTCAAAGTGCCACTTATAGAAATAAAATATCTCGAAGTCATCAAAAACTACGTCACCGTCCATGCTGACGAAGATTATACGGTAAAAAAGACTTTAGGCGAGTTTGAAAGCTTACTGGATGAGAACTTCTACCGCACAGGACGATCTTATATAGTAAATCTCCGCTATGTCCGCAAGGTCACCAGGACAGAAATCCATTTGAAAGACAATATAGTAATCCCGTTGCCGCGTGGACAGTATGAGCCGCTGAACAGGGCGTTAATTCATAGAGTAGGTAAGGAGTGAGACATTTGCCCAGGCTTTCAAAGAAAATGAACAAGAAAATAGACGCCTATCAGCAGGAGCTCCTGAAGACCCACTATGCCGAGGTTGACAACATGTACAGGCAAATCCGGGGCTGGCGGCACGACTACCGCAATCACATCCAGATTCTCAAAACCCGTGTCATGTCCGGCGACATGGATTCCGTCATGGCATACTTAAACGAGCTCGAAACCGACCTCAACACCGTCGACACCGTCATCCATTCTGGCAACGCCATGTGCGACGCTATCCTCAACAGCAAGATTTCCCTCGCCAAGGCGGCAAATATCCCAGTCAAAGCAGATGCCGAAATCCCAGTCAAGCTATCAGTTTCCGATATAGATCTCTGTTCAATAGTCGGAAACCTCTTTGACAATGCCATCGAAGCGTCAAAGAAACTCCCCGAAGACAAGCGCATGATTCGTGTCTATATGGCAATCCGCGACAGTCAGTTCTATATATCTTTTACCAACTTCACCGCCGACAAAAAGCGTTTTGCTTTCGATTCCACCAAAGGCGAGGGTCACGGTCTTGGGCTTGCCCGTATTGATTCTCTTGTCAAGAAATATGGCGGCTATGTCTCCCGCAACAGTGAGGACGGAGCTTTTTCGACCGAAATTCTCCTCCCGCAATAGCTGAAATTTGCAATTCGTCCCCCACAGAGAGCGTTTCGTCCCCAAAACGTGCGCTCTTTAAAATTTCCGCTATAATAGAATCATGAAAGGCGGTGCCAATATGACAATTACCAAAGAAAAGACAAAAGAAAAACCAAAGTACGGCATCATAAGCTGTGTCTGGTTCATGATTAAATGCGCGTGGACTAACGGCGAGAAAAAGGTTGTAATCCTGGGACTTCTCTTCTCGCTAGTGGTAACGGGTCAGAGTGTTGCGGGACTTTATATCTCGCCCTCGATAATTGCAGTGCTCGAGCGAAACGGAACTGTTTCCGAGCTCCTCATCACAATAATCGGCTTCACGCTGATTTTAGTTTTCCTCGCAATGGCAAGGCAATACATTGACACTAATATCCTCTACGGCAGGATAACAACCCGTTCGGAAATCATGAACCTTATCAACACAAAGTGTGCCGAAACCTCCTACCCGAATTTGGGCAATGAAAAATTCCAGACGATTCTCCAAAAAGCCCTGCCAACCACATACTCTAACTCTGCGGCTTGCGAGGCTATCTGGAAAACGATTTGCTCGTTCCTGAGTAACCTGTTGGGACTTATCATCTATGCCTCAATACTTTCGACGGCAAACGTCTGGATTCTCCTTCTTGTGACAGTGACCGCTCTCGTCGGCTATTTCGTCACGAATAAGCTCAACAGCTACGGCTATAATCATCGTGAGGAAGAAGCTAAGATTAATAAGACACTGAGCTATGTCCGCGAAACAGCCTCCGAAACGAGCTTTGCAAAGGATGTTCGAATCTTCGGCATCAAGAGCTGGTTCACCGAGCTTTACGACAAACAGTGCCTTCTCCTCGAAGCCTTCCACCGCAAATGCGAGAACGTCTATATCTGGGGCAGAGTTGCCGACCTCGTTCTGAGTTTCTTAAGAAACGCTGTAGCCTATGCCTATTTCATAGCGCTCGTTCTTGACGGCTCAATCGACGTCTCTATGTTCATCCTCTATTTCTCAACTGTTGGCGGATTCACCGACTGGGTAACAGGAGTTTTGGGAGACCTCACAACCATGCACCGTCAGTGCCTGGAGCTTTCAAACGTCATCGAAATTATCAACTACCCAGAGCAGTTCAAGTTCGAGGATGGTTCCGATGTCCCTGCTCCCGCTGACGGCAGGTATGAGATAGTTCTTGACCACGTCTGGTTCAAGTATCCTTCATCTGATAGCTATACTCTTGAGGACATCAACCTGACACTTCACGCAGGAGAGAAGCTTGCTGTGGTGGGACTTAACGGCGCAGGAAAGACTACCCTCGTCAAACTCATCACCGGCATGGAAGACCCGACTAAAGGGAGAGTACTCCTCAACGGCGTTGACGTTCGTGAATTTAACCGCCGTGAATACTACAAAGTCTTCTCGGCAGTATTCCAGAACTGCATCCTTTGGGCAGGCTCGGTCGCCGAAAACGTCGCCCAAACCGACCACGACATCGACCATAATAAGGTGAATTCATGCATAGAGAAAGCAGGGCTTACCGAAATGGTCAAAGGCTTCAAGGACGGTCTTGAGGAAAAGTTAAACCGTGAAGTCTATGAGGACGCCGTCAATCTTTCAGGCGGTCAGACCCAGAGGCTGATGCTTGCAAGAGCCTTGTATAAAGACGCTCCCGTAATTGTTCTTGACGAGCCGACTGCGGCTTTAGACCCGATTGCCGAAGCCGACCTCTACAACAAGTATAACGACATGACCGCAGGACGTTCCTCCGTTTATATCTCCCATCGTCTCGCCTCGACCCGATTCTGCGACAGAATCATCCTGATAGGCGACCACAAGATACTGGAAGAGGGAACCCACGAGCAACTGCTTAAACAAGGCGGAAAATACGCCGAACTCTTCGAAGTTCAGAGCAAATACTACAGGGAGGGTGACATCAATGAGTAAGAACAAGGACAAAATCACCTATCGCCGGATGGCATCCAAGACAATTCAGGGTCTCAAAATCCTCTATAAAAACAGTCCCCACATGGTTATCTCGACAATACTTAATTCTGTCTGGACTGCTCTTAGTCCCTATATCGGAATCTATATGTCGGCTCTCATCATAACAGAGCTATCAGGCAACAGGGATAGAGACCGTCTCACAATGCTTGTTCTAGTAACGCTTGCTCTGGCAGCAGCAGTTGCGCTCATAAGCGGACTTCTGAACAAGTACAAAAACACCTACGGCGGCATGGCAAACTTCTTCAGAGGAATGGGCAACTATACCAAGAAACAGCTAGACATGGATTTTGCCGATGCCGACAGCCAGAAGACAAAGGATACCTATTCTACAATTACTCAGAATGTCAACAGCGCAGGTTGGGGACTTGTGTATCTGCTCAGCAGGGTAGAAGACCTCATCAAAGGCGTTTTCACAATCATAGGCGGTGTTGCGCTGACTGTAACTCTCTTTACAACGAGAGTTCCTGACGGCTCATCTCTTACGTTTCTCAATAACCCCATCTGCATAATTCTTGTAGTTGCAGTAATGATAGGCGTTACACTTTTAGCACCGATGTGTTCCAACAAGGCTTCAAGCTATTGGTCGAAATATATCGGTGACCACAACTTAGCCAACAGACTCGCCGCTTTCCACTCATTCTTAGGAACCGAAGAAAAATATTCTCTCGACGTGAGAATGTACAATCAGCACAAGATGAGTGAGAAATACAACTGTGACAAATCGGGGATATTCATGTCAGAAGGCATGTTTGCTCACTTTGCACGAAGAGGAATGGGAGCCTTCAGTTCACTTGGAAGCGGAATTGGAACCTTGTTCTCAGGACTTGCATATGTTTATGTCTGCCTGAAAGCTCTTGGCGGTGCATTCGGAATCGGCTATGTCACCCAGTACGTCGCCGCAATCACCAGTGTTTCAGGTGGTCTCACCCAGACCCTCTCAACCCTCGGTCAGCTCAAAGCCAACACTCCGTTCCTTGAAATGTCCCTTGAATACCTCGAAATTCCGCACAGCATGTACAAGGGCTCCCTGACGGTTGAAAAGAGGCTTGACAGAGATTATGAAATAGAATTCCGTGACGTATCTTTCAGGTACCCCGGAAGTGAAAACTACGCTCTTCGTCACGTCAACGTCAAGTTCAAAGTAGGTGAACGCCTAGCGGTTGTCGGCGAGAACGGCTCCGGCAAGACCACTTTCATACTGCTTCTTTGCAGACTTTACGATCCCACCGAGGGCGGAATCCTCCTCAACGGCATCAACATAACGAAGTATAACTACCGCGAATACCTCGACGTCTTCTCGGTCGTATTTCAGGACTTCAAGCTCCCTGCATTTAAATTGGGCGAGGTCGTCGCTTCGAGTATGAAATATGATGGCGATAAAGCCACCGATTGCCTTGTGAAAACCGGCTTCGGCGACAGATTAAGGCAGCTCCCAAGCGGTCTCGAAACCACTCTTTATACCGAAGTCGACCAGAACGGCGTGAACGTCTCCGGCGGCGAGGCTCAGAAGATAGCACTTGCAAGAGCTTTGTATAAAGATTCTCCGTTCATAGTTCTTGATGAACCGACAGCAGCGTTAGATCCTATGGCGGAAGCGGAAATATACTCAAATTTCAACGATATAGTAGGGGACAAGACCGCCATTTACATCAGCCACAGGCTTTCAAGCTGCCGCTTCTGCGATGAAATCGCCGTCTTCGACCACGGTTCAATCGTCCAGAAAGGGAGTCACGACGAACTGATTGAGCAAACAGGCAAGTACTCAGAACTCTGGAACGCCCAGGCTCAGTATTACATGGAAGAACAACAGGCATAAACAAAGCCCCGGAATTTCCCCGGGGCTTAAATATTGTCTTTCTGTGAAATACAATATTGCAAAATTGCCTCTTGATTTAAGACTTACAATGTGCTATAATCGCCTTTGAATTTGCTTTTTTAGGGGGCATTATATTGCTTTTTGGAAAACACATAAACCGCTATTACATAAGGTATGCTTATCTTCTTATAATCGGAATTGCCGCATTGATTCTTGTTGACTATCTCCAACTCATCATCCCTGAGTTATATAGAAACGTCATAAACGGCTTGAATCTTGGATATGTCACTCTTGACGCCGGAACCACAGCGGCATTTGACATGGACTATCTTCTTGACGAAGTCTGCCTGCCGATGATAGGAATCATCGTTGGAATAGTCACAGGAAGATTCCTCTGGCGCGTCTGCTTCAACGGAAGCGGAAACAAGGTTGCGGCAGATTTGAGATATCGCATGTTCGACCACTGCAAGGATTTGTCGCAGCAGTACTATCAGAAAAACAAGGTCGGCAACCTGATGTCGCTCTTCACAAACGACCTCGAAACCATCCGCGACTGCTACTCAAACGGAATCCTCATGACCTGCGACGCCGCATTCCTCGGCATCCTCTCGTTCATAAAGATGCTCCGCATGAATGTACTGATGTCTCTTCTCTGCATGATCCCAATAGTTCTTCTATTCGGCGTTGGATTAACACTCATGCAGTACATGGAGAAAAAGTGGGAAGTCAGACAGGAGGCGTTCTCGAAGCTCTCCGACTTCTCCCAGGAAAGCTTCTCGGGAATTGCCGTAATCAAGGCATTCGTAAAAGAGAGCAAAGAGCTCATGGCTTTCCGCAAGCTCAATAAAGAAAATGAGGACGCAAACGTCGAATACACCCGCCTGTCAACCCTGATGACCATATTCGTAACACTGCTTGTAGAATCGGTAATCTGCGTAATCTTAGGATATGGAAGCTTCCTCGTCTACAAGGGAACCTTTAATGCAGGACAGCTTGTTGAGTTCATCGGCTATTTCAACTCAATCGTCTGGCCTGTAATGGCAGTAGCCGAGCTCGTCAATATGCACTCCCAGGGCACAGCTTCTCTCAAGAGAATCAGCGAGCTTCTCGATGCCGAGGTCGACGTAAAGGACAGGGAAGACGCTATTGATATCGAAGACGTCAAGGGTGATATCGAGTTCAGAGACCTCACTTTCCGCTATCCTGACGGCGAGTATGATGTCTTAAAGAACGCATCGTTCAAAATTAACGCCGGTGAAAGCGTCGGCGTAATCGGCAGAACGGGAGCAGGCAAAACCACCCTTGCCGACCTGATTCTAAGGATCTACAACGTTCCCGATGGAAAGATATTCGTCGACGGCAAAGACGTAAACTCAATCACAATAGCTTCATTAAGAAAGTCTTGCGCCTATGTCCCTCAGGATAACTTCCTCTTCAGCGACACTATTGAAAATAATATAGAGTTCGCAACTGATGATGTATCTCACGAAAAGGCGGTTGAAGCCGCCAGGCTTTCAGCAGTCGACGACAATATATCCGAATTCGCTGATGGATATGAAACAGTCCTGGGCGAACGCGGAGTGACCGTCTCCGGCGGACAGAAGCAGAGAATTTCGA
This sequence comes from Oscillospiraceae bacterium, assembly GCA_021199795.1. Taxonomy (GTDB): domain Bacteria; phylum Bacillota; class Clostridia; order Oscillospirales; family Ruminococcaceae; genus Faeciplasma. The sequence continues at coordinate 156,171 of JAJQHJ010000003.1, forward strand.
TAGCCAGAGCTCTTATGAAAGACGCTTCTATTCTTATCCTGGATGACTCCGTCTCGGCTGTTGATATCGAAACCGAGAAAGAAATTCTTTCCGGTCTCAAAACGTCCCGCAAGGGCAAGACAACTATCCTGATCGCCCACAGAGTCACAACCATCGAACATATGGATAAGATCATCTTCATTGACGATGGAAATATCCTTGCAGTCGGAAACCATGAAGAGCTTTATGCAAGCTGTCCGCAGTATAAGCTGACGGTTGACTTGCAGCGTCTTGAAAACGAAAGGGGGTGCTTCTAATGCGTGAATTCTATCCTCTTTTGGCTGTAGGCGCAGTTATAGGCGTCGTTTCAATCGTCTTCATAGTAGCTTATCTTTCCGTCAAGGAAAGAAAAGAAGCCATGGGCTTTGATCGCAACATGTCCGATGGCGAAATCCTCAAGAGACTTCTCAAGTATGCCAGACCCTATGTCGGACAGTTCATTTTTGTCCTTTTCGTAATGCTTCTATCCGTAGCATACGACATAATTTCTCCGCTTATCATCGGTGATATCGAGGATATGATCGTCGGCGACTTTGAAATGCGTGAGATTTTCGCCTACATAGCAGTCTACGCAAGTATACTCATCATTTCGATGGTATGCACCTATGTCCAGGCAATAGTTCTTCAGAAGATAGGTCAGAAGATTCTCTCTGCACTTCGTGAAGACCTCATGAAGCATATCGAGAGCCTGTCTCATGCCCAGCTGAATAATATTCCTGTCGGAAAGCTCGTCACAAGAGTAACAAACGACACCAACGCAATTTCTGTTATGTTCACAAATATCCTCGTGAACCTCATAAAGAACTTCTTCGTAATCGTCGGAGTACTTGTTGCGATGCTCGCACTTAACTACCAGCTCACACTGATGGTTCTCTGCTTTGTGCCTTTTATACTCCTGTTCACAGTCATTTTCAGAAAGTTCTCCCGCCGTGCCTACAGGCGTGTCAAGGATGGCACAACTGATATAAACACATTCACATCCGAGCACCTTTCCGGAATGAAAATAATCCAGATTTTCAACCGTGAGGACAGAAAGCTTAAAGAGTTCCAGGAGAGAAACAAGAAGCTTGAGCGTGCTCAGACCCAGCAGATATTCACATTTGCAGTCTTCCGCCCGCTTGTTTATATGCTCTATGTCTCGTCAATACTTTGCCTCTTCTACTTGGGCGGCAGGGGATACATAAAGGACACCGTTTTCCTCGGTCAGGTTGTCACGAGCGGTACTGTGGTATCATTCTACATGTATATCTCGAAATTCTACAACCCGATCCAGAACCTCACTGAGCAGTTCAACTGGCTCCAGTCTGCATTTGCATCTGCCGAGAAGATATTCACCATCTTCGACATGGTTCCTGAGATTCAGGATGAGCCGGATGCTATTGACCTCGAGACCTGCAAGGGCGATATAGAGTTCAAAAATGTCTGGTTCGCCTATAACGAGGGCGAGTGGGTATTGAAAGATGTCTCTTTCAAGGTAAATGCAGGAGAGACCGTTGCATTCGTAGGAGCAACCGGCTCCGGCAAGACGACAATACTCTCACTCATCTGCCGCAACTACGATATCCAGAAAGGTCAGATTCTTATCGATGGCGTCGACATCAAGCATTATACCGTTTCAAGTCTTCGTAAGCACTTCGGTCAGATGCTCCAGGACGTCTTCCTCTTCTCCGGAACGATAAGAAGCAACATAGTTCTCAGAGAAGACAGCTTCACCGACGATGAGATAATGTCCGTCTGCCGCTATGTCAATGCCGATAAGATTATAGATAAGCTCGACAAGGGTCTTGATGAAGAGGTCAGAGAGCGTGGCAACAACTTCTCCGCCGGTCAGAGACAGCTTCTCTCATTCGCCAGAACCATCATCCACAAGCCGGAAGTCATGATTCTTGACGAAGCAACAGCCAATATCGACACCGAAACCGAAATTCTCATCCAGGATTCTCTTGAAAAGATGATGAATATTGGAACACTTCTCATAGTTGCCCATAGACTCTCAACAATCCGAAAAGCAGACAGGATTATCTATCTCTCACATGGTGAGATTCTGGAGAGCGGAACCCATGAAGAGCTCATCGCACTCAAGGGTCACTACTACGAGCTTTATATGTTGCAGTTTGAAAAGGAAAATCTCCTGCAAAATAATTGACGTGAGCGATGTAATGTGGTATAATTCCTGATAGCAGTTGGCAATATGCCGCAGAACCCTTGTCATGGAGGACACAAAATGAGTATTTTAGACGGAAATAACGAAACCTACGAAGTCAAAGAAGAGTTTGCTCCAACCGAGGACACCAAGCTGAAAAGGTTCCTCACAGGCAAGACTATCTATATACTTCTGATTGCGGCTATTATATGCCTTGTGGCATTCCTGCCGACGGTTGCTACCATCGCAACAATCTACAAAAATGTCGATAAAGCTGAAAACGTAATTGAGCTTTCGGATGTGACGCTGACCTACGACCTTACTGATCAATATGTCACCGGCAGTGCCTACAAGTTCCTGGCTCAGATTGGTTATATCGCTGCCACTGAGGATGCCGCTAATTACTATTATTATGTAATGTATCTCGACATCAACGGCGAACAGGTTGCAACGCTGGTTGAAGCCGACAAGCGTGGAGACGACGAGATTCAGGAGGTTATAGACGCTTATCTTGAATACGCTTCTGACCCGAACGCCGGCTATCAGGGAAGCATAGTTGAAATAACCGGTCGCTTCAAGACTATGACTTCATCCGAAGAAGAGCTATTCACTGAGGGTCTTTCCGCAATGGGTCTTAGCGGCACAGCTCTTGGCTATACTCTTAAGATTCAGGCACTTCCCGAGGCCTCTGACACCATTCCTTACTGGTGCGTAGCAGTTCCGGCAGGAATCGGGCTTGTAGTTTTCACAGTCCTCACAGTTTACGGTTTCATCCTTGAGGATAAGCGCGAAAAGGCACAGATGAGCCCATATCCTTATCAGAACCAGAAAAAGAAGAAGCCAAAGAAAGACAAGAAAAAGAAATAAAAAAATGAGGCATCGTATCAGCGATGCCTCAATTATTTTTACCTGGTTTTCATTCATTTTCTATATACGCAAACTGCCATTCGTCAAAGACGAAGCTTCCGCCGAATACGAAATAGAGATCGTGCGTTCCCGAAACCGTCTTATCAAGTGTGCAGACTATAGTCTCAAAGTCGCTTCCGGTGTTGAACTGGATATTTCCGACAACTGTTCCATCGGCAGAGTCAAGCCTTATTTCAATGATGCCTTTTCCTCTGACTGTAGCCGCAAAAGCATTAGCTCCGTTTCCGAAATCAACTGACGAAACAGCTGACCAGTCGCCATCTGAAATGCTGGTTATAAACGTCCTGTCTTCGCTGGTAAAGTAAGTGATTCCGGCAGTAGTAACTGCTGTTTCAGCCTGATTTACAGAGAACGCATCCAGGTCTTTAATCTGCTCAACGCCCTCCCTGGTCATAGTAGCGGGGGATATTGTGACTGTGTCCTCGTCGACTTCGATGACGTCAACTCCGATGCTTCTGTATCCGCTTGCGCTTGATCCCATATTGTCAAGAAGCATTACTGTCTGATATAGAATATAGTAGTTGTCCCCGAACTTCTGCAGGTGCGAATGGTTGTTACTGAATGAGAAGCCATACCTTGACGGATTCGAGAGATATTCTCCTCCGTAAACCCAGCTGTCAGGGTCGAGTGGATCAGTCGAAGTCATATAGACCATCGAGCATGTTGTGGGTGACTCTTCATCTGAATCATATGAATCCCATTTGTATCTGTCCTCATAGTTTGAGCAATATGTCAGGACATAGGTGCCGTTTATGTAGTTGAGCTCATTTGCCTCGAAGTGGTAAACGGCTGGTATCTTTATAATTTCGCTGTCAAGAGAAATCATGTCGCTGCCAAGCTTAACCAGCCGACAGTTACCGGTGTACATTCCATCCTCGTCATCGTGCACAGCACTTCCTCCGCCGAAAACGAGCCATCCCACTCCGTCATCATCGATGACAACGCCGGGGTCAAAGCACCAGTAAACCGGGTCGTTAGCAAGCTCGGCAGTGGAATTAGTTATAAGTGCCTCGCCAAGAGGATCTGTCCATGGACCGGTAGGGGAGTCAGATGTGAGAACTCCTATGCCTCCGGAGCTATTTGCAAAGTAGAGGAAAAATTCAGTCTTTCCGTTTGACTTCTCTCTTGAGACGATTGACGGTGCCCAGCTGCAACCAGCCCAGGTCGCAATGTCGGTAACCTCAATTGTGCACTCGTAAGTCCAGTTCACCATGTCGTCAGTAGAATAGCAGACAAGTGAGCCTATAGACCCGTAGGTATTTTCATCTGTTCCGGTTCCGGCATCATACTGTTCGCTGTCGTTCGTACCATAGACATACAGCCTGCCATTGTACTCAACCGAAGTCGGGTCGGCAAAGAATGTTACCGACGAAATCGGGTTGTTTTCGCCGATATATTTGTTTGATTCCGTCATAGTGTCAGAGGGGACGCTGTAGCCAAGCTCCTGAGTGTCGACCAAGTCCTTTGAAATAGTGAAGTCTGATGCTTCTGCGTTGCCACAGCCAGTAAGAGTTGCGCCAATCATTGTTGCAATTGTCATGAGGCAAATTATCCTTTTCTTCATAATATGATGTTCCTTTCAAGGAGAGATATATTCATTATACAATAGTATAGCAGAAATTTCAATGACCGATACCGAGACAGATATTGACTTTTTCTGAGATTTAGGGTAATAAAAAAATCCCGAACCGGAAACCGATTCGGAATCTTTTCTGGTCGCGGGGGAAGGACTTGAACCAACGACCTCCGGGTTATGAGCCCGACGAGCTACCATCTGCTCTACCCCGCAATATATCGTAAGGGGTTCTCACCCCGAACGTGTTACTTATAATAGCACAACTCATAGACTTTGTCAAGCCTTTTTTGAAAAACTCTTTGAAAAAATTTTTTCAAAATCCAGTCAGAAACCCCTTTACAAAACGCAAAATTTGTGGTAACATATATCAGTCTGCGCAGAGCATATTCGACCTGCCATGACAATACCGCAGACTCGGGTAGCGGATTCAGCCCCAAAGGGGAGAAATACCCGCCGCTGTCCATGCTGACGGAAGTAATTTTGAAAGAGGTATTACAAATGCTCAGAAAAGAAGAAAAAGCCGCAATTATTGAGGCTAACAGACTGTCCGAGACAGACACCGGCTCACCTGAAGTTCAGATTGCTATTCTCACCAAGAGAATTGCTGACCTCACCGAGCATCTCAAGGCGAACAAGAACGACCATCATTCAAGAAGAGGACTTCTCAAGATGGTAGGTAAAAGACGTAATCTTCTCAACTATCTCAAGAAGAAAGACGTCAACCGCTACCGCGAAATCGTTGAAAAGCTCGGCTTGAGAAAGTAAATCAGTCTCTTAGGGCAGTAGCGGCTTTCTCAAGCGGCTTACTGCCCTTTGCTTAAGTCTCAGAACACAAAAACTGTATTTACAAGCGATGTTTTTTAGTAATAAGTTAAGGCTTTTTCAGAAAGCATTGCGAAAAAGCCTTAGCTTATTGCTAAAACATCCGCTTGAAAATATAAGAACCTATTTTTAAGGAGGATATTACACTATGGCAATGTCAGAACTCAAGAAGTTTGACAAGTACAGAAAGTACGAAACCACATTCGCCGGACGTCCTCTCACCGTTGAAACCGGTAAGACCAGTGAGCTCGCAAACGGCTCCTGCTGGGTCACCTATGGTGAGACTGTCGTTATGGCTAACGTTACCGCCTCGGTTAAGCCGAGAGACGGCATCGACTTCTTCCCGCTTTCCGTTGATTACGAGGAGAAGCTCTATTCAGTAGGAAGAATCCCCGGTTCATTCACTAAGCGCGAGGGCAAGCCCTCCGACAAGGCTATTCTCACCTCGAGAATGGTCGACCGTCCGATCCGTCCTTTGTTCCCCAAGGATATGCGTAACGACGTAACAGTTGTAATGACAGTTATGTCAGCTGATCCCGATTGCTCACCTGAGATAACCGGTATGCTCGCAACCTCAATCGCTCTCTCCATTTCGGATATTCCGTGGGCAGGACCGATTGCAGGTATCAGCGTTGGTTTGGTTGACGGTGAAATCGTTTTGAACCCGACACTTGAGCAGCGTTCAAGAAATCATCTTAACCTCACAGTTGCTGGAACCATGGAGAAGATCGTCATGATCGAAGCTGGTGCTGACGAAGTTGACGATGAGACCATGCTCAACGCTATCAAGACCGGACACAAGGAAATCCAGAAGATGGTCGCATTTATCAACGACATCAAGGCTGAAATTGGCAAGCCTAAGTTTGAATTCGAGTCTATGGAAGTAGATCATGACCTCTTTGACGCCATCGAAGAAATGGCTGCTGAGGATGTCAAGGTTGCTCTTGATACCGACGACAAGAATGTCCGTGAAGCAAGACTCCAGCCCATCAAGGATGCTATTCACGCCAAGTATGACGAGCAGTATCCTGAGCAGATTGCAATGATCGATGAGTGCATCTATAAGCTCCAGAAGAAGATTGTCCGCAACTGGCTCTATGAAGGCAAGCGTGTTGACGGAAGAAGCCTCGACCAGATCCGTCCTCTTGCTGCAGAAGTAGGACTTCTCCCAAGAGTTCACGGCTCAGGACTCTTTACCCGTGGACAGACCCAGGTTCTCTCAATCGCAACCCTGGCTCCTGTAAGCGAGTGCCAGAAGCTCGACGGTCTTGATGAAGAGACCGAGAAGAGATATATGCACCAGTATAACTTCCCGTCCTATTCAGTAGGCGAGACCAAGGCTTCCCGCGGACCCGGACGCCGTGAAATCGGTCATGGCGCATTGGCTGAAAAGGCACTTGTTCCTGTTCTTCCCTCAGTTGAAGAATTCCCGTATGCTATAAGAGTTGTTTCCGAGGTTCTTTCCTCCAACGGCTCCACTTCACAGGGCTCCATCTGCGGCTCAACTCTCGCACTTATGGATGCCGGTGTTCCGATAAAGGCTCCTGTAGCCGGAATCTCCTGCGGTCTTATCACCAAGGAAGACGGTTCATTCGCAACAATGGTCGATATCCAGGGTCTTGAGGACTTCTTCGGCGATATGGACTTCAAGGTCGGCGGTACCCATAAGGGAATCACTGCTATCCAGGTAGATATCAAGGTTGACGGTCTTACTTACGAGATCATCGAGGAAGCATTCGCCAAGACTCATAAGGCTAGAGACTACATCCTTGATGAGATTATGGCTAAGGCTATCGATGCTCCGAGACCTCAGGTATCTAAGTATGCACCCAAGATGCTCACCACCAAGGTTCCTGTTGATAAGATCCGTGAAGTCATCGGCTCCGGTGGAAAGGTCATCCAGAAGATTTCTGCTGATTACGACGTCAAGGTCGACATCAATGATGACGGTAACGTATTCGTATCCGGTCTTGACCTTGAAAAGGCTAAGGCTGCTATCTCCGTCATCAATACCATCGCTTTTGATCCTGAAATCGGTGCCATCTACAAGGGCAAGGTTGTAAGAATCATGAACTTCGGTGCGTTCGTCGAGATTGCTCCCGGCAAGGACGGCTTGGTTCATATCTCCAAGCTCGACATGCAGAGAGTCAATAAGGTCGAGGACGTTGTGTCCATCGGCGACGAAATCCTGGTAAAGGTTATCGAAATCGACGATCAGGGCAGACTCAACCTCAGCCGCAAGGATGCTTTGGTTGAACTTGCCGCCAAGAGAGCTCAGAAGAAAGACTGATATTAAAATTATGCACAGTACTTGACCTCAAGTGCTGTGCATTTTTCTTATTTTCCACGAAAAATCGAATTTTAAAATTTAATGACGTTTCGGTGGTTGACAAGTGAAGAAATAAGGGATATAATATACCTATTGAGTCACCGAACTGACATTTAAATTTCACCATAGCCTGAAAGTGTCTTATTTAAAGTATCTTTCGTGCCGATATATATCATCAGAAGAATAAGAGTTTGTTGTGGAAGCGGTCTCTGAGCTTTCGTTCGATTTAACATAACCTTAACCGGACAACAGTTGAGACTTAACCCTCGAAATAGTATTATTATTGTGTCAATGACCGGTTTCCGGCATATGATAAAATTCAGCGGTGTATAAGAGGTGCTTGAATGAAAATTTCAATCCAAGGTCTAACCAAAAAGTACGGTGACTTTAAAGCTGTTGACAGTCTCACTCTTGATATTGAGAGTGGCGAGCTGGTTGGTCTTCTGGGACCATCCGGTTGCGGAAAGTCAACAACACTGTTTATGCTCTCCGGTCTTACCGACCCTACGGAGGGTACTATCCTGTTTGGCGATACTGATGTCACGAGAATTCCTCCCGAGGACAGAGAAATCGGTCTCGTCTTCCAGAACTACGCTCTTTATCCACATATGAGCGTGCTTGACAACATAATGTTCCCCCTAATCAACCGAAAGGTTCCTAAGAAAGAAGCAAAGGAACGTGCAGAGGCAATGGCTGAAATAGTCCACCTTGAGGGTCTTCTTCAGAGAAAGCCAAAGGCTCTTTCCGGCGGTCAGCAGCAAAGAGTTGCGATTGCTCGTGCTTTGGTCAAGGAGCCCCAGGTTCTTTTATTGGACGAACCTTTGTCAAACCTTGATGCCAAGCTGAGAGTGGAAACCCGTGAGGAAATCCGCCGTATTCAGCAGGAGGTCAAGATCACAACCATCTTCGTAACCCACGACCAGGAAGAAGCAATGAGTATTTCTGATAGAATCGCGGTTATGGATGCAGGTGTGTTGCAGCAGTTTGAAAAGCCTCAGGATATGTATCTGAATCCTGTCAATACATTTGTTGCCAACTTCCTCGGTACTCCCCAGATCAATATGCTTAATGGCGAAGTCACTGACGAGGGTGTGTTCCTTGGCAGCAACCTGCTGAGAGCAAGAGCTGACTTTGCGGACAAGCAGACTGATATCCCGAATGGTACATATAAGATGGGCATTCGTCCCGAGCACTTTGAGCTGGTTGATGACGGCGTTCCCGCTGAAGCAGACAGAGTTCTGATGACTGGTCGTGAGCTTCAGGTATTCTTCCATATGGGAGAGACTCCTTTCAGACTTCTCACTCACTCTGACCAAAGGCTCTATGAGGGAAGTAAGTTCTGCTTAAGAGTAAGAAAATCCCAGTTAATGATTTTCGGCGAGGACAGCTTAACACTCGCCAAGGTTTGATAGGGGAGGGGTAATATGAAAGATTATTCGTCTCCCGTCTATACAGTAAGAAGAAAACTGAGACCATTCAAAGGCTTCCTGTATCTTCTTCCGTCAATTATTGTATTGTGCGTGTTCACAATCTATCCGCTCATAAAGACATTTATAATGAGTTTTATGGAGGATTATAACCTTGTAAAGGGCACGTATACTGCGATAAATCTTGCGAACTATAAGGAGCTCTTCTCAGACGCTACATTCCTGGCAGCTCTCAAGAACACCGGTATCTACGTTATATTCGTGGTTCCGATTTCAGTTGTTCTTTCGCTTATAATCGCAGTCTTCATCAACGACGTAGTAAGAGGAAAGGCTATCTTCCAGACTCTTTACTTCCTGCCTTATGTAACGAGTGTAATCGCTATAGGTTTGGTATGGAGATGGATGTTCAACTCCAACTATGGTCTTATCAATAGTATTCTCAATATTTTCGGAATAGAATCAATTGAGTGGCTGAATTTGCCAAAATACGCCATGCCGGCTCTGATAATATTCAGTGTATGGAAGAGCCTTGCGTTCAATATCCTGATCTTCCTTTCGGGACTTCAGACAATTCCGCAGGATATCTATCGTGCGGCAAGAGTGGATTCAACTCCGAAGATGCGTGTATTCTTTAAGCTCACTGTTCCTCAGATGAAGCCGATTATCGTATACACATTCATGATGGGCTTTATAAGCGCGTTCAAGGTCTACAATGAGGTCTACTCTCTGTTCGGAGGAACCCGTGCAGGACCGGCAAACAGCGCAATCACGGTTGTTTACTACATCTACGCCAAGTTCTACAACAGTTATCGATATGGTCTTGCGGCGGCCGCAGCTGTCGTGCTGTTCGTGATAATCTTTGTCTTTACTATGATTGAAAGATATGTCACGAGAGATAGGGATAAGGTGAAGAGCAAATGACAATGACTAAAGCCACTAAGAAAAATCATTCACAGCATATCAAGATGAAGCCATCGGCTGTGATAACAAAGATTATAGAGTATGTTGTGCTCATCTTGGGAGCCGCAATGACACTGCTTCCGTTTTTGTACATGATACTCTCAAGTCTCAAGACTTATCAGGAGCTCAATGCAATTCCGCCGGTATTCTTCCCATCGATTCCGCAGTGGTCAAATTACGTTGATGCGTGGAATTCGGCACCGTTCGCAAGATATCTTCTGAACACAATCATAGTTGCGGTTTGCACAACAATCGGAGTTCTTATCACTTCAACACTTTCCGCGTTTGCATTCTCAAGACTGAATTTCCCTGGAAAGAATCTCGTGTTCTCCATCTTCATGGCAACACTTATGATTCCCGGTGAAATGCTCGTAATTACCAACTACCAGACGGTAAGTAATTTGGGATGGATAGACTCCTACGCTTCCATGATTGTTCCTTATATATCCAGCGTATTTTACATCTATCTTTTAAGCCAGTTCTTTGAGCAGGTTCCGAATGAACTTTACCTTGCGGCAAAGGTTGATAAGTGTAGCGATTTTAAGTTCATGACCAGGATAATGGTTCCGATGAACAAGAGCTGTTTGGCTTCCATCGCAATACTGAACTTCATCAGTTCGTGGAACGCTTTTCTCTGGCCCTTGCTTGTCACGAACGACCCGAATATGCGTGTCCTTTCAATCGGACTCGTAAGATTCCAGACCGAATCCGGTGCGGATTATCAGCTGACAATGGCGGCATCCTGTATGCTCGTTATGCCTGTTGTAATTCTCTTCCTGGTTCTTCGTAAGTACGTTCTCGAGGGTGTTGCTTTCAGCGGCGTTAAAGGCTGATTGTAAAACCTCGTCTACGATATAAACCGATGCTCCCGGAATCCTAAACCGTGGGCAGGAAAAATTCTTTAAGTTAGGAGAAAAAATCACATGAAAATGAAAAGAATTCTTTGCGTGCTTCTCTCTGCTATGATGCTTCTCAGCGTATTCACCGCTTGTGGTAGCACATCTAACGATGACGACAGTAGCGGCACCACCACTCCGACAGCTGATCAGATCATTGATAGCGCAGATATTGAAGCTTGCGAAATCGTCTTCTGGCACGCAATGTCGAACAAGCAGGAAGAAGCTCTCACTGCCATCACCGATGAGTTCAATGCAACCAACGAGTGGGGAATCACGGTTACCCTTGTAAACCAGGGCGCATACACTGACCTTTCCACAAAGCTCACCGCAAGCGCAGCATCCGATACTCTTCCCGATCTCTCACAGGCTTATAACAACTACGTCACATCTTATCTTGACAAGCTTGTTCATCTTGATGCATATGTTGAGAGAGACTATGATGAGATGGATTATGAGGATATCCTTGAATCCTATCGTGATGAAAACAGCGAGTTCGGCTTCGTCAGCGGTATGCCGTTCAACAAGTCCACCTACCTTTACTTCTACAACAAGACACTCTTCGATCAGCTCGGACTTTCCGCTCCTGAGACCTGGGACGACCTTATCACTATCGGTGAGACTTTCCAGAGCGAGCTCGGAATGGTTTCCCTCGGTTACGATGACCTTGCTGGTCTTATCGAAGCAACCCTTCTCCAGAACGGTGCTGAGTACATCAGCGAAGATGGTGCAGAGTTCGATACTGAAGAAGGACTCGAAGCTATCACTTACCTCATGGATATGTACAACAATGGTTATGCACGTCTCGTAGGTGAGGATCTCTACTTCTCCGGACCTCTCGGCAACTGTCTCGTTGGTGCTTATGTCGGCTCTTCCACTGGTGTATCCTATATCACCATGAACGAAGGCTATGAGCTCGGCGTTTCCACTCTCCCTGGCAACACCACCAAGGCTGCTAACACTGCTGGTACCAACGTAATGATGTTCACCACTGACCTTAACAAGCAGGCTGCTGCTTGGGAATACCTCAAGTTCCTTACCAACACCGAGAACACTGTTTACTGGGCTATGCAGACCGGTTACATGCCTATCCGTACTTCAGGCTTCGAGTCTGATGAGTATCAGGAATACATGGCTTCAAGCGAGGCAGCTCAGGCTTGCTACGCTCAGCAGGAAGCTTACTTCTCGTCACTCAATTTCGATGGAAGCTACGATGTCCGTAACGACATCGGTTCCAAGTTCGAGGAATTGGTTCTTGCAGGTGCTGACGGACAGACTGCTCTTGATGAACTTGCAGCTCTCGTAAACGGCATTTTGCAGTAACTCTGTAATCGTCTACAGTAATCATTAGTACGAAAAAGGGACTTGCCGCAAAAGGCGAGTCCCTTTTGAACCCTATTAAAATCGAAAGATATTTTACTATGACTAAGATAACATTTTATAAAGGACTAAATGTAATAGGCGGCACATTCATTAAGGTAGAGACCGAAAAAGCTGTACTCATGTTTGATTTCGGCTTTACTGTCATGCGCGATATTGATTCAAATGTCAGACTTCGTGAGGGACACATCCCGGAGGACTATGTCAGAATCGGTCGTCTTCCAGCCGCTGATGGAATATATGAAGAGGCAGTTGCCGAAAAAATCGGTTGCATACCCTATGGTAAAACTGAAAAGCCTCATTTCTTTATTATTTCTCATATGCATATCGACCACATGGGCGGGCTCGACATGCTCGACCCGGACATCCCGGTCTATATGAGTGAGGATTCATTGAGATTATATCGTAAGCTCTGTAATCAAGGCGAATTTACATACCGTGCCCATAAAAACTGCATAGGAATCCCTTATGGTGATAGCTTTACAGTGGAAGATATCAGAATAAACGTCTTCCCGATTGATCACGATTGCACAGGTGCAACCGGATTCATAATTGAAACTCCCGACGGCAATATCGCCTACACCGGCGACTATCGCTTCCACGGTCTACATCCAGAACAGACAGAGGGCTTTGGTGAAACCTGCTACGATGCCGGAATTGATATAATGATAACAGAGGGCACTAATGCAAGCTGGGAAGAGTTTGATATGCTGACTCTTGTAAAGCCTGACAATGAAGTGAGAACCGAATATACACTTATTTCTGAGGTTGACGAGATTCTCGATGGCTCAAGCAGACTGATTATAATAAATCCATATGAAAGAAACGTCGCGAGAATACATAATCTCTATAATCTCTGCCTGAGGCATGACAGGAAGCTTGTCCTTGATAATGCGCAAGCCGACTATTTAAGCGAATTCTACCCCGAGGATAAGCTTTATGTCTATTCGGAAACCGTCGATGGAAGACCTGTTCCCGGTGGAGCTGAGCTTGTTTCAAGAGACGAAATTCTTTCAAATCCAGGTGGCTATATGCTCCAGATTCCGTATCGTAACTCCTATGAGCTTCTTGATATCGGAGAGGCAGCCGAGGCTTATCTGCATATGGACGGCTATCCTCTCGGGGATTATGACCCGTCCTACCCGAAAATGCAGTCTCTTCTTGAAAAAGCCGGCATTAATTATGTAAAACTAGGCTTGGGCGGTCATGCCAGCCCCTACTGCCTTAAGCACATGATTGACACCGTTTCGCCTAAGTGCCTGATACCCATCCACAGCCAGCGACCTGAGAATGTCAATGCCGAGAATATCGGCTTCCGCATACTTCCCACAGAGGGACAAACTATCTTTCTTGACAAAAAGGAGATTCATCTATAATGAGAATTCTAGTTACAAATGATGACGGAATCAGTTCCGCCGGACTTATTGAACTTGCACGTGCCGCCAAAGAGCTCGGGGAGGTATGGGTTGTAGCCCCAGCAACCCAGTGCTCTGCCATGTCCCAGAGAATCAGCGTATTCGGAGAAATGATTCTGAAGCATGAAACCAACTTTCCGGTTGAGGGAGTCAATGCCTACTCTGTTACAGGCACGCCTGCCGACTGCGTAAAGGTCGCACTCATGAACGTCATGCCCGAGGCTCCCAATGTTGTATTTTCCGGAATCAACAATGGCTATAACGTCGGCATTGACATCATGTACTCCGGCACTATAGGAGCCGCAAAGGAAGCTTTGATAAGAGGAATCCCTGCAATTGCATTTTCAAACACCATGAACGGTGCATTTGAAATCATCCATGAAAAGCTCGTTCCTATTGCAAAGGATCTCCTTTCCCGCCCGATAGGGAAGTATGAGCTCTGGAATGTCAATTTCCCCGGATGCACTCTCGAGGAATGCAAAGGTATCCTGGAGGACAGACGCCCCGAGGGCAAGTCATACTACACCACTGAATTTATCCCGACAGAAAATCCCGACGGAACTATAACCCTTACGGTTACTGGTGACCCCTGCCTTGAAGCAGGAGAGGGAAGCGATACCTTGGCAGTTGTCAATAACTATATCTCTATCGGCAAGGTTCGCTCCGGAGTTTTAGAGGACGGCGTTTTTGAATGAACACGCAGCGTTTTCCAAGAAACACGCTTCTTCACATCTGCTGTGCACCATGTTCACTTATGTGCATTGAGACTCTTAGGGAAGAGAACATCGACGTCACCGGCTTCTGGTATAACCCGAATATTCATCCGTATACTGAATATAAAGCAAGGCGTGACACCTTGATTTTACATGCACAGAACGTCAACATGCCACTGGTGACCATTGACGACTACGGTCTACGCGAATTCGTCCGTCTTGTTTATCCCGATTTGGAGGACAGGTGCGAGAAATGCTATGACATCCGTCTCGACCGTGCAGCTAAATATGCTTCCGATAACGGTTTTGACAGCTTCTCAACTTCGCTTCTCATCAGTCCATATCAGAAGCATGACCTCATCCGTGAGGTCGCCGAAAGGAAAGCAGAGAAGTATAATGTAAGCTTCCTTTATCGCGACTTCCGCCCATATTTCCGTGAGGGTCAGAAGCGTGCCCGCGAAGCCGGCTACTACATGCAGAAATACTGCGGCTGTATCTTCAGCGAAGAGGAACGGTACCTAAGCAAAAAGAAGAAATAACAAGAGCCCGATGCGAGTCGGGCTTTTTTCGCGCCTTGCAGATGGCGAGGGGAAGTGGTATAATAGAAGTGAAAGGATTCAAGGAGGGTGAAACCATGGATAAAAAAGACGTTGGCAAATTAATAAAAGACCGCCGCAAAGAACAAAATATAACTCAGGAAGAACTTTGCGAGGGAATATGTACGGCATCTACTCTTTCGAGAATTGAGTCAGGCAAGTTCAACAGTAACACAAGCGTGCTGACAAGACTTCTTGAAAGGCTTGGCTTGTCTGCGGATTTTCTGAGGGAAGCAACAAACGACGAGGATTATATTGTGCGTCAGAAAATTCGCGATATAAACCACCTCAATATAAGCGACGATAGAGAAAAAGCCCATTCAATGCTTGATGAACTCGGAAAGGATTATGAAACCTTTTCCATAGAAAACAAACAACGATATGACGTTATAGAAACAAAAATAATGTATGAAGATGGCTTGATCAGTGCTGAAACTCAGCTTGATCATCTTGAAGATACACTTCGCCTGACAATTCCGAATTACCATGAGAGTGAGTTGCCAAAGTATATGACAAACATGGAAGCTCAGATTCTCCGAGATATTGCAAATAGTTATGGCTTGATGGAGGATTACGAACCAGCAATCGACATACTTATGCACATAAAATCTAATATCGAGAGACATGCAGTCGACAAGGATTTTTCATCCAAGAAGCTTATAAGCATATGCTACAGCCTTTCTAAATACCTAGGCTTGGTGGGAAGGTATGACGAAAGCATTCAAGCTGCAAGGGGTGGTATGAGTTACTGTGAGTACGTTGGTGATTCCCGTATGCTCCCAAGTTG
This sequence comes from Oscillospiraceae bacterium, assembly GCA_021199795.1. Classification (GTDB taxonomy): domain Bacteria; phylum Bacillota; class Clostridia; order Oscillospirales; family Ruminococcaceae; genus Faeciplasma. Next base: position 172,181 of record JAJQHJ010000003.1, read on the forward strand.
TATGTATAATTGTGCTTGGTCTTTATCTCGCCAGAATTATTATGGAGATAAAGAAGAAGCGAAAAAGCTCGCCAATGAAGCTCTTTCGCTATGTACATCAAGGGCATGGAATTCAGAAGAATTGACTGAGTGCATAAATCGCCTTAAAAAAGAAATTGAAATTTAGTAGTCTGTGTAATCATCTAGCGGAATTCCAGCTTCGCAATTTGGTTTACATTCAGGCTCGTTGTCATGTTCTTTGTTTTCATAAGGTTCTGAATAAGATACGTTTGCATCAGTTTCTGGCAAAGTTTCAGAAACGGATGACACATCCTCTGCTGCAACTGATACTGCCATTGTGAGCGTTGCGAGTATTGCCAAGAGCATTGTAAGTGATTTTTTCATTATAATTACCTCTTTCAAATTAATGTTAGCCACTGTATGCTAGCTACAATTTTATTGTATCACTGAATCGAATAGTTGTCCAGATTTTTCAACTTGCACGATCGGAAAGTTCGGAAGTTGACAAACTATTTTTGGTCTGATACTATGAGTTTACAGCCCACTTGCGAGACTTCCCGCTGTCGGCGCGCAGATTAGCGGGATGGGTCGGGCTGGCTGAAAAATAAATTTAGGAGGAAGATAAATGAATAAGAAGATAGTATCATTGTTATCACTTGTAATTGCATTAACAGTGTTTACGCAGTGTGTTTGCAAGTGGTGTTAATGTTGACGATTTAGAAACGATTGAGTCAGCGGAAGAGGAGAACATGGAGGATGTTCTTCCAGATACAGACTCCAAGGTTACGCTAATCAGCGAGGAAATAGGCAATGGTTATACAATTTCTAGGTATTCTGTTACAAGTACAATACCGGCAGGCAAGTATGTTACTGGAGAAACACAATTTAATCTTGCAGTAAATGATTACATTCGTGTTGACCTTAGTTTTTCTCCGACTCCAACCGGTACAATTAAAGTTGGCGGATACAATTTAACGGATGGCTTGTTCTATTGTGCATCTACCACTTCTTCATCATATACGAAGAATTTAAGAATCAAGGTAGATGGTACTTATTTATTTAGAGTTTATAACACATCATCGGATAGCATAGAAATGACTGGTACATTTGAGCTTTTGAGCTTTAGTGGCGGTGTAAGCCTTGATATTACACCTATTGAAGCAGATGGCGATAATTGGTGTTGGGCGGCTTGTATCCAGATGTTTGCGAAGTATCTGGGATATGATGTGACTCAGTCGGCTATTGTTACTAAAGTGAAAGGTGGTATTGTTTACGACGGAGGAGACGCTGATGATTATCTTAATGGAATGTTGTTCGCAACAAACTATACATACGAAGCGATAAGAGAAGATAACACGTTAACTATATCAGAAATTAAAGATATCTTATCCTCGGATCTTCCTCTTGGAATAAGTCTTAAATATGAAAGAGACGGAGAAACGATATCCCACGGGGTTGTGGTTACAGCAGTTAGTAGCAGTAACACTTATATACGTATTAATGATCCCAATAGTAATACTCCAGTTGTATATAAATTTAGCTCTATAACTTCATCATCTGCAGAAAAAAAGTATTCAGCTACAACAAAGATTCAAAAAATATAAAAAGGAGGAATTAAAATGAAAAAATACATATGCATATTCACTGCTTTCATGCTCATTTTAACTATGGCTGTAGTTAGCTTTGCCGAAGAGATAGTTCGAGAGGAAGAGATGATTATATCTTCTGACGATGACATGATCGAAATGGCTGAGATTGAGGTGGTTGATACTGATGAGTTTGATTATATCTTTTTGTTTGGAACAACTGATGTGAATTTCTTGAACGAGTATACTTTGCAGTATCGTATTTATACTTATGATACTGAATACACATCATTGAGCGATCTTTATGAGGCTGATGGAGATTATCTTGTTCCAGTTGTAGATGATTCAGGGAGTTTCTTAGGGTATGTCGAGGGCAATATGAATGAAGATGGTTCTTGGGAAATTGAAAGTGTTTATCAAGGAATTACTCATGAGCTTCTTTATGAGCTTATTGTGTCAGAAAATATATGTGATGGTTATTTGAACGCATTTATAGGCGGAGCCCCGTTCAATAACAACTTGGGAATCATTCTCTCAGCAGAAAATTACGATGTTTATTTTGATGTTGTTTCCTACATACAAGATATGGAAACATCCTCGCTGAGGATGGATTCAATGCAATTATCTGACTACTTCGTAAATGCAGATATAGCCGCAAATAATATTGCAGAAATGTTTGAAAATGTAGCAGAGGACAGCTCAGATTCCACTGATACCAGTAGTAAAACCACCAGTGTTGTTAAAGCAACAAATTCTAGAGACTACAATCCCGCTACAGGAGCATTTCTAGCACTTACAATACTTTCTATAGCTCTTGGCACAACTGTATTCTCTAAAAAGCACAATTAATAAAAAATAATAGACCTTGCCCTCCGGAATCTATTACCCCGGAGGGCAAAAAATATCAAAAAAATTTTTCACCCCAATGCAATAATCCGCCATCTTAAAGTGTATTACTAGTATCAAGCAATTTTTATTGCAAAATTAAGGAGGAAATCATATGAAAAGATTACTAGCAATGCTTCTGGCAGGGCTTTTGCTCATCACTTCGATGTCGGTAATAGCTTGGGCGGACGATGATGAGAGTGACACCAACGTGGACGAACTGTATGACGACGGGATAGACCCGGGACCAAGATTTTATTCAGTAGGTGAAATCGTTGAGTATCGCAACTATTTGAGAGAAACCGATGACTATCATGGCGTCTATACAGAGGTCTATGATTGTCTTGAGAATCTTGAGGGCTTGTATCTTCCCGAGGGATTAACTTTTGACGACATCACCGAGTTCATGGCTGGCACGTATTTTTACTATGTCTATTTCAAGCTTGACGGTATAACGCTTGAGTTTACCTATTATTATGATACCGAAGCAGCTGAACGGATTGTCGTAGACACGCCGATAATGTATGCAAAAGCAGGAATATATTCCGGCAAAGTGCTTGAATCAGCTAACGGAACCACAGTATACTACAACAATCCTGCCTCAACCTACAAGAATAGAGTCAGCGAGAATCCGGAGTACTTGTGGTATCAGGACGGATATTATTATAGACTGAGACTCATGGGCTATCGCGACACAAGTGAAACCAGTTACGAAGAGCTCTATGGCGATGAGCTTTTAGCGATGTGCAACGCAGTTTATCATCCTTTCAGCGACTCCTACAGCCTCGCCGCCGAAACAACTGACAGCAAGGTAAAACTTACCTGGGACGAAATAGTCGAGGATTCAACCTACACCGTTTACTGGAAACGTTCGAGTTCCGATGAGTGGAAAGTCGCAGGAACAACCACCAAACACAAAGTCAACATCACCGGTCTCAAATCAGGCGTCAGCTATGATTTCAAGATAGAAGCAAGCGACATTGAATCGGAAACAGTTACAGTTACGGCTGAATAGGCAAGAAAAAAGGAGATCAAAAATCCCGCCCAACCTTGGACGGGATTTTCATATCAGTTCAGCCTGACCAGCTTAACTCCATGCGGATTGACAACTCCGGAAACGATATCGTCTATATCCTCAGTCGTCTTCTCCCAGATGTCATAAGCCTTTTCGGCACTTATGCCGAGCTCTTCAAGAGTAACGCTGATATCTACAGGCTTCTCACCTGCATTGAACAGGGCGAGGTAATATCCGTTTCCATCAACTCTTGGAGCAAACCAGGTGATGGTTTCGCAGCCGTCAACTTCTTTTCTTTCGAGCATATGGGCACAGAAGCTTGTCTTCTCGATTTCAAGGAGTTCCTTGTTTGTGACAAGCGACAGCGTGAACTCATCAAATCCGTTCATTTCGCCGCCAATCATCAGTGGAGAGCGAACCATGCACCATAGCGACATCATCGTCTTCTGCTCATCACGGGTGAAATTGGTGCGGTTGTCCTTTGAATAGACCTGATTTATAGGACCAATCGGCAGCATGTCGCAGTCGGGAAAGTGCCCGGGTCCTGCATGGCTGCACCAGGCTTCAGCACGCTCAAACATCGCATAAAGAAGCTCCCACTTATCCCAGAAATCATCCGTAATCCGCCACATGTTGGCGTATTTCTTGAGGAACTCCGCCTGCGAAACCTTAGCCGGTCCCGGAGAAAGGCTCAAGACCATTTCTCTGCCGCTATTTTTGATAGCGTCCGCAATCAGCATAATCTCGCCCTCATTGTCGTTATTCCGGCAGATGTCGTCCACCTTGACGAAATCGACGCCCCATTCGGCATAGAGCCCGAAAATGCTGTTGTAGTAGTCCGCGGCACCCTTGCAATTGTAATTCAGCCCATACATGTCCGGATTCCACTCGCAGACGTCGTTATATTCGGCAACCTGTCTTGCGGTGAACTCGCTCCCTAAGACCTGGCAATCCTCCTGAACCGCCTGCCTTGGGATTCCTCTCATAATATGGATTCCGAACTTAAGCCCCAGACTATGGACATATTCCGCCAGCGGCGCAAAGCCCTTTCCGCCTTTTGCAGACGGGAACCGATTCTCCGCCGGCATAAGTCTGCCATATTCATCCATAATGAGCTCCGCAAACGGCATATATTCATGCGTCTTAACCGTCGGCTGATACCATTCAATATCGACCACGACATACTCCCAGCCGAAATCCTTAAGGTTTTTCGCCATATAATCCGCATTCGCCTTGACCGTCTTCTCATCCACCGCCGCACCATAGCAGTCCCAACTGTTCCAGCCCATCGGCGGGTATTTAGCTGTAATCATAAAATGCCTCCAAGAAAATAAATTCTTAGGACATTATAAACGATTTCCGGGTGCATTGCAATACATCGAAAGAAAAATTAAAATATATCATAAAAACCTCTTGACAACGGCTTTTCTGTATGATACAATTTCAACATAAGGTGAGCGGCATGATGGTTGCTTAACTTAAAAATCTGTGTGGGGGGGTAACGCCTCCGGCGTACCCAATTTCAACCTCCAACACTAAGTAATAGTGCTTTGGGGGATTTTTTAATATTATCAACTTTTCCTCCTTGGCAATACAGGGAGGAATTTTTGTGTTAAAACTTAAGAAGCTTCTGGCGATTATAGTTGCTCTGGCACTTTCGTTTAATATGCTGAGCGTGGTGTCGGTGGCGGATACTACGGTTGTAGATTATGGAACTTGTGGCGCTAATCTTACTTATGTGCTTGATAGCGACGGTGTTCTGACGATAAGTGGAACGGGTGACATGGGGAATTATGGGGCTCCTGGTAGTACGGTTAAATCACCATTCTATAGTAGTAGATCCTCAATAACGTCTGTTGTGATTGAATCAGGCGTGACGAGTATCGGAAGTTATACATTCTATGGATGTACTAATTTGGAAAGCGTAGTTATTCCCGATGGAATTACAAGTATCGGCTATTGTGCATTTAAGCTTTGCACTAGTTTGACAAGCGTGGTTATTCCTGATGGCATTACGAGTATCGGCGATGAGGCATTTTTCCAGTGTACCAGTTTGACAAGTGTTACTATAGGCAGAGGAATTACAAGTATAGGCGATAGTACATTTAGGGTTTGCACTAGTTTGGAAAGCATAGTCATTCCTGATGGCGTGACGAGTATCGGCAGTTATGCATTTTATAAGTGTGCCAGTTTGACAAGCATAAACATTCCTGACAGCGTTACAAGCATAGGAGATTTTGCATTTAGCGGTTGTAGCAGTTTAACAAGTGTAGACATTCCTAATGGAGTTACAAGCATAGAAAATTCTACATTTTCCTATTGCACTAGTTTGGAAAGTATAATCATTCCCGACAGCGTTACAAGTATAGGCAGTAATGCATTTTACGAGTGTACCAGTTTGATAAGCATAAACATTCCTGATGGTGTTACAAGTATAAGCGATTATACATTTTCCAATTGCACCAGTTTGACAAGCATAAACATTCCTGACAGCGTTACAAGCATAGGAGATCGTGTATTTTATTACTGCACCAGTTTGACAAGCATAAACATTCCTGATAGTGTTACAAGCATAGGAGATCTTGCGTTTTTCTATTGTACCAGCTTGGAAAGCATAATTATTCCCGACGGAGTTACGAGCATAGGAAGTAATGCATTTAACCATTGTACCAGCTTGACAAGCGTAGACATTCCCGAAAGTGTTACAAGCATAGGCGAAAGTGCATTTTTCTATTGCACCAGTTTGGGAAGCATAGTTATTCCCGATGGCGTTACAAGCATAGGAGGTTCTGCATTTTACAAATGCACCAGTTTGGAAAGCATAGTTATTCATGACGGCGTTACAAGTATCAGCAATTCTGCATTTTACGATTGCACCAGTTTGTCAGATGTATACTACTATGGTACAGAAGATGAATGGAATGAAATAGAAATAGGTTCAAACAATAACCCGTTATTAAATGCAACTATCCATTTTCTTGGAAGCGATGACGATGATGACGAACAACCGGATGATGATGACAAAGATATTACTTTGCCTGCTTCTGGAACTTGTGGTGAAAATCTAACTTGGTATATCGGTACTGATGGCGTTCTAACTATTTCGGGAAACGGCGATATGTATGATTACTATCTGAACACAAGTATCCCATGGTATAAATATACAGATGTTATCACAGAAATAGTTGTTGAAGAGGGAGTAACTTCTATCGGCGAGCTTGCTTTCTGCTTCTGTGATAATGTTACAATTGTTACTATTGCAGATACCGTTGATACAATCGGCGGTTCGGCTTTCTATGAATGCTCAGGAATTACTGATGTGTACTATGAGGGTACTTATGTTGAATGGAATGACATTGATATGGGTACCTATAATGACTATTTGTTGAACGCTGATATTCATTACCTGGGCGGTTATGGTTATGATGCAGACTATATTATTGCTGACGTTGATTTCTCTACAGGCATTGACGATATAGTTGTAAGTGTATCAACTACATGGGACGACACTTGGTTCGCAACTGACGCAACAACATATCAGCATGATATGGCTACAACGGCGATGGCTTTGGCTGGTGCAACATATGTGGCAGATTCGTCAGGCAATCTGAGTAGCGAAAGCATAACAGAAGCTTTGACAGCTTTCAATTTCACCAACGTTGAGCCGCATAACTATGACTATTCTTTATCTGAGGATGATAACGATGTAGTTGCATATACATTTGCATACAAGACCATGTATCTTGATGGCGAATACACAGAGGTTGTGATGATCGCCATCAAAGGAACGAGTTCAAACGAAGAATGGTATAGTAATTTTAATCTTGGATTTAGTGGAAACCATAAGGGCTTTAACAAAGCTTCTAATGAGTTGTTAGCTTCTTTGAAGACATATCTAAAGGATTTGTCTGTAGGCAGTGATGTTAAGTTCTTTGTGACAGGTCATAGCCGAGGTGCAGCTGTTGCTAATCTTGTGGCAAAAGACTTGACAGATTCGTATGGCTCTGGCGATGTTTATGCTTATACATTTGCTTGCCCGTCAACATCTGTCAGTGCGACATCAACTGGATACGAAAACATTGTCAATATCTGTAGTGGTGAAGACTTTATTACAACGTTGCCCCTCGAAGATTGGGGCTTTGGAAGATACGGAATAACTCTCAATTTGCCCAGTAGAAGTTACTTCAGTTCCGCATTTTATGATGAATACCTATCGTCGATGTCAAGCACATTTGAATACATCACCGGTGAGGAATTTTCAACTTATTCCAATGGCACTCAGCAAGTCGATGAAATATGCTCGTACGTTTACTCACTGGCAAACTCAAGGAATAATTATTACAATGCTTTATACTGGATAGGCGTTGACGGTCAGTATATGTCGATGAGTGAGTACTTTAATGAAGTAGCAGCACTTCTGATAAATGGATTGAGTGAACTGTTAAGCGTCGGTAATAGTTCTGTCGGTGCTTACTATAAAATTACAAAGTTCTTTTTAGTCAACTACATGCTTAATCCGAACGTAGCAATGAACCATTGCATGGCTTCTTACTACAGTTGGATGTCTACATTAAGTTCAGACCAGCTCTTTGGCAATTTGAATACTGACTCTAAGTCATCTTACAAACGAATGACTGTTGCTTGCCCTGTAGATGTATACGTCTACAATGAAAATGATGAGTTAGTTGCGGCAGTTGTCAATGGGGAAATCACAGTCGATACCTTAGCAGTTACTGTGGAAGATGACGTAAAGACAATAGATTTGCCTTGCGATCAGGAGTACCGGATTGTTATAACAGCATACGATGAGGGAACCGTAGATTACACTGTTTCTCTCATGGGCACTACTTCTTCAATCCCATCTTACATAGCGGAATTTTCAAACATAGAAGTTGTTTCTGGTGATGAGTTATCGGGAACTATAGTTGTTGCACAAAGCACAACTGATTCTGACTACGATCTGACTAAAAACCAGACAGAAACGCTTCAAGCTACTGTCAGCGAGTATGTTTACGAGGGCTATGCCTATACTGTTCAGGATATAACGGATATATTAGGATCAATAGATTGGACGGTTACACAGTCGTATGTCGATGAGTATAGCACAGGAAGCACTGAAGAGTCTATCGAGGCGATGATAGCTGATTTGATAAGCAATCTCGGCTTAGACAACTATGTTGTTGCAAACGTCTATAGTGTTATTGATTCTGTTGCCGGTGATTCAAGCAATGTAGCCGGAACCGACGGAAGCTATTCGGTGACTTTTACGATTACAATTGGTAGTGATTCCGATACGTTAGATATTACTGGTGTGATAACTGCAACGGCGTATAAATCAACCTCCGTTTGCACCCATACCACCACTAAAGCCGTCAAAGAGAATATCACTGAGGCAACGGCGACAACTGATGGCTCATATGACTTGGTAATCTATTGCACAGAATGTGGCTTGGAGTTAAGTCGTTCACACGTTACTGTTGAGGCTACTGGTGAAGATAGTGATGACACCATATCCGAAGAAGTCACCATCGTCGACCCCATCGAAGACACCGACACCAGTACTGAGGAAGATGAGCCTGAATCCGAGCCGGAGGTTTCTGAAAGTGAAACCAACCCGACAACCGGAATTGCAATCTCACTTCTCCCGATGGCAATCGCCGCTCTCGTAGTGATTTCTTCAAAGAGAAGATAACGCGCTGAAAAGTGGAAGCCTAAATCAATAACCCGAGATCCCCGCTGTACAACCGCAGCGGGGATTAATCATGTCTGAATATAACATTAATTCCACGACAACTCGACAATTTTCGTTGACAAGTCCTAGAATTTGTAGTATACTTTATACGTTGCGTGTCGTTACTGTTGCACAGCGAATTTTTAAAAGAAAGGTCTGTGCAAAGTGGCAGAAGCTAAGAAAGAAAAGAAGCGCAGGGGAGACAGAAAGGATGCCTGGCTGGTCAGAGACGTCGATTCGATGCATTTTATCATGCCTTATAATATTCCGGGCAGAACAGCAAACGAAGCCGTCCTTAATGAGACTATTGATATCACCCCGATTGAGGAGTATCTCGCAAAGAAGAACTATGAGGGAATTGAGTTCAAATATACCTTTTTCCATGTCATTGCAGCGGCTATTGCAAAGACTATAGTTTTGCGCCCGAAGCTCAACTATTTCTTCTCCGGTCACAGACTCTGGGAGAAGAAAGAAGTGAGCATTTCTTTCGTTGCAAGAAAGAAGTTTGCGGACGATGGCGGGGAGGCTCTCATAACTGTCAAATTCGACAGAACCGGCACTATCCCCATCGAGCATGTCCACGATAAGATAGATAAGTTCGTCAATGCAGTGAGAAAAGATGGCGGCTCAAATAACGACATCGGCGACATCATGGACACCCTCCAGAAGCTCCCGAAATTTATCTTCAAGTTCATCATGTGGGCACTCAAGAAGATGGAGTATCATGGCGTTTACCCTCAGTTCCTGATGGACGGCGACCCGTACTATTCAAGCTGCTTCATAACTAACCTTGGCAGCATCAAGCTCCATGCATCCTATCATCACCTTGCCGAGTGGGGAACCAATTCCTTGTTCCTGGTAATCGGCGAGAAGAAGCCCACCGTCTTTGCTAAGGCTGACGGCACTATGGAGGTTCATGATGGAATTGACCTCGGCGTCACTATTGACGAACGAATCGCCGACGGCTATTACTATGCACAGTCTATCAAAATTATAAGACATCTTCTGGCTCATCCCGAGCTTTTGGAGCTTCCAATTGAAACTCCGGTTGAATTTTAAGGAGGAAAAGTATGGCAACAGAAGTAAAAGCACCGTGGTTGAATAACTACGGAAACATCAATTTCCATCTCTCATACTATGAGGGCTCAATGTGGGAGATGGTTCGCGACGCATCGCACAGATATCCTGACCTTATAGCATATCAGTTCATGGGTTCAAAGGTCAAGTACCGTGACTTTGAGAAGCAAGTCTACATATGCGCAAAGGGCTTGAAAGCTATTGGAATCAAGCCTGGGCAGAGAGTAACAATCTGTATGCCCAACTGCCCTCAGGCGGTCATCATGTTCTACGCAATTAATGTTGTCGGTGCAATCTCAAACATGATTCATCCGCTTTCAAGTGAGAACGAAATCGCATTCTTTATAAGCCATTCAAAGAGTGTCTGCACCCTGACCCTTGACATGTTCTACCCTAAGTTCGAGGAGATAATGAAGCACACAGAGGTCAAGAACCTCATCCTCGCCAGCACACGTGACGCTCTTTCGTTCCCGGTAACTTTGGGATATGACCTCACTGAGGCTAAGAAGATAAAGAAGATTCCTAAAAACGCTCCCGTAATCATCTGGAACGACTTCATGAAAATGGGTAAGACCTACGTCGGCGAGTTTATCGCCCACGTCCAGAAAGAGGATCCCGCAGTAATTCTCTACAGTGGCGGAACCACTGGCACAACCAAGGGCATACTTCTTTCTAACCTCAACTTCAACGCCCTCTCAAAGCAGCTGATGGAAACCAACCCGATGGCTGAGGTGGGCGACAAGATGCTTGCAGTCATGCCAATCTTCCATGGCTTCGGCTTGGGTGTCAGCATTCACGCAATACTTTCAAATGGCTGCAACTGCATCCTCGTTCCAAAATTCACCGCTGAAACCTATGCCAAGGACATCGTCAAGCACCGCTGCAACTTCATTGCCGGTGTTCCAACCCTCTTTGAAGCACTCTTAAGACAGCCGTCGATGGATGGTGCTGATCTTAGCTGCCTGAAAGGCGTATTCTCCGGCGGAGATTCACTCTCAGTCGAGTTAAAGAAGCGTTTTGATAAGTTCCTTGCCGACCACGGCGCAACAATCCGCATCCGTGAGGGCTACGGCACAACCGAGTGTGTAACTGCAAGCTGCCTGACTCCTGTTCATCTCTATAAAGAGGGCTCCATCGGTCAGCCTCTTCCCGATAACTACTATAAGATCGTTGATGTAGGAACCAATATTGAGGTTCCTTATGGCACCGACGGCGAAATCTGCATTTCCGGTCCCACTGTAATGCTCGGTTACCTTGACCAACCTGAGGAGACTGCAAATACCTTGAGGCTTCACGGCGACGGCAGAGTCTGGCTCCACACCGGTGACCTCGGCTATATGGATGAAGAGGGCTTTATCTACTTCAAGCAGAGAATCAAGCGCATGATAATCACCAGTGGTTATAATGTTTATCCGTCACAGCTTGAAAACGTCCTCGATGGCTACGAAGCAGTTCAGATGAGCTGTGTTATAGGCGTTCCGGATGATTACAAGATGCAGAAAATCAAGGCTTTCATCATGCTTAAGGAGGGCTATGAGCCCAGCCAGGAGACGAAAGACAAGATAATGGCATATTGCAAGAAGAATATTGCCAAGTACGCACTTCCGTATGACATAGAGTTCAGAGAGTCACTTCCCAAGACACTTGTCGGAAAGGTAGCCTACAGAATCCTTGAGCAGGAGGAGTATGAAAAGCTCGGCATTTCAAAACCGGAGAAAAAAGAGCCGGCAAAGGTTTGATAAAAAGCAAAGCGGCACAGGGTTAGGATCCTGTGCCGTTTCGCCTGCAAAAATATCTTGAGGTGCTTGCATAATATTTTCTTCCAAGTAGATGACTTTTTCTTTCATACGTATTATAATATGTGTAAGAGAGAAATGCAATGACGTTTCTTCAGGACTTTATTGATTTATCCTAAGATATTGAGGAATTTATATGAAAGACACTTTTTTCACACCGTCCTATTTCAATAGCTTTCATTGCCTTATGGGAGCGTGCCCCGACAGCTGCTGCAGAGCAGGCTGGGAGATACCGATTGATGATGACACCATAGAAAAGCTCCGTGCATACCCGTCACTTGAAATTGACAAAAATATCCGCACAGGCTCGGATAGTGATATCGTCTTGCGTGTCAATGAGAAAAGCGTTTGCCCTTATCTGACACCTGACGGCTTATGCGAAATGTATATAGAATCCGGCATGATGGGCAACGTCTGCTCAAAGCACCCGAGATTTTATGAGGAGTACTACACAGGCGACAAACTGGCATTCACAGAAGCCGGCATTTCCGTTTCCTGTCCGGAGGCGGCAAGAATAGTTCTGTCTGCGAGTATGTCTGACTACAATACTCTTGCAGAGCCCAAAACAGATGACGAATTCCTGAACTTTCTTTTGTCGGCAAGAACCAGAGCCTTTACTTTGACAGCTTCTCAGCTCATCACATATGGTGAGCTTTTGCAGGAGGAGATAGATTTCGGCACATTGGAACTTCCTGACTGTGATATAGTAGATAGTGAACCAATTGATTTACCGAGTATCTGCAAATTTATTCTTGAAGAAACGGAAATCCTGACCCCTGAATGGAGAAAGCTTCTTGAAAACTGCAAGCAGGTAAGTCCCATACAGGATAACCAGCAGCTATTAGACTATCTCATATTCAGATTCTTTTTGAAAGCTGTCAATTCGGAAGACATCCTAACTGAGTGCAAACTGATTGTTGCACTGTATGAGCTTTGCAAGCTGGGTGACAATTTCATTGAAACTGTTCGCCTTGTCTCGAAAGAGCTTGAACATGACGATTTTAACCTCGATTTGCTTCGGGATTTCCTTGCTGATTCTTGACTTTTTCTGAAAATGCCTTATAATTATAGGTATGAAATGCTGTATTTAAGGAGAGCGGATACAATGAGTGAAAACAAGACTATTAAAAAATTAGGCTTTGGACTTATGAGACTGCCTATAGTAGGAGACGACCATTCCAATATCGATATCGAGCAGGTCAAAGCTATGGCTGATAAGTTCCTTGAGCGTGGCTTTACATACTTTGACACCGCCTATGTCTATCATGGTGGCAAGAGCGAAGTTGCATTCAGAGAGGCAGTTGTCAAGCGTCACCCAAGGGACAGCTTCACAATAACAACAAAGCTTCCTCTTTTCTCCAAGCCGAATGAAGATGAGCGCGAGAACATCTTCAATGAGTCCATGACCCGTCTTGGAGTCGATTACCTCGACTATTACTGGCTTCATGCCGTCAACAAGGATATCTATGAATACATTGAAAAAACTGATGCTTTCGGCTATATCCAAAGGAAGCGCGACGAGGGCAAAATAAAACACATCGGATTTTCATTCCATGACAGCCCGGAAACTCTTGAGAAGATTTTAACAGATCATCCGGAGGTAGAATACGTCCAGCTCCAGATCAACTACCTCGACTGGGAGGATGCTTGGGTCAGAAGCCGCCGCTGCTATGAAGTGGCAACCGCATTCGGTAAGCCCGTAATCGTTATGGAGCCTGTAAAGGGCGGAGCATTGGCAAGGCTTCCCAAGACCGCGGCTAAGATATTTGACGAGTATGACGCTACAAAGTCCTACGCTTCCTGGGCGATAAGATACTGTGCATCGCTTCCGAATGTAATGACAGTCTTAAGTGGCATGAGCGACATGCAGCAGGTCGAGGACAACACTTCATACATGCAGAACTTTGAGCCTCTTTCAGACAAGGACTATGAAGTTATCTCTAAGGTCAGCGAAAACCTCAAGTTTGCAATTCCGTGCACAGCCTGCCGCTATTGCACCGACGGCTGCCCGATGAACATCCCGATTCCTGATTTGTTTGCACACTACAACGAGTATAAGCGCGATATGCACAAGCTCGGAGAAGTAAAAGCCAAGTATGCCGAGACGGTTAAGAACACCGGCAAGGCTAGCGACTGCATATCCTGTCGCCAGTGCACTGAGCATTGCCCTCAGAATCTCGATATCCCGACACTCCTGAGCGAATGCGTTTCGGAACTCGAATAATTAACGGGGACTCTCTTTCTTTTCAAAAAGGGAAGAGAGTTTTCTCTATGCAATTTTGAAGCGAATAATATTTTATGCTTTCGTAAATTCCTATTGAAATGACTACCCGGATACTGTAAAATGAATTCATAGAAGGGAGTGGTCATTTATGACACACAAATATGAAAAAAAGCAAATCTGGCTCGACCATCCGGCACCAACCAGAGACGAAAAGGACTACAATGGCGAGGGCTGGAATGAAGCCTATCCAATCGGCAACAGCCGTATCGGAGGAATGGTCTATGGCGACCCGGAATTCGACATCATCCAGCTTAATGAAGAGACAATCTGGAACCGCAAGGGCGTTATTGAACGCTATAACCCCAAGTCAAAGGGCTCATACAAGAAAATCCGTGAGCTTCTTCTCGAGGGCAAAATAGGTGAGGCAACGGAGCTCGAAATATCCGACATGTATCCACATCCTCAGGATGAAAGCCACTATGACACCGCAGGCTTCCTGATGATAGAGTTCAACCATAACGGCTATTCCGATTATAAAAGGGTTCTCAACCTGGAAGAAGCTGTTTGCACAGTTACATTCAGCTCTGAAGACCACGGCTATAGTCGCGAATATTTTGTCAGCGCACCTGGCAATGTTCTCTGTATGCATGAGTCTTCAACTGACGGTGGAAAAACGTCTTTCAAGATAGATTTTTCCTGTCTTACTGCTGGAGATTATATCGATACCTCACTTGATGAAAACGGCGTATATCTCCATTACAGGGCAAATGATGATGGTTGCGACTATATAATTGCTGTCACATGCGAGAATGTCGGTGGATTGTCGAAGCTCACTGAAACCGGGCTTGAAGTCTATGATGCCGATGAGGCCACAATGTATCTGACTATCCGAACCGATTTTCACGGCGAAGACCTCAATGCCTGGTGCTCAACTGTCCTTGAAAATGCCTTAGGCTTAGGCTATCAGGCTGTAAAAGCCCGCCATATAGCAGACTACAAGACCTATTTCGACAGAGTCAATCTCACAATTGATGACGAGGTCAACCATGACGGAACTCCAACCGACGTTCGTCTCAACGCCTGCTGGGGTGCACCCGACAACAATCTGGTCGGACTCTATTTCGATTTCGGACGGTATCTCATGATTTCCTGCTCCCGTCAGGGAACCAAGCCGGCAAACCTGCAGGGAATATGGAATAAAGACCGTTACCCTGCATGGGGCTCAAGATACACGATAAATATCAATACTGAAATGAACTATTGGTGTGCCGAGTCCTGCAACCTCTCTGACTGCCACATGGCACTCTTAGAACACCTGAAAGTCATGCTCCCTAATGGCGAGAAAGTAGCCCGTGATATGTATGGCATCGAGGGTTTTGTAGCTCATCACAATACCGACCTGTTCGGAGACTGTGCTCCTCAGGACAACTGGATTTCCGCAACCATCTGGGCTTCAGGTGCCGCATGGCTCTGCACCCATATCTGGACGCACTATGAGTTCACCCTTGACAAGGCGTTTCTTAAAGAATATCTTCCGATTACGAAGCGCGCCTGCGTATTTATGAAGAACTATCTCTTTGAGCATGATGGCAAGCTGATGACCGGTCCGTCACTCTCTCCTGAGAATACCTATATCCACCCGTCTGGCGAGCAGGGTCAGATATGCGTCGGTCCCACGATGGACACAATGATTGTCCGAGATCTCTTCACCGACTGTATCAAGGCTTCCGAAGTCTTGGGTGACGAGGACGAGCTGACAGATACACTTCGTGAACTTCTCCCAAAGCTTCCTGAAAACAAGATAGGCAAGCATGGACAGATTATGGAGTGGACAGAGGACTATGACGAAACGGAGATAGGTCACCGCCATATTTCCCAGCTTTATGGTCTCTATCCGTCATCGCAGCTGACCTACGAGAGGACACCCGAGCTTATGAAAGCCGCACAGGCGACGATAGAAAGACGCCTGAGTCATGGCGGCGGAGGTACTGGTTGGAGCAGAGCATGGATAATCAACATGTGGGCACGCCTCCGGAATGGCAACGAGGCAGGGAAACACCTGGATCACCTCTTCTTCGGCTCAACCTATCCAAACTGCTTTGATAAGCATTCGCCATTCCAGATTGACGGCAATTTCGGCGGAACAGCCGGAATCGCTGAAATGCTCCTGCAGTCTCACGACGGCTTGATAAGGCTTCTCCCGGCAATTCCCGACCACTGGAAGAGCGGCAGTGTCAGTGGCTTGAAAGCAAGGGGAGACGTAACAGTCAATATGACTTGGAAAGACTGCAAGGTAGAAAGTGCTGAACTTATCGTCAACCAGGGAGGAAAGGTGACGCTTCTTGTTCCCGATGGCTTCGGCGAGGGTACTGTCACATTTGAGCGGGAATCACCGTACACAATTGTGCTAAAGAACGGCAAAATGGAACTTATATAAATCTTTAAAGAAAAAGGTGCTTTATTATGACGACAACTAAGGATTACTCAAAACTTCGCAACGAAAGCGACATCAGAGGAATTGCGATTGCAGGCGTGCCCGGTCAGGATGTAAACCTGACTGAGTCAGCCTGCCGCGATATCGCAAGAGGCTTTGCACTCTGGCTGGTCAGAAGAACCAAGAAGACTAATCTTCGGGTAGCAGTCGGCAGAGATTCAAGACTGTCCGGAGAGAAGCTTTCAGGCTGGATGGCAGATGAACTTGCAAAAGAGGGAATTCAGGTCACCGACATGGGGCTTGCAAGCACTCCTGCTATGTTCATGACCACTAAAACCGACGGCTACATGTTCGACGGAGCGGTCATGGTTACAGCTAGCCACCTCCCGTATAACCGCAATGGCTACAAATTCTTCACTCCTGACGGCGGAGTTGAGGCGAGCGACATCAAAGAAATGATCGAGCTTGCAGAAACTGATCTTCATACCGGTTTCAAGCCTGCAGAAGTGAAAAAAGATGAGTTTATGGACGTCTATTCAAAGCGGCTTGCCGATATGATAAGAAATAGCTGCGGAAGCGATACTCCTCTTACCGGTCTCAAGATAGTTGTGGATGCTGGAAATGGCGCAGGCGGCTTCTACGCTGAAAAGGTTTTGAAGCCTCTTGGAGCAGACACTACCGGCTCAAGATTTTTAGATCCTGACGGAAGTTTTCCGAATCATATCCCGAACCCAGAGAATAAAGAGGCAATGGCTTCCATCACCGAGGCTGTGAAAGAGTCCCACGCTGACCTTGGCGTCATCTTCGACACCGATGTCGACAGAGCCGGCGCAGTCCTCTCTGACGGCAGTGAGCTCAATCGTAACCGCCTTATCGCAATGCTTTCTGCAATGCTTCTAAGAGACCATCCCCATACGACCATTGTCACTGACAGCGTCACTTCATCAGGTCTCGGAGAATTCATCCGTTCCAAGGGCGGCGTTCACCACAGATTCCGCAGAGGCTACCGCAACGTTATCAACGAATCAATCCGCCTCAATAAAGAGGGAATCGACAGCCAGCTGGCAATTGAAACCTCCGGTCATGGTGCATTCAAGGATAACTACTTCCTCGACGATGGCGCGTATATCGTAACAAGACTCATAATTGAGCTTTCCCGTGGAGTAAAAGAGGGCTACACTCTTCACTCTCTCATCGATGGATTAAGAGAGCCTGCCGAGAGCATGGAGTTCAGAATGAATATCGATCTTGAAGACTTCAAGCCGTATGGCAACGATATTATCTCTGCTCTGAAAGAGTATTCAAAGACTCAGCCCGGCTGGACACCAGCTGATAGCAATTATGAGGGCATCAGAATCAACCTTGATAAAGATCATGGCGACGGCTGGTTCCTACTCAGGATGTCTCTTCACGAGCCTTTGATGCCTCTTAATATCGAGTCTGACTCAGTTGGTGGAGTAAAGATTATCGCATCCGAGCTCTGCGGATTCCTGGCAAGCTACGAACACCTTGATACCTCAAAGCTTATAGATTACACAAAATAAACCAAGGAGACAGTATGAAACCATATTCACTGGTAAACAACAACGCAACCGCGAAGACAAAGAAGCTTTTTCAGTACCTGACTGAGTGCTATGATAATCACCTCATGCTCTCTGGTCAGCAGGAATACCCTAAAAGAACTACAACCGAGTGGGAAATGAACTATGTCTATGAGAAAACCGGCAAGCTCCCCGCAATCAGAGGACTTGACTTCATGCACGCTGATTTCAGAGGCGTCATAAACCGTGCTATAGATTGGTATATGCGCGGCGGAATTGTCACCATCTGCTGGCATACAGGAGTTAACGGCGGCGCATATGAGGACTGCAAGGATGATAATCCGGATTTCGACAAGCTTCTTACCAGCGGCACTCCTGAAAATGATCTCATGTTAAGAAACTGGGACTTGGGAGCTGAGGCTTTAAAGATTCTCCAGGCTGAAGATGTCCCGGTAATATGGAGACCTTTCCACGAGTTCGACGGTCAGTGGTTCTGGTGGGGCAAGGGCGGAGCAGAAAATTTCATTAAGCTCTGGAGAATGATGTACGACAGGTACACAAACTACCATGGACTCAATAATCTCATCTGGGTTTTAGGCTACTCAGGCGAGGTCAAGCCCGGCTGGTATGTTGGAGACGAATACTGCGATATTGTCGGTTCTGATACCTACGATGGAACAACCAATAAATTCGGTTGGGACAGGCTGCTGAAAGTTTGCGACAAGCCCATGTGTTATCATGAAATAGGCAATCTTCCACACTTTGATGATTTCGCAAAGACTGATACCAATTGGCTATGGTTCATGAACTGGCACACAAGATATCTGCCAGACAATAATTCAGATATTCTTAGTGAAATTTATAACAATTCTTCAGTTATAACTCTTGACAAGTTTCCCAAACAGCTATATAATTAAAGTAATCTCTGAAATTGCAATCAGGCAGAATTACGGGATTGTATTTTAATTAATAGGAGGTACTTATAATGAAGAAGTATATCGCCGAATTTATCGGCACTTGCGTTTTGGTAGTCTTCGGATGCGGAACCGCAATGCTGGTCGGCTGTGACAGTGTGTCAGGCTGTGGTTATATTTTAACTGCTCTTGCTTTCGGACTCGCAATAGTCGCAATGGCTTACAGCATCGGAAATATTTCCGGCTGCCATGTGAACCCTGCTGTCTCGCTTTCGATGCTGGTCACCGGAAAGATGACCGTCAAGGACTTTGTAGGCTATGTTGTAGCTCAGGTTCTTGGAGCAACATGTGGCTCAGCTATATTGGCTCTCATCTGGAATCTCGGCGGAGTAGTCGACGCAACCGGCGGCTATGGCTCTAACGGCACGTCTGGTGTAGGTGGAAGTGCTATCGCTGCACTCCTGGTCGAGATAGTTCTCACATTCGTATTTGTTCTTGCCATTCATGGTGTAACCAGCAAGACTGAGAACACAGCTGTTACCGGCATAGTTATTGGTTTGACCCTGACATTCGTCCATATCCTTGGTATTGGCTTAACCGGTACCTCCGTCAATCCCGCAAGAAGCTTCGGACCTGCTCTTATCGCTGCATTCTCCGGCAACACCACTCCGATTTCGGAACTCTGGATATTCATTGTCGGTCCTCTCGTTGGTGGAGCATTGGCAGGAATCTGCTACAAAGCTTTGGCTTCGGCTAAGGAATCAAAGTAAACCCATCTTGATTGAAAAGCCCCCGATAATTCGGGGGCTTTTATTTATCTTAAATGTTTCACACTTCTTTTAGGTTCATTTAAGCTTTATGGGTTATCATATTAACAGTAAAGCTTACAAGAAAGGAACTGTATCAAAGTGAACGCAAAATTAAAAAGATTTTTCTCAGTAATAATAGCCCTCAGCATGGTCTTTATGCTCTCCGGCTGCGCGGAATCAACCAGTAGTAGCGACAGCAACAGTGATTCTTCCACTACTGACTCAGCAGTCAGCGCGGCATTAATTACTTCCAGCACTCTTTCCGGAACTGTTACAGAAATCTCAGGGTATGAGATAATTCTCTCAGTGGCTCTCTCATCCGGAAACACCGACATGATGGGCATGGGTGGAGATATGCAGATGAGTGATATGGGAGACGTGGGCGGCTCTGATATGCAGGTCGACATGAACGGGGAAGACGTTCCCGACAAGCCCGATGGTGAATCCGATAGCGACGTTCCCGACAAGCCTGACGGCGAGAGCAATAGTGAGCCTGAACCTATGTCTTCGACCAGCGACTTTGAGATTGAACTTCTCGCCGATGTATCCGAAGAGCCCACAGAAAGCACTGACAATACCTTTACGGTCACTCTCATAGTCCTCGATGAATCAGTAATCACCGACACAGACGGCAACAGTCTGACTCTTTCTGACATTTCAGCAGGTGACACTCTCACATTTACCGTTGACGATAACGGAGTGATCACATCAATTGTGGTTGGTTCAGATTCTTTTGATATGGGCAATCTCTCCAATGGCGGCGGCATGGGCGGAGGCTCATCCTCAGGTGTTGACAGCTACGACGCGGTTGTGACCTACACTGAGGACGGCACCTATTCAGACATGGATTACACTTCAACCGGCTCGGATGAGAGCGCAATCCTGGTAACCTCAGGCGACGTAACAATTTCAGACAGCACCATTTCAAGAATATCTTCCGATTCCACCGGCGGTGATAACTCGAGCTTCTATGGCGTCGGTGCAAGTGCACTTGTAACCAGTGGCACATTAAGAATCACCAATTCAACCATCACTTCCAACTCAGCAGGCGGCGCAGGAGTATTTGCCTATGGCGACGGCGTAGCTTATGTAAGCGACACCGCCATCACCACCGAGCAGGACACTTCAGGCGGCATCCATGTTGCCGGCGGCGGAACCCTTTACGCCTGGAACCTCATTGTCAGCACCTCCGGCGAGTCATCAGCAGCTATAAGAAGTGACCGTGGAAGCGGAACCATGGTTGTCGATGGCGGAACTTACACCTCCAATGGCACTGGTTCACCGGCAGTATACAGCACTGCTGAAATTACCGTAAACGATGCAACTCTGACAGCCAACTCTTCCGAAGCCATCTGCATAGAGGGTCTCAATTCCATCAGACTATTCGACTGCGATCTTAGCGGCAATATGCAGGACAGCTCCCAGAACGACTGCACCTGGAATGTAATTGTATACCAGAGCATGTCTGGCGACTCGGAGGTCGGTAATGGCAGCTTCTATATGATTGGAGGCTCTCTCACAGCATATAACGGCGGCATGTTCTACACCACCAACACTGAAAGCACATTCCTCCTGAGCGGCGTTGACATCATATACGCCGAAGACAGTGAATTCTTCCTCAAGTGCACCGGCAACTCGAACCAGCGCGGCTGGGGCTCGACTGGCTCGAACGGTGCCGACTGCAACTTCACAGCCATTGATCAGGAAATGGAGGGCGCAGTCATCTATGATAGCATCAGCAACCTCGATTTTTACATGCTGGAGGGAAGTATCCTGACCGGTTACTTTGTAGATGATGAATCGAATGCGGGCAATGGCGGCAACGGCGAGTGCAACGTCTATATTGACTCCACCTCAACCTGGGTTGTCACAAACTACAGCACAGTAACCAATCTTTATTGCGAGGGCACCATCGTTGACGAAGACGGCAACACCGTCACCATCCTGAGCTCTGACGGCACTGTCTATTTCACCGGCGACAGCACCTACACCATTACTGTTGAAACTTACTCAACCACTGTCGACACCACAGGTGCTAGTGCCCTCATCAGCTTCGACGACTATTCAGTTGAAAATCCTTTCTAATATATAATACCTTTCCTGGCAAAGAGAGCGGCTCAAATCCCGCTCTTTTTTGCATTATACTCTTTACATGCCACCGAAAATATGATACAATAAGCCAAATCAATCTGAGGAGGAACAGCAATGACCGAATATTTCAAAGCAGTAGTCGACGCCGACGATGCACCAATAGTTATCTGTGACGTTAACCACATAATTGTTTACATGAACCCGACAGCCATTAAGCGTTATGCCAAACGAGGCGGTGCAAACCTCATCGGCAATTCAATCTTCAACTGCCATAACGCCCATTCAAAAGAAACAATACTCTCAGTCTTCGAGAAGTTCTTAAATGACCCCAGCCTCAATAAAGTCTACACCTACACCAAAAACTGGGACAACGAAGACACCGACGTCTACATAGTCGCCCTACGAGACGACACCGGCAACCTCATCGGCTACTACGAAAAGCATGAAAGCCGGTTGCATGAGAAAGCATAAGAATAATCATAACAAGAAAGAGCGGTCAAAATCCGCTCTTTTTGCTTTTTCAGAAAAAACGCTTTACAACTTAAGAAAAGTATGCTACAATATTTCTGCCACATAATCTAATATTTTATTCACAAGTGGATACCCTTTTCTTGGTAAAAGGTGTTTTTCTCTTGCTCTTTTCCGCTTGTGAAACTGAGATTGTGTGGCAACAATGAGGGATTCACTTTTTCGTGCGTCTCTTATTGGGGCGCATTTTTTATTGTACAAAAATAAATATGATAGGAAGATGTTTATGAAAAGGTTATTGGCTTTATGTTTGTCTATTATTGTTGCGCTTGCTCTTGTGGGGTGTGCGTCAGATGCTCACTTGGGCGAAGCTAAGACACCGTCTGGCTCAAGAATTCAAAAAGGACGTGATTATCAAGATGTTTTAGAAGATTTTGAAGAACGCGGATTTACAAATATTAAACTTGAGAAAATCGAAGATTTGATTCTGGGGTGGTTCACAAAAGATGGTGAAGTAGAATCAGTTTCTGTTGATGGAAGCACTAACTACAGCCCTGATGAATGGTATCCAAATGATGTAGAAGTAGTCATTTCTTATCATACATTTCCCAGTGATGAAACAGAGGACACAGTACAGGAAACTGAACCAGAAGTGACAACACAGCTTACTGAGGAAACCACCGTTGATACGACAACGCAACAAGAGGTGACAACCTCTGCTACAACGCAAACCTCGGTCGAAGGAAAAACTGAAGCTATTACAACTACAGCTGAAACAACTACAGAAGCTACTACAACTACAGCTGAAACAACCACAGAAGCTACCACAACTACAACTGAAGCAACCACAGAGACTACCACAACTACAACAGAATCAACTACGAAAGTTACCACGACTATAACAGAAGCAACAACAGATACAACGAAAGCGAATAATGGGTATCTTACCATAGATAATTGTGATGACCTAGAATATATTTTGACATTGAATGCGGATAGGGATGAGTCTTTTTCTAAATTTTCAACAAAGTATCGTGGAAAGACAGTTGCGTTCGAGGCAAGTATAGATTACACAGATAATCATTACGATTTTAACCCGTTTACTGGAAAGTACAAGATGAATCAGTCTGTTTGTGATGTTTTAATTAGCTACGGCGACTATAGTAGCTCAAGTCAACTTGGACCAACTTTCAAGGTAGAAAGTATTACGAGTCGTTCGCTTGGATATGATACATCAAGATATCTTCCTGATTTTATGTCAACAGGTTCTAATGTTTACGTTGTGCTCAAAGTTGGCGAGTACGATAGCGATACAGGTCTTTTCTATATGGATCTTGTTTCTATAGAGGAAAGATAGCATAAAAGAATATAACCGAGATGCAACTCGCATCTCGGCTTTTTTATGCTAACAGACTTTCAAGATACTCGGCAACGCCGTCTTCCTCATTCGTCCCAATGACAATATCCGCCGCTTCCTTAGTCTCGGGAATCGCGTTGCCCATGGCTACGCCGGTGCCGCAGAGTTTTAGCATTCCTATGTCGGTGAATTCGTCGCCGAATGCGGTGATGTCGGATGTCTGGAATAGTCCGGTTTCGCAGAGCCTTTCAACGCCGTAGGCTTTGGTGACTTCTTTTTTGCCGATTTCATGCCAGAAGCCGTCGGAGTATCTGCCACAGTAGTATTCGGGGATGGCGGCTATCATACGCTGGGCGATTTCGGGGTCGGGGATTTCGGTGCAGATTTTCAGGGCTTCGACCTGGAAGTCGGAGAAGTCGTCGATGACTATCTCGCCCCAGTCCCAGCCAAGACGGTCGCCGGTGTAGATGAAGTTCCGGTATTCTCTGCCGTCGGTGTCGACCATAATGTTGTTGTCGCCGCAGATTTCTTTTATGAGCCCCAAGATTCTTCTTGTCTCAGAAACCGGGAAAGACGCAGTGTGGACTATTTTTCCGTAGGCTCTTACCTGTGCGCCACTGTTAGAGATAACGACCTGTGGCTTGAATGCGTCGATGAATCTTCCGATGCTGTATTCGCCTCTGGCGGTGGCGATTCCTAATATGTAGCCCTGTTCACGGCAGCGTTCAAGAGTCTTTATGGTTCTTTCCGACAAGGTTTTGTCGTGGTGAAGTAATGTGCCGTCCAAATCAAATAATAATAACTTCAAATTTCTTACCTCCTATTTAGATATCAGGATAGTATAGCACAAAGGCATTCAAAATGCAAATAAAATTTTCGGAAATTCTTGAAAAAGTGTGCGCTATGCTGTATACTTGATAGTATTGAAATGGGCAAAGTCCCGCACTTAACATTATGTGGAGGTAATATAAGGCGATGTATAAAAAAATCATATCAGTTATGACAGCACTTGTATTGGCAATGACCATATTTGCCGGATGTTCAAGCAGCTCGAATAGCTCGACGACATCTGAAGACATGAGCACGATGGACTTTGTCCTCAGTATGGGTCTAGGAATCAATCTTGGCAACACGATGGAGTGCTCCGGCTTCACGAAAGAAACTGTCCGTGAATATGAGACGGCTTGGGGAAGCCCAGTTATAACTGAAAGAATCATCCAGGGTTATGCCGATATGGGCTTCGGAGTTGTAAGAATCCCGGTTGCCTGGTCAAACATGATGGCTGAGGATTATACAATCAATGCTGACTATCTGGCAAGAGTTCAGGAGATAGTTGGCTGGGTTCTTGACGCAGGAATGAAGTGCATCGTCAATATCCATTGGGATGGCGGCTGGTGGGAGAATTTCTCGACAGATAAGGAAACTTGCATGGAGAAGTACAAGAGTATCTGGACACAGCTTTCGGAAGCGTTCAAAGATTACTCTTTGGATCTCATGTTTGAATCCCTCAATGAAGAGGGCTGCTGGGATGACATCTGGAATCGCTATGGACATAGTACAGAGGGCAAAGAGGAAGCTTATGCACTTCTGGGTGAAATAAATCAGACTTTCGTCGACATAGTCAGAGCATCCGGAGGCAATAACGAGCTGAGACATCTACTGATTGCCGGTTATGCTACCGACGCTGAGCTTACATGCGATGAAATGTTCGTGCTTCCTGACGACCCGGCTGGCAGATATGCTATATCCATCCACTACTACACTCCGTCAACATTCGCAGTAATTGATGAGGATGCTTCCTGGGGCGAGGCAAGAACCACCTGGGGAACCGATGAAGATTACTACGAGCTTGAAAAATATATGGATCTAATCTATGATACCTATATCGCCAACGGCATCCCCGTTATAATTGGTGAATATGGCTGCACTACTTCAAATAAGATGCCTGACCAGATAAGAAATTATCTCACTGCTGTCTGCGAAGCGGCTTATGTAAGGGGCATGTGCCCCGTTCTCTGGGACACTACCGGCACCCATTATGACAGAAGCTCTTGCGAGTTCTACGACATGGAAATTATAGAAGCATTTGACGAAATAAAGACCCTTGACCGTATGGTTGAGAGCACATATACGGAGGAAGCAGCATGAAGCATATCAAACCCATAGGCGACAAGTTCAATTATTCCGGCAGAATAGACTTTTCGGAGCCGGACAGCGCAGTCTTCTGCTGGACAGGGAGCTACCTAAGCTTCTCATTCAAGGGCACTGAAATCTCGGCAGTCATTGAAAACATGAAATACTGGTATGGCAGATTCGTAGGCTTCGTAATCGACGGGGAAGAGAAGTGCATCCCGATTCCTGACGGCGAGGCGGAAGTCCTGCTTGCCTCAGGTCTAGAAAACACCCGTCATGACTGCGTCCTCTATAAGCGCATGGAGGGACACTACTTCAGGCTGAAAGGCTTTGTTCTCCCTGATGACGGCGAAATCTTAGACCCAATTCCGAAGCCTAAAAAGCGCATTGAGTTCTATGGCGATTCAGTAACTGCTGGTTCAGTAGTAGATGCCGTTGACTATGTTGGACAATGCGACCCCGAGAACCACGATGGAGTTTACGATAACTCATGGCACAGCTATTCTTTGATGACCGCCCGTCTTCTCCCGGCTGAGGTTTATAACACCGCTCAAGGCGGCATAGCGATATTTGACGGCACTGGTTATTTTGAGGATCCCGCACTCGGACTTGAATCCTGCTACGACAAGACAAGATATTGTTCGATGCCTCCAAGAACATCATGGGACTTCTCAAAGTTCGTTCCTCACGTCATGGTATATGCAGTAGGTCAGAACGACGACCATCCGCATAACGGCTGTATTCACGACCCTGAGTACCGTGAAAAGTGGATGAAGCGTTATATCGAAATTATCGAAGACACTCGTTCCCACACCAACCACGCAACTGTAGTTTTAGCACTCACTGTTCTGATGCATGATCCCGCATGGGATGAAGCGTTGGAGGAGATAAAGAACCGCCTCGGCGGCGAAGAGAACAGGGTATACCACTTCACCTGTACAAGGTGCGGTAAAGCTACACCTGGGCATCCAAGAATCCCCGAACAGGAAGAAATGGCAAAGGAACTCACAGCGTTCTTAAATTCTCTTCCTGATGACACATGGGAAGACTAATCGAATATAGTAAAAGCACCGTCTCGAGGCGGTGCTTTTTGTTTGCGTAAAATGCTCAGTCTTCCTTAATAAACCTATCCATAATCGTATGCCCCACAGGAATAAATCTTCCTGTCTCCTCAGCTGACTTTTCACAAAGGCAGTCAACGCCGGACTTTGGAGAATTCTTATGATAGATAAGATAGGGAATCGGGTCGTTGGCGTGGGTCTTGAGGGCGAGGGGAGTGGCGTGGTCAGGCATGATTAGAATCTTGTAGTCATCATAGCTGTCAAGAGCTTCAAGAACAGGACCTAAAATCTTCTTGTCGATAAGCTCAATAGCCTTGACTTTGTTCTCGATTTCGTGCCTGTGTCCGCATTCGTCAGGAGCTTCAACGTGAATGTAGACAAAGTCTTGCCCTGATGCGAATTCGTCAATGCAAGCCTGTGCCTTGCCCTCGAAATTGGTGTCGATATATCCGGTTGCACCCTCAACGTTAACAACATTCATGCCGCTGAATTTGCCGATGCCTTTGAGGAGGTCGACGGCTGAGATCATGGAGGCTTTGAGTCCGTACCTGTCCTTGAACTGAGCCAAAGGCTTTCTCACACCCTCGCCCCAGAACCACATCGAATTAGCCGGATTTTTGCCATTCTTGACTCTTTCAAGGTTAAGAGGGTGATTCTTAAGGAGCTCATAGCTCTTCTTCATCATGTTGATGAGCTTTTCAGCATTCGGACTTGTTGAGAGATACTGCCCGATAACTCTTCCTGAAATGTCATGCGGAGGAGTTAGAGTTCCGACATCCAGAGTACCGTTCTTCTGAATAAGGCAGTGACGATAGCTCACACCTGCATAGAGGGTGAATTCGTCATCGTCGAAATTCTCCTTTAAGAAGTCAACCAGAATCTTTGCATCAGCTGTTGAAATATCGCCAGAGCAGTAGTCGACCATAGTCTTGTCTTCATACTTTTCTTCATCCGAAAGTGTGACCAAGTTGCATCTGAACGAAACATCAGTCGGCAACATGTCGATTCCGATAGAACCGGCTTCGAGAGGTGAACGCCCGGAGTAGTAGATAGCAGGGTCGTAGCCTAAAACAGAAAGGTTAGCAACATCACTTCCAGGCTTCAAGCCATCGGCGACAGTCTTGACAAGACCAATTTCCGAGGTCTTAGCCAGCTTGTCCATATTCGGCTTATAAGCCTTTGCCATTGGCGTAACGCCGCCAAGCTCTTCGACTGGATAGTCAGCCATTCCGTCGCAAAGTAAAACAAGATATTTCATATTATCGTCTCCTTGGAGTTGTGATTCAATAAAGTGTTCTCAGTATACCACATTTCAAGGGAAAAGCAATACTTATGATAGGGATAATTTCCCGTAGTCTGCAAATAATATCTCAAAACACTGTTTGAAAGGCGACGGATATGAAATCTAAGGAACATATACGAATAGGCAAGTATTTCAGTAGGATAAGAAAGATGCGCTCGGCTTTCCAAAGAAGATATAAAGCTCTGTGCCTGGATGGCTGCTCCACAGATGATGAAATCTTCTTTGCGGATAATTACCGGATCATAAACGACTATATTGGCTATCTCCTGAGCTGCGACCCGAAAGCAGAGATAACATTCAATATGCCTCTTGCTGAAAATCTGATTCCTCATTTTGATGGAAAATTCCCATCGACAGATGAGATAATTCTTCTGATAAGAGATTACGCTACAGACAACATTATCAATCCATGCGATATTGAGAATCTTAAATTTGAGCTCATATACCTTATTCTTGGAAAGATTGATGAAGACCTCCATATGTCCATACTCATGCTTTCCGGTATCAGTTCTCTGGACGAATATCGAATAAATGAAACGGTCAACCCTGTTGCCATAGAGCTATCCGAGGATGAATACTATCCTAAATGCGATCGCGGAACGAAAAAGCAATATCGCGAGCAGGTTTATGCTTCAAAATCAGTCCCATTTCCTGACAGATGCCCAAGGTCAAGAATCATCACTGACCTGACTGTAGAACTCCTCGAAGTAGTAATCGCTTTCATGTCCACGCTTGCTTTGACTGTCAAGATAGGTGAACCTTGGACAACCCTGTTCCTTATTTGCCCGGCGTATGCTGCTGTCAAAGCTGTAGTCAATGATATTCTCATTAGACACGTTCCGAGAGTTCGCCTACCACGACTAGATTCAGACTCGGACGAGGTCAGAAATACACCATGCACTATAGTGTTGTCAGCAGTGGTAAACAGCACAAACGACAGTGACAGCCTCTATTCAAAGCTCCTCAAGCTTCACGCAAGTAACCCCCAACCGAATATTTCAGTTTGTCTGTTGGTAGATTTCCAGGCTTCTCATACTCCCGTAACCGGTGATGACAAAGCCATTGCAGAAAGCCTTGGGGAGATGATAGGTCGCCTCAACAATGAAAACGGCGGCGTCTTCTCCTGCATCATAAGAAAGCGCGTCTATTCCGACACACAGGAAGAATTCATGGGCTATGAAAGAAAGCGCGGCGCAATAGTTGATCTTGCCAGGTTTATGAAAACCGGCGAGCAGGACTTCTACAGAATATTTGGGGACGCAAATGCTTTGGTCGGAACCGACTATATTGTCTGCGTCGACAGCGATACAGAACCGTATATGGATTCTGTATCCGAGCTCTTATCAATAGCACTTCATCCGGCAAATAGAAGCTACGGAATAATTTCTCCCCGAATGGTAACGCGTCTCGGTGACTCACTCGCAACCGGATTCTCAAGAGCAATGGGCGGCATCGGTTCAATTTCTGGGTATGATCTTGAGAGCATGGATTTCTGGCAGGATGTCTATGGCAGGGGAACATTCTGCGGCAAAGGTCTTATCAATATAAGCTCACTCCTGAATTGCACCAGCTTCCTCCCACATGAAAAGGTTCTGTCCCACGACATACTTGAGGGAGAGCTTATGAACACAGCCTATGCCCACGACGTCATTTTCACCGAGGGTTTCCCGAAAAATCCCGTAAGCTATTTCAAACGTCTTGATCGCTGGATCAGGGGAGACATCCAGAATCTGCGGTTCGTCTTTTCAAGGAAGTTCGATCTTCTTTCAAAGCTTAAGCTATGGGAAAACCTTAGACGCTCATTCCTGCCAATAGATGTTTTCGCAACCTTGCTTCTTGGGTTGTTTCTGTATCCTGAAGCCTCCGGCAAAATCGCCTTTTCGGCTATAATAATGTATCTGTTCCCGCAGATTCTGGGGCTTATGGGAACACTCCTGAATCAGGGTATAAGCTCACGCCGTTTCTATTCTGCGATGGTAAGCGGCGCAGCACTGAATATCTCTTCACTTGTCTATTCTCTTATACTTCTTCCAACTCTTGCCCTGAAATCCGCCCGGGCAATGCTGACTGCAATAGCCCGTATGATAACCGGTCATAATCTGTTGGAGTGGACAGTGTCATCGTCTTTCGATAAGGCAGGAATCGACGGCTTTTCATTCTTCTTCCCATCATGGATGCTGGGAACAGCATTAGTCTTCTCACAGAGCTATATAGTCAGATTTCTGGGAATTATATTCGCCCTCCAGCCGGCACTCTTTGCATTCGGAACCCGTAAAACAGGAATCTCAGGTCGTGCATTGTCAGAACGAAATCAACGCGAGTTGTCTTCCCAGGTAGCAGACATGTGGGGCTTCTTCTCAGACTATGTCAATGAGTCTGAAAACTACCTGCCTCCTGATAACGTACAGTTTGCACCAGTATATCGGATCTGCCACAGAACATCACCTACCAATATTGGCATGTATCTTGTGTCAGTACTTGCAGCATGTGACCGACGCCTCATCAGTCCTGAATCGATGTATAAGCGCATCAGTGGCACGTTAGATTCAATCGAACGAGTGGAAAAGTACAAGGGTAATCTATATAACTGGTACGACACAAAAACGCTGAAAATCTGCCCTAATCCCTATGTTTCAAGCGTTGACAGCGGCAACTTCATCTGCTCACTGGTACCACTCAAGGAGGGCTTGAAAGAGTACACAACCAGATGTCCTGAGCTAAAGGAAACCATATCGAGAATCGAAAAGATAATTGCTGATTGCGATTTGTCGATATTCTTTGACGATGTTCGAGGGCTCATGGCTATTGGAATCAATCCGGAAACAGGTGAACCCGATAATTCAAGATACGACTTTCTCATGAGCGAAGCCCGCCTCGGCTCATTCTACGCGATTGCTTCCCGCCAGGTTCCAAAAAGCCATTGGTACAGCCTTTCAAGGACAGCATTAAGCTGCGGCTTCTATGCCGGAACCGCTTCCTACAGTGGAACAATGTTTGAATATTTCATGCCGGAGCTGTTTTTGGATAGTCCCGAGGGATCGCTTCTTAATGAGAGCCTGAGATATGCTCTCTGGTGCCAGAAGAGATATGCAAAAGCGTTTTCAAGACCATATGGAATCTCAGAAAGCGGCTACTACAGCTTTGACAGCAACCTTTCCTACCGTTATATGGCACACGGTGTGCCGAAAACCGGTCTCAGACGAGGCTTGGAGCAGGACTTCGTTGTCTCTCCCTACTCAACCTATCTATCACTCAGCTACTCAGGGGACAGTGGTATAGATAATCTCAATCGCTTAAAAAAGTATGGAATGTATTCACGTTATGGCTTTTACGAAGCGATTGATTTCACTGTACCTGATGCTGACTATGGTATAGTAAAAAGCTATATGTCCCATCATGTCGGCATGAGCATAATTTCTGCCGTCAACGTTCTTGAGAATGGCATATTTAAGAAAAGATTTATGCGTGACAGAAACGTCATGGGTGCAAGCGAGCTCCTTGATGAGCGTGTAACACTTGAACGGAATATCTATGAAGACACCGTTCTGAAGCCAAAGCACCAGAAGAGCGAATTGCCTATAGCTCCTGCGTCAGAATATTTTGCCAGCTTTTCGCCGTTCAATCCGAGAATCAAGCTCCTACGAAACGGCGAATACACCCTGATTCTCACCGACAATGGCATTTCAATCCCTGTTTACAGAGAAGAAATGTCCATTCAAGAACACATGACGCTGTGAACCGTCCGAAAGGTGCATTCTTCGGCATAATATCCGGAAGAGAGCAGATTTATTTCACCCGTGGCACCTGCGAATTCGGCGACGGTTTCGCAGTGTATCGCAATGCAAATGTCGAAATGAAAGTCACAATCCATAAGACTTTCCCATGCGAACTGAGAACGTTTACAATAAAGAATGACTCTGATGCTGGAAAAGAAGTCTTCCTGTGCACCTATATTGAGCCGTCACTTATGTATGATGATGCTGAGCGTGCCCATCCGGCATACGCTAAAATGTTTCTAAGACTCGATGTCGACCCGAATCTCAATATTATAACCGCGACAAGAAGCGATTGCGACACTTCAGACAAACCCTATATGGCAGTCGGATTTGTGGATAACCCTTTAGGCTTGGTTTCATTCGACAGGGAAGATGTGCTTTCACGACCCGGCGGAGCAGAAAGCTTTCTTGACAGAGCCAGTCTTGTTTCAAGCAGTCTTATTTCAGAACCTGACCCATGTATTTTCGTCAAGACTCCTGTGACGCTTCCTCCATCAGGTGAAGCAACACTAACTATGTTCATTCTGGCTGCTGACAGCTATGATGAGCTTGTCAACATGGTAGCAGAGCTTAAAACAAAGCAAGTGGAAGAGTACAAGAGCTACAGTTCAGCATCTTCAAGGCTTCTTGAAATCCTTGCCGGAAACGTGCTTCTATCACCTTGCCATTCACAGGAGCGAAGAGAAGCTGTCATGGCAAATAACTTACCGCTTAATACTATCTGGGAGCTTTCACTCTCAACCGAATTACCACTGATTCTCTATTACCTTGATGACGTATCAGAAATAGAAAAGCTATCAGTATATATTCACTCATTCAGAGACCTGAGGCTTTCCGGAATCAAGGCACAGATGGTGGTGCTGTTTGATGATGCAGGAAAATATGAAAGGGAACACTATTCAGCACTCGTCAATACGGCAAGAAAATATTCCTGCGAGGGACTACTGTATTCAGATGGCGGAATCTATCCCGTTGACCGTTCTGATGTGAGAGAAGAGCTCATCACTCTTTTGAAAGCCAATTCCTGCCATATCTCTCATGGCGAGATAGAGACCGAATCTGTGCAAGAACCTTTCTCAGAGATTGAGTTAAAGCATGTTCACTCGGATGAACAGCCGGTTGAAGAAGAAATCGCATGTGGTGGCTTCTATCGCGGAAAATATGTCATCAACTCGAAACCTCCTCTTCCTTGGTGCCATGTGCTGTCGTCAAGGCAGTTTGGAACGCTTCTTTCTGAGGGCTCCTTAGGCTTCACCTATGCCCATAATT
The DNA here is from genome assembly GCA_021199795.1 of Oscillospiraceae bacterium. Lineage (GTDB taxonomy): Bacteria > Bacillota > Clostridia > Oscillospirales > Ruminococcaceae > Faeciplasma. The sequence goes on from JAJQHJ010000003.1 coordinate 205,651, forward strand.
CAAGAGAGCTCAGACTTACTCCATGGGACAACGATACCAGTCGCGATAATATCGGCGAACGTCTTATTCTCCATATCGGTGACGAATACTTTGATATTATCCGCGGCTCAGCTGCTGCTTTTGCGCCATATGTAGCTGAATATCACTTCAAGGAAAAGCATTTCCAGGGAAATGTAACTGTAGGTGTGTCAGAAAAAGGCATGTGCAAACGAATCCGCGTGAATATATCCGTCGACCAGTCGGCAGAGATTTCCTACTACACCGAGCCCTGCCTGGGACGAGACCGCTCAATGTCCCATCTTATCAAGCCGGAAAAGAAAGGCAACACTCTTCTCTTATCAAACTGTGCATCCCCCGTAACCGGCTTCATGGCAATAACCTCATCACTTGATTGTCGGTTCCAGACTGACAGAAAAGCATTCTTAAGTGGCAGCTGGCAGGAAAACATCGTAGTCGGCGAAGACACAATAGTCGCGGCAACCGTCGATATTCAACGCAAAACGGTTTTAGACTTCTATATGTCCTATGCCCATACTGAGAAAGCTGCAATCCTGATGCCAAAGTATTTCAAGGCTCAGACAGACACACGTGAACACAAGCTTACGATAAAATCCTCAGAGAGCGGGCTCAGAATTCTATCAGATGATTGGCTAAGATATCAGGCTCTCCATGCAAGAATGTGGGCTAGAACCGGTTTCTATCAGTCGTCGGGAGCATATGGCTTCCGGGATCAATTGCAGGATGCAGTAGGAATTATCCTTGAAAATCCTCATGAGTGCAGGACTCATATTATCCGTGCGGCAGGGGCTCAGTTTATTGAGGGCGACGTTATGCACTGGTGGCATGAGCTTCCACTAAGAAAGACCACCGGAATCCGTACAAGAATTTCCGATGATCCACTCTGGCTTGTGTATGCAGTTGTAGAGTATATAGAAAAGACGGGGGATAGCTCAATCTTAGACGTCAAAGTCGCATACTCCGCCGGAATAACTCTTTCCGAATCAGAGCGTGACAGGTGCGGGGAGGTCTACAGAACAGCATCAAGAGAAAGCATATATGACCACTGCATACGTGCAATCGGGTATGTCGGCTCAAGAACCGGCAAACATGGGCTTCTTCTCATCGGCACTGGCGACTGGAACGACGGCTTCTCAAATCTTGGTGAAAAGGGAATAGGCGAATCAGTCTGGTTGAGCGAATTCTATATACTTGCCCTGAAACGATTCTTAAGGATATGCAAATCGGATAGTCAGCTTCTTAGAAAAGTAAGAGAAATCGAATCGGCAATTTTAAGAAGCGGCAAAGGCGATAAGTGGTACCTGAGAGCCTATACCGACAGCGGTACAGTCTTGGGCTCAGAAAGCTCCGTTTCCTGCAAGCTGGATTCCATTTCCCAATCGTTCGCTCAGTTTGCAGAGCTGTCTGACAAAGAATTCACAAAATCAGCACTCCATGAAGCGTATTCAATGCTGGCTGACACTGAAAATGGCGTGATCAGGCTCTTCTATCCGCCATTTTCGGACGACGCAAGAGCAGAAATCGGCTATATCGCAAGCTATCCAGACGGAATCCGTGAGAATGGCGGTCAGTACACCCATGCTGCAATCTGGCTTGGAATGGCTTGCATAGAAGCTGGACTGACAGAAGAGGGCTTGAAAGTACTAAGAGCACTCAACCCAATTCTTCGCTCGCAAAACGGCGGCTATACTCGCTACAAAACCGAGCCGTATTATATCTGTGGCGATGTCTATTCAAACAAGAACTGTTACTCCCGAGGTGGCTGGTCTATCTACACTGGCTCTGCGGCATGGTACTACAGAGCATTAGTCGAGGATGTTCTGGGACTCAAGCTGAAAGACGGCAAGTTAACAAGAGGGAAGTCCCTTATCGATGCCGAAGTCGATTTCAAATAAAAAAAGGCTGAGCATTTAATTGCTCAGCCGCTTTTATTACCATTTCTTACGTGAAGATGAACGCTTTGGAGCTGCATAGACTTTCACGCGTTTTTTATTTACTCTATGTACAATAATCTTTAGAACTATAATCAGTACAGTATAGACAAGAAAAAATATCGCGCTGTACATCGCAGCCTTGTAAAACTGATCCGACCCGATAAAGCTTTGCATTATTGCCAGCGTTTCAGCAGTTTCCGAACGTGCAAGATCCGTTTCGGAAACAAGGTCAATCACAGCCAGAGTTTCTCCGCCATACTGTAGCTCCAAAGTTCCCAATATGTCCCCGGCACTTACCGGGGCAACGACATCAGAACTTAAAGTTATGACTTCATGGATGGAGCTTGTTGATATGTTTGTATTCCACATCATCGAGAATGTTTCAGCAGGAACGACTATGACATAGTCCTGCCCATCGCCATATTCAACAGCAACTTCGGCTTTTTCCTCTGTTCCTGTGACAATTTCCGTGTAGACAAGGTTGTCAAACGCCCATTCATAGATATTCTTGTGGTCAATGAAGTTGTAATAAATGGTGTTCCCATCATCGTCATACATCGGCGCATTCAAAGTAACCAAAAGGTAGCTGTAGCCGTCCTTATAGGCAAGGGAAACCAGGCATCGTCCGGCTTCATCAAGAGTACCTGTCTTGATGCCCTTGACATACTCGTAATAGTAATCTCCGCCGTTGGTCTTTGACATCATGTAGTTAGTATGGATGATGGTGCGCTCCTCGTGATAGGCAGTCGCCTCCATGGTGTAACTTTCAGTACATGCAATCTCTGTGAACATAGGCAGGCTCATTGCATACTGAGTGATGATAGCCATGTCATGTGCTGTAGTGTAATGGTCTTCGTAAAACAGCCCGTGAGCGTTCGTGAAGTGTGTGTTTTCGCAACCCAGTTCTTCAGCCTTGTCATTCATCATTTCCACGAAATCCTCAAGGCTTCCAGCTATATTATATGCTATGATATTCGCAGCCTCACATGCAGAACGGAGCATCAGTGCATAGAGCAAATCCTTATAGGAGACCATTTCGCCGATCTGAATATCTGCTGTGGATGCGCCTGTCAGGTATAGCTCGTCATAGCAAGCTGATGTTCCGCAGACATAGGTCGTTGAGAGTGCGGAAATGTCATCCTCAAACTGTTCAAGAAGTATAACGGCAGTCATTATCTTTGTCAGTGAAGCCGGAACAAGCTGTTCGTCAGCGTTCTTGGAGTAGACAACCTCGCCTGTGTCAAGGCTTACGAGATATGCTGCCTCCGAGTAAACCTCAAAGTCGGGTGTGAATGTCACAGCAGTTACGTTGCATGTGAGCATCATAATTGTAAACACCAGGCAGACGGCAATTGAGAACATCTTTTTCATTTAGGGAAACACTCCTCTCTCAGTATTGCGTATGTTTTTACTTGTTCTTTGAATGGGCTTTTATTTCGCCCTTTTCACATCTGTTGCCCTATGAGTCGATAAGAACGCCGTCTCTTGAAACACAGATAATCTCGCAGTGATTTGAGCACTTTCCGCAGGTGACTTCCTTAGTAACGAAATCCATTTCACCTACATCAAAGCTGAAAGGTGCTTCCTTTCTTGATTCCATTGCAAGAATGGCAGAGCCGAATGCACCCATCAGGTGCCCGTTTTCGTCGACTGTAATCGGGACACCAAGCTCGTCCGAAAACGCCTTGACAACTCCCTGATTCTTGCTTACACCGCCCTGGAAGACAATGGGGGAAATAATCTTTTTGCCTTTTGCAACGTTGTTTAGATAGTTGGAAGCAACTGCCCGGCAAAGACCTGCTATAATGTCCTCTCTTGAGTGACCCATCTGAATCTTATGCACGAGGTCAGATTCAGCAAAGACTGTGCATCTGGCAGCGATGGGTGTAGGATGCTTCGATTTAAGAGCAATCTCGCCGAACTCTTCAACCTCGACACCAAGCCTGTGCGCCTGGCTTGAAAGGAAAGCTCCTGTTCCGGCGGCACAGAGTGTGTTCATTGCATAGTCAACTGCGATTCCGTTTTCGACGAGTATAATCTTTGAATCCTGTCCGCCTATCTCAAAAATTGTTCTTACGTCCGGATGAATGGTTGTTGTCCCAACAGCGTGGGCAGTAATCTCATTCTTGACGACTCCTGCGCCTATCATCGCACCTATGAGCCTGCGTGCACTTCCTGTAGTTCCGGAGGATACAATCTCATACTTCTCGTCGTCAAACTGCTCCTTGAGAACTCCCAGGAGGTTTCTCACAGCTCCAACCGGATTTCCCTCTGTCCACAGATAGGACGACGCAATAATGTTCTTAGATTCGTCTATAATTACGCCTTTTGTCGATATGGACCCAATGTCAATTCCTATGTATGCTTTAGCTTTACTCAATTTTTAAGTACCTTCTTCTTAAGTGAAATCATGTCATAAAACGCCTCAAGTCGGGTGTCAAGCCCGGTGTCCGAGGTCTGTGTGTCATAGCTCAGATATAAAACTGGAATGTGATGCTCCTGCGACAGCTTCTGTAAAAGCGGCATAACATCAACCTCCGGAGTGCATCCGAAGCACTTTACGTGAACAAGCCCGTCAAAGCCTTGCTTTGCATACTTCTCAGCTGCCGCAACTGTTGTTGCACTTGTCGGACCCATGGGGAATTTCATATAGTCTTTGGCAGCAGGGAACAGCTTCTGCTCGCTTCCGCCCAGATTGTAGTTTGTGAAGTTCATGAGCCTGTGGACTTCAATCCCCATCCTGCATAACTTGTTTTCAACGTCCAGGTTCGAGAATTTATCCATAATGGTATAGTACTCACCGACAATACCGACCCTGAGTGGCATATCCGGCTTGTTGAGAGGCTCATCGTCCATAGCCGTCTTGGCTTTACGGTAGGCATTCTTGATATCATTGCCGGAGGAAGCCATCTTCATATCGAAGAGGAAATCCCGGTAAATCTTGTCGTATGCGCCCTCGTTTGCTTCAAATCCCATGTTGGCATGGTAAAGTTCCTCGACTTCGTCGATGTACTTTATCATCTTCATGGTATTAGTCGCTTCATACAAAAGCTGTGGAACGTTCACGTCAGGATTGACTGATTTTATGACCTTGAGCCATTCGCTCTTTTTCATGTCTTTCAGCCATTCGAGATCAATCATAGTGAATTTGTAGCCCATATCTTCAAGAATCTTCTTCTGAAGCTCACCATAGAAGCCGAGTCTGCAAGGTCCGCCACTCATAACAAGAGTATCTGCACCGAGCTCAAGCATTTCAATCATACTACCGAGAGTATGCTTGAAAGGTGTACAAACAAAGTCGGGGCTGTTAAGCTCTCCGAAATGAACGGTCTTTTTTGTGTGCGCAGCAGGAAGAATGCACTCTGCACCTATAGCCTGTTCAATGAAGTATTTGAATGGCAGATTATAATTGCCGAATGTGGGCAATGCCACTTTCCTCCTGCCATCGAGATTATCTGTTTTCTTGTTCTTTTTCTTATCAGTTGCCATAGCCGCCGCTTTCCCTGAATTTAATAATGTCTACAAAGCTTTCAAGCCTTGTTTCAAGACCTGCCGTGCCGTCCTGAACGTCCATCGTAACCTGCAAGATAGGAATATCCTTGACCGTTCTGAGAATATACTCATTAGCCATAGAGTCGGTGCAGCATGGATACGCACTCATGAGAATAATTCCGTCAAGCTTGTTTTTGTACAAATCAATTGTGCCTAAAATTTCGCGGCTCTCAATCCATGGCAGTGTGTGAACGATAGCCTGGCTTCTCTTTACTGCCGCACGTGTATTTGCCCTGTCGACAAACAGGACTTTACACCCTAGATTGTTGAGATAGCTCTCAACCTGACCGCCTATGTATGGACCATGAGCTATATATGGATGAGCCGCAATCAGAAGCTTGAATCCATCATCCGATACCGCAAGCCGCCTCTGCTCCTTAGCCTCTGCCTGAGACGCCTGCTGAGCAGCTTTCATTGCCTGAGAATAGGCTTTCTTTGCTTCCTTTTTTGATTTTCCGAGCTTGATTCCAAGCTCGACATAGTCATCTTCAATATCGTGCTCCGAACGCCAGTCGTGCGAAAGGGTGACAACCTTTATGCCTCTGTCGGCGAAAATTGTCGAAACAACATCATATAAAGACTCAAATCTGGTGCAGAATTTCTCTCTCAGCTTGAAGCCTGCGATTCTCGGAACAAATACTGCGTCGCATTTTCCTATAAGGCTGTCGACATGTCCGAGATATACTTTCAGAGAATAGCAAGCTTCATCAATTGAACGGTTGATGCCGCTAGAAAGAATGTCTTTTGTTGTAGGTTCACTTACTACGCATTCGATTCCAAGAGCTTTGAAGAATTCAAGCCACATTCTGCCATACCTGTAGTAGTGCAGTGCTCTTGGAATTCCTATAGTCTTTACGCCGGCGTATTCGTGAAATTCCTTCATAAAGTCAAGATTCATGTATACTTACCTTCAATTCCTTGTTATAAAACTGCTGTGGAGGTTACAACTATTATAGTCGAAAGTAGTCTTCATGTCAAGCAAAAGACTTAATATATGAATCTTCACAAATAATTCAAATAGCCTCTTGACAAATGCTCATTAATGTGCTAATATTAAAGCAATAAAACAGGGGAGCTTGCTGGAGGCAGGCTGAGAGGGAGCGCGCTTCGCTCCGACCCATAACCTGATTCGGATAATGCCGACGTAGGGGCGTATAGCACGCGAGAGTGTTTTCACTCAAAGTGCATTTTGCTTGCTCCGTCATTACGGGGCTTTTTTGTTGGAATTTTCACTCGGGCGATGTTTTAAATACTTATTGAAAGGGATTATTATAATGAAATCCTCACAGAAAACCAGAATTTTAGTCGAGGGAGCACTCATGATAGCTCTTGCTACCATCCTCTCCTACATCAAGCTCTTCAACCTCCCATATGGCGGCTCAATCACTTTTGAAATGATTCCGCTAATCCTTATGGGACTTCGTAACGGACCGAAGTGGGGCTGCTTCACCGGTCTTGTACACGGCTTGCTCCAGATGATCATCGGCTTTGAGAACGTCCTTTACTGCACAACTCTTCTCAGCCAGATCGGTTGTATTCTCCTTGACTATCTCGTCGCATTCACAGTTTTGGGACTAGCTCTCGTATTTGCAAAGCCTTTCAAAAACCAGCTCGTCGGAGTTGGAGTTGGAACCGCAGTTGTCGGAGTTTTCAGATTTATATGCAGCTTCCTCTCCGGAGTCCTTATCTGGGGCGGCTATGCTCCTGAGGGAATGGGCGCAGTTGTTTATAGCTTCCTCTATAATGGTGCTTACATGCTTCCTGACATCATAATCTGCGTTGTAGTCCTCGTACTTCTCAGAAAATTCGCTCCAAGACTCTTCAAGGTCGAAAAAGCATAATGTCCCGTGCATTTATTTTCGGAGCCGGTGAGATTGTTCCACTAAGAGCTGTTCCGAAGCCTGACGATTTCGTAATTGCAGCTGATGGCGGTATGAGATATCTTGACAGCCTTGGTATCAAGCCTGACCTGATAATAGGCGATTTTGACTCATCGTCTGAGCCGAATTCCGGCAAAATTATTAAGCTCCCAGTCGAGAAAGATGACACCGATTCTGTGTTCGCGGTCAGATACTGTCTTGAGCATGACTTCGAGGAAATCCATATCTACGGTGGAACTGGCGGACGGCTTGACCACACTATTGCCAACATCCAGATTCTGTCCTATATCGCTGAGCATCAGGCGCGTGGCTATCTCTACAGCCCCGAAATGGTGATGACCGTAATTCAGGGAGACCTGACAATAGAACCATCAGGAATATTCTCCGTATTCTCACTCAGCGGGACTTCTCATGGAGTGTCAATCACAGGCGGCTTCTATGAAATGCATGACGGTGAAATATCTTCAAGCTTTCCTATGGGCGTCAGCAACCATTCGGTCGGGAAGCCTGTCTCGGTTACAGCCGGTGACGGAACACTGCTTGTAATGTGGGCTGACCATGGAAAAGCGTCGGAGAAATTCACTGAGTACTGATATCGCGTACTGACAAATCGATATAATAAGCCAAAGGGATTATCTACACTTGATGGTAGAAATCCCTTTGTTGCTTATCTATATTTTGGTTGGAGGAAAAAGAGAAACTGCGATGTTAATAATATAGATCGGATCGTTTACGTTTCATCCGGAAATATTATCTTTCCGAACCCGTTTTGAATCGTAACGTCACGGAAGTTGTCTTTATCGTTTCTATGCTTCTATTTTAGCATATTTTTTCGGGGAATCAAGAACAGGAAGATTACAAATGGTGACAACTCGGTTACAAACTCCGCCAATCAGTTACAAATCTGTTTACTCACTGCATATAAGTTCGTGTCCCAGGCAGGGTAGTAGGGATAGTGCCTGATATAGAGCTTGTAATCCGGATTCATTTCGTGAACCATCAGCGGCAGTTCAAACAAGTCTTCAACCCTGTGGTAAATTGCTATGTTCAGCTTCGGTGAGCATTTTTCAATAGTATTCCTTGCACCCAGAAGCGCGGCTTTTTCTTCACCCTCAATGTCCATTTTAATAATTGTGCATCCGGAATTTCCGAGAATACTGTCAACACTCCTGACCTGAATTTCTACGCCGGAATCACTCCGCCTTATCATTCTCCCTCCGCCCTTGAGGACGTGGGTGACTCCATCCTCACTGCCTGTAGCGGCATTTATAAGGTTGATATTCGGCAGGGAAGAGGTGTTTTCACTTAGCTTCCGGAAGTTTCTCTTGTCCGGTTCAACTGCGTATATCCTCCGATACCTGCCATCAGTAGTTTTCAGGAAATCTGCAATAGTGTCTCCTGTGTATGCGCCCAAATCTACATATACTTCATCACTGCCGGGGTTAAGTATGTTTTCATCAGGCGAGCTTTCGCAAGCTCTCAGAGGCTCTAGTCTCCCGGTGATTTTGTACTCAACCAGTTTCTCGAAGCAGAGCCTTGACTGTTCATCAGCCAGAAGCTCATATACTTCCGAAAGCTTATCGAAATTCTCCTGCATATATTCTTTCGTGAACAGTCCGTCGCCGATAACTGGCATGTCCGGGAAAAAGAGCCTGTGCCGCTTTTCAATTTCATCTATCTTATCTCTCAGCTCCTGATAACCCGCACCAAAAGCAAGTACTATAGTGAATCTTTCAACCTGGTTCTCGATATCCGAAAGCTTATGAATCCTATGCCCCTCAAAAACCTTTTCCCTGACAAATTCATCGCTTGCAAAAATCCCGGCACATGGAATTTTGTACTCGTCAAATATCTTAAGAAGCTTGAGGCAGCCGTCTCCCATACCATAGATAAATATGGGTTCATCTGTAGACCTGAGAACTTCGAGATACGATTCGAGAGAAAGAAACTTATTTATATCTAACATAATGCGCTCCAAACTTAGTTTTTATACACCAATTATACGATTTTTCTATGTGAACTGCAACAGAAATTTTCACAACAAGAAAACTTCAGTCAGGTATAAATCTGTGACAGCACACAAAATTTAGAAATTGCTATTGCATTCTGAATCAAAAACGAATAAAATATATCCATAAACTCACACGGGAGAATAGCTATGGTTTTTACTGTTGATGCCGGAAATACAAATATAGTCCTCGGCGTGTTTGACGACGAAGGAAAGCTCATATTCACTTCAAGAGTGGCGACTGAAGCCTCGAAAACTGAGGATCAGTACGCTGTAGCTTTTGGTGACATTTTGCGCCTTTACGGAGTCGACAAGGCAGAGATAACTGGCGCGGCAATTTCAACTGTCGTTCCTCAGCTGACAACTGTCCTGAAAAACGCTGTAAGGAAGCTTTTCAAGGTTGATGCAGTGGTAGTCGGCGCAGGTATAAAAACCGGTCTGAATATAAAAATCGGAAATCCCGCAAGCCTCGGTGCAGATCTTGTCTGTGGAGCGGTCGGCGCACTTATGAAGTACGCTCCTCCGCTTATCATCTTCGACTTCGGAACTGCCACAACAATTTCCGGAATCGATCAGGACGGAAGCTTCCTTGGAGGTTCGATTATTCCTGGCGTTAATGTCTCGCTGCGTGCTCTTTCTTCATCAGCGGCTCAGCTTCAGGATATAAACCCTGATTCTGGGACAATCGATGTCATAGGTGCAGACACAGCAGGCTCAATGCGCTCGGGAGTAATACTCGGCAACGCTTCGATGATGGACGGAATGATAGAAAGATACCGTTCTGAATTAGGAGCTGACGCCAGAGTAATAGCAACCGGTGGCTTGGCTTCAAGCATAGTCCCTTATTGCAAAACAGAGGGAATCGTTCTTGACGGCGGACTTCTTTTGGACGGTCTCTACGCCATATATCAGAAAAACCGATAAAACAATCTGTTCTACTTTGTGGGTTTAAATACGGCGATTTACCGATATATTCGGAAATCAGTCAGGAGTAGATAATATGCAAAAAACAAATTCCGCAAAAATCAGGCAGCTCACAATCCTCGGAATGCTGACAGCCATAGTTGTAGTTCTTCAGCTGCTTGGCTCATTCATTCACTTCGGAATGTTCTCAATTTCGCTGGTGCTCATCCCGATAGTAGTTGGCGCGGCACTCTGTGGACCTTGGGCAGGAGCATGGCTCGGCTTCGTGTTCAGTATCGTTGTTCTCATTTCGGGAGACGCCGCGGCGTTCTTAGTAGTCAATGTCCCTGGAACGATACTTACGGTTATCCTCAAGGGCACATGCGCAGGACTCGTTGCAGGTTTGGTATTCAGCCTTGTGAATAAGCTTAAATTCAAAGGAAGTAAATACGTTGCAACAGTAGCGGCGGCAGTTGTTTGCCCGGTTGTCAACACCGGAATCTTCCTTATCGGCTGCTTCCTGTTCTTCTATGACACTGTAGCAGGATGGGCATCTGCTTTGGGATATCAGAACGCTGTTGCGTACATGTTCTTGGTTCTTGCCGGTGGCAACTTCCTCTTTGAGCTCCTCTTCAACGTGATTTTGAGTCCCGTCATAGTGCGGATAGTTAATATAGGCGAAAAGACTGCGTAATTTTTCTGACTGATGGGTTTAAAATACCTGTCAGCCATTTTTATGCTTGACAAACTTTTGTAACTGTGTTATCATACAGGGTATAAAGGCTTTGATGAAGAGCGGTAAGGGTAAATTTCTTTAAAGAGAGACGACGGTTGGTGCAAGTCGTCAGGAAATCCTTAGCCGGTAGCTTCTGAGCCGACGGAAAGAAAGGGGAGTTCCCAAGTAGAATCCGTCCGTGTGGCGAACGTTATCTGCATTAAGAGGCAGGAACTATATTTTCTGCAATTTGAGTGGTACCGCGGGTTATCTCGTCTCAAGAAATTCTTGAGGCGTTTTTTATTTCGCGGAATTTATAAAAGAAAGGTTCATCCAAAATGAAAAAGGAAATGTCCAAGCTCTATGAGCCGAAAGCTGTTGAAGACAAGATCTATCAGTATTGGCTTGATAACGACTGCTTCAAGGCCCATCGTGACCCTGAAAAGCAGCACTACACCATCGTTATTCCTCCGCCGAACATAACCGGTCAGCTCCATATGGGACATGCTCTTGACAATACCCTCCAGGATATTCTTGTAAGATACAAGAGAATGTCCGGCTATGCCACGCTCTGGGTTCCCGGAACCGACCATGCTTCCATAGCTACTGAGGCTAAGATAGTTGAATCGATGCGCAAAGAGGGCTTGACCAAGGACGACCTTGGCAGAGACGGCTTTTTAGAGCGTGCCTGGGCATGGAAAGAAAAGTATGGTGGAAGAATCATCGAGCAGCTGAAGAAACTTGGCTCCTCCTGTGACTGGTCACGTGAAAGATTCACTCTCGACGAGGGCTGTTCAAAGGCTGTAAAGGAAGTATTCGTAAAGTACTATGAAAAAGGACTTATCTACAGAGGAGAGAGAATCATAAACTGGTGCCCTCACTGCATGACCTCCATTTCCAATGCAGAGGTTGAGTATGAAGACCAGGCAGGGCACTTCTGGCATTTGAGATATCCTCTCACCGACGGTTCCGGCTGGCTTGAGCTTGCAACAACGAGACCCGAAACCCTCCTCGGCGATACCGCAGTAGCAGTAAATCCAAAGGATGAAAGATATAAGGAATACGTCGGAAAGACCGTAACATTGCCTCTTGTCGGAAGAGTTATCCCTGTAGTTGCTGATTCTTATGTTGATATGGAATTTGGAACCGGTGTTGTAAAGATCACTCCTGCTCACGACCCGAACGACTTTGAAGTGGGACAGCGTCACAATCTGCCTGTCATCAACGTAATGACTGATGACGCTAAGATTGTCGATGACTATCCGAAGTATGCCGGAATGGACAGATTCGAGGCAAGAAAAGCAATAGTCGAAGATCTGGAAGCCGGAGGATATCTCGTTTCAGTTGAAGAGCATGAACACAATGTTGGAACCTGCTACCGCTGCGGAACCACAATCGAGCCGAGAGTCTCTCTCCAGTGGTTCGTCAAGATGGCTGATCTGGCTAAGCCTGCAATCGAGGTTGTCAGAAACGGCGATATCAAGTTTGTTCCCGAAAGATTTGAGAAGAACTACTTCAACTGGATGGAGGACATCCGTGACTGGTGTATTTCCCGCCAGCTCTGGTGGGGTCACAGAATCCCTGCATTCTACTGCGATGATTGTGGTGAAATGGTTGTAACGAAAGAAGATTCCGCCACCTGCCCGCATTGCGGCAAGCCTATGCGTCAGGATCCCGATACACTCGACACCTGGTTCAGCTCTGCACTTTGGCCTTTCTCGACTCTCGGCTGGCCAGACGATACTGAAGATTTAAAATATTTCTACCCGACCTCGACAATGGTCACAGGCTATGACATCATAACATTCTGGGTTTCAAGAATGATAGTAGCCGGAATGGAGCATATGCACGAAAAGCCTTTCGATACAGTCTTCATCCACGGTCTAGTAAGAGATTCTCAGGGCAGAAAGATGTCTAAATCTCTTGGAAACGGCATTGATCCTCTTGAAATCATCGACCAGTATGGTGCAGATGCTCTGAGATTCATGCTTGCATCCGGAAACTCTCCCGGAAACGATATGAGATATTCTGACGAAAAGGTCAAGTCAGCCCGCAACTTTGCTAATAAACTCTGGAATGCAACAAGATATATCATGATGAACCTGCCCGATGGTATGGAGATTACAGGTGATCTTCCCGAAACTTTAACTCTTGAAGACAAGTGGGTCGTTTCAAAGCTCAACACTCTTGCCAGGGAGGTCAGCGAGAATATCGATAAGTTTGAGCTCGGTGTTGCTGCTTCAAAGCTCTACGACTTCATCTGGGATGTATTCTGCGACTGGTATATCGAGCTCACCAAGCCGAGAATCTCAGCTGGTGGCGAAACAGCAGAATCGGCACAGAAAGTTTTAGTCTGGGCTATGATTAGGATATTAAAGCTTCTTCATCCGTTCATGCCGTTCATAACAGAAGAAATCTGGCAGAACTTAAAGGGCGGAACTCCTCTTATGCTTGAAAGCTATCCTGTTTATGAGGAAGCCCTCAATTATCCTGAAGAGGAATATGACTTTGAGAAGATTATCGAAGCTATCAAGGCTATAAGAAATCTTCGCTCCGGCATGAATGTACCTCCGTCGAAAAAAGCCGAGCTTTTCATCGAAACGTCACATGCAGAGATATTTGAGAAAGGTATAATGTTCTTTGAACGCCTTGCCTATGCTTCATCAGTTGAGATAATGGAAAAGGTTGAAAAAGACGGCTGTGTAACTGCTGTTACCGATCAGGCGAGACTCTTTATCCCTCTCAGCGAGATTATCGACAAGGACAAGGAACTTGCAAGACTCAACCGCGAGAAAGCATCAGCTGAAAAGGATATTTCAATAATCTCAGGCAAGCTTAATAATGAGGGCTTCCTTAAAAAAGCTCCTGCACAGCTTGTTGAAGCTGAAAAGGAAAAGCTTGAGCGTGCTAAGGATAAGCTTTCAAAGATTGAGCAGTCAATAAGCGACCTGTCGTAAGGCTACGATTGGAAAAGGAGAAGATAAATGAGAATAACCGTAAGTAAGCATCCAATACTCTGGAGCATTGTCACTGTAGTTGTGTTCCTGATTGCATTGTGGCTTCCTGCAATTCTTCTGGCATACTTCGGACCTGACTTCTTTGTCACAAACGGAGACTATCTCTATCAGGGCACAACAGAGTGCGCGACTTCGTTAATAGGAATCGGCTTTGTCGCACTGCTGGGCTATGGATGGATATGGAACGAGCGTGGAAAGGGTCTCGGGAAAGGTTTTCTCTGCGCCGGATACTTCATTCTGGTGTCGCTATATTCACTGGTAATCTATATAGCAGATATCGCCTTGATGGATAGTGCGGAGTTTAATCCTCTGTGGCAGATTGTAGTATATGTTCTGACGGTGCTTCTTATAGGACTGGCTGAGGAGACGTTCTTCCGAGGAATCGTTGCGAATCTGTTCTTGGATAAGTATGGCAATGACCCTGCCGGAGTGTGGTGCGCAACAATCTGCTCCGGAATGGTTTTCGGACTCATGCATCTTTCAAACCTCATGTCGTCCGATACTGTCGGCGTCCTGGTTCAGGTAGTAGCGGCGTGTGCCATGGGAATGGCTCTTACGGCGATATACTACCGTTGTCGCAATATCTGGGTGCTGATTTTGGTTCATGCATTTGTTGATTTCTGTGGAGCATTTTATTCCGGATTCATAGCCGGAGGCTCACTTTCGTCGACGATAAGCAGCTACGAACCATACCAGTGCATATCAGCACTTCCGTATATCGTAGTCACCATAGTTCTGCTGAGACCTAGGAAGATGCGCGAAATAATTGTGCTTCACCGCCTCAGTGGAGTGGAGGACACCTCGGTTGGAGTTGTCATACCTGAGGAGAATCTGAAATCCTCCCCGAAATCCAGGAAAAGCTGCATCATTGCAATTATTCTTGCTGTAGTGATTCTCTTAGGTCTATATGGTGCTGCGGTGTATGCTTCAGACTACTCAAATTCTATATCGTATGAATACAGCGGAGAATGGGATGGCGAAGCATACTTCGGAACAGATGCAATGACATTTACAACTCTTCACACTGCTGAATACACATTCACAATCTCAAATCTTCCGTCGACTAATTCGGCCTCTATGACACTAATCGTCACAGATTCAAGTGGCGAGACTGTCTATAGTGAA
The DNA here is from genome assembly GCA_021199795.1 of Oscillospiraceae bacterium. Classification (GTDB taxonomy): domain Bacteria; phylum Bacillota; class Clostridia; order Oscillospirales; family Ruminococcaceae; genus Faeciplasma. The sequence continues at coordinate 220,803 of JAJQHJ010000003.1, forward strand.
ACATTCGAGGGCAGAACAAGTGCAGTCAGAAGCATTGAGCTTCAGGAGGGCGAGACTTACACGGTCTCAATAAACTACGATTATTCAAAAGTAGGTGATCTCGCTGAGGGCGAACGTGATTATATGACATCTATCACGGTCGAATATATCGAATAGAACTATAAAAGTCCCATCTTGGCAGGTGGGACTTTTTTATTTCAGAAAAGCTTTTCTCTTAGGTAGAGAAGAAGCTTTTTCTCACGCCTCGATACCTGCACCTGAGTCATGCCGAGCCTTTTTGCAGTTGCTTGTTGAGTGAGGTCTAGACTGAATCTGCAATAAATCAACGCTTTGTCTCTGTCGTCAAGCTCGTTTAAGGCTTGCCTGAGTGCAAGTGAATTCGTTATTTTAGTCTCCGGAGATTCCACCGGCAAATCAAGCTGAGGCTCTCCATCTTCACATGGTGTCAGGCTCACAGTTGGCTGACTTACACTCAGAGCTTCGATAATTTCCTCCTGCGAAAACCCTGTTATTTCTGAAAGCTCGCTTATGGTCGGCTCTCTGCCGTTGTCAAGCTCGAATCTGCCAGAAGCTCTGGAAACAGCAAGTGAACGCTCTTTGACCGAGCGGGAAACCTTGAGACTTCCCCCGTCACGAAAGAGCCTTTTGATTTCACCTAAGATTACAGGCACAGCATATGTCGAGAACCGGACACCTCTGTCCGGATCAAATGAGCGTACAGCTTTTACCAGTCCTACGCAGCCAGCACTGTACAGCTCTTCATATTCTATCCCTTTTCCTTTGAATCTCCCTGCACACAGTCTTACAAGACCAAGATTACTTTCAACAGTGATTTCTTCCTTTGTATCGGGAAACGCTTCATTTTTGACGAAGGTCTGAATGCTCATAATTTCTTTATAGCTTTGTCCTGAGCTTTTTGCGGAGAGTTACAGTTGTACCGGAGCCGGGTTTGCTCGTCACCTTAATCTCATCGCAGAAGCTTTCCATAACGGAGAACCCAAGACCGGAGCGTTCCTCTTCCGGATGTGTAGTAAACAGCGGCTCCATTGCCTGTCCTATATCCTCGATTCCGCATCCACGGTCTTTTATTTTTATGTATACAGTTCTGTCGGCATAGACTCTGACTGTAAGCTCGATGTCACCGGTGGTGTCCCTGTATGCGTGAACGATGCAATTCGTTACCGCCTCACTCACAGCTGTCTTTATATCGATAAGCTCGTCCATCCTTGGATCCAATAGCCCCACAAAGCTACTGACAGCAGTCCTGGCAAAGCCCTCATTCAGGGAAAGGGCAGGGAATATAAGCTTCATTTCGTTAGTGGGTTTAGTCTTGTTAGCCATTTTCTTTGCCTCCTTTTCCAAAATCAGATCCCGTCAGCTTGTCCATTCCTGCAATCGTCATAACTTTCTCTATATATGGCGGCATGTTTATGAGCTCGACTCTTCCGCCTATTTCTTTCATACCGAGGTTTCTTCCCATCACAAGACCTACTCCTGAGCTATCCATAAACGTAACTCCTGAAAAGTCAAGCCTCAGAAGCAAGGGCTTATTATCATTTATAGCTGTGTCTATGTCCATTCTCAGCCATTTTGCACTGTGGTGGTCAATCTCGCCGGTTATCTTAGCGACAAGGACATTATCGCCGTCAGGTTCAATATATACAGGCATGATGCTTTACTCTCTTTCTTTTTTCTTTTTGCATAATTTTAAGGCTGCAAATGCACGAAATCTGTCACAGTCGGAAGATTTGAAAAAATTTTTTAAAAACCTCTTGACTTTCGCTGAAAAAGGGGTATACTATAATTAACACTCGGATAGAAAGAGTGCTAACACTTAAAAATTCAAATTGCCAACAGTATAATTTCAAAGGTGAGGAATATTGTGGACGACCGAAAAATGAGAATACTTGCCGCCGTTGTTGACGAATATATAGTAACAGGCGAGCCGGTAGGGTCAAAATCAATAATGCGTTATGTCAATGCTTCAAGTGCGACTATACGCAACGAAATGGCTGAGCTTGAGAAGCAGGGCTATCTTGAACAACCTCATACTTCATCCGGAAGAGTTCCGACCTACAGCGGCTATAGACTGTATGTCGACCATCTTATGCAGACTAATCCGATTTCAGAGGATGAGCAGAAACAGCTTGAAAGTATGCTTCCGAAGAATGACTATTCCGAGGAGAATCTGGTTAAGTCCGCTTCAAACGCCTTGGCAGAGCTAACAAGCTGTGCGACATTCGTGACAACTGAGAATCCTAAATTTTCAGTGATAACAAAGGTCGAGGTTATCCCGACCGGGAAGCGGATGTATGTTCTTCTGATGATCTCGTCTACCGGAAGAATTCAGAACAGAACCTGTAGGCTACAGCTTGACCTGACTGATGACCAGCTCAGGTACTTCACAGATTTCGTAAAGGAAAATCTTGAGGGTCTTCCGATAAACGTGTTCAGTGATGAAATGCTTGAGAAGCTTGAAACTGCGATGGGAACCTACCTGTTGACATTGTCACCGCTTATGCAGGCGATATTCGATATGTCAAAGGATATGGCTCAGAGAGATATATCCATTTCGGGAGCTAAGAATCTCATTACGAGAACTGATGTCGATCGCAATGAACTTATGACATTCATTGACACAAGCGATGAGCTTAGGGAGCTTATCGACGACAGCTTCAGCGGAATTCACGTCCTGTTCTCGGACGAAAGCGACAGCTTTGTAATCGGCAATTCAAGTCTTGTAAGTGGGGATTTCACAAAGAATGGTGAAATTGCCGGGCATTTGGGTGTTATCGGTCCTATGCGGATTGACTACAAGAAAGTTATTCCTTACGTTGAATTTTTCACAAATAAGATTTCAGAAATTCTCTCAACTGCTGAGGGCGCACAGAATGAACTGAGGGTAATTCCAAGCGACGACGTTGTTGAGGAACGAAAAGATACAAACGATAATGAGGTGAATACATGAGCAGTGAAGATATAAAGGAAGAGAAAACCGAAGAGGAGATTTCTGATACATCTGAAGAAATCGAATCTGAGGCTTCATCTGAAGAAGAAGTCCTTGAAACTGAAGAAGTCCCCGAAGAAGATGATGAGCTCACTCTTCTCAGAAAAGAAAACGATGAGATAATAAAGGAGCTCGATGACCTAAAGGATAAATACCAGAGACTTGCAGCTGAGTACGATAATTTCAGAAAACGCACTCAGAAAGAAAAGGCTGAGATTTATCCGGACGCGATGGTTGCAGCAATCAAAGAATTCCTGCCAATGGCAGACAATTTTGAGCGCGCCGCCAGTGCAGAGACAACCGATGAAAAATACAAGTCGGGTGTCATGATGATTCAGAATCAGCTTTCCGAGGCTTTGAAAAAGCTCGGAGTTGAGATAATCGACCGGAAAGGAGAGGAGTTCAATCCGGAGCTCGAGGATGCTGTAACTCAGATAGTCGATGAAAACCTTGGCGACAATGTCGTTGCCGAAGTTTATCAGAAAGGCTACAAGCGTGGCGATAAGGTTATAAGACCAGCAATGGTCGCCGTTGCGAATTGTTAGCCCGAAATAAAAAACAAATCCAAATTTATCATACTTAACAAGGAGAGATTTATTATGTCAAAAATCATAGGTATAGACCTTGGTACAACCAATTCATGTGTAGCCGTCGTTGAGGGCAGCGAGGCAGTCGTAATCCCCAACAGTGAGGGTGCAAGAACAACCCCGTCTGTTGTCGGAGTATCAAAGAACGGCGACAGACTTGTAGGTCAGGTCGCAAAGAGACAGGCAGTTGTCAACTATGACAACACCGTAATTTCAATCAAGCGTCATATGGGTTCTGATTATAAGGCTCAGATGGGCGGCAAGAGCTACACTCCTCAGGAGATTTCCGCAATGATTCTCCAGAAGCTGAAAGCTGATGCAGAGGCTTACCTTGGCGAAAAGGTAACCGACGCTGTCATCACAGTTCCTGCTTACTTCACTGACTCCCAGCGTCAGGCAACCAAGGATGCAGGACAGATTGCTGGTCTTAACGTCAGAAGAATTATCAACGAGCCTACAGCTGCTGCACTTTCCTACGGAATCGATAAGGAAGAAAGCCAGAAAGTTATGGTTTATGACCTCGGCGGCGGTACTTTCGATGTCTCCATCATCGAAATGGGCGAGGGTGTAACCGAAGTATTGGCTACAGCTGGTAACAACCACCTCGGCGGCGATGACTTCGACCAGAGAATAATCGACCTCTTGGTCAGCGAATTCAAGAAGTCTGATGGAATTGACCTTTCCAACGATAAGATGGCAATGCAGAGACTCAAGGAAGCTGCTGAAAAGGCTAAGATCGAGCTTTCAAACGTTGCATCCTCGAATATCAATCTTCCGTTCATCACTGCTGATGCAACAGGACCTAAGCACCTCGACTACACTCTCACAAGAGCCAAGTTCAACGAAATCACTGCTGACCTCGTTGAGGCTACTGTAGGACCTGTAAAGCAGGCACTTTCCGACAGTGGACTTTCAACTGACGACATCCACAAGGTTCTCATGGTCGGCGGCTCTTCAAGAATTCCCGCAGTTGTAGATACAGTAAGAAAGATCACCGGCAAGGAGCCGTTCAAGGGAATCAACCCGGATGAGTGCGTAGCTTTGGGCGCAGCACTTCAGGGCGGTATCTTAGGCGGCGGCGTCAAGGAAGGACTTTTACTTCTTGATGTAACCCCACTTTCACTCGGACTTGAGACAATGGGCGGTATCTGCACCAGAATCATCGAAAGAAACACCACTATCCCTGTTTCCAAGTCTCAGGTATTCTCCACTGCTGCTGATAATCAGTCCGCAGTTGATATCAATATCCTCCAGGGCGAAAGAGAATTCGCCAAGGATAACAAACAGCTCGGTATGTTCCGTCTTGATGGTATTGCTCCCGCTCCGAGAGGAATTCCTCAGATCGAAGTAACATTCGATATCGACGCCAATGGTATCGTAAACGTATCTGCTAAGGATCTTGGAACCGGTAAGCAGCAGAAGATCACAATCACTTCTTCCACCAACATGTCCAAGGACGATATTGATAAGGCTGTCAAGGAAGCAGAGCAGTTTGCAGCTGAGGACAAGAAGAAGCGTGAAGACGTCGACGCAAGAAATCAGGCAGACCAGATGGTCTTCCAGTGCAAGAAGTCCCTCGAGGAATTCGGCGACAAGGTGGATGCTTCGGATAAGTCCGATTGCGAAGCCAAGATTTCTGCACTCGAAGAGGCTCTCAAGGGCACTGATATTGAGCTCATCAAGGCTAAGGAGAAAGAGCTCGAGCAGTCAATTCAGAATATAGCTACAAAGGTTTACTCTGCCGCAGCTGCAGAACAGCAGAATCAGCAGGGAACTGACAACAGCAACGGTGGCTCCAACGGCGGAGACGATAATGTAGTTGATGCCGACTTCACCGACGCTGACTGATTGGAATAGATAAGTAATATAAAGCCAATCCGCCGGGTATAAGGCACGGCGGATTGGCAAGCTTTCAATATGGGAGTATATTATGGCGGACAAAAGAGATTACTACGAGGTACTGGGTGTACAGAAGACAGCTTCTGATGAAGAGCTCAAGCACGCTTACAGAACCCTCGCAAAGAAATATCATCCCGACCTTCATCCGAACGACAAGGAAGCCGAGGCTAAATTCAAAGAGGTCAACGAAGCCTATGAAGTTCTTTCGGACAAGGACAAGAGGCAGAAATATGACCAGTTTGGCTTTGCAGGAGTAGATCCGAGCTATGCCGCAGGTCAGGGAGCCGGAGGAGCATATGGCTCCTATGGCGGAACCGGTGGCTTTGGCGGTGGATTCGGAGGATTTGGCGCAGATATGGGCGACATTTTCGATGCATTCTTTGGCGGAGGATCAACCCGTTCAAGCAGTTCCAACGCGAATGCACCGAAGCGTGGTCAGGACTTGCGTCAGGAAATGACAATAAGCTTCATGGAAGCCTGCAAGGGCACCAGGAAGAATGTCAGAGTTTCACGTTATGACACCTGCCCAGATTGTAAGGGAACCGGATGCAAGGGTGGCGCACAGCCAGAAACCTGTCCCGATTGCCACGGCACCGGAACAGTAAGAATAAATCAGAGAACTGCTTTCGGCACATTCCAGTCGACACAGCCTTGTTCGAGGTGCGGCGGAAGAGGAAAGATTATAAGGGAAGCCTGCACCACCTGTCAGGGACAGGGAAGAGTTCGTTCAACTTTGTCCCGTGAAGTGGAAATCCCTGCCGGAATTGATGACGGTCAGACTCTTCGTGTTCCGGGAGCCGGCAACTGCGGTGTAAATGGCGGTGGCTTCGGCGACCTCAACATCAAGGTAAATGTCACAGAGGACGACCTCTTTGAACGTGAGGGCTACGATATCTATACCGAGGTTCCTATATCATATATTCAAGCAGTCCTTGGCGACGAAATAACCGTACCGACAATCGACGGCAACGTCAAATACACTGTTCCTGCCGGAACACAGACCGGAACTGTTTTCAGACTCAGGGGCAAGGGCGTAAAACGCCTTTATAAGACTGACCGCGGAGATCAGTATGTGACTGTCAAGGTTGAAGTTCCTAAGAATCTCAATAAGAAGCAAGCTGACCTGCTAAAGGCGTTTGATGATTCGCTTGAGGACAGAAACTCGGCATCAAGAAAAGGCTTCTTTGACAAGCTGAAAGGCTATTGGAATAACTGACCGGCTGTATTGTGTGGATGTGAATCTATCCGTATCATATATTTATATTTACAATCACTGCTGTATGAGTTATAATCTTATCATAAAAGGCTTACAGCGCGCTTTTCTGACTGTTTTAGAAAAGCTGTCGCATAGCCATGATGTGTAATAAATTCATACTTGCATCTGAAAGGAAGAATATTATATGCCTAAGAATCTGGGACTCACTCCGCCAATGGGCTGGAACTCATGGAACACTTTCACCTGGAACATAAACGAAGAGCTTGTTATGCAAGCTGCAGACGAAATGGTAGCAACCGGGCTCAAGGATTGCGGCTATGAATACATAGTCATCGACGACTGCTGGTCCAAGAAAGAAAGAGACGAAAACGGCAGACTCGTAGCAGATCCCGAAAAGTTCCCTCACGGAATGAAGTATCTTGCCGACTACATTCATTCAAAGGGGCTCAAATTCGGTATGTATTCCTGCTCCGGAACCCATACATGTGCTGCTTATCCGGCATCATTCGAGCATGAATTCGTCGATGCCAACACTTTTGCCGAGTGGGGAGTCGACTTCTTGAAGTACGACTACTGCTTCAAGCCTAAGGGAATCCCCGGTGAACTTCTCTACAAGAGAATGGGCATGGCTTTAAGAAACTGCGGAAGAGATATTCTTTTCTCAGCCTGCAACTGGGGTCAGGACGATGTATATTCCTGGATCAAGGAAACCGGAGCCCAGATGTTCCGTTCAACCGGCGACATTCAGGACAGCTGGAAGTCTATCGTAAACCTCGCTCAGTCTCAGTTTGGCAGACAGAGTCAGCAGGGAGTTTACTGCTGGAACGATATCGATATGCTCGTTGTAGGTATGCACGGTGGCTCCAATAATGACTTCATCGGTGACGGTGGATTCGGCTGCACAGATACCGAATACAAGTCTCACTTCTCGCTCTGGGCGATGATGAATTCCCCTCTGATGATCGGCTGTGACATAAGAAACATGACTGATGCCACCAAGGAAATCCTCATGAACAAGGATATCATTGCTATAAATCAGGATCCCGAGGGTAGGGGAGCTTATGTTCTTGATTCATCCGGATGGGATAACGGTCAGGTCAAGATTCTCATAAAGCCTCTCGAAAACGGCGATTATGCTATAGGCATGTTCAATTTTGGCGACAAGTTCGGATCACGCGCCTCGTTCCCGTTCTGGAATATGGGACTTCCGTCTGCTGCGGGATATGGCTTTGAAATGTATGATTGCTGGAAGCATGAGGTTATCGGCACATTTGCTGAAAGATTCACAGCTGATGTCGAGTCTCATGATTGCCTTATCATGCGTGCCAGACTTGTCAAGCTCTGATGGCTAATTTTGAAACCTGCCGTCAGTGTGGAAATAAGCTTTATGGTGATGATATAGCGATTTATCGTAAGCTTGTTCTCAGGTGTGCTGATGATTTCCTGTGTATTGATTGTCTTGCAGAGTATCTTGGGGTATCAAGAGCAGCAATTGAAGCAAAAATCAGGTATTATCGCGAAAGCGGAACATGTATGCTTTTCAAATGAAATAAGAAGCCGGCAACCATGCCGGCTTTTTTAACAGACTTTCAACATACTGAGTGTGATACAGCGGTGAAAAGCTGTTGAAAGATAGCCGCTGCTAATTGACTTTTAAATCAGGTAATGTTATCATAGCTTTAAGATAAAATCTAATAATAAGACACTTTTGAAAAAGTTGTCGGGTAATGGTATTACATATGTGAAAGGAGCTCCACGTAGTGGGTGATATATAATGCTAAAACTAACCAACATCACAAAAGATTATTTCGTCGGTGACGAAACCATACACGCCCTCAAGGGCATCAGCATTGAGTTCAGAAAAAGTGAGTTTGTAGCAATCTTAGGTCCATCAGGTTGCGGAAAAACAACTTTACTCAACATCATTGGTGGACTCGACCAGTATACATCCGGCGACCTGTCCATCAATCGCCGCTCAACCAAGAAATTCAAGGATTCCGACTGGGACAGCTACCGTAACCATTCAGTTGGCTTTGTATTCCAGTCATATAACCTGATTCCGCATCAGACGGTACTTGCAAATGTTGAGCTTGCTTTGACATTAACGGGCGTCGGCAAGGCAGAGCGCAGGAAGAGGGCAATAGAAGCTCTCAAAAAGGTTGGTCTTGAGGATCAGCTGAACAAGAAGCCTAACCAGATGTCTGGCGGTCAGATGCAAAGAGTTGCAATTGCTAGAGCATTGGTCAATGACCCGGAAATCCTTATGGCGGATGAACCTACAGGTGCTCTTGACTCTACAACAAGCGTTCAGATTATGGAGATTCTGAAAGAAGTCTCAAAGGATCGCCTCGTTATAATGGTAACCCACAACCCTGAGCTTGCTGAGCAGTATGCAACAAGAATTGTAAGATGCCTTGATGGCGTAGTTCAGAGTGATTCTAATCCATATACAGAAGACGAATCTCAGGCTTCTCCAGATGAGATCAGAAAAGTGGGCAAAGAGAAGAAGCCGTCTATGTCATTTGGAACCGCTCTTTCTCTGTCTTTAAATAATCTCATGACAAAGAAAGCCAGAACGATTCTGACTTGCTTTGCAGGAAGTATAGGCATAATCGGAATAGCTTTGATTTTAGCCGTTTCTACTGGCGTTCAGAATTACATCGATAGAGTTCAGGAGGATACGCTCTCTTCTTACCCGATAACCATCAGTGCAAGCGAAGTTGACATGACTGAGCTTATGACATCACTTATGGGTGCCAGCAGCGACAGCAGGGAAGAGCACGAGCTCGACGCTGTTTATGAAAGCAGCATCATGGCAAGCATGATGGAGTCGATGACTAATATTGAGACGAGAGAAAACAATCTTGTCAAGTTCAAGGAATATCTCGAGTCCTCTGAAGAAATGAAGACATATGCCTCTGCTTATAGTTATGAGTACGATACAGATATGAATGTCTATGTCACGAATTCTGACGGAGAGATTGTTAAGTCGGATATAACTGATCTCATGACTTCTCTTTATGCGAGTATGGGAGCCGACATTTCAAGTTCAACTTTATCGAGCTATATGTCACTTGATGCCTGGCAACAGCTGTTAAGCGGGATGGACGGCGAGATTATAAACGAATCTATGACCGAGCAGTATGAAGTTGTTGCCGGACGCTGGCCTGAGAGCTACGATGAGATTGTCATAGTTGTTGATGAGAACAATGAAATCAACGACATGATGCTTTATGCAATGGGACTTGTTACAAGTGATGAGCTCATCAGCGCAATGAGTGGTGAAGAATCAGACGAAGAAGATGAAAGCACAAAGTCTTGGAGCTATGAGGACATCATGAACCTCGACTTCAGAATAATTCTCGACTGCGATAAATACCAGCTCAGCGAGGACGGAATAACCTATATTGACGCTACAGAAACTGAAACAGGGTTGCAGCTTCTCTACGATTCAGACAATGCAATCAAGCTCAATGTTGTCGGAATAATCCGTCAGAGTGAAGACTCCACATCAAGCTTTATGAGCGGAGTTATCGGCTACACAGGGGCACTCACAGAGTATATAATCGAGCAAACCGAGAATAGCACTCTTGTAACGGAACAGATAGAAAACCCTGAAACCGACGTCCTGACCGGACTTAAATTCGCAACTGACGATGATGAGCTCTCCATGGAAGACATTAAAGCCGAAGTGGATGATTGGATTTCTGACCTCGCTGACTCAGAAAAGGCTGAAATTTACCTGTCTTTGGCAAGTGTCCCAAGTGATGAATATGTAAGCATGGCTATTGAGCAATATCGTTCAACAAATACAGATGAGGAGATCGAAAACCTCCTCGTGCAGGCATTTGTGTCTCAGACACAGATGGATGAGGAATCCATTCGTCAATATCTCTCAACCCTCGATGCCACGACCAAAGAGACTTATATAAATCAGATTCTTTCCGCTTTGATTACTCAGCAGTATGCCGAGTCTATTTCGTTACAGTTATCTGCAATGAGCGATGAAGAGATTGCTTTAATGTTCGATTCATATGAGCTTTCAGATGAGGAATACCAATCGCTTTATGACGAATATATTCCGACCGGAGTTTCAGAATCGACATATGATGAAAATCTGGCACTTTTGGGCTACGTTGACCAGGGTTCACCGAGCACAATCTACATTTATGCCGCATCTTTTGAAGACAAGGATGAGATCTCCACTCTGATAGAGGAATACAATGCGAGCGTTGATGAGGACGACCAGATATCCTACACTGACTATATTGCACTCCTGATGTCATCAATGACAACGATAATCAACGCCATATCCTATGTACTTATTGCATTTGTCGCGATATCGCTTATAGTTTCCTCGATAATGATTGCAGTTATAACCTATATCTCCGTTCTTGAGAGAACAAAGGAAATCGGTATTCTTCGTGCAATCGGAGCATCAAAGGGCGATATTTCAAGAGTATTCAACGCCGAAACGCTTATTGAGGGATTTGTATCAGGTGCAATGGGAATTATAATCTCGCTTCTCCTGCTGATTCCTATAAACATTATCCTACAGAGCATCACTGGCATTTCCTATCTTGCGGCATCACTTCCTGCTGTCAGTGCAGTGATACTGATAGCTATAAGCACAGTACTCACGCTGATTTCCGGACTTGTTCCGTCAAGCATGGCGGCTAAGAAAGATCCTGTAGAGGCCTTGAGAACAGAATAAAATAGGCACAAAAATAACGCTTCCGAGCAATTTCGGAAGCGTTTTTCTTTTGCGTCATTCAGCCTGCATGGTTTCAACAACGGCTTTCATCATCTGCAGCGGCTTTTCGTTTTTACCAAGTGTAAGCTGTATATATCCGCCCTCTGAGCCGTTGACCAGGATTCTTCCCGCAAACTTCTTCGTCAGATTCATGATTGAATTTACAGAAGCATTTTCAGTGACGTAGAATATAAGATTGTTTCCACGCTGGGTTATCTCCTTGATGCCCATTCTGGCGGCACCGTTACGAACAAGTGCCACATCTATAAGCCCGATAACCGACTTCGGCGGCTCGCCATATCGGTCGATAAACTCGTCGATAACGTCCTCAGAGTCCTCAACAGTAATGATAGAAGCAATCTTCCGATAAGCCTCCAGTCTCGATTTAAGCGACTCTATATACGTCTCAGGAATAAAAGCATCTATAGTGACATCAACAAGGCAATCTTCTGATGCTCTTGGTTTGGCTTCACCCTTGCTTGCGGCAATGGCTTCCTCAAGAAGCTGTAAATACATGTCATATCCTACAGCCTCCATGTGCCCATGCTGCTTAGCGGAGAGAATCGATCCGACACCTCTTATTTCTAGGTCTCTTAAAGCTATCTTGAATCCGGAACCAAACTGCGTTAGCTCTCTTATAGCTTCGAGTCTCTTTGCTGCAACCTCAGAAAGAACCTTTCCACGTCTGAAAGTGAAGTATGCATATGCTCTTCTTGAAGAACGCCCGACACGACCTCTCAGCTGGTAAAGCTGTGAAAGCCCGAATCTGTCGGCATCTTCGATGATAAGTGTATTGACATTCGGAACGTCAACGCCGGTTTCGATGATAGTTGTGCAGACTAAAATATCAATCTCGCGTTCAAGAAGCTGTCGCCATATCTCAGAAAGCTCATGCTCGTCCATCTGTCCATGAGCAACACCGATTCTGGCACCCGGGATATTCTGCTGTAGCCTGTTTGCACAGGCGGCAAGAGTTTCAATCCGGTTGTGTATGTAATATACCTGCCCGCCGCGCCTGAGCTCTTTATGAATTGCCTGCAAAATTACGCCTTGTTGATACTCTATAACGTATGTCTGAACGGGATATCTGTCTGCCGGAGGCTCTTCGATAACCGACATATCCCTGATTCCGCTCAAAGCCATATTAAGGGTTCTGGGGATAGGAGTTGCGGAAAGAGTGAGTATGTCAACCGATGGGTAGAGCTCTTTCATGTGCTCCTTATGTGCTACACCGAATCTCTGCTCCTCATCTATAATCAGAAGCCCTAAATCTTTGAATCTTATGTCATTCTGAACAAGCCTGTGAGTACCGATGACAAGGTCAATCTCTCCTCGCTCTAGCTTTTTTGCAATCACTTTCTGCTCTTTCTGAGAACGGAACCGGGACATCAGCTCGATATTGACGTCAAAGTGCTCAAACCGTCTCAATGCCGTCTGGTAGTGTTGCCATGCAAGAACCGTTGTCGGGACGAGGATAGCGCACTGCTTTCCGTCGAGAATGCATTTCATCGCAGCCCGGAGAGCAACCTCAGTTTTTCCGAATCCGACGTCTCCGCAGAGAAGTCTGTCCATAGGAACCGACTTCTGCATATCAGCTTTAATTTCTTGGATAGAGCGAAGCTGGTCATCAGTTTCCTGATACTCAAATCTCTCTTCAAACTCTGTCTGCCAGACGCTGTCCTCAGAGAAAGCATAGCCCTTTGCAAGCTGTCTTTGAGCGTAAAGCTTGATGAGCTCATCTGCCATGTCCTTGCAGGCTTTCTTGACTCTTGCTCTCGTTTTCGCCCATTCGGTTCCGCCTAATTTACTGAGCTTGACATTATCATCATCCGATGTACCTACATATTTTGAAACCATGTCGAGCTGAGTGACAGGGACGTACAATACATCAGTTCCGGCATATTTTATGGTGATATAGTCTTTGATAACTCCGTTAGTCTCGATATTCGAGATCCCCTCAAACCTGCCAATTCCGTGCAGGCTGTGGACAACTAAATCTCCTTTAGATATGTCTGAAATGCTGTGGATCCGTTCCGAATTATCGGGACGCTTTTTACTTCTCTTTCTTGCGGTAAATACCTTTTGCTGTGTGATGACTGCGAACTTAGCGGTAGGGTATTCAAATCCTCCCGAAAGACACCCGACTCCGACATACACAAGCTCCTCAGAGTAAACAGACTTGTCGTTGAGCCTTTGAACCTTATATCCGTTTCTCTCGATATCCTGAGAGACTATGCTTGCCGCCTTAGTGCTTCCGACAAGGACAACCACGCAGAAGCTACGGGATATGTAGTTCTCAATTTCGTCATCAAGCGTAGCAGAATCACCACTCCACACTGAAGACTGATAAGCCTCAGCAGAGATAAGCTTCTTAAGTCTTACATCCGACCCGTGCATAAACGTGTCGAGATAGACGCAACCCATTCTGATTGCTTTCTGAAATAGCTGTGACGGCTCAAGCATAAATCCTGTCATTTCTTTGAAGAGGATTCCGTCTTCATAGAGTAGCTTTATATCTTCATTAAGCTGGGATGTTACATCCTTTGCCTTATCCAGAACATCAGAGTACTCGCAGATAACGCAGACTCCATCATCGAAATAGTCAAAGACAGTGCTGGTCTCGCCGTAAATCTGCTTGTAGTATTTGTCAAGGCTGGCTGGCATAACTCCAGAATTGATAAGATCCAGATCCTGATTCAGATGCTTTTTGATCTCTGCAGAACGCTTGCCAGAGACTTTCTCAAGAAGCTCTTTAATCTCAAAAGAGAGGTTTTCATTTGAAATCAGTAGCTCCTTTGCGGGTGATATTGTGACTGTCTTTATTGTGTCAAAACGCCTCTGAGACTCAATATCGAATGTTGAAACTGTGTCAATCTCGTCTCCCCATAGCTCCAGTCTTATAGGCATACTCATTCCAACGGGGAAGATGTCGACAATAGAGCCTCTTATGGAAAATTGTCCGACTCCCTCAGTCTGCGGATAGCGTGTATATCCCATTTCGGTGAGCTTTTCTGAAAGCTTCCCGGTGTCAATGGAATCAGCAGGGGATAGGGTAAAGCTCATATCTCTGAGTACTTCCGGAGGAATAGTTCCCTCAAGACATGCTTCTGCACTGCCGATAAGTACTCTCGCCGACCCGTTCTGAAGCTTTTCAAGAGCATAGATTCTCTTCTGCTCATATTCACGGGAAACGGCATCAACGTCAGCTAAGATTATGTCCCTTGCAGGAAACTGACATGCGATTTCTTTTCCCGCCATTTCATTTATGTCGGAGACCATTCTGACTGTGCTCGCGTCGTCAGGAGTAATTACCAGAACGGTTTTCTCCTGCGACAGACTGAGAACAGCATGTGCCTTGTGCACGTAGGAAAGCCCCGTCACAGATGCGGGGAGTTGTCCTGATTTAACTGCCTGGTTGAGCTCTCGCAAAAACGATAGCCTGTCTATGGTATCATAAAATATACTCATATTGTTCCTCTTAGTTTAGCCTATTCATTGCTTCATCGATCTTACCATCAACGATAAGTTCTACGCCTGCGATAGCCTTGTCAAAAGCTTCATTCATGGTTACAAACTCTTTGTCGGTAAATCTTGAAAGAACCCAGGTCGCCAGGTCATATTCAGGATTCGGTTTTGCACCTATTCCGATTTTTACTCTCGGGAAAGTGTCCTTTCCACTCAAGTATATGATGCTCCGAAGCCCTTTCTGACCTCCGTCAGAGCCCTTTCTCTTGATGCGAAGCTTGCCCAAATCCAAAGAGATATCATCACAGACTACAAGCACGTTCTCAATCGGAATCTTATAGAAATTCATAGCCTCAACAACAGCCTCGCCGCTAGAATTCATCATAGTTGTCGGCTTCATGATAAGGCACTTCTTCCCTGAGATAGTAGCTTCTGCGCAGAGCGACTTGAACTTGAGCTTCTTGAGCTTGACATTGTATTTCTCCGCCAGCTTGTCAGCCGTAAGCCAACCACAGTTGTGCCTGGTTCTCTCATACTGAGATCCTGGATTTCCAAGACCAACAATCAGCCATTCAATGCTTCCTGACGTCTCTTTCTTCTTAGTAAATAACCCCATTGTATATCCTCCGTTCATGACTTCAACCCGCACAGCCGAAGCTGGGCGGGTGAATAGTAATATTTATTCTGAATCAGTCCTTGAGCTTTTCTTCAAGCTTCTTGCCTTTTTCAATGTACCTTGCAAGCTTTCTTTCGGAATAGCCCTCTTTTATCTCTAGCTTTGAACGTTCAATAGCCAGAGCACCGTCCGGAACACTCTTGTTTACTGTTGATCCTGCCGCAGTGTAAGCACAGTTGCCAACGGTGACTGGAGCAATCAGATTTGTATTGCACCCGATAAATGCGTTGTCGCCAATAGTGCATCTTGCCTTGTTGGTTCCATCATAGTTGACAGTCACAACTCCACAGCCGAAATTGACGTTCTTTCCGACATCGCTGTCACCGACATATGTAAGATGTGCGACAGCCGTTCCCTCGCCAATAACCGAGTTCTTTATCTCAACGAAATCCCCAACATGGGCATAGTCTTTGATAACAGTTCCGGCTCTCAGCTGTACAAACGGACCCACGGAAACATGCGATCCGACAGTGGCATCATGAGCCACAACATTATCAAGTGTCGAATCATCCCCGACAATTGTATCTTCAAGCCTCGAATTGGGACCTATAACGCAGTTTTGCCCGATAACAGTATTGCCTGTAAGAATAGTGGATTGTAAAACCTTGGTTCCTGCGCCAATCCTGACGTCAGGTGAAATTGTAATTCCATCGGTAGTGATAAACTCAACGCCGTTTTCAAGATGACGTTCTATAATCCTCTTTCTCGCAATGTCATTTAGCTTGAGAAGACCTTTGCGGTCGTTTGCACCCAGAACTGCGTCGGAATTATCAGTTTTGAATGCGGTTACTTTCAAGCCATTTGAAGTCATCAACGCAACCGTATCAGTCAGGTAATACTCGCCTTGAGCGTTTTCACGGGTCAGCATCGGCAGAAATTCAAGAAGCTTCTCGGTATCAAACCAGTAGCACCCGGAATTAATCTCACGGATTTTTCTCTCTTTCGGAGTGCAGTCCCTTTCTTCAATTATTGCACTCAGCTCTCCGCCTTTTCTGACTATTCTTCCGTAGCCATATGGGTTAGGGGAGTCGGCGGTGATAACAGTCGCCGCACTTCCACTCAGTTTATGAAATTCAAGAGCTGCTCTTATCGTCTTGAAATCGATGAAAGGAGAGTCGCCGCAGGCTACTAAAGTGTGGCTGTCTGGATTTTTTTCAAGGAATTCACTGGCACACATAACCGCATGACCGGTTCCAAGCCTCTGTGACTGAAAAGCAGTTTCATATTTTCCATCAAGATAGCTGTCTATTTCTTCTGCACCGTAGCCCTTGACTACGCATATATTTTCGATTCCGGCATTTTCGCAGGCTTCCGTTACCCATGAGAGCATCGGCTTACCCAAAACCTCCATAAGCACTTTCGGCTTGTCTGTATGCATCCTTTTTCCCGCACCGGCGGCGAGTATAATTGCGTTCTCCATTGCTGCCTCCATAATCGAATCTAAGTCTAGTTTTACTCACTCATTCTAACCCATTTTATTATAACGCAAACGAAAAATTCTTTCAAGAGCTATTCTACAATGCATTTTGTATAAAAATGCACAATTTTTGTGCTTGTAATTTGTCATATTTTTTCTTCAAAGGGTATGGAAAAAATGAGAAGTATCTGATATAATTATTGTAACCGTTTTATGGGCAAAATCGAATGAAATCGGTCAAATAACTTGGAGGTAAAAAAGTATGAGTAAAAAGTATTGTTACCTTTTCACTGAAGGCAACGCTAACATGCGTGAGCTCCTCGGCGGAAAGGGCGCAAATCTCGCTGAGATGACCAATATCGGTCTCCCTGTTCCTCAGGGCTTCACAATTTCCACCGAAGCCTGCACCCAGTACTATGAGGATGGTCGTGTAATCAATGATGAGATCATGGCTGAAATCATGGAGTATGTTGAGAAGATGGAGCAGATCACCGGTAAGAAGTTCGGCGACAAGGAAAATCCTCTTCTCGTTTCCGTCCGTTCCGGTGCAAGAGCTTCTATGCCTGGTATGATGGATACGATTCTTAATCTCGGTCTTAACGAAGACGTTGTTAACGTCATCGCCGAGAAGTCCGGAAACCCCAGATGGGCTTGGGACTGCTACAGAAGATTCATCCAGATGTTCTCCGACGTCGTTATGGAAGTCGGAAAGAAGCATTTTGAAAAGCTTATCGACAAGATGAAGCAGGAGAAAGGCGTTGTTTACGACGTAGAGCTCGATGCTGACGATCTTCACAACCTTGCCAACCAGTTCAAGGCTGAGTACAAGGCACAGCTTGGCAAGGACTTCCCTGATGATCCTAAGGAACAGCTTTACGAAGCAATCAGAGCAGTATTCCGTTCATGGGACAACCCCAGAGCCAATGTTTATCGTATGGATCACGACATTCCTTATTCATGGGGTACTGCCGTTAACGTACAGATGATGGCATTCGGCAACATGGGCGATGATTGCGGTACTGGTGTTGCATTCACTCGTGACCCATCTACCGGTAACAAGGGTCTCTATGGCGAATTCCTCACCAATGCACAGGGCGAGGACGTTGTTGCAGGCGTAAGAACTCCTATGCACATTTCTGAAATGGAGCAGAAGTTCCCTGAAGCATTCAAGCAGTTCACAGACGTATGCAAGACTCTTGAGAATCACTACAGAGACATGCAGGATATGGAGTTCACCGTTGAGCACGGCAAGCTCTATATGCTTCAGACCAGAAATGGTAAGAGAACAGCTCAGGCTGCTATCAAGATTGCATGTGACCTTATCGACGAGGGTATGATCACTGAGGAAGAAGCTCTCATGCAGATCGATGCCAAGAGCCTCGACATGCTCCTCCACCCGACATTTGATCCTACTGCCCTAAAGAAAGCTAATCCTGTTGGCAAGGGTATTGCCGCTTCTCCTGGAGCTGCTGCTGGTACAATCGTATTCACTGCAGAAGACGCTGTAGAGCACGGCAAGAACAAGGAGAAAGTAGTTCTCGTAAGACTTGAAACCTCTCCTGAGGACATCGAGGGCATGAAGTATGCTCAGGGTATCCTCACTGTAAGAGGCGGACAGACCTCCCATGCTGCTGTTGTAGCAAGAGGAATGGGAACCTGCTGTGTTTCCGGCTGCGGCGACATCAAGATGGATGAAGAGAACAAGCAGTTCACTCTCGCTGGCAAGGTATATCATGAGGGCGATCCTATCTCTCTCGATGGCTCCACCGGTAACATCTATGACGAGATTATTCCCACCGTTCCTGCTGATCCTAACTCCGGCTACTTCGGAAGAATCATGGCTATGGCAGACAAGTACAAGAAGCTCGGTGTAAGAACCAATGCTGATACTCCTAAGGATGCCAAGCAGGCAGCTGCTTTCGGCGCACAGGGAATCGGTCTCTGCCGTACTGAGCACATGTTCTTCGATCCTGACAGAATCGGCGCATTCAGAGAAATGATCTGCTCCGAGACTGTTGAGGAAAGAGAAAAGGCTCTCGCCAAGATCGAGCCTATGCAGCAGGCTGACTTCGAGGGACTCTTTGAAGCTCTCGGCGGATATCCTGTAACCATCAGATTCCTTGATCCTCCGCTTCATGAATTCGTTCCTACTGAGGAAGCTGACATTGAAGCTTTAGCTGAAACCCAGGGCAAGAGCGTTGCTTATATCAAGCAGGTTATCAATGACCTCCATGAGTTCAACCCGATGATGGGTCATCGTGGATGCCGTCTTACTGTAACATATCCTGAGATCGCAGTTATGCAGACCAACGCGGTTATTAAGGCTGCTATCAATGTTCAGGCTAAGCATCCCGACTGGAACATCGTTCCCGAGATCATGATTCCGTTAGTAGGCGAGGTCAAGGAACTCAAGTTCGTCAAGGATGTAGTTGTCAAGACTGCCGATGAGGTTATCAAGGCAGCAGGCGTTGATCTCAAGTATGAGGTTGGTACCATGATCGAAATCCCGAGAGCTGCTCTTACAGCTGACGAGATTGCTACTGAGGCTGAGTTCTTCTGCTTCGGCACCAACGACCTCACTCAGATGACATTCGGCTTCAGCCGTGACGATGCAGGCAAGTTCCTCCCTACATACTATGAGCACAAGATTTACGAGTCCGATCCGTTCGCTCGTCTCGACACCACCGGTGTTGGCAAGCTTATGGATATGGCTGTAACCCTTGGCAAGAAGACCAGACCCGAGCTCCACTGCGGTATCTGCGGCGAGCACGGTGGCGATCCGAGCTCTATCGAGTTCTGCCACAACATCGGTCTTGACTATGTTTCCTGCTCACCGTTCAGAGTTCCGATTGCCCGTCTTGCTGCTGCTCAGGCTGCAATCAAGGACAAGAAGTAATCTGTTCCTAAGTAGAATAATATCGCCGTCCCACAAATCGGGGCGGCGATTTTTTATGGCTCTTGCTAAATCCCTCCGAATATGCTACAATAGAGCTATAAAATATAGCAAAAACGGAGGCGATATATTGACAGAGAAATTTTTTCGCTCACAACTAAGCATCCTAAAGCCAAAGCTTGTCGGCAGTACTCTTGAGCAAGCCAGAAAAGCTCAGGATTTACTTGGCGACCTCATGGCTTTTGTTGAACATAAATCTGTTAGAACCATTCAACAGGACTTTCCGGACTTTTCCTGTGAGTGGGTAATTCCTGATGAATGTAGCTCTGCAGGCGTGATTCTCTATCTCCATGGTGGAGGCTATACCTGCGGTGGTCTTGAATATGCCAGGGGTTTCGGATCAAAACTTGCTTCCGAATACGGACTCAAGGTCTTCTGCTGTGCATATCGTCTTGCACCTGAAAATAAATTCCCTGCGGCACTTGATGATGCCCTCGCCTCATATAAATACCTCATCGACAGCGGATTCCCATCAGATAGAATCATCTTGGCAGGTGAATCAGCAGGAGGAGGGCTTTGCTACAGTCTTTGTCTTAAGCTCAATGAACTGGGACTTTCTCAGCCTGCGGGAATAATTGCAATTTCACCTTGGACGGATTTAACAGCATCTGGTGATTCCATTGAGACAAATAAAGAAGTCGATCCGACTTTAACCATTGGACAGCTCAATTTTTACACGGATAGCTACACTGATGACAGGACAAATCCCTATGTTTCGCCGCTTTTATTTGAAGAGGGCACAAAGCTCCCACCGTCGCTTATCTTTGTCGGCAGTTACGAAATTCTTCTTGACGATTCAACCCGTCTTCATCAGAAGCTTTTGCATAGCGGCAACCGCTCAAAGCTCATTATAGCGGACAGAATGTGGCATGCTTATGTATTGTATGATGTCAAGGAGCGCAAATCTGACTACGACACTATCAGGGATTTCATAGGTGAGCTTATACCTATATCCACCGCAAGGTGGGTTCGCCTTGACAACGCCGCAAAGATTTTCCCGGCATCCAAGCGCAAGGGCTGGTACAACATGTTCAGAGTGTCTGTAGAGCTGGATGAAAAAGTTGACCCTGTCATCCTGCAATCGGCACTCAATGTTACAATAGGCAGATTCCCGACGATAGCCGCAAGACTCAAAACCGGTTTCTTCTGGTACTATCTTGAAGAGCTTAAGAAGCCTCTTGAGCTGGTTCAGGAGGGAAGCTGTCCTTTCGTGAGCCGTGTTTTTGGCGATGTCAAGAAATGCGCCATAAGGGTGCTCTACTATAATAAGAGAATAGCAATAGAATTCTTCCACGCTGTAACCGATGGCACCGGTGGAATCATCTTTTTGAAAACACTTCTTGCCGAATACTTCACTCAGAAGTATGATGTCAGAATCTCAGCCGAAAAGGGAGTTCTCAGCAGACAGTCCTATCCGGAACCGGAAGAGATTGAGGACAGTTTCCTCAAAAACCGAGGCAATGTCAGCTCAAAAAGGGATTTCAGCAAATCCTACCGCCTTAATGGAACTGCTGAGCCGGATGGATTCATAAATATTACAACCGGCACTGTAGATGCATCTGAAATTCATAAAACTGCAAAAAGCAGGGGAGTCACTATCACCGCATTCCTGGCGGCGGTAATGGTAAAATCCATTATTGAAGTACAGAAAACTCACCAGAAGAAGCGCAGCAAGCAGAAGCTGGTTCGCGTTCAGATTCCCGTAAACCTGCGAAAGCTCTTCCCAAGCAAAACAATGCGTAATTTCTCGCTCTTCATTAATGTTGGAGTAGATCCGAGAATGGGAGATTATGAGCTGGATGAACTGGTTTCTATAATCAGCCATCAGCTCGCGCTCAAGCTCACAAAAAAGAACATGCAGGCGGAATTTACGCCTAATGTCAATGCTGAGCTTGTAAAAGGATTAAAGATTATACCGCTGTTTATAAAGAATATCGGTATGCGTATAGCTTTTTATCAGCTTGGAGAGGGTCAGTCCTGCTTGTCTATATCGAATCTCGGAATTGTAGATATGCCTGACGAGATTAAAAAGCATGTCAGACGTTTTGACATTTTCCCGGGTGTGCGCTCTTCGTCGCCGTATAACTGCGGTGTCTGCACATATGGCAATGAAATGAGAATCAACTTTGTCAGAAGTTCCATTGAGCCGGAGCTTGAAAGAGCTTTTTTCACGAATCTTGTCAAGCTTGGCATAAAGGTGACTGTGGAAAGCAACCGGCGCGATGCCGAATGATCATTGGAGGTGGACTATGTATTGTGTTAAATGTGGAGTTGAGCTTAAGGACAGCGAGCATGTCTGTCCGCTTTGCCTGACTCCTGTGTATCATCCTGATATAAAGCAGGAAGAGGCAGAGAGACCTTACCCCGAATTCAAACGTGTCACCAGAAAAAGTGTCCGTTCGGCAGTAATGCTAATCGTCACCGTCTGCTATATACTCGTTGTCTTGATGGTAACTATGATTGACTTCAACATTTCAGGTTCTATAACCTGGTCAGGCTATGTTGTAGGTGCACTGGCAATAACCTACGTATCGTTCGCACTTCCGGAATGGTTCCAGCATCCGAATCCTGTCATCTTCACACCGATAGCGTTCGCATCGATAATACTGTATCTTCTGTATATAGACCTTACAGTTAATGGCGGGTGGTTCCTAAGCCTCGCTTTCCCGATAGCAGGCATCGCCGGCATAATTGTGACGACAGTGGTGACACTTCTGCGATATGTCAAGCGAGGACACCTATTCATAATTGGCGGCGCGCTTATTGCAATTGGAGGCTATATCTCGCTTATTGAGATGTTTATCTCAATCACTTTCGAGAGTGTAAGCTTCGTCGGCTGGTCGGGATTTCCGCTTGCAGCGTTCTTTATACTTGGAATGATGCTGATAATCATAGGAATATGCAAGCCGTTAAGACTTGCACTGTCAAAGATATTCTTCGTATGAAAGAAAGCCTCTCGATTTTTTATCGGGAGGCTTTCCGAATGCAATGACAGATTCTGATAAAACATTGATAAATTTTGGCTTTTTATGGGTGAAGCTATCTGAAAAATCGGTGAAAGTTATATTTTATGCTTGATTTCTTGACAGAAAGGGTGTATGATTGTAATCGAGGAGAGTTTGGATTTTATTGAAACCCGGCTCTGTACCCGAAAACATATGCGCATACGATAGAATCTGACGATTTTATCGTGGCGTAAATGATAACAAAGGAGATATCTACTATGGCTACACTGACAAAAAACCCTAATGTCAACAAGTGGGTTGATGAAATGATAGCTTTGACCAAGCCTGACCAGGTTGTCTGGATCGATGGCAGCGAGGATCAGCTCAATGACCTCCGCCGTGAGGCTTGTGAGACCGGCGAAATGATCGCTCTCAACCCTGAGAAGCTTCCCGGGTGCCTCTATCACAGAACCAAGCCCAATGATGTTGCAAGAGTTGAAGACAGAACTTTCATCTGCACCCGCAAGAAAGAAGATGCAGGACCGACAAACAACTGGATGGATCCTAAGGAAATGTATGCAATGCTCACTCCGCTTTACGACGGAGTTATGAAGGGCAGAACAATGTACGTAATTCCTTATTCGATGGGACCTATCGGATCGCCTCTCGCAAAGGTTGGCGTTGAGGTTACCGACTCCATCTATGTCGTACTCAACATGGCTATCATGACCAGAATGGGTGCCGATGCTTTCAAGAACCTCGGCGACACTTCTGATGACTTTGTAAGAGGTCTACATTCCAAGGCTGATGTTGACCCTGAGAAGAGATACATAGTCCAGTTCCCTGAAGATAACACAATCTGGTCAATCAACTCTGCATACGGCGGAAATGTTCTCCTCGGCAAGAAGTGCTTTGCTTTGAGAATTGCTTCTTACCAGGGCAAGAACGAGGGCTGGATGGCTGAGCATATGCTTATTCTCGGCATCGAGAAGCCTAACGGAGAAGTAGTTTATGTTACTGCTGCATTCCCGTCTGCTTGCGGCAAGACCAACCTTGCAATGCTCATTCCTCCGGAGGGCTACAAGAAGAAAGGCTATAAAGTCTGGACAGTCGGTGACGATATCGCTTGGCTCAAGCCCGGCGAGGACGGAAGACTCTACGCTATCAACCCTGAGAATGGCTTCTTTGGCGTAGCTCCTGGCACCAACGAAAAGTCCAACTACAATGCTCTTGCTTCTACAAGAAAGAATACAATCTTCACCAATGTTGCAATCAACAATGATGACAACACCGTTTGGTGGGAGAAGCTCACCAAGGAGCCGCCGGTCAATGCAACCGAGTGGAAAGGCGAGAAAGTCAACGGCGTTGAGTACACCGCTGCTGGCAACAAGCTTGCTCACCCGAATTCTAGATTCACTGCTCCCGCAGAGAATTGCCCCTGCATTTCTCCTGAGTTCAACAATCCTCAGGGCGTTCCGATAAGCGCAATGATCTTCGGCGGAAGACGTGCCAAGACCGCTCCGTTAGTTTACCAGTCGTTCAACTGGCAGCATGGTACATTCGTAGGCTCCATCATGGCTTCCGAGACCACTGCAGCTGCAGCAGGTGCTGTAGGCGTTGTAAGACGTGACCCGATGGCTATGCTTCCGTTCTGCGGATACAACATGGGCGACTACTGGGCACACTGGCTTGAAATGGGCAAGATCCTTGGCGATAAGGCTCCTAAGATTTTCCATGTTAACTGGTTCAGAACCGACGACGAGGGCAACTTCATCTGGCCTGGTTTCGGCGACAACATGAGAGTTCTCGACTGGATCATCAGCCGTTGCGAGGGAACTGTTGACGCTGTTGAAACTCCTATTGGCTATGAGCCCAAGCCTGAGGATATCAATATTGAGGGTCTTGATGGTATCACCGTTGATACAATTGCGGATCTTCTCTCCGTTGATAAGGATCTCTGGCTTGAAGACACCAAGAGCATCGAAGAGTTCTACTCAAGATTTGGCGACAAGCTTCCTAAGGAAATGGCTTACGAGCTCAACGCTCTCAAGGAAAGACTTTCAAAGTAATTTTGTCGACACTTTCACATCCCTCCGTCGAAATTATAGACGGAGGGATTGTTATCGCCATTTTCTGTCATCATGCCGGTATCGCGAAAACCGTTTCAAAATTTAATATCACAGCCTTGAAATCGTGCAATATAACCATGAAACGGGCTCAAAAATGCAAATATTCGGCGATTTTGACACTTTACTTTTTCAGAAAAATCGGTATAATATAATAATGTAAGGCTGTAAACGAGAGCGACATAAATTGGACTTCTCTTTTGGCAACCTGCACTACTAACTTTGACAGTTGTCTTCATAATATAATGTTCCAAGTAAATGGTGGAGTAAGAGAGTGACTTTGTCCTCTCTTATTTCACTTTTTGGCATAAATCCCTTTTCAAAACGTTGGATTTATGATATAATACAGAATATAGAAAGGAAATTGTTATGCAGAAAATTTTAGGATATATGAGAAAAGCGATAACGGAATTTGACCTGATTCAGGATGGCGATAAAATAGCGGTAGGTGTATCAGGTGGAAAAGACAGCCTTGTCCTGCTTATGGGGCTTATTCGACTCAGACAATTCATAGGAATAGATTATGATATAACGGCTCTCACAATCGATCCTCAGTTTGGCGGCAATGAAACTGATTATTCTCCTGTTGCAAATCTTTGTAAAGAATATGACGTTCCATACGTTATTGAAAAAACCGATATTGGAAGCATAGTTTTTGATATAAGAAAAGAATCCAATCCCTGTTCACTCTGTGCCAATATGCGCAGGGGAGCACTTAACAGCAAGGCGAAAGAGTTAGGCTGCAACAAAGTAGCACTCGGTCATCATTATAACGACGTCGTCGAGACATTCATGATGAACCTGTTTATTGAGGGGAGAATCGGTTGCTTCTCTCCCAAAACGTATCTCGACAGAAGCGATATCACTATTATCAGACCGCTTGTCTTTGCGCCTGAAAGAGAGATTAAAAACGCTGCAAGGCGAAATAATATAGAGATAGTAAAGTCAGAATGCCCCGCAGACGGAGTAACCAAGCGTCAGGAAATGAAAGATTTCTTAAGAGAGCGTGAGCATGATGACAAAGGCTTCACCGACCGTATTTTCGGAGCACTCCGTCGTTCAGGAGTAGATGGCTGGGGCTTCAAGGAGGGTTCAGAATGAGACTTTTGATGATAGGTGATGTCGTTTCGCAGACAGGCTGCGACTTCCTGGCATCAAAGCTACGTGATATCAAGCGCAGATATAATATTGACGTAACCGTCATCAATGGTGAGAATTCCGCCTCCGGCAACGGTATAACCGTACATTCCTGCGATTTTCTCACAAGAATCGGTGCGGATGTCATCACAACCGGCAATCACGCATTCAAAAGGCGTGAATCGGTTCAGATATTCGACACTGTCCCTTATCTTCTGAGACCTGCAAATTATTCTGACGAGGTATGCGGAAAGGGAGTATGCACTCTCGATATGGGCAGGTGCCAGATAGCAGTAGTAAACCTGATGGGCGTTATATATATGGAGCCGCTTGCCAACCCTTTCAGAACTATTGACGAGGTATTATCCAAGATCGAAACCAAAAATATCTTTGTCGATTTCCATGCCGAAGCTACAGCCGAAAAGAAAGCACTCGGATACTACCTTGCCGGAAGAGTCACCGGAGTTTTCGGAACCCACACCCACGTCCAGACTGCTGATGAAGCTATCCTGTACGGCGGAACGGCATATATAACCGACGTAGGAATGACCGGACCGGAAGAATCTGTCCTGGGAGTCAATAAAGAAATTGCAATCGAAAAGCAGAGGCTTAATTATCCTGTAAGATTCATGGAAGCTGATACCCCTTGCTTCATCAATGCTGTTATGGTTGAATTCGATGAGAAAACCGGCAAGGCTTTTCATATTGAGAGAATAGTGGAACGCTGATTTATTCCCCGAGAAATAGTCTCACAGCCAATGCCGAAAGAATAAACGCCGTGAAATCGCCCACAAGTGCCGAGGGCAGAGCATGGCGTGTTTTCTTTATTTTTACGGCTCCGAAGTATACCGCAACAGTGTATAATGTGGTTTCAGTTGAACCCATCAATACGCTTGCAACTCGTCCGATAAAGCTGTCAGCACCGTATTCAGATAGAATGCTGTCGAGCATCGAAAGCGCACCGCTCCCAGAAACTGGTCTCATAAGTGCAAGAGGTACACATTCTGACGGTATACCTATAAGCGATGTGATTGGCTCAATAAGTTCAGTCAGAGCAGAAAGCGCACCCGAAGCTTTGAACATTTCAACACTAAGCATAAGAGCGACCAAAGAGGGGAGTATGTCAAAGCAGACTAGAATGTTCTCCTTGGCACCGGTTATAAATGTGTCAAAAACTCCGACTTTTTTGTGGAGACCGTATAGAATTACTCCTAGAACAAATACCGGAATTACCAGGCTGGTGATATTCATTTCTTCCGTCCTATTCCGTCAAAAACATATGAGCATGTTATAGCTGCACCAAGCGAGAGAATCGATACCATCAGTACGCATGGCAATATTTCCATAGGCGATTTGCTCCCGTATGTAAGCCTGAGCGTGGCAACGGTTGAGGGTATCAGCTCTATTGAAGACGTGTTGATGACTGTCAGAAGCACCATATTTCTTGATGCAATTTCACAGCAGTTATCTTCTTTTTGAAGCTCTTTCATCGCTTCGATTCCCAAAGGCGTTGCGGCGTTTCCGAGACCGAAGAGATTTGCTGTTATATTCATGGCAATGGCTTTGAATGCCTTGGAATTCTTGTCAATGCCACGGAATATAAGACTTATAAACGGACTTATCAGTCGAGCAATCTTGTCTGTAAGCCCACTTTTTTCTGCCAGTTTCATTACTCCTCCCCAGGTGGCCATTGCTCCTAAGATACTTAAAGTAAGCGTGACCGCAGTTTGTCCGCTGGTTAGGACAGCGTTGGAGACAGCATCCGCTCCGCCGTTAATAAAGCCATAAATGCAGGAGATTGCGATTATTCCCGCAAGTATAAAATCTATCATACTTAATACTCCTTTCATAAGATGACATAAAAATTGCCTTTTCACACCAATTTCTGAAATTTTACCTCGTTTGGTACTTGCATTATGTCGAATTATGCTGTATAATATTTGTATAAACGTCAAGGAGGTACGACATTATGAAATCAACTGGTATTGTAAGAAGAATCGACGAGCTTGGAAGAATTGTCATCCCCATGGAACTAAGAAAGTCTATGGATCTTAACATCAAGGATCCCATCGAGATTCTGACCGATGGTGACAACATCATTCTGAGAAAGTATTCCAACTCCTGCGCTCTTTGTGGTGAGGGTGAGGACATCATTCCTTTTGGCAACAAGCATATTTGCCCCGCTTGCCTCAAGAAGATCAAGGAAATGGACATCTGAGCTGTCTTACTTATGTCGTATAGATTCAAGCGCATATTCCGATGTGCGCTTGAATTTTTTTGTATGGTAATATTCCCTCGGTAGATATATATGATTACTGACTCTGAAAGATGAAATTAACGTGTAACTCTTGCATTAAATCACGTATTGTGATACAATATCGTAGGTGGTAAGGATTTACGCACCAAATTTATACGAAAGGTATTCTCAGTATGACCTTAGCAATGACTTCTGACTTTGTCCGTGAACTCTTAGACAGCGACGGCAATGTTATCTATTTTCCGAACAGTACGCTTTTTACAAAGCTTTTTCCGAATGGATTATCTATTGACAACGTAATGTTCACAATTCCGGGAATCAATCTCGATATATACTGGTATGGCTTCCTGATAGCTCTTGGAATGGTTCTGGCAATGATATACGCCTTTTCAAGATGCAAAAAATTCGGTCTTGATATTGACAGAGTGACCGACACTGTTCTCGCCGGTCTTATCGGCGGAATTATCGGAGCCAGGCTCTACTATGTTATATTCAGCATTGATAATTATATGACAGAGGAGGGCACACTTGACTTCTCGCTTATATTCAATATCCGTGACGGTGGACTTGCTATCTATGGCGGAATCATCGGAGGTCTTCTCATCGGCGGAATAATGGCAAAAATCCGTAAAGTCAAGCTTGCACCTATGCTTGACCTTGCCGGAATGGGATTCCTCATCGGTCAGTGCCTGGGACGTTGGGGTAACTTCTTCAATCAGGAGGCTTACGGTTATTCTGAGACATTTTCAGCAGCCAATCTTCCTTGGGGCATGGTTTCAAAGAGCATCCTCAACGGAATCTACTACTTTGTCTACCCTGACAATACATCAGTAGTCACGAACCGTGCGCTCAGTATGATTGCGCACCCGTGCTTCTTGTATGAATCGCTCTGGTGCCTTTTAGGCTTCATTCTTCTTCATATCTACTCGAAGCACCGTAAATTCGATGGACAGCTGTTCCTGATGTACATCGGCTGGTACGGCTTCGGCAGATTCTGGATTGAGGGCTTAAGAACGGACAGCTTGTATCTTATCAATAATGATGTTATTTCTCTCAAGGTTTCGCAGCTTCTTGCTGGTGCCTGCTTCATGTTTGCCGTTATAATGCTTATCTACATGCATGTAAGAGGAAAGAAGCTCGGCGGATATGTCCTCTATTGCGATACCGACGAGTCAAAGGCGTTTCTCAAGGAAGCCTACAAGAAGACGAAGAAAGGTCAGAATGAAAGCCTTGAAGAGGATGAGCATATCGTTGATGAGAATCAGCATATACTTGCGGATGAGTTCCTGAGCGATGGCGAGGAAGAGATAGCAGAGGAAGAAGAGTCAGAGCCGGAGGAAGCAGAATCAGAGCCAGAAGAAACTGAGGCTACTGAGCCTGAGGAGATTCCGGAATCTGTGGAAGATCCCGTCGTGGCAGAGCCTGAACAGGAATCTGAAGCAGAAGCAGAAAACGAACCAAAAGAATAAAGTATTATAGAAAACAAAGGGGAATCATATGGCAGAAATTATAGATGGAAAAGCCGTTGCGGCGGCAGTCAAGGAAAGAATACGCAAGGACGCAATCAGATTTCAGAAGACTTCGAAGATTGTTCCGGGTCTCGCAGTAGTCCTCGTCGGAAACGATCCGGCATCGAAAATATACGTAAGAAACAAGAAGAAAGCATGCGAGGAGGTCGGCTTCAAGTCGTTTGAGCACGTTCTCCCGGCTGAAACGCCTGAGATAGTTCTTTTGGAACTTATCGATACACTCAACCGTGATCCCAATATCCATGGAATCCTTGTTCAGCTCCCGCTTCCCAAGCATATCGATGAAGATGAAATTATAGCGGCAATCAATCCTAAAAAGGATGTCGACTGCTTCCATCCGATAAACGTCGGTAAACTCGTCACCGGTGGCGGCGACTTTGCACCTTGCACTCCTGCAGGAGTAATGGAGCTGATAAAGTCGACAGGCACTGATGTAGCAGGTAAGAGGTGCGTCGTGGTCGGAAGAAGCAACATTGTAGGCAAGCCAATGGCTATGCTTCTGCTCCAAGCCAACGGAACTGTAACCGTTTGCCATTCCAAGACAGAGAATCTTGGAGACATTTGCCGTGAAGCAGATATTCTTGTAGCGGCTGTAGGCAAACAAAAGCTCATAACTGGCGATATGATAAAGCCAGGAGCGATCGTTATTGACGTCGGAATGAACCGTGACGCCAATGGAAAGCTCTGTGGAGACGTTGATTTCAAGGCGGCATCCAAGGTTGCGGGCTATATAACTCCTGTTCCAGGCGGAGTCGGACCGATGACAATAGCAATGCTGATGGAGAACACCTACACAGCGGCAAAACTTTCAGTAGTCAAGTAATAATGAGTGGGTCCTGTCTCATATTGTAGTGAGACGGGACTTTTTATGTGCATGCGCATCTTCACAAATATATTTTTTTGTCCCAAAAACAGCATTTTCGAGCCGAAAGTAGAAAAAATCTTGCTTAAAAAAGCTTGACAGAGTAAATCTCAGGTGATATAATTCTCACTAGTGAATATCCCGTGAGGGAGTAGCAAGCGCGTCTGACGCGTAGCAAGTCAACATCCTGATTGTAGCGTAAGTGTCTCTTAACAGACTGCAAAAGCGGCTACATCTGGCTTGTTTTAAATTGCGAGACTCATGTATAACTGTAAAGCTGTACAAGTGTCGTATATCTGGTTTATACACCCAAGTTCGGCTTCTCAGTCGTACTTGGGTTTTTGCTACTAACTTTATTGGAGGTAGATATTTATATGGAGTGGAGCTTTCTGTTCTTCTTCAACAGCGTACTTCTTGGTGTAGGACTGGCGATGGATGCATTTTCGGTTTCCATGGCAAACGGTCTCAATGAGCCGAAGATGCGTAAAGGAAAGATGTGTGGAATTGCAGGCGTATTCGCTGGATTCCAGGCTTTGATGCCGATGATAGGATGGATATGTGTACATACGATCGTTCAATATTTCACGGCATTTGAGAAACTTATTCCCTGGATCGCACTGATTCTTCTAGGCTTTATAGGCGGAAGAATGATTGCTGAGGGAACTAAGAAAGGTGATTCCGAAGAGGAAAGTACAGGTCTTGGAGTAGGTGCACTTCTGATTCAGGGTGTTGCAACCTCGATTGACGCACTTTCTGTCGGCTTTACAATCGCCGATTATAATTGGCTGATGGCACTTGTAGCATCGCTGATAATTGCAGCGGTCACATTTGTAATCTGTATGGTTGGTCTCGTAATCGGAAAGAAATTTGGAACCAAGCTTTCAAACAAGGCACAGATTTTGGGTGGAGTAATATTAATCGCCATAGGTCTTGAGATTTTTATTACCGGTCTTATCGGATAAAAAATTAAAGGAGAATTGTTGTGAGATATTATTGTGAAGAAAAAGAGAATGTTCTTAATGAACTTGGCTCTTCCGAGAACGGTCTGAGCTCGGAAGAAGCGAGTAAACGACTCGAACGCGACGGTAAAAACGTTTTAGCCGCCAAGAAAGGCAAGAGCCTTATAAGGAGATTCCTCGAAGAGCTCGCTGACCCAATGATAATCATACTTCTGGTTGCGGCTCTCGTAAGCGGTATTTTAGCTGTAGTTCAGAATGACAGCTTTGCTGACGTCATAATAATCCTGTTTGTCGTCATAGTTAATGCTGTTTTGGGAGTTTATCAGGAAAGCAAGGCAGAAAAAGCGATAGAAGCATTGCAGGAAATGTCCGCCGCAACGTCAAAGGTCATGCGTGATGGAAAGATCACAACTGTAAGAAGTGAAGACCTGGTTGTAGGCGATGTTGTAATCCTTGAAGCCGGAGACGCAGTTCCAGCTGATTTAAGAATCCTTTCAAGCGCAAGCCTCAAGGCTGAGGAAGCGGCACTTACTGGTGAATCTGTCCCGGTCAACAAGTTTATAGACATCATAAATCTCAGAGACGGAGAAAAGGATGTCCTTTTGGGCGACAGAAAGAATATGCTCTATATGGGCAGTACTGTTGTCTATGGAAGAGGAACAGCAGTCGTAACTGCCACCGGTATGGACACCGAAATGGGCAAGATTGCTGATGCACTCCAGAATGCAGAAGAGGGCGATACTCCGCTTCAGATAAAGCTCAATCAGCTTTCAAAGATTCTTACCTGGCTTGTTCTTGGCATCTGCGTTGTAATATTCGCAGTTCAGCTTATCCGTGCCGGAAGCATGAGCTTTGAGCTGGTTCTCGATTCGTTCATGATTGCTGTTTCCCTAGCAGTTGCAGCTATTCCTGAGGGACTTGCAGCGGTGGTAACAGTCGTGCTTTCAATCGGCGTTACGAACATGTCAAAGCGAAATGCAATTATCCGCAAGCTCACAGCTGTTGAAACTCTCGGCTGTGCTCAGATAATTTGCTCTGATAAAACTGGCACCCTCACTCAGAATAAAATGACCGTCGTAGATTTCTACGGCGATGACGAAAAAGCAGTCGCAACTGCTATGGCACTCTGCAGTGATGCCGAGCTTACGGAGGACGGCTTCGTTACAGGTGAGCCCACAGAAGCGGCTTTGGTTGCCTGGGCAAATACCTTGGGTCTGGACAAGCCCACACTGAAATCCAAGCTTGAGCGCAAGGGCGAAGCTCCGTTTGACTCACAGAGAAAGATGATGTCAACTGTTCATTCGTCTGAGAATGGTTTCATCCAGTTTACCAAGGGTGCTCCGGACATAGTTGTTGACAAGTGCACATTCTATCTTAAGGATGGCAAGCGTGTTCCGATGACTGATGAGCACAAGGCTGAAATCCTTGCTGCAAACAAGTCCATGGCGGATAAGGCTTTAAGAGTTCTTGCCTGTGCCGAGAGAACCTGGAATGATATGCCCTCAGATTGTGACTCTTCAAATCTTGAGCATGATCTTTGCTTCATCGGTTTATGTGGCATGATTGACCCCGTTCGTCCTGAGGTCAAGGATGCCATTGAGGAGTGCCGTGAAGCCGGAATCAGACCTATAATGATAACCGGCGACCACATAGACACAGCAGTTGCAATTGCAAATGAGCTCGGCATCATGACAGGGGACTACAAGGCAGTTACAGGTGCTCAGCTCAATGAAATGGATGATGAAACATTCGCTAAGGAATTTATGAATATCAGCGTCTACGCCCGTGTTCAGCCTGAGCATAAGACAAGAATAGTCAATGCCTGGAGAAATGCCGGCTACGTCACGGCTATGACCGGTGATGGTGTAAACGATGCGCCCTCAATTAAGGCGGCGGACATCGGCGTCGGAATGGGAATCACCGGAACCGACGTCACAAAGAATGTCGCCGACATGGTTCTGGCAGATGACAACTTTGCAACAATTGTCAATGCTGTAGAAGAGGGAAGACGTATCTACGACAACATAAGAAAGGCTATTCAGTTCCTCTTGGGCTCAAACATAAGCGAGGTATTGAGTATATTCTTTGCAACGCTGATGGGCTTTACCATTCTGAAGCCTGTTCATCTTCTCTGGATCAACCTTGTTACCGACTGCTTCCCGGCACTTGCTTTGGGAACGGAAAAGGCGGAGCCCGACATCATGAAGCGCAAGCCGCGTAATGCAAAGGCGGGAATATTCGCTGACGGCATGGGCATTGATATCGCTTATCAGGGGCTTATGGTTACGTTCCTGGTTCTTGCATCCTACTTTATCGGCGACTTTTTGGAGACAGGCACTTTCACAATAGGAAACAGTGCAGATGGAACAACAATGGCGTTCTTAACAATGTCTATGGCTGAGATATTCCATAGCTTGAATATGCGCTCCCAGAGAGGCAGTATTTTCAGGCTCGGCTCACAGAATAAGTTCCTTATCCTGGCGGCTGTTGGTTCACTTGTTGCTACAACACTCGTCTGTGAAATCCCTGTAATCGCAAGTGCATTCGAGTTCACAAGCGTTGAGCTTAGTGAGTATGTAATTGCAATTGCTATGGGCGCACTCATCATTCCGATGGTCGAGATAGTGAAGTTCTTCCAGCGCAAGTTCGCGAAGAAGTAAAAATATAAACTTGGAGGATATGTTATGAAAGAATACCTGAAAGGTGCTAACCCCTACATGCCGCTTTGGGAGCATGTTCCTGACGGCGAGCCGAGAGTATTTGACTATAACGGTGAAAAGCGTGTTTATGTCTATGGCTCTCACGACACAATGAGAACTGAGTATTGCGGAAAAGATCAGGTTGTCTGGAGTGCACCTGTCGATGATCTGACAAACTGGACTTATCATGGAGTTTGCTATGAATCGACGGATGGAAGCATTCTCTATGCTCCTGACGTTGTTCAGAAAGGTGACACCTACTACCTTTACGCTGCAGAAGCCAAGGGCTCAAGAATTATGGTTGCAAGCTCCAAAAATCCTGTTGGACCGTTTACAGATCCCGTAAAGACCGATTTAGGCTTTGATCCTGGAATCCTTGTAGATGACGACGGCAAGGTCTATGCGTATTGGGGCTTCTGTGCCTGCTACTGCTGTGAACTGAATGATGATTTGGCAACAATCAAGGAGGGAACGCTCCATGCCCATCCTATGGGTCATGCTATGGCTTCCTGGATAAAAACCGACGATGGTCATATCGATCCGGTTGATGCTTTCTTCGAGGCTTCGTCACCAAGAAAGGTAATGGGCAAGTACGTTTATATCTATTCTAAGAGATATTCAACCCCTGTTCCCGAGCTCGGAGTTTATGGCGAGAATAACGGCTTCCTGTCTTATAAATATAGTGACAGCCCGCTTGAGGGCTTCCAAGCTGGCGGAGACATAAGCTTCAACGGCGGCGAGATTCTTAAGAATCCCGACGGCACCGGTGAACAGACATATCGCTGGGGCAATAATCACGGAAGTATCGCTGAGATAAACGGCAAGTGGTATATCTTCTATCATCGCCATACAGGAACAGATGAATATTCCCGTCAGGGTATGATCGAGCCTGTGGACGTTGCAATGGATAAGAACGGCAAAATCTACATCGGCGATACTACTTATGTAAATGGCGAGCCGGTATCATCCAGACCTGTCGAAATGACCTCCCAGGGCGCACATATAAACGGTATGGATGCCTATAAGCTGATTTCAGCCGGATATGCCTGCCATCTTCGCGGTGGAAGCGTAAAGCCTTACATAAAGCCCGTCTATGAGCATGACGACAATATCTCTGCACCCATTGTCAACATCACAGATGGCACAGTCGCAGGCTATAGATACCTCCAGTTTGGCAACAATGCTCCGAAGACTGTTACTGTAGAGCTGACCGCTTTGCAGGATGTGACTGTAAACGTCCGTCTCGACACTTACGACGGCAGAATAGTAGCAACTATGAACCTGAAAGCAGGAGACACCTCAGCAACTGCTGATCTGACAACCGGAATAATCGGGAAGCACGCTGTCTACTTTGAGTTCAAATCAGAAAGTACCGAGCCTCTCTGTGAGTTCTCAAGATTCACATTTGACAGATAAAGAAATCCCTCACAGTCTGTGCTGTGAGGGAATTTTTTAATCTCCGAAGTACACTTTATACCAGACCAAGAACGTATAGATAGTCCAGATCTTTCTTGAGTTGTCGTACTTGCCGTTTCTGTGGTCGTCAAGAAACTGAACAGCTTTCTCGGTGTTGAAGAACTTCCTGCCGTTCTCGCTCTCGAATTCGCTTCTGACTATGTTATAGTACTTATCCTCTTTTAGCCATACGCGAATCGGGACAGGGAAGCCGAGCTTCTTCTTGTCTGCCGTTCTTGGCGGGCAGGCTCTGTGCGCTGCAAGCCTCATGGCGTACTTTGTGTTTTCTTTCGTTACTCTGTATTTAGTTGGAATCTTTTCGCCAAGAGCCATAACCTCTTTATCAAGGAAAGGAACTCTCAGCTCTAAGGAATTAGCCATGCTCATCCTGTCTGCTTTCAAGAGAATGTCTCCTGCAAGCCACATGTTGAGGTCTAGGTATTGCATCTTGGTGACATTGTCTTTGTCAGAAACCTTATCATAGAACGGCTTCGTAATTTCCATTGCGTTCGGAGCGTCGGTTTCTATTTTCAGAAGAGCTTTTCTCTCTTTTTCGGAGAAAATATAGGCGTTTCCAATGAATCTCTCCTCAAGGTCTTTTCCTCTCCTTATAAGGAAATTCAGACCTCTGTGTGCAGGCAGATGCTCGCAAATCTTTCCGATTCCTCGTCTTATGGGGCGGGGGATTTTATTGTATACAGCAATGTCGTCCGGCTCTTTGTAGATGTTGTATCCGCCGAAAATTTCATCTGCGCCCTCGCCACTCAGAACAACTTTTACACTTTCAGAAGCGAGCTTGCAAACAAAGTATAACGCTACAGCTGCAGGATCGGCAAGGGGTTCATCCATGTGATACTGAATTTTAGGGAATTCGCCCCAGTATTCATCCGCAGTGATAACTTTCGATATGTTTTCCTTACCAATGAACTTCGAGAACTCTTTTGCATATCCGATCTCATTATATCGTTCATCCTCGCCGAAGCCGACTGTGAATGTCTTGTCAACATTAGCAACTGCGGCAACATAGCTTGAATCTACGCCACTTGAGAGGAAGCTTCCGACTTCAACGTCTGCAATCTTATGAGCCTCAACCGAATCCTTGAATGTATCTGAAATCTTATCGACCCATTCATCTAGCGTTGGCTCTTCATCTGCTTCAAATTCCACGCTCCAATATCTTTCAACAGTGAGCTTGCCATCCTTGTATAGGAATGAGTGCGCCGGAGGAAGCCTGTAAACACCCTTGAAGAATGTCTCAACGCACGGGGAATACTGGAATGTAAGATAACTTTCAAGTGCCGATTCGTTGAGCTCTTTTTTGAAAAGCGGGTGCAAAATAAGGCTTTTTATTTCCGAACCGAAGATTAAGCTTCCGCCCATTTCGGTGTAATAGAGAGGCTTGATTCCGAAATAGTCCCTGGCTCCGAAGAGCTCTTTTTTGTTCTTATCCCAGATGACGAATGCAAACATCCCTCTGAGCTTATTAAGCATTTCCTTGCCCCACTGCTCGTAACCGTGAACAAGAACCTCGGTGTCGGTGTTCGTTTTGAAAGTGTGACCTTTCATGATGAGCTCTTCTCGGAGCTTCTGGTAGTTGTAAATTTCACCGTTGAAGACTATAACCATTGAGCCGTCTTCATTGTAGATAGGCTGGTCTCCACCCGCAAGGTCAATAATCGAGAGCCTGCGGAATCCCATCGCAATATCCTGATCGATGTATTCTCCGTCAGAATCGGGACCGCGATGCTTGATTGAATCCATCTGACGCCTGAGAACTGTTTTTGCGTCGCTAATAGTGTTTGTAAAGCCGACAAAGCCGCACATACTGTCATCCTCCTTTGTTGAAAAGCTGCAAGCCGTTCTTACAGCTGAAACTATATAAAATATTATAGACGATTCGGGAGCATTTTTCAAGCCCATAAGTTGAAATATGGTTACAAGCGGGTTACAAATGATGAAAATTCGCAAAATTCCTTGAAAGTCTCGCTATTTTGCTATATAATAATCCGTAGAAAGCTATAAAGGAGCATACCCATGGCTAATGTCAGCAGAACCAAAAAGCCCATCAAGATAAGATATAATTTCGGAATAGTTCTTCTCGGAGTTATCATAATTTTTGGAGTGGTCTTTTACAGATATATGAAGAGCACAACTCTTGAAGAAGTGCTTTCTGAGGATAGGGAGATATACGTCCCGTCGTTCGCATCGCTACTTGGCAATGATGACGATGAGGAAGAAGAAAACGCAAAAGTCAGCACAGATACAAATTCCGAGTCCGAAGATTCAGAACCGTCTGAGATAATTAATCCTGTTCCGGAGAGCGAAGCTGTGTCAAGTGAGTATCTTGACAGCTGTGTTTTCGTCGGAGATTCTATAACCTATGGGCTCTCATCATATGGCTTGGTTTCCTCCTCAAATGTCTATGCCAGTGTTTCTATGAGCATCGCTAAAATTGAGACAGAAGAAATCGAAACACAGTATGGAACGATGACTGTTTTAGATGCTCTCGAAGAAAGTCAGCCTGAAAATATCTATGTGATGCTCGGTTCAAGCGGAGCCGCATGGCTGTCAGTTGATGACATGTACGACTATTTCACGTCATTCATGAAAAAGCTGATGAATAAGTGCCCTGACTCAGAAATTTATATAATCTCAGTGACACCGGTTACGTCAGATAAAGAGTCCTCAGTTGAGACGCCTATTCTCAACAGCGATCTAGACAGCTTCAATGAGCTTCTTTTGGAATACGCCAATGAAAAATCCATACACTATCTGGATATCAATTCATATCTCAAAGACGGCGGTAGCTCTCTTCCGTCATCATACGCTGAAAACGACGGTGTACATCTTAAATATTCTACCTATGAGCTCTTTATTGACTACATATTGACTCATGTTGCAGGTTAAGGAGAAGTAAAATGAGAAGAATCACAATTTTGTGCATATTGACATCGGTACTGGTGCTGTTTTCGTCATGTGGAAGTACACTTCCGTCTCCGGATGCCACGGAATTGGCAACAGAAGTCCTTGATAGCCTCGGTGAAACAGATAATTTCGCACTTGCCGACAGCGAAACCGTCGAAATAGTCTTCTCCTGTGACAGCTCCATATATGAAGATTTCTGCGTAATGTACTCAACTGAAGATATTTCTGCAGATATAGTTGCAATTTTCAAATCGCCTGACAGCGAAACTCAGGATGCAACTCAGGAAATGCTCGAAGAATTTTTGGAGTCCAGGCTCAACGATTTCAAGGGTTATGCTCCACTTGAGGTTCAGAAAATTGAGAATTCAGAGCTGATTACCTATGGAAGCTATGATATTCTGATTATAATTTCCGATTTCGACTCTGCGAAAAGCGTTGTGGACAGCGCGTTTGCGACTGAATAAAGGAATAATACTTTACTGTGGGTAGCTCTTGAATTTCTCAAATCAGCTACTTGGCTTTACATCCGTGCGTCGGAATTATCATGTCCGACGCATTTGTTAAGCTTTAAACCTTGCTTGACATAATACACAAAACCCGAGAAAAAAATTTCTTCATTTTTGTCTTGACAAAAGAGCCAAGATACCATATACTTGACTTACTGAGACGTCAAGCCCAATATGTTGTGTTCAATTGCTTTTATGACAACAACATCTACCGGTTTAAAATATATAGCGATATATCCCCTAAACCTGATTTGAGACGACCACTGACGCAGAATAAAACCGTAGCGGAGGAAGAAAAATGATTACCAAGATTCAAAAAAGGGACGGAAGAATAGTCACTTTCAATGTTGAAAAGATTGCAAGTGCGATCTATAAAGCGGCAGAATCTGTCGGCGGCACCGATTACGATCAGGCTCTTGAAATTGCAGAAAGAGTCTGTGACGCTGTAGAAGCAAGCGGGAAGAAGATTCCAACTGTTGAAGAGATTCAGGATGAAGTTGAGAGAACCCTTATCGAAGAGGGTCATGCTTCAACTGCCAAGGCATATATTCTCTACAGAGCTAACAGAACCCGCGTCCGTGAAATGAATACCAAGATCATGAAGATCTATGAGGAGCTTACTTTCAGCTCCGCCAAGGACAGCGACACCAAGCGCGAGAACGCCAACATTGACGGCGACACCGCAATGGGAACCATGCTTAAGTACGGTTCATGCGGCGCAAAGGAATTCTATGAGATGTACGTCCTTGACCCGAAGTTTGCAAAGGCTCATTCTGAGGGCGATATTCACATTCATGACCTCGATTTCTACACTCTTACAACCACCTGCACCCAGATTGATTTGACCAAGCTCTTCAAGAACGGTTTCTCAACTGGTCATGGACACCTAAGAACTCCTAATGAGATTTCGAGCTATGCTGCTCTTGCCTGCATCGCTATCCAGTCCAACCAGAACGACCAGCACGGCGGTCAGTCAATTCCTAAGTTTGATTACGATATGGCTGAGGGCGTCAAGAAGACGTTCATGCATCGCTACCGCGATAATATCATCCGCTCGCTTGAGCTTCTCGATGACGTCGATTCAGTCGGAGCAGGGGACTATGTGAAAGATTATCTCCATGAGCTTTCCCATAAAGGCTTGGTTCCTACCCTTGATATGACTGATGAATACCGTGCGGCTGAGGCTGAGTATCTCAAGAAATATTGCTCTGATGAGCAAATTGCTAAGATTCAGAAGTTTGCCTATGAGTCATCTGTCAAGGAGACCGACAAGGCGACCTACCAGGCTATGGAAGCACTTATCCATAACCTCAACACAATGAACTCCCGTGCCGGCGCACAGACTCCGTTCAGTTCCATAAACTATGGCACCGATACCTCGACAGAGGGCAGAATGGTTATAAGAAATATCCTGCTTGCTGAGGATGCAGGTCTTGGAAACGGCGAAACTCCTATTTTCCCGATCCATATCTTCAAGGTCAAGGAAGGCATTAATTACAATCCGGGAGATCCGAACTACGACATGTTCAAGCTTGCTTGCAGAGTTTCGGCAAAGCGTCTTTTCCCGAACTTCTCATTCATCGATGCTCCGTTCAACCTCCAGTACTACAAAGAGGGCAATCCTGATACTGAGATCGCCTACATGGGTTGCCGTACAAGAGTTATCGGAAATGCTTATGATCCAACCCGCCAGATAGTCACCGGAAGAGGTAATCTTTCGTTCACATCAATCAACCTCCCTCGTCTTGCCATCGAATCCAAAGGCGATGTTGATCTCTTCTATAAGAAGCTTGACGACATGATGGATCTCGTTATCGAACAGCTTATGGCAAGGTTTAAAATCCAGTCTGAAAAGAAAGTAAAGAACTTCCCGTTCCTTATGGGTCAGGGTGTTTGGCTTGATTCTGAGAAGCTTTCCTCGGACGACACTGTCGGTGAAGTATTGAAGCATGGCACACTTTCTGTCGGCTTCATCGGTCTGGCAGAAACGCTCAAGGCTCTTATAGGCAAGCATCACGGCGAGAGTGAAGAAGCAAGGAAGCTTGGCTACGAGATTATCTCGAGAATGAGAGCAAGACTCGACGCTGAAATAGAGAAAACCCACCTCAACTGGTCACTTCTCGCCACTCCCGCTGAGGGTCTGTCAGGTAGATTTGTCAAGATGGATAGAGAAAAGTATGGCTCCATCGAGGGCGTAACCGACAGAGAATACTACACTAACTCGTTCCACGTTCCTGTTTACTATCCGATCAGTGCATTTGAGAAGATAAGAATTGAAGCTCCATACCACGCTCTCACTAATGCAGGACATATCAGCTATGTTGAGCTTGATGGCGACCCGCTTCAGAATCTCGATGCATTTGAGAAGATCATCCGCTTCATGAAAGAATCCGGCATAGGCTACGGTTCAATCAACCATCCAGTCGACAGAGATCCCTGCTGTGGCTTCACCGGCATAATCGGTGACACCTGCCCAAAGTGCGGCAGAAAAGAGAATGAGGGTAGCTACGGCTTCGAGAGAATCCGCAGAATCACTGGCTACCTTGTAGGAACTCTCGACCGCTTCAACGACGCCAAGCGTGCAGAGGAAAGGGACAGAGTCAAGCACTCTATCACTGAGTAATCTTTTGGAGGCTCATTATGAAACTCAGAATGTCCGGAGTCGTCGGCGAATCAATCGTCGACGGTCCCGGAATAAGATACACCGTTTTCGTTCAGGGCTGTCCTCACCATTGCGAGGGCTGCCATAACCCCGGGACTCACGATTTCTCTGGAGGCTATGACGACGATACGGACTCTCTTTACGAAAAAATAATTCAGAATCCGCTGCTGGACGGTGTCACGTTCAGCGGTGGCGAGCCGTTTTGCCAGGCAAGTGCTTTAGCTTTACTGGGTCGAAAGATTAAAGAAAAGGGCTTGGGGGTTATATCATACACCGGATATACTGTCGAATATCTTCTTAAGAGCGCAA
Source organism: Oscillospiraceae bacterium (assembly GCA_021199795.1). GTDB lineage: Bacteria > Bacillota > Clostridia > Oscillospirales > Ruminococcaceae > Faeciplasma. The sequence continues at coordinate 263,147 of JAJQHJ010000003.1, forward strand.
ACGAAGAAAACGGCTATATGGAGCTCTTGAAAACCATAGATTGGCTTGTTGACGGAAGATTCGTACTTGCACTCAAGAGCTATGAATGTCGTTTCAGAGGAAGCACCAACCAGCGGATAATAGACGTTCCCAAAACGCTTGAAAAATTCACGGAAGGATTGCCCGAGGAAGAATGGGCTGTTGTCATTGACCTGTAAATCCCATTGGACTGTCTCAGTCCTGAAGAAAATACTACTGATTCTACTGATAAGCTGTCTTGTTTTCATGACGGCTTGTTCCCCTTTAGAGAGGGTTATCGAATTTTTCAGTGACGATGGAACCGGTTATATCTTCAAGATAAGTCTTTCAGATGATCCTGAAATACTCGACCCTCAGATAGCCTCAGATGAAAGTTCAATTGCGGTCTTAAAGAACTTGTTTGTGGGGCTGCTTAAGCAGGATTCTGATGGCACAATAACTACAGCAGGAGCCGAAGATTACACTATCTCTGCAGACGGCTTGACATACACGTTCTATCTCGACTCAAGATACACCTGGAAGACGATAGGCGACTGGGAGGGAAGCGTCACTGCCTATGATTACGAATTCGCTTTCAGGCGACTTTTTAATCCGGAGACAGGCTCACCATACGCTTCCGACTACTTCTCGATTCTCAATTCCGAAGCCGCGTATAATGGCAAAGCAGGGCTTTCTGAAATCGGTGTTCACGCAATAGATGACTATACGCTTGTGATAACTCTCGAATACCAGAATGCTGAATTTCTCAGCCTCTTGACAAGACTGCCTGCTTCACCTTGCAACGAGGAATTCTTTGAGTCCTGTAAAGGCAAATACGGTCTTGAAGCTGAATGTATAGCATCAAACGGAGCTTTTTATGTGAGATATTGGCTCCACGAGGAATACAGCACTGACAATTATGTCCGCCTCAGAAGAAACGATTACTATTGCGAATTCAACGATGTCTATCCCTACGGCGTAAATTACCTGATAGAGAGTGATGAGGCTGTAATGCTATCTGACTTTACAGATGGCACAACTGATGTTTATATCTCATCCAAGTTTGAAAGCGAGCTTGAGGAGTCGGAGTACCAGAGTTATTCTATTTATTTCTGCGGACTTGTTATAAACCCTGAGAATGAGATTCTGTCAAGAACGGAGGTTGGCGAAATAATCTCTTTGGCGATAGACAGGGAATCCCTTGATTCTGAAACTCCTGACATTCTGACAGCAGCCTACGGAATAATCCCTCCTGACGCCTATATCGGAAGCTCAAATTATCGCAGGAATGCCAGTAGTTCTCTCGAAGAAATTCTTGTTTACAACAAGCAGCTTGCTGAATACAAATGGAGCTTCACCCTGACAGACACTGAGAAGAAGACTATCACTGGAATGAAGATAATGGTTCCGGATAGCTTCGAGTATACAGATTATCTCTCACTTGTTACTGATATGCTCAACGATACTCTTGGAATAAGCATAGGGATAGATATAGTGAATGAGTCCGACTATGCTTCTCGTCTCGAAAGCGGCGATTATGATATCTGCCTTGTGGAAATAGAATCGACCTCTGGTTCAGCTTTTGACTATGTCGAGGCTTTTTCAGACGGAAGCTATGGCATCGTCAATGAAAGTTGCTTTGAAGCTGTCGGATTAAGCGGCAAGTATTCCACCTTGTCATCTGCAATCTACGCTATATCCGAAGCAGAAAAGGACATTATCAGCTCGTATCAGTGTATTCCGCTGTGGTATGCACAGAAGTTTGTTTTTACAGCTGATGATGTATCAGGTCTCGAATACGACGTATTTTCCGGAGCGGCAATTTTTGAATTGGTAAAAAAGCTTTAAGCTTGTTTATACTACACAACCATAAGATAGGAGAAAAAGTTATGGACACTAATATCGATATCAGGACAATTCTCTCGATGTGCGATCACACACTTTTATCGCAGTCTGCAACATGGGAGGAAATTAAGACTATCTGTGATGACGGAATGAAGTATCACACCGCATCAGTCTGCATTCCATGTTCTTATGTCAAGCAGGCAAAAGAATACGTCGGCGATAAGCTTCCCATTTGCACTGTAATCGGTTTCCCGAATGGCTACTCAACCACATCGACAAAGCTTTTTGAGACTGAAGATGCACTTAAGAACGGCGCAGATGAAATTGACATGGTAATAAATATCGGCTGGCTCAAGGATAAGAAGTACGCTGAAATTCAGTCTGAAATCTCCGAGCTCAAGAAAGCCTGTGGCGACAAGATCCTTAAAGTCATCATCGAAACCTGTCTTCTCACCGACGAAGAGAAGATCAAGATGTGCGAGATTGTCTCCAATTCCGGAGCCGACTTCATAAAGACTTCGACCGGTTTCTCAACAGCCGGAGCCACCAAGGAAGACGTTGCACTCTTCAAGGCTCACGTAACTAACGGTCTCAAGATTAAGGCGGCAGGCGGAATCAAGTCGATAGAGGACGCTGAGGACTTCATCAGGCTTGGAGCAAACCGCCTCGGAACATCAAGAATAGTAAAAATAGTCAAAGAAAAGGAGCTACTGTAATGAGTGAAATGAAATCTACACCGCATATCAAGCTTGAAGAGGGCGGATATTTTGCTAAAACCGTACTTATGCCGGGCGATCCTCTCCGTTCGTCTAAGATAGCACATGACTACCTTGAAGATCTCAAGCTTGTCAACAATGTAAGAGGCGTTCAGGGCTACACTGGTCTCTACAAAGGCGTTCCTGTCTCAGTAATGGCAAGCGGAATGGGTATGCCGTCAATCGGCATCTACTCCTATGAGCTTTTCAATTTCTTTGGAGTTGAGAATATAATTCGTATCGGGTCTGCCGGTACAATCCAGGAGAATATCCACGTCCGTGACATAGTTTTCGGACAGGGTGCCTGCACCGATTCGAGATATGCTGAAACTTTCAAGCTCCAAGGTACTTTTGCCCCGATTGCAGATTTCGGAGTTCTGAGCGTAGCTGTTGAGGAGGCTCAGAAGCTTGGTGCCAGATATCATGTCGGAAATCTCCTTTCATCTGACGTCTTCTATGGCGACAACACAACTGCAAACCCCGGTTGGCAGAAGATGGGCGTCATGGCTATTGAAATGGAAGCCGCAGCTCTCTACATGAATGCAGCACGCGCAAAGAAGAAAGCACTTGCAATGTGCACAGTTTCCGACAGCTTGGTTACCGGTGAGGTAACTACGGCTGAAGAGAGGCAGAATTCATTCACTCAGATGATGGAGATAGCCCTCAACACTGCAATACGTCTGTAAAGCAAATTGATTTACAGCAAATGTACGGAGGTACAAACAGAATGAAAAGAGTATTTTTAATAGTTTTAGACAGTGTCGGCTGTGGTGCTCTTCCTGACGCAGACTTATTCGGCGACGAGGGAACCAATACGCTTAGAAGCTGCTACAACACAGGCATTCTGAACATCCCTAATCTTCAGAGGATGGGAATCGGAAATATCGAGGGTCTTTCATTTTTAGGAGAGACCGACAAGCCTACTGCCGCAGTTGCAAGGCTTCGTGAGAAGTCGATGGGAAAGGACACCACCACGGGTCACTGGGAAATGGCAGGAATAGTTTCAAGCAAGCCGATGCCAACTTATCCGAATGGCTTTTCCGAGGAAATACTGAATGAATTTTCTGAGAAGACAGGCAGGGGAGTCCTCTGCAACCTGCCGTATTCGGGAACCGATGTAATCAGAGACTACGGCGAAGAGCACATGAAAACGGGAAAACTTATTGTCTACACATCCGCCGACAGTGTCTTTCAGATTGCTGCTCATACAGATGTTGTTCCACTTGAAGAGTTATATCAGGATTGCCGGATTGCCCGTGAAATTCTCACTGGTGATAACGCAGTAGGACGTGTAATAGCAAGACCCTTTACAGGCGAGCCTGGCAATTTCACCAGAACTGCAGACAGAAAGGACTTCTCTTTGGAGCCGACTTCTGTAACAATGCTTGATGTTCTCAAGTCAGCCGGAAAGGATGTCATCGCAGTAGGCAAGATTACCGATATTTTTGCTGCGAAAGGCATCACGAAGTCTCTTCTGTCTCACGGAAATCCTGATTGTATGAGGGACACAATTGTGGCTCAGAACATGGATTTTGATGGTCTTGCATTCACCAACTTAGTTGACTTCGACATGGTCTATGGTCACAGAAATAATGCCGTCGGATATGCAACTGCCCTGAATGAATTCGATTCCTGGCTGGGCGGCTTCATTAGTGATATGAAGCCTGATGACATACTCATGATAACTGCTGACCACGGCTGTGACCCTGGCGACATCAGCACTGACCATTCCCGTGAATATGTACCGCTCATAGTTTATGGCGAGAATGTAAAGCCCGTTAACATGGGAACGCTTCAGTCATTCACCGGAATTGCTTCAACCGTTTGCGATTACTTCGACTTGGATTCCGACTTTTACGCTAAGAGTTTCCTTGGTGAAATTCTGAAAGAGGGCTGAAAATGAGTACAATCACAAGAGAAGAGCTCTCAAGAATGGCTGTAGAAGCTATGTCTCATTCCTATTCACCCTATTCCGGATATAAGGTCGGAGCGGCACTTCTGTGTGCAGATGGAACAGTTTACACCGGAGCCAATATCGAAAATGCAAGCTATGGTGTTTCTAACTGTGCTGAAAGAACTGCTTTCTTCAAAGCTGTATTCGATGGCAAGCGCGAATTCACTGACATAGCTGTCTGCGGCGGTAAGGGCGGAGTGCTTGATGACGAGATTTTCTCTCCCTGCGGTGTTTGCAGACAGGTTATGAGGGAGTTCTGCGATGACGATTTCAGAATTCATATGGTTACAAAGTCTGATATTACAACTGTAACGCTTGCAGAGCTTCTCCCATATGGCTTCAAGCCAGACAGACTTGAAAGATAGGAGAAATCACTATGACAATGTACGATATAATCCTCAAAAAGCGCAGAGGATATGAACTTACTGATGAGGAAATCAAGTATGCTGTTGACGGTTTCACCGACGGCAGTATTCCTGATTACCAGATGTCTGCGCTCGCGATGGCAATATGCTTTAACTCCATGACCGATCGCGAAACTGCAACCCTCACTTTTGCAATGGCTGATTCTGGAGACCAGCTGGACTTGTCCGAATTCGGCAACATGACCTGCGATAAGCACTCGACCGGTGGAGTGGGTGACAAAACCTCTCTTATCGTTGCACCACTTGTCGCATCCTGTGGCGGAGTTTTTGCTAAGATGAGCGGCAGAGGACTTGGCCACACTGGTGGAACAATCGATAAGCTTGAATCCATCCGTGGCTATAGAACAGAACTTACTGAGGAAGAATTCCTGGACCAGACAAGGAAGATAGGCATCTGCGTCATCGGTCAGACCGGAAACATGACTCCCGCCGACAAGAAACTCTATGCACTAAGGGATGTAACTGCAACTGTTGACAGTATTCCTCTCATTGCTTCTAGCGTCATGTCAAAAAAGCTTGCCGCAGGTGCCAAGTCGATAGTACTTGACGTCAAAGCCGGAAGCGGTGCATTTATGTCAGATGCTGAATCAGCAAAGGTTCTGGCTGAAAAGATGGTTGAAATCGGAAGAAGATGTGGGCGTAACGTCTCTGCACTGATAACAAATATGGATGTACCTCTCGGAAAGAACGTAGGAAATTCCCTTGAGGTTCTGGAAGCCATTTCAGTTCTCAAGGGCGAAACCAAGGGTGAGTTAAGAGAGCTTTGTCTTGAGCTTGCTTCAACGCTTCTTTCGATGTGTCATGATATTTCGCATGATGCTGCACGAAAGATGGCTGAGAATGCCCTTGACAGTGGCTCAGCATTCGAGAAATTCAAGCAGTGGATTTCCGCTCAGGGCGGCAATGCCGATTGGGCAGATAATACCGACCTCTTCCCGAAAGCTCAGTATAGCTTTGAAGTCAGAGCAACAAAGAATGGCGTAATCCAGTCGATGAATACAGCCCAGATAGGCAGAGCCTCTTCTGCGCTTGGTGCAGGCAGAATGAAAAAGGGCGATCCTATAGATCTTGAAGCCGGAATCATCATCGAAAAGAAGACTGGCGATGAAGTAAAAAAAGGCGATTTGCTTGCAACACTCTATTCAAACAAGCAGGATACACTTCTTAGCTCGTCGATAATCTATACTGATGCACTTACAATTTCTGACGAGCCAGTGGAAAAGCCAAAGCTCATCTTTGATAGAGTCTGACAGCTGTAAAACTCTCTCGCTTTACATCGACAAAATTCATCTTGAAAACCAGTCCTGATGTGATATCATCTTCCCGAAAAAGCTTTCGGGAGGTGAAAATATGGTTACATACAAGGTGATTGGTGACTGTAAAGGCGTTTGCACTTACGGCATAATTGCTGTCGACTCTGACAGGGTCTTGGATGAAATCAAAGACATAAGCGTAAACAAGAATGCAGTCGAAGAGCTTGCCTGGCTTATGAACCGTGAGCAGCTGTCTCTGATTCATTTCAGGGATGCAGTTGAGGATTTTCTTGTCAGGGAATATTAAAACTTCGGAGGAATTAATATGGAAGCAGTTTCAATCACACTCAATGAAGAAAGAAACGTCAGCCTTACTGCATATTTGCAGCCAGTTGGCGGAGAATTCTGGGGAATAGAAAAGCGTCCTGCTATGATAGTCCTCCCTGGTGGAGGATATATGTACTGTTCAGCCAGGGAAGCAGACCCAATAGCTTTTGTTTACTTGCAGGCAGGTTATCAGGTATTTATTCTGAGATACTCTCTGGGAGAGAACTGCACATGGAGCAATCCTCTTGACGATTATGAACAGGCTTATAAGCTGATTCAGGACAACAGCGAAGAGTGGCATGTCGATATGAGTAAGATTGCCGTAATCGGATTCTCTGCCGGAGGACACCTTGCAGCGGCAACTGCTACTATGTCGAAGTATCGTCCTCAGGCTTGCATCTTAGGCTATCCTGTCATTGTAAAGGATACAGCAGATGTCTATTGCCCGACAGCTCCTGACATAATCGCCGCAGTTGACGAGAAGACAAGCCCATGCTTCATCTTTTCTTCAAGAACTGACGGAACTGTCCCTCCGGAGAATACTATCCAGCTTTTGGATGCTTTGTACAAGCATAATGTCCCGTTTGAAGCCCATATCTATGGCTATGCCAATCATGGCTTCTCCACCTGCGAGCCCTGTTTGCAGAATACCGACTGGATATGTTCAAGAACCCGGAACTGGGGCAAGGACAGCCTCGAATGGCTGGGAGATACAATCGGGGTTCTAAGAGTAGGAGACCCCGACTGGATGAAGAACTGATTTTTCCTGTCCGCCGATGTCAATCACTGCGTCGGCGGATTCTTTTTTACATTCTCAAAATCTTTTTTGAAAAAAGGCTTGACAAACGCTTTCGGATTTAGTATAATCTATTCTGTTCTCAAACGAAGGTATAGCTCAGCTGGTAGAGCACCTGCTTGACGTGCAGGGGGTCATAGGTTCGAGTCCTATTATCTTCACCATCACCGCTTCAATCCGAAGCGGTTTTATTTTTGCAAAAAAGTACTTGACATTTGTAAATATGATGTTATAATTAGTTGCGAACGCGATAGTTGCGATTGCAACTATTTTATTACAATCGAAAGGGAGAATTTTTTTTGCCTAAAATACTAAGACAAACAGACGTAATCAGCCGCTGCGGAAATCTCTTCAGGGCTGACAGACTCAAGGAAAATGAGCTATGCGAGGGGCTCTGCTCCTGGCACTTAGCCTACATCATACCAATAGTTCGTCACCCGGGAATCTCTGCTGAAGAGCTTGGAAGACATGTATTCGTCAACAAGAGCAATATTGCAAGGAATCTTGCCCATCTTGAGGAAGACGGTTTCATCACCCGCGAGCAGTCAAAGACCGACAAGAGGATATTATGCTGTTACCCTACGGAAAAGCTTGAAGCAGTGCTTCCAGCTGTAATGGAAGCTACAAACGAATGGAACGACTACATCACAGAAGATTTGACTCCGGAGGAAAGGGAGACTTTTGTGTCTTTGTTAGCTAGAGTCGCCAATCGTGCAAGAGAATACTATGAGGGGAGAGAGAAGCCATGAAGCTGATCTTGCGTTATCTCAAGCCGATATGGAGCTCTGTGGTAATTGCTATGACAATCAAGTCAGTCGGAACTATCGCTGAGCTTGCCCTCCCGTATATTTTGAGTTACGTTCTGGGAAGTGTTGTCGTACATGAGAATGTTTCTGAAATTGTATTCTGGGGAGGACTCATGGTAGTCTGCTCCGTATTTGCGTGCACTTTGAATGTAATTGCAAACCGACGTTCAGAATTGATTACAAGGACTGCAGTAGAAAAGCTCCGTCAGGATCTCTTTGAGAAAACTATCCGGCTTTCTGCGGCACAGACGGACAAATTCACGATAGCATCCTTGGAATCAAGAATCACGACTGATACCTACAACATCAGGCATTTTTTAGGAACCATGCAACGAATGGGTATCCGTCAACCGATAATGCTTATCGGTGGAGTTATCATCACCCTTGCCATGGACGCTCATCTTGCAATTGTTATGATAGCAATGGTTCCGATAGTGTTTGCCGTAGTCTGCTTCATTTCCATGAGAGGCGTACCGCTCTACACCAAAGTCCAGCATTCAGTTGATGGAATGACAAGAGTAGTACGTGAAGATGTTTCCGGCATCAGAGTGATAAAGGCTCTTTCAAAGGAAACCTACGAGCAGAACCGTTACGACGTCACAAACAAAGCACTCGTAAAGGACGAAAAGAAAGCTAACATCACTATGGGTCTTGTCAACCCGATAATGACCCTCTCTATGAACCTTGGCATTGTAGTTGTTGTAGTACTTGCTGCGTACAGAATCCAGGGCGGAACCTCCGCTCCGGAAACAGTAATAGCTTTCATGCAGTACTTTACTCTCATTTCAAACGCACTTATGGGTGTAACTAGGCTTTTTGTCATGTTTACAAAAGCAGAAGCGTCCTCGAAACGTGTCGATGAAATTCTCTTCTGTGAAGAGGATCTTGAAGTATCTGATAAATCGGAGCATCCTGATATTGAAACTGACAAGCACATCGTTTTCAAAAACGTTTCTTTCTCATATGAGGGCAAAAAGAACAACCTTGAAAATATCAATTTTGAGATAGAACGCGGCGGAACCCTTGGCATAATCGGTGCCACCGGCAGTGGCAAATCAACAATTATCAAGCTCCTGATGCGATTCTATGATGTAACCGATGGTGCAATCTACATTGACGGCAAAGATATAAGAACCATCCCGAAAGATGAGCTCTATAAGCTTTTCGGCAGTGCAATGCAGAATGATTTTCTTTATGCAGATACGATAGAAGAGAATATCCGCTTCGGCAGAAATCTTTCGCATGAAGAAATTGTTGAAGCTGCCAGAATAGCTCAGGCAGATGGCTTCATATCCGCAAAGAAAGATGGCTATGAAAGCGTTCTGGCTGTCAAGGGAGCTAACCTCTCCGGCGGTCAGAAGCAGAGAGTTCTTATCTCCCGAGCAGTAGCGACCAAGCCGGATATACTTATTCTCGACGACAGCTCATCTGCACTTGATTACAAGACAGATGCAAATCTCAGAAAAGCACTTGCAGAAAATATTCACGATTCAACGGTAATAACTGTTGCTCAGAGAGTTTCTTCAGTCAAGAACTGCGACAGAATTCTTGTCCTCGATGAGGGAGAAATTATCGGCTATGGCACTCATGATGAGCTGATGGAAAGCTGCACTGAGTATCGCGAAATTAGTGAATCACAGATGGGAGGCGGTTTCGTTGAATAAACTTCAAAATGATATAAAAGGTCAGTCTAGGAAGGGTGAAACGCAGAAGCTCGACAAGAAGACAAGAAACGGCGTCCTCCTAAGGCTTTCAAAATACATACTCCAGCACAAGTTTCTCTTTGCAATTGCAATAATCCTGACTCTCGTTTCAAATCAGCTCGCTCTTATGGGACCGCAGTATTCTGGAGACGCAATAGACGCCATGGCTTCAACTGGAAATGTCGATTTCCAGGCGGTCTGGCAGAACGTTGTACGTATGCTTGCCTGCTATATTTTTTCAGCAGTTCTATCCTACGTAATGGCGGTTCTGATGATTCATATAAGCCAGAAGATTGTCTACACTATGCGGCGTGAGCTTTTTGAAAAGCTTACAAATCTGCCTATTGGCTACTTCGATACCCATCCGGCAGGCGACATGATAAGCCGAATTTCTTATGACATCGATACTGTCAATACCTCGTTGTCGACCGATTTGGTACAGGTTCTCACCAGTATCTATACGGTTGTAGGTTCGCTTGTTTTCATGTGGCAGATATCTAAGCCACTGATTATCGTATTCGTCATAACTGTTCCTATTTCGGTAATCATGACTCAGTATCGATCTAAAAAAGTCCGTCCTCTTTTCCACAAGCGTTCATCTGAGCTAGGAGAGCTCAATGGTTATGCAGAGGAAATGCTCTCCGGTGGAAGAACAATCTCCGCATACGGCATGGAAGAGGAAATCTCTTCGCGCTTCGGCAAAAGAAACAAGCAGGCTATGGACGCCGACTACACAGCAGAATATTACGGCGCACTTTTGGGACCGTCTGTAGGACTTGTAAATAACCTGTCACTGTCTCTTATCATGATCTTAGGCGGAATAATGTACATGTTCTCGAGCTCTGGTGCTGTACAGGAAGCCTCTCTCTTCTTCATATCGCTCGGTGGAGTTGCGAAGTTCGTCCAGTATTCTAGAAAGTTTGCGGGACCTATAAACGAATTCGCACAGATAATGAACGAATTCCAGTCTGCATTCTCAGCAGCTGAGCGCGTATTCAGAATCTTGGATGAGAATCCGGAGCCAGCTGACTCACCTGATGCCTTGCCGCTGAATGAAGTCAACGGAGAAGTAGAGCTCAAGGACATCACATTCAGCTATAACAAGGGCAGAACTATTCTAAAGGGCATTGATATTCATGCTGAGCAGGGCAAGACCATAGCCATAGTCGGACCTACAGGAGCAGGCAAGACAACGATAATAAACCTACTGATGCGCTTCTATGAACCCGACAGCGGAGAAATCACCGTTGATGGCACTGAGATTCACGACCTGAAGCGATCCGACTTGAGGCGTGCATACACAATGGTACTCCAGGACACTTGGCTATTCGGCGGTACTATCTACGAAAATATTGCCTATGGCAGGGAAGACGCCACGATGGAAGAAGTCAGGGAAGCAGCCAGAGCCGCAAAGATGGAGTCCTATATTGAACACCTCCCGAACGGCTATGACACCGTAATTTCCGATGATGGCGTGAATATTTCCAAGGGTCAGCGTCAGCTCATAACTATTGCAAGAGCCATGCTCATGAATGAGAAAACGCATATGCTTATCTTAGACGAAGCGACTTCCAATGTCGACTCAAGAACCGAAATTCTCATTCAGGAAGCAATGAAGAAGCTTATGAGCGGAAAGACTTCGTTCGTAATAGCACACAGACTTTCTACGATTCGGAACGCAGATATGATCCTTGTTCTCCAGAATGGTGAAATTACCGAGTGTGGAACCCATGACGAGCTGATGGAAAAAGGCGGCTTCTATGCAACGCTTTATAATTCACAGTTTGTGTGATTTCTCTTGCAAACTCTTCTGAAATCGTGTATAATACTCTCGAACGATAACCTGGGAGGGAATGCAATTGAGAATTAAAGCAGTGGTTTTCGATGTCGGAAGAACGCTGATGGAATACATAGATATGCCAAACACCTGGCTTGATTATTACGCACCCGCACTTAATCATGTGAGAGAGGCTTTGAACCTGCCTGTGAGTGATGAAGAGCTTGATAAGTCGATAGAAATATATCGCTCTTATAGTCCACAAATCAAGCCACGTGAAAAAGATTTCACGCCGGAGGAAATTTTCTCAGATGTAACAAAAGACTGGAACTGCGATTTCAATATGTCGGATGTCATAAGAGAATTTTTCGCCTATATGGATCTGAAGCCATATATCTATCCGGATTCAGTTCCAATCTTAAAGAAGCTTCGTGAGGATGGTTATATAGTTTGTACACTGACAGACGTCGCAACCGGAATGCCGGACGAGCTTCACAAGAGCTATTTCTCGGAGCTTTTGCAGTACTTTGATATGTATGTCTCGTCCATCACCTGTGGATACCGCAAGTCGTCTCCGAAAGGTCTTGAAATAATTGCAGAGCATTATCATCTTGATCCCTCTGAAATGGTAATGATAGGTGACGAGCCAAAGGATATACTTACAGCAAAGCGTTTTGGCTGCCACTCGGTTCTTATTGACAGAGCGAGTGAGAAGCCTGATTTCGGGCAGGAATACTCTGTGTCAGACCTGAATGAATTTTATACACTTCTCAGGACAAAACTTTTTTAAAACGGTTGACAAGTGGCAAAAAAGCGAATATAATAGTCTCTGGTTAAAGGCGTTGATGGGAATGACTGCGTAAACTGCCATTAAGAGAGCGAACGGTTGGTGCGAGTTCGCAAGTAGTTTCCAGGTGCTCCCCCTGAGCTTTGCGGAAAACCGCAACGGTTGGCACCGTTACAGCCGTATGAGATTATGCAGGATTCTCTTGCATAATAAAATTGGGTGGTACAGCGATTGCCTCGCCCCATGTTTGTGGGTCGGGGCATATTTATTTGCCTATTAAAAGAATCTGAAAGGAAGATGTTTATGAAATGGATGGGGCTCAATGAGCTTCGGGAGAGCTATCTTAAATTCTTTGAGTCGAAGGGCTGTCTTCGTCATAAGAGCTACTCTCTGGTGCCCCAGAACGACAAGAGCGTTCTTCTCATAATTGCTGGTATGGCTCCTTTGAAGCCGTATTTCACCGGTCAGGAGGTTCCTCCGAGAACCAGAATGACAACCTGCCAGAAGTGCATAAGAACCAACGACATTGAGAATGTAGGTAAGACCGCACGTCACGGCACATTCTTTGAAATGCTCGGTAACTTCTCATTCGGCGATTACTTCAAGGAAGAAGCGATCACATGGGCATGGGAGTATGTCACAAAAGTCCTTGAAATCCCGGAAGACAAGCTTTATGTAACAGTATATGAAGACGACGATGAAGCGGAGCAGATCTGGCATGAAAAAGCTGGAGTCCCGATGGACAGAATCTATCGCATGGGCAAGGAAGACAACTTCTGGGAAGCAGGAGTCGACGGACCTTGCGGACCTTGTTCCGAAATCTACTTTGACCGTGGACCTGAATACGGCTGCGGCAAACCCGATTGCCATGTCGGCTGCGACTGCGACAGATACATGGAGTTCTGGAACCTCGTCTTCACTCAGTATGAACGCCACGAAGACGGAACCTACACTCCTTTAGCTCAGAAGAATATTGATACCGGAATGGGTCTTGAAAGACTCGCAGCCCTCATGCAGGGTGTTGATTCGATATTCGATGTAGATACAATCAAGGCTGTAAGAGATCAGATTTGCGAAATTGCAGGCTGTGAATATGGCAAAGATCATAAGAAAGATGTTTCAATCAGAGTCATCACCGACCACATAAGATCAGTAACATTCATGGCTTCTGACGGAATCCTCCCATCCAATGAGGGCAGAGGCTACGTTATGCGTAGACTTTTGAGACGTGCCGTGAGACATGGAAAGCTCTTAGGAATTGACGGACTCTTCCTGAAAGACCTGGTCAAGACTGTTGTCGATAGTTCCAAGGCTGAGTATAACGAGCTTGAGGATAAGTACGACTACATCGAAAAGCTTCTTACCAATGAAGAGAAGAACTTCAACGCCACAATTGACAGAGGCATGGGGATTCTCAATGGCTATATTGAAGAGCTTGAAGCATCTGGCGAGAAAGTTCTTGATGGCAAGAAGTGTTTCACCCTTTCCGATACCTATGGCTTCCCGATTGATCTGACAAGAGAAATCCTCGAAGAAAAGGGTCTTGAGTGCGATGAAGAGGGTTATGAAGAGGCTCTCAGGCACCAGAAAGAAACTGCAAGAGCTGCAAGAGGCGACTCAAAGTACATGGGAGCTGACGAGACAGTCTTCCATAAGATAGCTAAGGAGTATTCAACAGAATTTGTCGGCTATGATACACTCAGTGCACATTCAACTATCGATTACATCGCCAATGATGAAGAGCTTCTTGAGTATGCCGGAATCGGCGACGAGGTCTATATAGTTTCTCCCGTTTCACCTTTCTACGCTGAAAGTGGAGGACAGGTAGGAGACAGGGGAGTCATTACAACCAAGACAGGCAAGTGTGAAGTCTTAGATACCACAAAGGCAGTCGGAGGAAAGATTGCTCACAAGGTAAAAGTTGCTGAGGGTGCAATTGAGGCAGGCGAAGAAGCTGATTTTGAGGTTGATGCAGATTACCGTATGGCTGTCAGAAGAAATCACTCCTGTGCTCATCTTTTGCAGGCAGCTTTGAGAAAAGTTCTCGGAGACCATGTTCACCAGGCAGGTCAGCTCGTCGACAGCGAGAGACTCAGATTCGACTTCTCCCACTTCTCAGCTATGACCAAAGAAGAGATTGCCGAGGTTGAAAAGCTTGTCAACACCTGGATTCTTTCAAGCATGGATGTTAAAACCGAGGTTATGCCGATAGTCGAAGCCCAGAAGCTCGGAGCAATGGCACTTTTCGGAGAGAAATACGGCGAAACCGTCAGAGTCGTCAGAATGGGAAATTCAGACGAAACCGCTTCGCTTGAATTCTGCGGAGGAACCCATCTTGACAACACCTCTCAGGCAGGACTCTTCAAGATAGTGAGCGAATCTTCTGTTGCAGCAGGAGTAAGAAGAATAGAGGCTGTAACCGGCTGGGGAGTACTTGATCTTATGTCTAAAGAAACCTCCCAGATTAACGAGGCAGCTGCTTCTTTGAAGCTCAGCAATCCAAGTGACTTAGTCATGAAGTGCAAGGGAGTTTCTGAAGAGGTTCACACTCTTGAAAAAGAGAATGAAAAGCTTCACGCTGCATTGGCAGAGATAAGAGCAGAAAGCGTTCTTTCAAGTGGTGAAGAGCTTAACGGCTTGAATATCTATCATGCCAAGTTTGATGGCTTGAAGCCGGACGACATAAGACTCATTGCCGAAATGGTAAGAGATAAGGCTCCTGATAATGTCTGTGTTATCGCTTGCGTCAATGGAAGCACTGGTAATTTAGCTGTTTCCTGCGGCAAGGAAGCTATTGCCAAGGGAGTTCTGGCTGGAAAGCTAGCCGGGAATGTCGCAGGTCTCACCGGAGGCAAGGGCGGCGGACGTCCTGATTCTGCTATGGCAGGAGTAGGGGACGTCTCCAAGCTCGACGATGCTTTATCACAGGTCGCAGAAGTAGTATCTGAATTCATCAAGTAACAGAAAGGATAGTGTGAAATGTCAGATTGTCTGTTTTGCAAAATCATTAACGGCGAAGTTCCGTCAACAAAGGTCTTCGAGAATGAATACGTCTACGCTTTCAAGGACATATCGCCTGTAGCTCCTGTTCATGTTCTCTTTGTCCCAAAAGAGCATATCTCAGGGGTAAGTGCAATCACTTCTGAAAACAGCGCGGTAGTATCGA
Organism: Oscillospiraceae bacterium; assembly: GCA_021199795.1. Lineage (GTDB taxonomy): Bacteria > Bacillota > Clostridia > Oscillospirales > Ruminococcaceae > Faeciplasma. The sequence continues at coordinate 278,738 of JAJQHJ010000003.1, forward strand.
AAATTTTTGAAGCTATCGCTGAGTATGCCCATTCAGTAGGACTCGATGAGAGCGGCTACAGAGTGGTGTCAAATTGCGGTGAGTCTGCCGGTCAGACGGTCATGCATCTGCATTTCCATCTTCTTGGCGGCGAAAAACTAGGAGGAATGGTCTGAGGCAGAGCCAAATGACCTTATATTGAGAAATTTTTTCGAGAAAGGAAAATGTATCATGGAAACAAAGACTTATACGCTTAATGTTGCCGGATTGACAAGGGAGCTCCCCTTATGCGAGGTAAACGAGCATCTTGACATCGCTGCATTCATAATGTTCTCCGACGTTGAGCTGACCGTTGCCTGTGCCAAGGAGCTTATAAAGAAGATTCCTGAGCGTGATGTAATTATCACAGCAGAATCAAAAGGCATTCCGCTTGCTTATGAAATGGCACGTGAGATAGGCGACAGTGTAACCTACATCGTAGCAAGAAAGATGGCTAAGCTTTATATGCGTAACCCTGTATCTGTAGATGTAAAGTCAATCACAACAGCTTCTTCCCAGAAGCTCTGGCTCGATCAGAATGAAGCAGACTTCATGAAAGGCAAGAGAGTTCTCATTGTTGATGACGTAATCTCTACCGGTGAGTCACTTGAAGCTGTCCACAAGCTTGTAGAGTATGCCGGAGGAAATATTGTCGGTCAGTGTGCAGTCCTTGCCGAGGGCGACGCAGCCGAGAGAAAAGATATATTCTTCCTTGAAAAGCTCCCGCTGTTCCCTAAGTGATTGTTTTTAGTCCGGAAGACTCCAATATTGCCCGAGTCTTCCGGACAAGATAAAATCTTCAAAGAAAAATGACAAAAAAATTTGCAAAAAGGGCTTGCATTTTTCTTTGCACCCTGCTATAATATAAAAGCTGTGTGAAACGCTGTCAATAATCGGTGGGATATAGCCAAGAGGTAAGGCAGCGGACTTTGACTCCGTCATTCCGGTGGTTCGAATCCACCTATCCCAGCCAAAGTCTCTCATAGTTTCCTTTTGCGGCTTCGCCAAGTGGTAAGGCACTGGACTCTGACTCCAGCATTCCCTAGGTTCGAATCCTAGAGCCGCAGCCAATCTACCGCAGATGCTATCATCTGCGGTATTACTTTATCTGGGGGTTATTGCATGGAATTAGTAGAACGTGAACCAAGTAGCTCTACTGAAATTATTTCTGGCATTCAGTACGGCACTTTCGAGAAAGTAACAATCCACTCGGAAATCTGCAACCGCAACAAGAGCTTCAATGTCTTATTGCCTGCCGGATATTCAGAGGATAAGTCATATCCCGTTCTCTACATCCTCCACGGCTACTGGGGCAACGAGGATTCGCTTCTTGATGCCGGTCATACGACATACAGACTTCGTGAAATAATAGGTAATGCAATAGCAGACGGCGAAGCTGAGGATATGATAGCGGTATTTCCCAACATCTATGCAAGCCCCACTCAGGACAAGTGCGACGGTCTTAACCCAAAGAACAACGCATTTTACGATAACTTCATAAATATGCTTCTTGGTGAAATAATGCCCTATATGGAAAGCAACTACTCCATCAGAACAGGAAGCATTAATACAGCAATCACCGGCTTCTCGATGGGCGGCAGGGAATCGCTTTACATAGGTTTTACAAGACCTGATTTATTCGGCTATGTCGGGGCAATATGCCCTGCGCCCGGACTTACTGATGATCTTATATCTCCTGATGATATGGTATTCAAAGCTGAAACGCCGTATTTGCTAATAAGCGCAGGCTCTGATGACGATATCGTGAATCCGTATCCGATGAATTATCATGCTATCTTGGAGAATAATGGCGTTAGGCACGATTGGAACTACGTTAATGGCGGAAACCACGGTGAAAACGTAGTCAGACCGCACATTTACAATTTCATAAGATTTATATTCAGGCGGAATTAAACATTCAGCCTGATTTTTGTTGCAGTAGAGTTTCTCTATCATTCTCTCTACTGCTAAAATCAAGAGAGTAGAGTATTGTATCTGAAGCTGTGGCTTGATTTATTTCAGGCGTTTTGGTAAAATTAGCTGTAGACGAACTGCGGAAAATATGCTATAATATAAAATAGCGATTTTAAGCAGGGAGTGAGAATAGTGGACTGTGAGCCAAAAGAGATTAGATATTACGATGAGTTCACCGATGACTTTGTCGACAGCGGCAAATCGGAAGCTAAGATTCCCGAAAGCTACAAATGGTATCATACCAACAAAATATATCGTTTCTTCTCGTGGATAGCATATTCACTCGCTTTCATCTTTGGCTTTTTCCATTCAAGACTTGCACTTCATACAAAAGTGGTTGGCAGGGAAGCATTCAAAGAATGTAAGGACACCGGCTTTGTTCTCTATGGAAATCACACTCAGACACTCGGAGACGTATTCTCACCTACACAGTATGTCTTCCCGAAAAGAATCTTTTCCGTCGCCGGTGCAGATAACCTTGAGCTCCCGGTGATAGGGAAGATAATCCCGATAATCGGAGGGATAGTGGTTCCGGATTCGATGGAGCATATGAAGTTGTTCCTGGACGCTATCAGGAGGCACTTGGAAGATGGACGAGCCGTAGTTATATACCCTGAAGCTCACCTCTGGCAGAACTGCACTTTTGTAAGACCGTTCCCGATAACTTCTTTCAGATTTCCAGTCATGTTTGACGCTCCTGCATACTGCATGACAACTACCTATCAGAAGCGCAGATTCGGCAGAAAGCCAAAGACCACTGTCTATATTGACGGACCATTTTATCCGGATAAGACTTTGAAGAACAAGGAAGCTCAGAAAAAGCTATGCGATGAGATCCACGAGACAATGGTCAGAAGAAGTGAAAACAGTACCTATGAATATATAAGGTATCTGAAGAAAGGGTCATAATGAACGTACTCTACTGTGGCGACGGTAATATCGAACGTGGACTGATAATTTCAGTGATGTCTCTCCTGAAGAATATAAGTGTTGAGCTCCATGTCTGGGTTGTGACCGCTGAAATGGATTTTAACGGCAAGCATATTTCTCCCGTCAGGGAAGATGTTATCTCTTCACTCAATGAGTATATGAGGGGTTATAACAGTCTTAACAGTATTACTCTTATAGATGTTTCCGAGCATTTCAAGAAAGAAGTTCCCACTGTAAATATGGGCACAAGGTTCACTCCATTTTGTATGCTCAGACTGTTTTCTGATGAGGTTCCGGAAATTCCAGACAAGATTATGTACCTTGACAATGACGTAATATGCCGAAGCGACCCGAGTGAATTCTATAATCAGGACATTACTGATTACGAGCTTGCCGGAGTTCTTGACTACTATGGCAGCTGGTTTTTCAGAAGAAATCCTTTTAAACGCGATTATCTCAATTCCGGAGTTCTTCTCATGAACATGGCTAAGATAAGAGAAACCGGACTCTTTAAAAAGTGCCGTAAGCGTTGCTGTGAAAAGCAGATGTTTATGCCTGACCAGTCGGCGATAAATAAACTGGCGGTATCAAAGAAGATTTGCCCACGCAGATTTAATGAGCAACGTAAGCTTAGGTCTGACACCGTTATGCAGCATTTCACGACCAGCTTCCGATTTTTCCCGTACATAAGAACAGTAACCGTAAAGCCGTGGGACATTGAGAGAGTCCATGAGGTTTTGAAGCTACATGAATACGATGATCTTCTATCTGAATACACCGTATTTTATAATTCAATCACAAATAACAGGCAGTGAACAACTTACAGACTACGAAAGGAAATCAATATGTCAATAATTCCAATATTCTTTACAGTCGATGAGGGTTATGCTCCTTACCTCGACTGTGCAATCCGCTCAATGGTTGATAATGCATCTGAAGACAACGAATACGTTATCTATGTTTTGCATCAGGATCTGACTGATGATTCTATCGAAAAAATCACGACTGGTGTCAGACATCCGTTTTCGATTGAGTTTATAAAAATGGAGGATGAATTACACGGCATCGTTGCAAGGGAAGAAAATAAGCTGAGATGCGATTATTTCACACTCACTATCTACTTCAGAATTTTCATCGCAGACATGTTCCCGCAGTATGACAAGGGAATATACATTGACAGTGACATAATTGTCCCGGGTGACATTTCTGAGCTATATAATACCGACCTTGATGGCAATATAATCGGTGCCTGCTGTGACCGTTCTATTCAGGGCGTCCCGGATTTGGTATTCTATACCGAAAACGCCGTTGGTACTGCTTCGGATGACTACATAAATTCGGGAATTCTTCTGATGGATTTGAAGCTGATGCGTGATAAACACTTCAGCGAGCATTTTTTAAATCTCATGAACGAGTATCATTTTGATACTGTCGCACCTGATCAGGATTACATTAATGCTATGTGCAATGGCAATATCAAGTATCTTTCTGATGACTGGGATACGATGCCTCCTCAGGGCGGTGAGGTGAAGCTTAATCCTAATCCTAAGCTGATACACTTCAATCTCTTCCAGAAGCCCTGGTGCTATGATAATATCCCGTATGAGGAATATTTCTGGAAGTATGCCGAGAAATCGCCGTTCAAGAACGATATACTTCAGTTTAAGGCGAATTACGACGAATCAAAGCAAAAGGCCGACAGTGATACACTCATGAAGCTTATCTCTAAGGCATCTGTCTTGGATAAAAACGAGATTACATTCAAAAAAGTTTACGAAAGCGGAGTTAAGGTCAGAATATGATTATAGGAAGCCACAAGGACGAGGTAATCAGGAATATTGAAGAGAAAGTAGCGGAGCAGGACTTCAACAGTAAGGTTGAAGTGGATGATGCCTCGCTTTCCCGAGATGAAAAAAACGCGCTTGTAGATGAGTTTATCAGCAAAAGCAAAACTCTCAAGAAGCGTGTGGACACTCTATGCGCAAGAGCAATAACCGATTCAGTTTCAAGAATGGTCAATCGCAAGACGCGTGTTGAGGGTGCAAAAAACATCATTGGAATAACGAGCGGTGCTATAATAACGAGCAATCACTTCAATCCTCTTGACACAACGATTGTCCGCACTGCAATGCGCAGAACAGGGCATAAGCATATGCGCATCGTCAGCCAGGAGACCAATCTTGCCATGGGCGGCTTCTTTGGCTACATCATGAAGAATGCAGATACAATTCCTCTTCCAAGCCAGAAAGAACGCCGTTCTGAATTCTTTGCTGAAAAAATAAGGCAGGAGCTTAAGAAGAATTCTGTTATTCTTATTTACCCCGAACAGGAAATGTGGTTCAACTATCGTAAGCCCCGTCCTCCCAAGCGTGGTGCCTACTACTATGCCGCTGAAAACAATGTCCCGATAATCTCATGTTTTGTTGAAATCAGAGATACCGATGAAATGGATAACGATGAGTTCTACAAGACAGAGTACGTCATTCACATCTTAAAGCCTATCTATCCTGACCCGGATAAGTCTGCCCGCGAGAATAGCTTTATAATGATGGAAACAGACTACCGGCAGAAGATTGAGGCATATGAAAAAGCATATTCAAAGAAGCTTGTCTATGACTTCGAGGATTCGGATATAGCTGGCTGGATAGGGCATGATGCCTCCAAAGCAAAATCAACAGCTCTTGCACCTATGTCTGTTGTCGAGGATCACAAAAAGAAAAGTGCTGAAAGGAAACTCAGGCACAGAGAACGTCGCGAATGCAGAAATGTCAAGCGAAAGACGAGGATATCAAGGATATTCCGTAGAAAGAGATAAATTAAAGAGGATACCATGCTCAGGTGTCCTCTTTTAAATTATAGCTCTCGCCTCATATATTCGTTTCCGTCAATGTCTTTCCAGATGATTGTGCCATCTTCAATAACAATATAACTGTGAGGGCTGTCTTCTTTTGGAATAGAAACCGAACCCGGGTTGATGTAGATGTAGCTGTCATAGTCCTGGCACTTCGGAACGTGAGTATGTCCACAGACGAGGATTGTACCGTTCGCAATCGGAGGTGGATTGGTTTCGCCATAATTGTGTCCATGCGTCAGGTAAAACTCATGCTCGCTGGCGTACACAATCGCGCTGTCAGACATGATAGGGAAGTGTAGCATCATCTGATCCACTTCCGCATCGCAGTTGCCTCTTATCGAGAAGACGTGATTCTTGATTCCGTTTAACATCTCTGCAACCCCGGCGGGATTATAATCGCGAGGCAAGGCGTTTCTCGGACCATGATACAGAATATCTCCCAAAAGAATAAGCTTTTCTGGTTTTTCAATCTTGAATCTTTCAAGTAGCTTCTTGCAGTAGTATGCTGAGCCATGTATATCCGAAGCAATCATCAATTTCATATAAATTCACCCCTTGACTGAAATTCACATTGGTATTATAATATGTGCTTGGAGATAAGTCAATAGCTTTTGAGTTTTATAAACGGAGGAAAATTATGAACAGAGATTTAACGACATCAGACCCTACCAAAGTGCTGCTGAGGTTTTGCATACCGCTTTTCGGAAGCATAATCTTTCAGCAGCTCTACAATATTGCCGACAGCCTAGTTGCCGGAAAATTCATCGGAAACGATGCATTGGCAGCAGTAGGAAACAGCTACGAGATAACACTTATATTTATAGCATTTGCTTTTGGCTGCAATATCGGTTGCTCTGTAATTTCGGCTCAGCTATTCGGAGCAAAGAAATATAAAGAGCTTAAAACGGCTGTATACTCAGCTCTTATCGTGAGCGCAGTACTATGTGCAGTTCTTATGATTCTAGGACTTATATTCTGTGGAACTCTTTTGAGGCTTATAAATACTCCTGATGATGTCTTTGCCGATTCCAAGCTCTATCTCGACATTTACATATGTGGTCTCCCATTCATGTTCTTCTACAATATAGCCACTGGTATTTTCTCTGCACTAGGCGATTCAAAAACCCCGTTCTTCTTCCTGATGTGCTCATCCGTTGCGAATATAGGAGTAGATATTCTCTTCGTAGCTGTATTCGATATGGGAGTAGCTGGTGTTGCGCTGGCAACTCTAATCTGCCAGGGAATCAGCTGTATTCTTGCGGTAGCTGTCGTGTTCATCAGATTCTCGAAGATAAAAACAGATGGCAAGGTTCAGATATTCTCGTGGGATTGCGTCAAACAGTTTGCTGTAATTGCAATTCCAAGTATTCTCCAGCAGAGCTTTATATCCGTTGGAAATATAGTAATCCAAAGCATTATAAACAGCTTCGGCACAGCCGCAATGGCAGGCTATTCAGCAGCAGTAAAGCTCAACAATATGGTTGTAACCTCGCTGACAACCCTTGGCAACGGTATCTCAAGCTTTACCGCCCAGAACCTAGGTGCAAAGAAGTATTCAAGAATCAGTCTTGGCTGGAAAGCCGGACTTAAGATTGTCTTTGTTCTATGTGTTCCGATAGTGCTTGTTTACTGGATATTCTCAAGCAATATTCTCTATCTCTTCCTCGAAAGCCCGACAGGGGAGTCGGTCGACGTTGGCGTTTCGTTCCTCAAAATTATATCTCCGTTCTACTTTGTAGTCGCCGCAAAGCTCGTAACCGACGGCGTCCTGAGAGGTGCCGGACTCATGAAAAAATTCATGGCGGCAACATTCACAGATCTGATTATAAGAGTAGTCCTCGCACTTGTTCTTTCCAAGACATCACTCGGCATAACCGGAATCTGGTGTGCTTGGCTTGTGGGCTGGTCAATTGCAACTGTACTTTCTTTGGTCTTCTTCAAGACAACCAAGTGGGGAGAGAAAAATAAGCAGGAAATCAACTTTCAGGAATAGCGAAAAATAAATATAAAAAAAGACTTGACTTTTGCCCCGACTGTCGCTATAATAATATAGTCGCCTGCCGATAGTACTTCAAACTTCAAATAGGCAGGAAACGCAGTCACCTGGAGAAATACCCAAGTGGTGAAGGGGCTCCCCTGCTAAGGGAGTAGGTCGGGTTACCGGCGCGAGGGTTCAAATCCCTCTTTCTCCGCCATGAAAAATAGCACCCATTTGGGTGCTATTTTTCATGGCAAAAAGAAGCATCCGAAGTATAAACTCCGGATGCATTATTATTATCAGTCAAGCTCTTTCTTGCCGGTATACAGCTCGTAATACCTGCCTTTGAGTTTGAGTAAGTCGTCGTGATTGCCGCGCTCAATTATCTCACCGTTCTCAAGAACCATGATGGCTTCAGCATTTCTTACAGTTGAAAGCCTGTGGGCAATGACGAATGTCGTTCTGCCTTTCATGAGTCTGTCGAGACCGTGCTCGATGTGCCGCTCAGTTCTCGTATCAACAGAGGAAGTAGCCTCATCCAGAACGAGTATCGGAGCCTTTGAGAGAGCCGCTCTGGCGATGTTCAGAAGCTGTCTCTGACCCTGTGACAGGTTGGCACCATCACTTTCAAGAACTGTGTCGTAGCCTTTCTCAAGTCTCATTATGAATGAATGTGCACTTGCGGTCTTAGCCGCGGCGATAACCTCGTCGTCAGTTGCATCAAGTCTGCCATAGCGGATATTCTCCATAACCGTGCCGGTGAACAGGTGAGTGTCCTGAAGAACCATGGCTATGTTCTTTCTGAGGTACTCGCGGTTGTACTCCTTGACCTCATGACCATCAATCAGAATTTCGCCCTCGTTGATATCATAGAAGCGGTTGAGCAGGTTAGTAACTGTTGTCTTACCAGCACCGGTTGAACCAACAAACGCTATCTTCTGTCCCTGATGTGCCCAGAGGCTGATATGCTTTAAGACTATCTTGTCTGGAACGTAGCCGAATGTAACGTCCTTAAGGACAATTTCACCCTGGATAGGAGTAGTGAGCGCATTTTCACAATCCGCTAGTTCAGGCTCAGTATCCATAACCTCGAATACTCTTTCAGCTCCAGCGAGTGCCGCAAAGATGGTTGACATCTGCTGAGACATCTGGTTGATAGGACGCGAGAACTCCTTGGAGTAGTTTGAGAATACTGTCAATGCACCGGTTGAAAGATTACCTGTGAGCATCAGTATGCCGCCGACACCGATTGTTACGCCGTAAGCAATCTGGGAGGTGTTGCCCATGATTGGTCCCATTACAGAGCCCCAGAACTGCGCTCTGAACTGCTTGTCACGCATATCGTCGTTAAGCTGGCTGAATTCCTCGACTGCAGTGTCCTCATGATTGAAGACCTTTACAACTTTCTGACCGGTTATAGTCTCCTCAACGTAGCCGTTAACTGCTCCGAGAGCAGCTTGCTGACCGGTGTAGTATTTTGAAGAACGCTTTGCAATTGCTGAACCGCCAAAAGTAAATATCGGGATAAATACTATAGTAACAAGTGTCAGAACCCAGTTTGTAGTTATCATGAAGATAAATGTACCCAAAAGTGTTATGACGCTTGATATAAGCGACGTAAGCGTGTTATTGATCATCGTATCGATGTTATCGATATCGTTTGTGAACCTTGACATGATTTCACCAGTCGGATGAGAGTCGAAGTAACGTACAGGAAGCTTCTGGAGCTTTTCAAACAAGTCGTTTCTTATCTTCTCAATCGCATTGTGCGAAATCGTTATCATTATTCTTGACTGCAGGTAGTTAGTGACGATACCCACTAGATAGATACAGAGAAGAACTATTGCAACTCTGACTATATATTCAAGTACTTCACAGTCTCCCGTTATGCTTGCAAGTATATTGTCAGCAAGCTTCTCCATGGTGCTCATTTCCTGCTCAACGCCTGTTACTGCAACAGTAAGCTTGTTTATAATAGGTGCAAGAAGATATGAGCAGAAGAGGGAAGTGACCGTAGTTATGAGCATACAAAGAAGTACCAGAACCAGTCTGAGCTTGTACTGAGCGATGTATCCAATCAGTCTTTTGATTACCTTTCCGGTATCCTTGGGTCTTCCACCGTCTCCTCTTCCGCCTCCAGGACCGCGTCCCGGACCTCCGCCTGGACCACCTTTCTGGTCGGCAGCTTTTTTGTTATACTGCTTTTGAAGGGCTGTTAAGTCTCTTGCCATACTTACACCGCCTTCTTTTCCGAGTCATTCTGGGAGTAGTAAATCTCCTGATATGCCTCGTTATTTTCAAGAAGCTCTTCATGAGTTCCGACGCCTGAGATCTGACCCTCATTCATGACAATTATCATATCAGCATCTTTGACGGAGCTGATTCTCTGAGCGATAATTATCTTGGTGGAGTCTTTAAGCTCGTTGCGGAAAGCAAGTCTTATCTGAGCTTCGGTTGCAGTATCAACTGCACTTGTGGAATCGTCAAGAATGAGAACCTTTGGCTTCTTGAGAAGAGCTCTTGCAATGCAAAGCCTCTGCTTCTGTCCACCGGATACGTTTGTACCGCCTTGATCAATAGCAGTCTGGTAGCCATCTTTGAAAGAGGAGACGAATTTGTCCGCCTGTGCGTTGCTTGCCGCAGTCTTAATCTCTTCCTCGGTTGCATTCTCATTACCCCAGCGAAGATTCTCTTCAATGGTTCCAGAGAACAATGTGTTGTTCTGAAGCACCATGCCGATTCCCTCGCGGAGATTGTAAAGTGAATAATCCTTGACATTTACTCCGTCAACAAGAACCTCGCCCTCATCAACTTCATAGAGCCTTGCAATCATCGAAACAAGGGTTGTCTTTCCACAGCCAGTTGATCCGACTATGCCAACTGTAGAGTGTGCAGGGATTTTGAGGTTGATATTCGTTAGAACACTGTCTTCGGAATTCTTGTAATAACGGAAAGTGACGTTCTTAAATTCAACTTCGCCGTTTTGGACGGTAAGATCCTTGCAAGCGGCATCGTCGTCATTGATATCGGGCTCTTCATTGAGAACCTGTGCGATTCTTCTTGCACTTACAAGTGCTCTTGATGAAGTCATCAGAAGCATCGAAACCATCATGAGGGATGAAAGAATCTGAGCTGCATATGTAATGAAAGCAGTCAGGTCTCCGACCTCCATGCCGTTATCGAGAACTATCTGTCCGCCGAAATAGATTATGCAAATAGTGGTGACATTCATTATAAGTGTCATAACAGGACCTATGAAAATCATAATTTTCATAGCACTGAGTGAAGCTGACTTATAGTCGCCATTTGCCTTGCCGAATTTGTCTATTTCCTTGTCTTCTCTCACAAAGCTTTTGACAACACGTACGTTAGTTACGTTTTCACGGACGGTTGCGTTCAGACCATCGAGCTTTTTCTGAACGGTCTGGAACTTCGAGAAGCCTTTGAAGATTATAAGTCCAACACTGCAAAGCAGCACTGGAATTGCCACAGCGAAAACAGCTGAGAGGGAGGGGCTTATGCTTATAGCCATAATGAGTGCCATAATCATCATTCCCAGTGCGCGGAATGCCATTCTCAGAAGCTGATTAACAAAGTTTTGCATCTGAGTAATATCGTTAGTCAGTCTGGTTACTAATGAACTTGTGGAGAATCGGTCTATATTTGCAAAAGAGAAGGTCTGCACCTTCTCAAATACATCCTGTCTCAGGTCGCATGCAAAATTGACCGATGCCTTGGCTCCGAAGTAGGAGCCACCGGCACCACCAGCCATCATAATGACAGCACAAACAACTATTCCGAGCATTACAAGTATACAGGTTGAAAGAGTCAGCGTTCCCGCATTCTGCTGATTGATAATAATAGCCATCAGCCTGGGAATTATTACTTCACCGAATACCTCAACGAGCATACATATCGGAGTGATGATGAAAAGCGGCAAATATGGCTTAATGTATTTGTACCAGCGTTTCACCCTTTAACTCCTCTCAATTTTCTGCGTTGGCGTAAGCCTTGAGATTCTCAATGAGTCTCTTCATGTATCCGCTGAATGCAGCGATTTCCTCGTCAGAGAATCCCTCAAAAGCTGTTTCGTCGATAACACCATAGAAGTCATTGGTCTTCTTGACAATATTCTTGCCCTTTGAGGTGATAGCAATGTTGTTGACTCTTGAGTCGTCGGAGGAGGGGGTTCTTTCGATATAACCCTGAGTTTCGAGTTTCTTGAGAGTTACGGTAACTGCAGCAGGGGAAATTTCCATCTTTTCAGCAAGATCTTTCTGGCAGAGTCTTGAGTCGCGGCTAGCTTCAATAAGCATAGAGTGCTGGCTTCCTCTTAATCCCAAGGTGTCAACATACTTGTCGATGAGCTGACGGCGAAGACGGTCAAATCTCGCAAACTGGTTGATGCATTTCTCGTATTGTTCTTTTCTGGTATTTGCCATTAATAACACTATCCTTTCAATGAAGTTTTGATAAAAACTATTTAACACTAGAATAATAACATGGCTCTGTTAAATTGTCAAGCACTTAATGTGAAAATGTGAAGAAATTTAAAGCCTATTGTTTTCATTGAAATATCTTATCGGGAAATGAAATTTTGTAAAACTCCAAGTTCGGGCAAAAAAGTGGTTGTAATTATCGCAAAAATATGATACACTAATTATAAGCTGGCTGGCGGTACTGACCGACAGCTGAGGCTGGGCTGAAGTTGAGGTGTTTATATGATTAGGACTCTTACTGAAATAAAGAATTTTAAGATTTGGATGATATGCCTGACGCTGTTTTTGTGGGCTGTGCTGATTGCTTCTCCATTTTTGGGGCTGCTGGATGATTCATTGCTATACAGCTTGTTTCCTTTTCTGAATTTTGGACTTGTGATTGATGGAACTATTGCGGGCAACGAAATTCCACAGTTTATCAAGGATAATTTCAGCTTTGCTCTGAGCCTTGCGTGTGTGATGATAGCAATAGCTCTGATTGTTCTTGTTGTCTATCTTATTGTGAAATGCGTTCTTGCTTCTCAGCGATCAAAGGCAAAAAAAGTTTTGAGAAAAACAGGCTACTCCGCAGAGTATTTTGCACTACTTGAGAAAAAGAAGAAGCATCTTAGCGGCAGCTATCTCGAAGCAGTCAACGATTTATGTCTCGCCAAGGAATATGGCGACGGCAGGCGTTATGATAGTGCTCTTGAAATTCTCCGGAATGTGGATATTGACAAATTTAAAGTCAAGGACGCAGCACACTACTATTCTTTGTATGCCTATATATTTATTCTGACGGGGAATCTTGATAATGCCGGATTCGCAATCGACCTTGGAGTTCCGTTCGCTGAAAAAGCCAAGGATAAATCCGGAATGGAATTTGTCAGTGCTCTTCTTCTGTACGCTCAAAAGGATTATGATGGAGCAGAAAACGCATTTACGCCTCTTCTCAAATGTCACAATAATGAGGTAAGAGTCTGGGCTGGTATGTATCTGGGACTCATCTTCCTCCGCCAGCATAAGAATGACAGTGCAAGGAAGACTGTCGTTGCTCTAAGCAAGTTCAAGAAAACTCCTCGCCAGAGTGAGGATATCCTGAAGCTTCTCAAGAAGATCGAAACTGCTTATGCTCTCGAAGAGGAGGAACGCAGGCAGGAAAGTGCCGAAGAGACTCAGGCTGAATAATATCATATTTGTCCGCCCTTTCTCATAGTATGGGACAAGGGAGGCGAGTGAGTGTGCACAACAAGAAACAAACCGGAATAAGCATTGAAACAATTCTGATTGTTTCGCTTATAGCTGGAATAGCAATAGGTGCAGTTATAGGAATGAAGCTCTCCGAAGATGAGATTTCAAATCTTATCAAGACAAGCTTTCTTACATACAAGGAAAACCGTATTGAATCGTTTCTCTTATTTTTTGTGAGCTCGGCATCATTTGTAACAGCAATATTCCTCATGGGCTTCTGTGCTGTTTTTCAACCATTGGAAGTGCTTTTGGTAGCACTGAAAGGCTTGGAACTTGGCTTTATTGCAAGGTGTGTCTATGCAGATGAAAATGTGCTTTCTAAGTTGCTTATTTTCCTGCCGTTTTCTGTGATTACATCCGGGATTCTGATACTACAGGCAAGAGATTCCGTCTCAATGTCGATGGGGTATTTTTCAATCTCGATAACAACTGAAAATCGCCTCGGAATGGCAAATGAATTCAGAGAGTATATTTTCAGATTTTTCATATATCTTCTCTCCTGTGCCGTAGTCAGCGCGCTTGGATGTCTCATGTTAAGCGTGATGAATACGCACGGACTGTTTTAGCTAATCGAAAGGATGTTTATAATCATGGGTCTTTTTTCAAAATACGAGGAGCCAGGTAAGGGTGTTCCCAAAAATCCCGACCAGAAGCTCCCGTTCTTCAGATTTTTTGAGCTTTATTTCGGACATTTCTCAAAGCTGATACTCCTGAACTTCATCTATATTATCTGCTTCTTGCCGATGTTTGCCGGAATCATTGTAATGCAGATATTCATCAGTGAAGATTCAAATCTCTATTATCTTGCATTCTATCTTATAGTAGCATTGAGTGGCATAATCATAGGTCCAGCAACCTGTGGCATGGCGAAGCTCTCAAGAAATATGTCGATAGAAAAGCCAACTTTCTTGTGGCATGACTTCTGGACTGCTTTCAAATCCAATTTCAAGCAGGGTGCAATTATGGGCGTTATCGATATGCTCTTTATCTCTGCTGTCTCGGTTTCGTTCCCGATGTACTACAACATGGCGGCGAGCAGTAATATCTTCTATGTTCCGTTTGCTATCTGCCTCATCTGTTCAGTTATCTTCCTGATGATGCATTTTTACATCTATTTCCTGATAGTTACAACCGACCTTGGACTCTGGAAGATACTCAAGAACTCGTTCCTGTTAACTGCAATTGATATCAAGAGCTCTGTGATTAATCTAGTCGTCACAGCTATAGTTCTGATACTCGTTGTAATCTTCTTCCCGTACACGGCAATTCTGATCATCATACTCCCGACGTTCATGATGTTCTTGTATGCATTCAATTGCTATCCGGTCATCAGAAAATACGTCATTCAGCCTTACTATGATGAAAGAGGCGAGCGCAACCCTGAGCTCGATTATGTAGATGAAGATGGAGAGACCGTATTTGTTGATGCTCCCGAGCTTGAAGAAGAAACGCCCAAGGAGAAATCCGGCGGAATCTTCCCAAAGAGAGAAGCAAGCAACACCTCGACGCCTCGGTCATCCGGCTCTGGCAAAAAAAAGAAAACAATCAGATAATAAAAAAGCCGCCGTTGCAATTTGCTCCGGCGGTTTTTCGTAGGTGAACTTTTTGACTAAGAGAACATACAACCGAGACCCTCAAGCATAGAGCTGACTGATCTCACCGCTTTCATAGCATTCGACTTAACCATTCTCTTGTTAGACTTTGTGGCGTTTGTAACTGCATATACAGCCGCGCCTGTCACTACACCTACAGCTATTCCCTTGCACAGTGATGGAATATTCATGTTCATTAAAATCTCTCCTTTTCGGCTTGGTAATTGTATTGTGCTCTGTTTTCAAAAAAATACTCATAAAAGATTGTTTTGCATCCGTAAAAGTGATATAATCTTTACGGTTCAATTAAATTAAAGGGGATATCTAAATGAACAAACAATATAGAGTAGCAGCAATTCACGACCTTTCCGGAGTAGGAAGATGCTCGCTTTCAGTTATACTTCCTACATTGTCGATTATGGGTATACAGGTCTGCGCCGTACCTACAGCTCTTATGAGCTCACACACAAGTGGTTTTGGAGACGTTGTAATGGAAGATATGACTTCATATATTCCGCAGGCACTCAAGCATTATCAGACTGCTGATGTCGATTTTGACTGCATATATTCAGGATTTCTTGCTTCCGGAGGTCAGGTCGACTGTTGTCTCGATTTCTTCAAAGCATATCCCGACGCGCTGAAAGTAGTAGACCCTGTTATGGGTGACCAGGGAAAAAGATACCGAACCTACACCGATGAGCTTTGCCGCAGAATGGCTGAGCTTGTATCGGCAGCAGATGTTATAACTCCAAACCTGACTGAGGCAGCAATTCTCCTTGAAATCGAGTACCCGGTTTCACGCCTTAGCATAAGTGAAATCAGAAGTATGCTTGTCCGTCTTTCAGGAAAAGGTCCCGATACTGTTGTAATAACAAGTGTCCCGATGATGGATGGTTCCGCTTGCAACGTAGGCTATGATCGGAAGAATAACTCATTCTGGCGGGTTCCCTATGAAATCATTCCGAAGCACTATCCAGGAACAGGTGATTTATTTGCCAGTGTGCTTACTGGCGGTCTTATCTCAGGGGATAGCTTGCCAATTGCTATGAGCAGGGCAACCTCATTTTTAGAGTATGCCATTAAGACAACGTATGGCTATGGAACCAATCCCCGCGAGGGAGTTATGCTTGAAAAGTGCCTGCCAGAGCTCATCAATCGCACAAGCTTCACCGACTATTCGGCACTTTAAGGAGGCAATATGAATTTAAATATAGTTTTGGTCGAGCCTCAGATTCCTCAGAATACCGGCAATATTTCAAGAACATGTGCTGTCACAGGTGCTAAGCTTCATCTTGTGAAGCCGCTTGGCTTTGAAACTGATGACAAGCACCTCAAGCGCGCCGGTCTCGACTACTGGGATAAGCTTGACATCACATATTACGACAATTTAGCTGATTTCTTTGAGAAGACAAATGGCGGAAAGTACTACTACTTCACGACCAAAGGCAGACATGTCCATAGTGATGTGAGCTATGAAGACAACTGCTACATCCTTTTCGGCAGGGAAGATAAGGGTCTTCCGGAAGAACTTCTTCACGATAACCCTGACACTTGTGTCCGTATTCCAATGCGCCCCGATCTAAGAAGCCTGAATCTCTCAAACAGTGTCGCCATAGCAACTTATGAAATCCTCCGTCAGTGGGATTATCCCGATCTCACGAGGGAGGGAAAACTGACAAAATTTGAATGGTAAAGATGGTAAAGAAAAGGAGAAAATCATGAACAAGTATATTTTCGGACTTGCACTGGAGGGGACTCGACGCAGGAAGAGTCAGACTCTTCTTGTCTTGGCAATATTGGCTATTTCAATAGCTTTTGTTGTCATGATGATAAGCAGTACAGACAGTATTACTGAGACAAACAAGGACTATCGCTACTCTGTTTATGGCTCATGGTATGGGGCGATTGGCAATGGCATGGACGGCGACGAAGAGTTCCTGACAAGCCAGGAATGGCTCGATTCACTCGGCGTAAGTACAAGCTGTGGCACTATCTCTACTTCCTACTATACTTCCGCTTTCGGTACGATAGATGAAAGCCTGTCAGACATGGGAATAACCCTCATTGAAGGACGTTTGCCACAGGAATACAATGAAATAGCTGTTGAGGAGTCACTTATCAGTGCTCTGGGCTTGGAATGTGAAGTGGGCGACAAGGTAACCCTCAACATTTCCTATATGAATTCAGACGGAGGAGCTGTCAGCGTAAGAAGAAACTTCACTCTCTGTGGAATTATCTCCGACTACACTCAGCTCTGGGCAGTTTCCGACTATACAACTCTTGTCGGAGCAGCAGTTACAGAAGACACTCTTGAAGCTGTAGTGAGTGAAGCTAAAGCCAAAGGCGCAACAAACTCATATGGCACATCCTACTTCTTCACGGTTATTGAAGGCTACGAGGAAGAGATGCAAACGGATGTCAATAATTATCTCCGTGAATCAAGACCTGAGGGACTACTTTCAAGTCTCAAGTCGGTTGCAGTCAACACCCGGGCTTATGGCTCCAACGAAACAGATTCTGATTACAATACAACCTATGTCGCAATGATCTTTGTCATCAGTCTTATAGCTGTTATAGTTATATATGTTTTGCAGATGCAGACTCAGATAAGGAAGATAGTGCGTTTAAGAAGCCTCGGCTCAACAAAAGGGCAGCTTGCGCTTCTCATTACCTATGAATCACTTATAACCTGCATTCCTGCAATGATTATTGGAACGATAGCAGGCGCAATCGGTACATGGATTCTTCTGAGACTGTCTGTTTTCGGCGGCTCGGTTGCTGTTACCGTTTCGATTCCGTGGGGAATTCTCCTGTCGGCAATAGTTCTCTGGATTCTGGGAGTACTAGCAATCAAAATGGTGACTTTCATGGTCGCCCTTGCAACTCCTCTGACTGGAAGAATGGGCATGACAACGAAAAAGAAGAAATTCTATGTCAGGCTCCAGAGAATTCTTATTTCCACAATGTCGATAGTTTTATGTGCCTCAGTTATCTTTACTGTCTTAAATTTGCTCTCGCCTTTGTACGATTACAATTACTGGAGCAATATGTATGACTATTCACTGAGCAGGTGGACATATATAGCCAATGCAAAAGCAGGCGATCAGGAGGAGCTTTATAACACCAACTCCCTTGAAGTCATCACCGATGAAAATATCGAGGCTATCCTTTCAGTTCCCGGAATCAATAACGCAAGAGGCTACACCCAGATGGAAATCAATGTCCTCGTTGACGGTGAAGCTCAGGACGCTTATATCTATGTCATAGATTCGACCAAGGACTGGTCAAGCATATTTGATTTATCTGGCATTGATACAGAAGCCTTTGAAAACGGCGACGGTGTACTTCTTGCGTTCACGTCAAAGAATGCTAATCCCGGGTTCAGTAAAGGTGACACCATAACTCTCTGCCCCGATACATTCTTAGGCGCAATCGAAGCCTTCGTCGATGGTGAGGTCATGGATATAGACATTGTGGATTCCATGTCATACTCCTACATAGGCAGCACAGGAAGCGATTTTGCGGTTGTCTGCTCACGTGCATACTTCCAGAAGATTTTAAGTGCCATGCCCGACAACATCAAGTGGTACGGAGGAACAAGCAATTCAGGCTTCTACAATTATTCCAAAGTCGGATTTACCGACTTGTTCGTCTATGCAGACAGGAATATTGCCGATTCTGCAACCGACAAAACTCTCACTTCAACAATCAGCAATCTGAATATCTATATCAATTCAAATCAACGAACGGTCAACAAAACCTATGCTCAGGATAATTTCCAGTCGGTAATTCTCCTATTCGTCAGTGGGAGTTGTATAGCCGTTGTAGTCCTGATTATTCTGTTCAGCACAATCCGCCTCGAAACACAGCGTGAGAAAAAGAGATACGGGATCCTGCAGGCAATCGGCATGTCCCGCAAGCAGAGAAATCTTGAACTTATGCGAACTGCATTTATAAGAGCGATAGTTGCAGTTGCACTTGGTTGGGGAGCGTATTTCGTGACAGTAATTTTCAGGAATCTCGACTCTCTGAGAGAAGAGGGAGCGACTGTAGTCAGTATTATTTCAGGCTACATGTCCGATCTCGCAACCCGTTATATCTCGAATGGTGCAATGGCGGTGATGACAGTTGTTATATTTGCAGTTATTCTTGCAATCTGCTATGTCTCAAAACTTGTGCTCAACAAATATACTCTCATGGAAATGCTACGTGAGGACAGGTGAGTAATCCGATACATAGAAAAGCCGGCTGTGTCCGGCTTTTTTTAAAGGCGAAAATCTAAAAAAGTAGTGTATAGTCTATCGACATCTGAACCTGATTATGGTATACTTTTGACTAAGGATATAGGATTGAAATCCTGGAACGGAGAATTCATATGATAAAAACCATCTTTTCATTGGCTGCGCAGGGAATGTCAAGAAAAAGGCATCAGACACTTCTTATAGCTGCAATCCTGACAATCTCATTTGCTTTTGCCGTCATGATGATAAGCTATACCAGCAGTATAGCTGCCACAAATGTCGAGTACCGCTCGGAGGTTTATGGCACCTGGTACGGGCTGATTCCTATAGGCTATGACGGCGATGTCGAATTTTTGGAGAGCACAGACGGCATTGACGAAGTCGGCACTACCGTGTCCTATGGCACTGTCAGGACAATCAGTTCAAGCTACAGCATAGGAACTATTGACGAAAGCTTCGTTTCTATGGGACCGAACCTTCTTGAGGGCAGGCTTCCGGAAGAAAGCGGAGAGATAGCAATGGAAGCTAATCTTCTCTCGGCTCTTGGCTATGACTACACGCTGGGACAAAAAATAACTCTTTATCCCTATTTCGGTTATGAAACAGAAGATGGCACGGATTACGTTGGAGTATCGAGAACATACACCCTCACTGGAATCATAAACAGCTACACCAGCATCTGGGGCTTAACAAATAAGGTCGACCTGAACAGTGCTGTAATCGTTCCGGAAGATGCAGAATCACTCCTAGCCGAAGCTGCGGAAGAGGCGGAAACAGAAATGAACAGCCCGGTCACGTCCTACTTCTTTACTGTATTGCCTGATGCAGATTCGGACACCATAAAAACTACAGTCAATGCCTATCTGAAATCCACCCGGAGCGTGATGAGCGAGCAGAGCATAACTCTGAATTCCTCAGTATCCGCAACCGAAGCGGAAGCAGACTACAATACAGTCTATGTAATGCTGATATTCGTTGTCGCCATAATCGCTGTTGTCGTGATCTACATACTTCAGATGCAGTCGGAGGTAAGGCGAATCGTCCGCCTCAGAAGTCTAGGTGGAACCAAAGGACAGATACGTTTTCTCATAGCTATTGAGACACTTATGCTGACAATTCCATCGCTGATTATGGGTACACTTTTCGGAGCATTCGGAATCTGGCTTCTACTGACGCTTAGCGTATTTTCCGGTTCGGTAAGCGTTGTAGTGAGCATACCGATGCAGGTTCTTCTTATAGTTGCCCTTGCGTGGATTCTAGGTATCTTTGTAGTACGGTTCATAACTATCCAGGTTGCTCTTTCGACGCCCTTGACGGGTACAATGGGAATGCAGATAAGAAAGAAGCGGTTCTATGCGAGATTCCAGAAAGTTCTTATTCTTCTGATGGCGACAGTTTTCTGTGGAACGGTTATATTCACAACCTCAATCCTGCAGGGACCCATCTTCGGCTACTCATTGTTCTCCGAGAATTACGATTATTTGATAAGCCGGAAAATTCCCTTTATGTCAACAGAAAGACTCCCAGACATCACCGATGACAATGTAATAGATATTTCTTCCGTTCCGGGAATCGAAGCAGTTATAGCTTTTTCGACCTATGATGTGAATGTAGGCGTTGAAGACACAGACCTCGGAAACGCTACTTTGCTTATAATCGATTCCTCACAGGATTGGTCAAAGTTCTATGACATGTCAGGCGTTGATCTTGAAGCATTCGAAAATGGCGAGCAGGTTCTGGTTGTCAGGACTGACAACTATGATCTCTATGTAAATGGGGAGTTATACTCTGATGATTCATCCTCTGCACCTGAGACCGGAGACATGGTATCGCTTTCCGTTATGACAGACGTATACTCGAAAGACGATGAGGGTAACGACATTATCGAGCCTGTAAAAGCCGCAACTGTCAACACTGAAATCTCTGATGTAACATCTTCAAAGTCTGCTATTATCGAGATTCTCGGCATTTCGATTTACGATTCATATTTCATTGTTTGCTCCCGTGCTGTTGTGCAGAGCCTTGTTGATTTGCTTCCGGAGGATGTGACATGGACTTCTTCTGGGTACGGTTCAGGCGATTGCATGGCAGGGGACACAGTCGGTTTCAATATGATCTTTGCATATGCCGATGAAACCGCCGGGTATATCTCAACCGACAAAACTCTTTCAACGCTTGTATCAACTTCAAAGCTTATGCTTCGGGATAATCTGAGGGAGTATAACTCTTCCTATGTACAAAGCTATCTCCAACAGATCATCATGTACTCAGTAAGCGGCGGGTGCATAGCTATTGTGGTTCTTATAATCCTTTCAAGTACAATAAGACTTGAGACCCAGCGTGAAAAGAAGCGTTATGGCATCATGCAGGCTCTTGGAATGTCACGTAGACAGAGAAATCTCAGGCTGATGGGAACTGCATTTGCGCGCTCAATCATTTCGGTCACTCTCGGCTGGGGAGCATACAGGCTATATGCATTCATCCGGAACATCGGAAGAGTGACAAGCGAAAGTACAGTAGTAGTTTCCGTGCAATCGTCTGGTGTAAATCCGGTAATAATGTCTGTTATGCTGTTTTTAGTTGTATTTATGATATGCTATGTCTCTAAGCTCGGATTGAATAAATATAACCTTATGGACATGCTTCGCGAGGACAGATAGGAGAAAGAATCATGTTTAAAACAATTTTTGGACTCGCCTTTCAAGGCATCAAACGCAGACGCAGGCAGTCGCTTCTGATTTTCTTCGTCCTGCTCATTTCGTTCACATTTGCAATTATACTACTGAGCTATTCAAGCAGTATATCTTCAACCAATTCTCAGCTTCGGCTTGACACCTACGGCAGTTGGTATGGAGCTATTGGCGAGGGAACTGACGGAGACCTCGAGTATCTTGAAAGCACCGAATGGGTTGACGACATCGGGATGAGTGTCAACTACGGTAGCGCAAGTGCCATGCTCGGCGATACTGTTATGGGCTCTTTGGATTACGGGACCGTTGACGATTACATGCTCGATATGGGCGTAATCTTGGAAAGTGGAAAGCTTCCCGAGGCAGACGATGAGATTGCTATAGAATCGACCGAGCTTACTGAATTCGGCTTAGCATCTGCTTCTTCGATAACTCTGAGATTTACTATCTATTCTGAATCGGGTGAGGAATCCACTGTTATAGAGAAGACCTTCAAGATTGTCGGAGTTATCAAGCAGTACACGGGTCTTTGGGACACAAACGCAACACTCAATGAAGCTATCCTCTCGGAAGAGGGTATAAACGAATTGTTGGCTGAGGCGACAGAGGCTCTTGGCTCTGAGGTGAGCGTTACTTCTGATTATGCATACTTCTTCACGGTCAGATCAGGCTATGAAAGCACATTTGAATCGGAAGTCAACAGCTATCTGTGGAACGTAAGAGAGGGAGCAAACGTAAGATACGTCTCGGTAAACTCTGTCATGTCTATGGAAGCCGATGAGGCTCAGCTCAACACGTTCTATGTCTGGCTCGTGCTGGCTGTAACTCTGTTGGCGGTCGTAATGATTTACATACTGCAAATGCAATCGGATGTAAGAAAAATAGTAAGGCTCAGGAGCATCGACTCATCAAAAGGTCAGGTCAGACTGCTTATTCTCATGGAAGCCCTCATGCTCTGTGTTCCGGCTCTTCTCTTGGGTACTATTCTCGGACTTTTTGGAATCAAGGCACTTCTTGGACTGAGTGTCTATTCCGGCTCGGTCAATATTGCGGTAAGTCTCCCTTGGAATTATCTTCTCACCTCGGCTGCCGTCTGGATTGTGGGAGTGCTTCTCGTCAGGATTCTCACCATTCAGGTTGCCCTTGCAACGCCATTGACTGGAAGAATGGGAATGCAGAGAAACAAGTCGAACTTCTACGGCAAATTCCGCCGTGTTCTCATCATGCTCATGGCAATTCTTCTCTCAGTATCAACGCTGTTCACCGTAGTAAACGTAGCCGAGCCTCTCAGTAACTATCAGGAATGGACTTCAAAGTGGTCCTATTGCTTCTATCCCAATTATCGCCACAATAATATCGCAGTTTATCTTGATGACAGTACTTTATCTGAGATTGCTTCCGCTCCGGGAGTCACCGATGTGGTTGCTTTCTCAAGTTTCTACTATGTTATAACATCAGATGACAGCGAAGCAAAAAAAGTAAATGTGATTGTCATGGATTATGAAGATGTCGCAAAATATCTTGATGTTTCCGAAGTAGATGAGTTGTCTTATGAAAACGGTGAATCGGTAATCGTTCAAAATGTTGAAAGCGAAAGCAATATTCCTGAAGCCGGAGACACCGTCACAGTTAATATTGACTATGCAAATAGCATGGGCGTTTATGGCTATGTTCTCAGTGAAGATCCATCGGAGTTGGTGAGCATATCGGTAAATGTTGCTTCTTCGCAGACCGTCCCGACTTTCAAAGATACGTTGCCATTTACGATGGAATTAATCTCTGATACATACGAGTTTGCCGGAAGTGGAGAAGGAATCTTGGGTACAAGCTTTGTCATATGTTCAAGGACGCTTCTCCAGAATATTCTGGATGAAATCCCGGAGGGCACAATCTGGGAAATTTATGATGGCGGTGTGATGTTCTATTACGGTCAGAGTGAAGCTCAGTATTATCAGGCGTTAGTCTATACA
The DNA here is from genome assembly GCA_021199795.1 of Oscillospiraceae bacterium. GTDB lineage: Bacteria > Bacillota > Clostridia > Oscillospirales > Ruminococcaceae > Faeciplasma. The sequence continues at coordinate 302,714 of JAJQHJ010000003.1, forward strand.
GATACAAACGCTGAGAACCTCGCTACCGACACCGCAATGTCGAATATTCTGAAGCTGACCAAAGACCCGACAAGTTACATGCAGGATATTTACTACTACAATCTCAACAGTCAGAGAGAAGTCAACTACTCTAACGCTCAGGTTTATCAGCAATCTATCATCATGATTATTGTGAGTGGCGTGTGCATTGCAATTGTGGTGCTACTGATTCTTGTAAGTACGCTCAGGCTCGAAACCGAAAGCGAAAAGAAACGCTATGGCATCTTGCAGGCAATCGGAATGTCGAAGCGGCAAAGAAATCTTGAACTTATCCGCAAATCTCTGGTGCGAAGCGTTGTATCTGTAGTTGTGGCAGTTATCAGCTATCTGGGATATTATTTACTTCTTAATATCTCAAGTCTTATTGCAGGTGCAAGCCCGACAGCAATCATTTCCACACTGTTCACAGCTCTTGCGACCTATGGCTTAACAACGCCTGTGCTTCTTATAATGCTACTGGTTATGTTTGTGGTAACATTCGCAATCTGCTTCGGCTCAAAGCTGAGTATAAATAAGTATTCCATCATGGACATGCTAAGTGAAGATAGCTGAACAAATATCTAAGCTCGAACTATTCGGGCTTTCTATATTTTCTCTTGCAATTTTATCTATACTATGCTATTATTTTTTTGGAATTAGAATTTAAAAAGGGGAGATCAGCAACGTTAAAAAACATCTTTTCACTTGCTTTTGAGGGCTTGAGACGGCGCAAGCGGCAGACGCTTATCATAGTCTCCGTTCTGACAATATCTCTTCTTGTAGCAGTTCTTGTAATAAGCTATTCCGGCAGCATCACCGCCACGAATGAAGCCTATCGCTACACCATCTACGGCAGCTGGTACGGCTCTATACCAAAAACTCAAGATGGCGACTATGAGTTTCTCATATCTCAGGACTGGCTCGACTCTCTCGGAACAAGCACAAACTACGGCACTGTTTCAGGCTATGGTATAGGAACGGTTGACGATAATCTTTCCAATATGGGAATAACGTTGTCTGAGGGCAGACTTCCTGAATCGAGTGGCGAAATAGCCGTTGAAGAGGCTCTTTTGAGTGCTCTTGGCTATGACCCTGTTGTAGGGCAGAAAATTGCGGTGTCGATAGTGTTTTATCAGGATGATTTCAACACAGCGAACAACATCATCGTCACAAAGAATTTCACTGTAACCGGCATTATCTCGAACTATACTAATCTCTGGTCAACTTCAATGTATTGCACACTGAATTCCGGCATAATTACCAAGGATGATGCGGAATCTCTCTATGCTCAGGCTATACAAGCCGGCTCCCGGAAGAATATTACAGTACCCGACCCATCTGTGTCCTACTACTTCACTGTCAAGGATGGTTGTGAGGACATAATGAAAGAAAGCGTCAACGCTTATCTTCGGGAGACAAGAGACAGTGCTTTATCTACAGACAAGACGGTTTTCGTGAATTCTCTTGCATATTCTCATAATGCCTCAGAAGCAAGCTATAACACTTTTTATGTTGCTTTAATTTTTGTAGTCTCATTGCTTGCTGTTATCGTTATTTACGCGCTTCAGCTTCAGCCTGAGGTTCAGAAAGTAGTGAGGCTCAGAAGCTTAGGCGCAACAAAAGGGCAGGTAAGGCTTCTCATTTTCACTGAGACAATGCTTTGCTGCATTCCGTCTTTGATTTTAGGCACTGTTCTAGGAGCACTCGGAATTGTGATTCTTCTTAAGCTCAGTGTATTCACCGGTTCTATTGCTATTGTTGTGAACATTCCATGGTCGGCACTTCTCCCGGCAGTTGCCCTTTGGATATTGGGAGTATTGGCGATCAGAATAGTCACGCTACAGGTAGCCTTTGCTACTCCTCTTACCGGCAGAATGGGCATGACAGCAAAGAAAAGGCGTATATCTCAGAAGTTCCAAAAGATTCTCATCATTGCAATGTCGGCGACGCTATGCATTGCGGTGCTTTTCACGTTCCTTAACTCTCTTTCAGCTGTGTACAATTATGGCATATGGAACAACACTTATGACTATATAATCAGCGATATAACCTTAACCTATGAGGGAATTACGAACGATGATATCGAAACTATGAATTCCGTTTTCGGCGTTGATAATGTTTTAGGCTGGTCTATATCATACGCAAACGTAACCGCGGGATCGGGCGATAGCATTTCTGCAACTCTTTTCATAATAGACGGCACAGCCGATTGGTCGTATACCTTTGACTTCACGAATGTTGATACAGAAGAGTTTGAAAACGGTGACAGCGTTATAGTCACGTTTGCTTCAAAGGACGATGCAACCGCCGCCAGCCTGAGTGATGAAGTAACTGTCAACTATCAGAATGTATCTGTTAGCGCAAGTGTCGCTTCAACTCAGATAACCGACATCCTGGACTACGGCGTTTATGGGATGCCGAGCGTTTATTCCGGCGAATGCGGGATTATCTGCTCAAGGGCATTTCTCCAAAGGATGATAGATTCTCTTCCCGAAAATTCCAGGATATACACCTTGCAACATTCCTATGGAGCAGGCGATGAAGTGTCGATATTTGAGCGTGCAGTCGGTTTTGCCAACAGAAATACCGCCGATGCTTCGACCGATAAGACTCTCGTTTCTACCGCATCCAGGCTTCACCTGAGCGTCAGCGACAACCGCCGGGCTGCCAATGATTCTTATGTTCAGGATTACTTGCAAACTATAATTATGCTCTATGTCAGCGGAATCTGCATATCTGTCATAGTTCTAATAATTCTTTCAAGCACTATCAAGCTTGAAACCCAGCGCGAGAAGAGAAATTATGGTATCCTGCAGGCAATCGGCATGTCACGCAGTCAAAGAAATCTCAGGCTTATGGGAACTGCGCTTGTCCGTTCGACTGTGGCAATAATACTTGGCTGGGGAGCATACTTCTCCACAGTAATATTCAAGAATATAGACAAAATTATAGACGGGAGCAGCACAGTATTAAGTCTTGCAGTTAACAATCTCAAAAACATCATAACCTACTATAACATGCCTGGTTGGATACTCATTCTGATTTCCGTTCTCCTGTTTGCGGCAGTATTCATGATTTGCTATGTTTCAAAGTTAGGCTTGAACAAGTATACTTTGATGGAAATGCTCCGTGAGGACAGATAAGTTTGAATTTTTCTTGGAAAAATTCGGGGTTACCTATTGCTATTTTCGGAGAAATTTTATATAATAGCTATAGTCGCTAATTGCGGCATTGAATAGTATTATTAAAAGCAAAGGAGATATATTCAATGGCAGGATTAAACAAGGTCAGTATTGACGACATCAGTGTAAAGGGCAAGAAAGTTCTTGTCAGAGTTGATTTCAACGTTCCGCTCAAGGACGGCGTTATCACCAATGACAACAGAATCACAGCAGCTCTTCCCACTATCAAGAAGTTAGTTGCAGACGGCGGCAAGGTTGTACTTTGCTCCCACCTCGGCAAGCCGAAGAACGGTCCTGAGGACAAGTTCTCACTCGCTCCAGCAGCCAAGAGACTTGCGGAGCTTATGGAGGGCACCAAGGTCACATTTGCCAAGGATGATGAGGTTGTAGGCGAGAATGCAAAGAAAGCTGTCGCTGAAATGCAGAATGGCGAAATCGTAGTTCTCGAAAACACAAGATTCCGTGGCAACGAAGAGACCAAGAACGGTGAGGGCTTCTCCAAGGAACTTGCTGATCTCGTTGACGACGAAGTATTCGTAATGGATGCTTTCGGCTCCGCTCACAGAGCTCACGCTTCCACAGCAGGTGTCACCAAGTTTGTCAAGGAAACTGCTGTTGGATACCTCATGCAGAAAGAAATCACATATCTTGGCAATGCAGTTGAGAACCCTGTCAGACCGTTCGTAGCTATTTTGGGCGGCGCAAAGGTAGCAGACAAGCTCAATGTTATCTCTAACCTCCTCGAAAAGTGCGATACTCTTATCATCGGCGGCGGCATGGCTTACACATTCCTCAAGGCTGAGGGCTATGAAATCGGTACTTCACTTGTAGACGATGAAAAGCTTTCCTATTGTGCAGAAATGCTCGAAAAGGCTAAGTCTATGGGCAAGAAGCTTCTTTTGCCGATTGATACAGTCGTTGCAAAGTCATTCCCTGATCCTATCGACGGTGAGATTGAGACCTGCGTCGTAGATTCTCATAACATTCCCGCTGATTGCATGGGTCTTGATATCGGTCCTAAGACCGCTGAGCTTTTCGCAAACGAAGTCAGCAATGCGAAGACCGTTGTCTGGAACGGACCTATGGGCGTATTCGAGAACCCGACTCTGGCAAAGGGAACTCTTTCTGTTGCAAAGGCTCTCGCTGAGACCGACGCTACAACTGTTATCGGCGGTGGCGACTCTGCTGCAGCAGTCATCAATCTCGGTTTTGCTGACAAGATGACCCATATTTCCACCGGTGGTGGAGCATCCCTTGAATACCTCGAGGGCAAGGTTCTCCCTGGAATCGACGTTATCGCCGACAAGTAATTGAATCTTTTTATGGAGCGGAGCGATGAGTTCCGCTCCGTCTGTAATGCTTTTGAAAGGATAGATTTCATGAAAAAAGATATTCGCCGCGCAGTTATCGCCGGCAACTGGAAGATGAATAAAACTCGTCCCGAGACTGAATCTCTCATCACAGACTTAAAGCCCCTGGCTGAGAATGCGGGCTGTGAAGTAGTCATCTGCGTTCCGTTTACAAATCTTGAAACTGCTGTAAGACTTACTGCCGGAACCAACATCAAGGTTGGTGCGCAGAATTGCCACTTTGCAAAGTCTGGTGCATACACAGGTGAAGTAAGTGCAGATATGCTCAAGGAAGTCGGAGTTGAATATGTAGTTCTTGGACATAGCGAGCGCAGACAGTATTTCGGCGAAACCGATGAGACAGTCAACAAGAGAACAAAAGCAGCACTTGAAGCTGGTTTAAAGCCTATAGTTTGCGTAGGCGAGCTTCTCTGGGAGCGTGAGGCTAACATAACTGAGGAAGTAATTTCACGCCAGATCAAGCTTGATTTCGCAGGAATCTCCTCGGATGAGCTTCAGAACTGCATCATCGCTTACGAGCCTGTCTGGGCAATCGGAACCGGCAAAACCGCAACTGCTGATCAGGCTGAGGAAGTATGTGCATTCATCAGAAATGTTCTTGCAGGTCTTTATGGCGCGGATGTTGCTGAGAAAATCACCATCCAGTATGGCGGCTCTATGAATGCGGGAAATGCGGCTGAGCTTCTGTCGAAAACCAATGTTGACGGTGGACTTATCGGCGGCGCATCACTCAAGGCTCCTGACTTTGCGGCAATCATTAATGCCGCAACCAACGGTTGAAAGGGGACTGACAAATGAAACCTGTTGTACTCATAGTTATGGATGGTGTCGGCTTCTCAAAGACCGGTCTTGGAGACGCTGTTACACTTGCAAATACGCCGAATCTCGATAAGCTTCTCAAGGAGCGTCCGAACACCCGTCTTAAGGCTCACGGAACAGCAGTCGGACTTCCGTCTGACGACGACATGGGTAACTCAGAGGTTGGTCACAACGCTCTTGGTTGCGGTCAGATTTACTCTCAGGGTGCAAAGCTAGTTAACGAGTCAATCGAATCCGGAAAGATGTTTACATCCGATACCTGGAATGAGCTTGTTTCAAATTGCAAGTCCCACCATTCAACTCTTCATTTCCTGGGACTTCTCTCTGACGGTAATGTTCATTCCAACATATCCCACCTAAAGCAGATGATCATCAAGGCTAAGGAATGCGGAGTTGAGCACGTAAGATGCCATATTCTTCTCGATGGAAGAGACGTTCCTGCAACCTCAGCTCTTGTCTATGTTGATGAGCTTGAGACTCTTCTTTCGTCGCTCAATGATTCCACCTTTGAAGCTAAGATTGCATCCGGCGGCGGAAGAATGAAAATCACAATGGACAGATACCAGGCTAACTGGGGCATGGTTGAAGCTGGCTGGAACACTCATGTTCATGGTCAGGGAAGACAGTTTGCATCTGCAAAGGAAGCAATTGAAACCTACCGCAGTGAAATTGACGGTGTAATTGATCAAGATCTCCCTGCATTCGTTATTGCTGAGAACGGTGAGCCTGTTGGAAAAATCAAGGACGGCGATTCAGTTATACTTTACAACTTCAGAGGTGACCGTGCGCTCGAGATTTCGATGGCATTCGATAACAAAGACTTTGCTGCATTTGACAGGGGAGAGAAGCCGGATGTTGTTTATGCTGGTATGCTCCAGTATGACGGCGATCTGAAGCTTCCCGAAAAGTTCCTTGTAAATCCTCCAGAAATCAAGAACACGCTCTCTGAGCTTCTGGTTGCAAATGGCTTGAGACAGTATGCTGTTTCCGAAACTCAGAAATATGGTCACGTAACCTACTTCTGGAACGGCAATAAGTCTGAAAAGTTCTCCGAAGAGCTTGAAACATTCAAGGAGATTCCCTCTGACAATGTTTCCTTTGACGAGCGTCCGTGGATGAAGTCCGCTGAGATCACTGACGACCTCATCGCTGCAATGCGCAGTGGTAAATATGATTTCATCAGATGTAACTATCCTAACGGAGACATGGTAGGTCACACCGGAAACCTCGATGCAACCATCACTGGCGTTGAGTCGGTAGATCTCGGAATTGCAAGAGTCCTTAAGGTTGCTGATGAACTTGGTGTCATCGTCCTTATCACTGCTGATCATGGTAACGCCGATGAAATGCTTGAGAAGAACAAGAAAGGTCAGATTCAGGTCAGAACCGCTCATTCTCTCAACCCCGTTCCGTTCATCATCTATGATAACGACCATGACTGGAGAATCAAGGATGGCAATTTCGGACTTGCAAACGTAGCTCCGACAGTTGCAACTCTCTTTAATCTCACTCCTCCTGATTGTTGGGAAGAGAGCATGATCTAAAACCCATAAATACAAAAGCCCGATGGAAAATCGGGCTTTTTTGTTATATTTTGCTTGCAATTCTATCTATTATATGATATAATCTTCTATAAGATTAGATTAAAGGGGAAATCCTTATGTTCAAAACAATTTTCTCACTTGCATTTGAGGGCATAAAGCGAAGAAAGAGGCAGTCGCTTCTGATTTTCTTCGTCCTGCTCGTGTCGTTCACGTTTGCAATAATACTTCTGAGCTACACTTCAAGCGTCGCTGAGACTAATTCACAGCTTCGCTACGATACATATGGCTCGTGGTATGGCGCAATCTCCGACGGAATCGACAGTGATCTTGAATATCTCGAAAGCACCGAATGGGTTGATGAGGTCGGCATAAGTGTCAACTACGGCTCAGCGTCGGTCATGGTCGGCGGACTTTCGCAAGGCTCACTTAAAATAGGAACAGCTGACGAAAACCTAGCCGAAATGGGAATAAACCTTGAAAGTGGACGAATGCCGACAAGTTCAAACGAAATCGCAATAGAAGCGGCGTCGCTCAATGAGGTCGGCTATGGTGCAACCACCGGATCAAATATAACTATGCAATGGACATTCAAGAATGACAGCAATTCTGTCACAGTTGAAAGAACATTTAATGTTGTTGGTGTTATAAGCGAATACACGGGTCTATGGGATATCGATGCGAACTTGAACACCGCCATTATCACTGAAGAGGCTATGGCTGACATTCTTGCCGAAGCAGAAGAATCTATTGGCGAAATCACATCCCTCAGCACCGAGATAACCTACTTCTTCACCGTTAAATCAGGCATGGAGAATGGTGTTGAAAGCACCGTCAACAGCTATCTTTACCAGAACCGTGAGGGCTCGACTATCAGAAGAGTCACTATAAACTCTGTCGTCGACATGGAAAGCGAAGCAGCACAGACCAATATGGTTTATCTTGTACTTATCTTAGCGATTACTATTTTAGCAGTTGTAATGATTTACATCTTACAGATGCAGGTGGAAGTAAAGCGAATCGTCCGATTCAGAAGCATTGGTGGTTCCAAGGGTCAGCTGAGATTTCTTATTCTCATAGAAACACTTATGCTTGCAATTCCGGCGGTCTTGATCGGAGTATTGCTTGGATTCTTAGGAATAAAGATTCTTCTCGGCGTGAGTGTATATTCCGGCTCGGTTGACGTTGCCGTTAGTATTCCGTGAAACTATCTTTTCATGGCATTGTCACTCTGGATTGTTGGCATACTTTTAGTCCGCATGATTACGTTCCAAGTTGCGCTTTCAACTCCATTGGTCGGCAGAATGGGAATGCAGAGAAGCAAGAACAAAGTCGTTGTCGGCTTCAGACGTGCCCTTATTATGCTTATGGCAACGCTTCTGTGTATTTCGGCGGTGTTTACTACTGTAAATCTGGCAGAACCGGTGAGCGAGTATAACTATTGGACTTCACTCTGGTCTTATTACATCAGTGAAATGGACGGAACTTTTTTAAGAAATGAATTTTCTCTTCCTGATCTGTCCGAATATGAAGCTGAGTTTCTGGCACTTGAGGGTGTCACTGATTTTGTTGGCTTTAATGACTTCTACGCATATGTAACCACCTCTGATGAAGAGTCCGGCGATTCTGTGGTCGTTATCACTATGGACTGGGACGACCTGCAGAGGTATGTTGACACTACAGGGATTGACCAGGAAGCCTATGAGAGTGGAGAAAGCGTTATCGTCCAGATTGCTGCTGATAGAATAGACGGCACATACTACGAAATGGAAGCCATCAATGTGAGCACCGGCGAAACAGTAACAATATCTGTGACTGAAAGCGAGGCTGTTACAGTTGTTCCGGAAGAGAACTCAGATATTACAATCTCAATAGATTACAACCATTTCGACAGTTATTTCAGTGCTCACGGTAATACCACTCTTGATGAAAGCATTTTTGAGAGCTCGGGGCTTGTGAGTGTCGATGTAAATATCGGTGCTGTTCAGCTTATCGAGAGCGATGAGACCCTTGTTTCGCTCCTACAATACGACCGCTCCGACAGATACTCCATTGAGAACTACAACTACTACGTAATCTGCGCTCTGCCGGTTTTGCAGGAGATTGTCGACGAGATTCCCGAGGGCACACAATGGTGGATTGAAAACGAAAGATTTTTGCGTGGACAGCAGGAGGTCGGCTACAATCAGGGCTTCATATTCACCAACTTGAACGCAGGAGATCTCGGAGTGGACACAGCGGTAACAAAGCTTCTCTCTCAGATAGTGTATAAATCCTCCACTGATCTTGGACCGTTCGAAGCGGCATATTATAAGCTCTATAACTTCCGTGAGATAAATTACGCCAACGCACAAGTTTACCAGCAATCAATGATTATGACCATGATAAGCGGCGTGTGCATAGCGATTGTTGTGCTTCTGATACTTGTAAGCACATTGCGACTTGAGACCGACAGCGAAAAGCGGCGTTATGGCATCCTGCAGGCAATAGGCATGTCACGAAGACAGCGCAATATCGAGCTTGGCAGAAGAGCCGCTATAAGAAGCGTTATTGCAATTGCAGCGGCAGTAGTGAGCTATCTATGCTACTACCTCGTGATGAATATCTCAACTATAATTTCTGGAACAAGCCCACTTGCGATCTTAGGCATGATGTTCACAACCTTGGCGGGTTATGGCTTGACTGTGCCGGTATTAATTGGTATACTGATTATAGTGTTCCTCATTACATTCGCAATCTGCTTCGGCTCGAAGCTAAGTATCAATAAGTATTCAATCATGGAAATGCTACGTGAGGATAGATGAAAATATGACCAAAATCAAAGTATTATTTATTCAGGAGAGGAAGATCAAAAAGGGAGCTATAACCATAAGCGACCTGATTGAGAACGAGGTGCCGGACACATATGAGTTTGAGCATGTCAGTGCGAAAGGGGATATTATGGGCAAAGTAGCGGGGTTCCACCCGCAGATAGTTTTCATATCTAACAGCAAGGCTTATGACATCTTCGACCTCGTGCAAAAAATTAAAGAGCTTGACTCTGAGATTGTGATTATGGCGATGGTATTCACCAATTTCGGCTCCGAGCGTGAGATGATGGACAAGCTTACCGGGATGGGAGTTTACAAATGCTATACTTCTCAGCTTTCGGTGGATTCGCTGATTCACGATATGTTTGTATCTCTTAATATGGAATAAGCGAGGTAGGATATGAAAGAAAAAAGGCGAGTACAGTTAGATGACATGATAAGCTCGTTTCGGGAAATATGGAAGTATGATAAGAGGCTGTTTCTGATACTGCTTGTTACAGTCTTTATCAATGCTTTAAGACCGTTTCCGAATATCATATTGTCGGGACTGATTATAGACAGCATTTCTCAGAAAGAGTCATATTCACAGATTGTCTTCTATGTTCTTCTGATGTTTGGGTCGATATTTGTCCTTGAAGCCATCAGTATCTACTTAGGGAAAATCAAAGAGTATCTCTTTTTGAAGTTTACAAACAGGCTTAATAATGATATCAGCCAGAAGTGCCTGAACATGGATTATGAGCAGTTCAACGATGCTTCTTTTCAGGACAGCATACAGCTCACGAATCAGATTGCTCAGGGCAACAATTACTTTACCAGTATCACAACGGTATTTGATACACTGTCAAATATAATCTCGCTGATAGGCATAGTTGCCATTATGACGATGCTAAACAAGTGGCTTTTCCTGATTGCTGTGGTTCTGATTGGGCTGCAGTCGGTTTTGCAAATCGTAAGGCAGAAATACAACCTCCAGTTTCAGAATGACTCTTCAAGAGAACAGCGACGGCTCGGCTATGTGTCTCAGATTCCAAAAAACATACCCGCAAAGAAAGACATTGATATGTTTGATCTTCGGAAATATGTTTTCAGTAAGATTGAGCACTTCCAGAAAAATATACTGAGCCTTAACCTGCGCCGAATCAAGAAAGACGGTGTGATAAACTTAGCAACTTTTCTCTTCACCACCATATTCCAGATTTCAGCCTATCTGCTGATTGGAATAGATGCGCTGAAAGGCACAATCTCGGTCGGTGAGTTCACGATGGGTGTAGCGTCACTTATCAGCTTTATGTCGGCATTTTCATATGTGGCGACAAATATGCTGAATTTTAACAACAGCCTGAGCTATATCCATATGTATAAATCTTTCCTTACATATGAAAGTAAGTTTGATGATAACAAGGGACTGACGCTCGAAGACCTCAACCTTGACGATATTGAAATCGAGTTCAAGAACGTGTCGTTCCGCTATCCGAACAGCACTTCCTATGTCCTGAAAAACATCAACCTGAAGCTCAGCAGTAAAGAAAAGCTCGCAATTGTCGGCTACAACGGAGCAGGAAAAACGACTTTTACGCTACTTCTGACGAGAATGTATGAACCGACAGAGGGCGAAATTCTCCTCAACAGAATCAATATCAAGGAGATAAACTACCGGGATTACCTGAAAATCTTCTCGGCAGTAAATCAGGATTTCTTCCTGTTCCCGTTCTCCATTCTTGAAAACGTTGCCGGAAAGAGCGAGGTTACAGACGAGGAAAAAGAAAAGCTCATGGAGCTGTGCCGGAGCGTTGGAATGGAAGAAAGAATCGGGAGGATGTATCGCGGTTTGGACACGCCTATCACCAAGGAGCTGTTTGCCGCAGGAATAGACTTGTCAGGCGGAGAAAGGCAGAAGATTGCAATATTGCGCTCGCTCTATAAAGACTCTCCTGTCCTCATCCTTGATGAACCGACAGCCGCCCTTGATCCCATTGCCGAATGCGAGATATACCGCAACTTTGCTGACATATCCGACGGCAAGCTCACAGTTTATATCTCCCACAGAATCAACAGCACCCGCTTCTGCGACAAGATAGCCGTCTTCGACCATGGTCAGATAAAAGAGTATGGGACGTTTGAGAAACTGATGAACCTGCATGGGTTATACTATACTTTCTTTGAGACACAGGCGGAATTATACGTCAGAGGAAATGAATAGGTGAGTATTGGAATAAAGAGATCCGGCTGTCAATCGGCAGTCGGATTTATTATTTCTCCGTAAAGGCAATTGCCTTTACAAGATATAATTTTAACACTTCTTATCTCTTTCCACAACGAATTCTGAACCTTAGGAACTTTCACCATGAGGTAATCCTTAGTATGCCCCTGATGGAAATCTACATCTTTTTCGTGCTCAAAAAGAACACTGACCACCTTGCCAATATGTGCATCCATAAAGGCTTTCTCACCAATTCCAGCAGCTTTTGACATTACTTCAGCTCTGCGATATCTTTCAGCCTTTGGAATAATTCCATCCATCCCGGCGGCAACAGTTCCCTCACGCTCGGAATAGGGGAATACGTGAACGCCTGCAAAGGCTATTTCCTTTACAAATTCAATGGATTCAAGAAAGTCCTCCTCAGTCTCACCTGGAAATCCAACCATAACATCAGTTGTTACAGCACACCCTGGAAAATACTCGCGAAGATGTGTGATAAGCTCTCGGTATTCGTCAGTGTTGTAACGCCGTCTCATTCTCTCGAGTGTGCGATCACAGCCGGATTGAAGTGAAAGGTGAAAGTGAGGGCAGAGCTTTTCTTCTTGTGAAAGTCTTTTGATTATGTTTTCAGTCAGCATTTCCGGCTCAATTGAGCCCAGTCTGACTCTGTCCGCATTTGATAAGCACGCCACATGAACTGCATCGGCAAGGTCGACACCTCCCAAGTCTTCACCATAGCAGGAAAGGTTTATTCCAACCAGAATTAACTCCTTGTGACCCTGTAAAGCAAGTTCGCTTGCCTCAGCCTGAATCTCCTCAATTGGCTTTGAGCGTGAACGCCCACGGGCGTAGTGGATTATGCAGTAGGTACAGAACCGATCGCAGCCATCCTGAATTTTAATAATGGCTCTTGTTTTGTCCTCACGCTTTGAAAGGCTCATTTTCTCAAATGCTTCACCTTTTTTGTGGGGGAGAATATTGCAAACCTGGTTGTGCCTTTTAGTAAAATCTGTAACCAATTCAGGAATTTCAGTTTTATTCGATTCTCCGACGATTATGTCTGCACAGCTTATGAGTTCAGTAACTCCATGAGCCTGAGGATAGCATCCTGCAACAACAGTTATAGCATCTGGATTATTTCTCCTGATGCGCCTTAGAAGCTGTCCAAGCTTCACATCCGCCGCCTGAGTCACTGTGCAGGAGTTGATAACGACCACGTCTGCCAACATCGGATCATCTGTCATTACAAAACCATTTCTGTCCATCAGCTCCTGAATGCAGTCGGTCTCATATTGATTTACTTTGCAGCCAAATGTGCAGTATGCAACAGTCACTTTCTCATCTCCTGATCAAATATTTGAACACCCACAATGATAAACCTTAAATCAGCCTCTGTCAACTGTCCATTCTTCATTTTTTCGCAAAAAAAGTACCAAAATACCCCCTTGACAAGCTGAAAATTTCTGTTATACTGAGAGTAGGCTTTTGGAAACTAAGCAAATATTCAAAGTTCCAAAGGAATTTATCAAATCGGAGGTAACGCAAAATGCAAACTCTAAAAATTAAACTTGAGACAATCAACGACGTCAAGGAGTTCGTCAGCATTGTCACACTCTGTGATTACGACATCGACCTTGTTTCCGGCAGGTATTCTATTGACGCAAAATCTATCATGGGCATTTTCAGCCTTGATTTGGAAAAGCCCGTTGAGCTCCAGGCTCACACCGAGAATTGCGACGATCTCCTCAAGCAGATTGACAAGTTTATCGTAAAGTAAAAAGAAGACCGGCATCAAGTCGGTCTTTTTTATGAATAGTTTTCCTGGCTCGTCTCATAGTATGGACTATCTTAGATAAGGAGACCTGCTATGAGACTATTTGTTAGATTCACCGCTTTGATTGCGGCTTTTTCTGTTTTATTTTCTGGTACTACCACTGCTTTTGCTGCTTCAACTGTAGAAACTTCTATACCGTATTCCTATGTTTTGATGGAGGGTGGAACCGGAACTCTTCTTTATTCTGACAATGGAAACGCTGAATTCCCGGCATTTCATTCTGCCAAGCTCATGACTCTTCTACTGCTGATGGAGTCAATAGGTGAGGGGAAAATGACCTTTGACACTGTCGTGAAAGCTTCCGCAAACGCCAATGCCCAGCAGGGTGCGCAAATCTGGCTTAATGTAGGAGAGGAAATAACAATTGATGAGCTAATCAAGGCTATAACTGTTGGAAATGCCAATGACGCAACAATAGCCATTGCAGAAGCAGTTTCCGGAACTGTTGATGATTTCACAGCTCTCATGAATGAGCGTGCAGAAGAGCTCGGTATGCTCTCAACAACCTATACCGACCCAACTGGAACTCTAGGTGGCAATGTTACTACTGCCTGCGATATAGCGACTCTTGCTTCGGAGCTGTCACACTATGAAGAGCTGATTCCATACTTCACAACATGGATGACGACCGTCCGTGACGGCAAAACCGAACTTGTTTCAACCAACCGCATGATTCTGAGCTACAATGGCATTACCGGTATGAAAGCCTACTACAGCGAGGAGTGTCTCAACTGCCTTATTGCAACTGCTACCCGCAACGACCTGACAATGGTATGCGTAATTTTGGGAGAACCAGACGAATACCAACGCTTCACGACTGCCAGGGAAAAGATGAATATAGGTTTTGCTGCGTATACGCTTTACACTCCCAAAAAGACTGATATTTACATAGAACCGGTATCTGTAAGCGGCGGAGTAAGTTTAACGGTCAATGCAGATATTGATGATATCGGCAGCTTTGTAGTAAGAAACAGCGAGTCAGAGTCGGTCGAAATGAAAATAGAGTATTCTGATGATGCCACGGCACCTGTCTGCGTCGGAGATAAAGTAGGTCGCGTAGTTTTCCTTGTTGACGATGAAGAAAGATATGCAATTTCAATCGTTGCAACGGAAAATATCGACAGAATGAACATTTTGTCAGCTGTTTTTAAGCTTCTGAGAAGTATGCTTGCAGGGTAAGGAAACATTTTGCCGAATTTGCACAATATTTTTCACTGAAATTCCTTGCATTATTGACCGTTTCGTGTTAGAATATAGACAAAGACAAATGAGAGGGATGACAGCTATGTCTATTAAATTAGTAACAAAGTACGCTGAAAAGTTTGTGAATCCTCACGAACTCGAGGCAATTCGTCCTCAGATAACCGCCGCTCACAACACGCTTGCAACGCGCAGTGGCTTAGGCAACGACTTCTTGGGCTGGGTCGATCTTCCGGTTGACTACGATAAAGAAGAATTTGCCCGTATCAAGGCTGCAGCTGCAAGAATCAAGGAAAAGGCTGACGTTCTTATCGTAATCGGTATAGGCGGCTCCTACCTTGGTGCAAGGGCGGCTATTGAGCTTTTGACAAGCCCGTATTACAACAACCTCAAGAAAGATACGCCCGACATTTATTTCGTCGGAAACAACATCAGCTCCACTTATCTCAATGAGATTCTTTCCATCTGTGAGGGCAAGGATGTTTGCGTCAACGTAATCTCCAAGTCCGGAACCACAACTGAGCCTGCACTTGCTTTCAGAATCTTCAAGAAGCTTCTTGAGGACAAATATGGCAAGGAAGAGGCAAAGACAAGAATCTTTGCCACTACCGATAAGGCTAGAGGAACCCTCAAGGAGCTTTCCGATTCAGAGGGCTATGAGACATTCGTAATTGCAGACGATGTCGGAGGCAGATATTCTGTACTCACAGCAGTCGGACTTCTTCCGATAGCAGTTGCTGGATGCGATATCGACAAGATTATGGAGGGTGCCGCAGCTGCAAGAGAGGCATATCTTAATGATGACCTCAATGATTGTGAGAAGTACGCAGCACTGAGAAATATTCTTTATCGCAAGGGCAAGTCTGTTGAAATGCTCGTCTCCTATGAGCCTTGCTTTGCAATGATGAATGAATGGTTCAAGCAGCTCTTCGGTGAAAGCGAGGGCAAGGATCACAAGGGAATCTATCCGTCAAGTGCAATATTCTCAACCGATCTTCACTCGATGGGTCAGTTCGTTCAGGATGGCTCAAGAATCATGTTCGAGACTGTTGTTGACGTCAAGAATCCGAAAAAGGATTTGTTCCTTGAAAATGACGCAGATAACCTTGACGGATTGAACTTCCTGACAAATCAGAATATGTCCGTTGTAAACCGTAAGGCAATGGAGGGAACAGTTCTTGCTCACACCGAGGGTGGGGTTCCTAACCTTATCATCGAAGTAGACAAGCTTGATGAGTATAACTTCGGCGAAATGGTTTACTTCTTCGAGAAAGCTTGTGCTCTTTCCGGCTATATGCTCGGTGTAAATCCGTTCAATCAGCCTGGTGTTGAGAGCTACAAGAAGAACATGTTCGCACTTCTCGGAAAGCCCGGTTACGAGGATAGAAAGAGCGAGCTTGAGGAAAAGCTCAAAGCAGAATAATAAATGATTCTTCCGGTTTGGATTTATCTGAATCGATGAATAAAGCAATAACAGCCCGCAAGGGCGGAAACGGAGTGTTACTATGATTAAACTGATCACCGGCAAAAAGGGATCCGGCAAAACCAAAATACTGCTTGATCTTATCAAGGACGCAGTAGCTAACACAAAGGGAAATATTGTCTGCATCGAAAAAAGTATGCAGCTCACCTATGACATACCCTACAGTGTCAGACTCGTTGATGTCGATGGCTACAAGATTGACAGTTACGACAAGTTCTATGGTTTCATAACCGGAACTATTGCCGCAAACTATGATATATCCGAGATTTTCGTTGACGGAATTCTTAAGATCGGCGGTAGAAACTATGATGAACTCGAACAGCTCTTCGAGAGAATTGAAGCAGTTGCTCCTGACATTCTCATCGTCTTCACTGTCTCTGAGGACAAGGAAAATCTTCCTGAGAGCATAGTTAAGCGCATCGACCAGTAATTTTTGTAAGTTGGCTTCTCCGCCACAGACGTGTTTTTGTGGTGGAGTTGAAATGTATTTTAGGGCGTAGGAGCAAAACTTTTCAAAGGTATTGACATTCCGCGCTCGCTAAAGTATAATGTTTGTGATATTCTGAGGTGTAATGTGCTGCTGAAGCTTAAGCCGCTGTTTGACGGGGAGGACGGCGAACGTCTAGTTGAAACCGATATTCCCGTAAGCGAAATGGACAAGTATAAAGGCGTGGGTGATTTTATCACTCCAGTCAGCCTTAAAGGAAAGACAGTTTGCAGAGCTGGAATTGTAACATTAAGCTACAATCTTGACTACACTGTTTCCCACATTTGCGACCGATGCTCTGCAGAATTTACCCGCCGGTATAATCAGGACTTCACTCACATTCTCGTGAGAGGCGACGAGGATAATGAAAATCTTCCAGACGATGACGAGTATGTCTACTGTTCCGGTGAAACTCTTGATCTCAATGAGTTAGCTATCTCAGATTTGCTACTTTCAATGCCGACTAAAATTCTTTGCCGCGATGATTGCAAGGGTATCTGCCTTTGTTGCGGTAAAAATCTTAACGACGGCGATTGCGGATGCGAAAATGACCAATAATCATTGATGCTGA
Organism: Oscillospiraceae bacterium; assembly: GCA_021199795.1. Lineage (GTDB taxonomy): Bacteria > Bacillota > Clostridia > Oscillospirales > Ruminococcaceae > Faeciplasma. The sequence continues at coordinate 320,232 of JAJQHJ010000003.1, forward strand.
GCGAAGTAGCTATGTCATAATTTGTCAAGGAGGAGGTGCTGAAAATGGCAGTACCGAAGAGAAAAGTCTCCAAAGCGAGAAGAGACAAAAGACGTTCAAGTGTATGGAAGCTTGATGCTCCTGCACTTTCAAGGTGCTCCAACTGCGGTGCTTTAACCTCACCGCACAAGGTTTGCAGTAACTGCGGCTACTATAAGGGTACCATGGTTATCGAGAAGGAAGCATAGTCTTTAAACGAAGCTTTGTCTTCTTCAAAAACAGAGAAGGAGCATTTCCTTCTCTGTTTTTTTAATACCATCACTATTATTCTGAATTTAAGGAGGCGGAGCATGGCTTTGCCGATTGTCGCCGTTGTGGGGCGACCCAATGTAGGAAAATCCACACTTTTCAATAAACTTATAGGCAAGAGACTTTCGATAGTTGATGACACTCCTGGTGTAACAAGAGACAGAATCTACTCTAAGTGCGAGTGGCGCGCTCGTGAATTTATGCTTGTAGACACAGGAGGAATCGAGCCTAAGACAAATGATTCTATTCTGATACAAATGAGACGTCAGGCTCAGATAGCAATTGATAAGGCTTCTGTAATTATCTTGGTAACTGACATCCGTGCGGGAGTAACAGCAAACGACTATGAGGTTGCATCGATGCTTCAGAAGTCAGGGAAACCTATTGTTCTCTGTGTCAACAAGTGCGACAGATTAGGACCACCTGAGCCGGAATTCTATGAATTCTATAACTTGGGTCTTGGCGACCCGGTAGAGGTTTCTTCTGTTCACGGCTATGGAACCGGAGATCTTTTAGACAGAGTTTTAGAGAATCTTTCGGAGAGCGATGAAACCGAAGACAAGGACAGTATTCGTGTTGCTGTAATCGGTAAGCCGAATGTCGGAAAATCTTCAATCATCAACAGAATTGTAGGCGAAGAGAGAGCGATAGTTTCAAATGTAGCCGGAACCACCCGCGATGCCACTGACGCTGAAGTCGAGAACGAGTGGGGAAAATACACGTTCGTTGATACAGCAGGTATAAGAAAGAAATCAAAAGTATACGAAAATATCGAGCACTACAGCGTCCTCAGAGCTTATATGGCAGTTGACGAGGCTGATGTTGCTGTTATCGTTATAGATGCGTCGGTTGGCTTTACCGAACAGGATTCAAAAGTCGCCGGTTATGCCCACGAGCAGGGCAAGGCTTGTATAGTTGCCGTAAACAAGTGGGATGTAATTGATAAAGACACAAACACCATGAAAGAGTTCTCAGATAATCTGAAAGAGAAGCTCAGCTTCATGGATTATGTGCCGTTTGTATTTATTTCAGCCAAGACTGGACAGCGTGTTGATAAGTTGTTTGAGCTCATCAATCGGGTCTATGCAAATAATTCGATGAGAATATCGACAGGCAAACTCAACGACATACTGGCTTACTCTGTCAACAGAGTTCAGCCGCCGTCAGACAAGGGCAAACGCCTGAAAATATACTACATGACCCAGCCGTCCACTAATCCGCCGACGTTCGTCATGTTTGTTAATTCGGCGGAGCTGTTCCACTTCTCATATCGGAGATACTTGGAGAATCAGATCAGGGACACATTCGGAGGGCTTGAGGGAACACCGATTCGTATTATTGTCCGTGAAAGGGATGCCACTGACACTAAATAACAGGAGCTGACAAATTGTACTATCTAGCTTTACTTGTAGTTGCGGTTATAGCTTATCTTATAGGAAGCCTGAACTCCGCAATCATTTCTGTTCACCTCGTAAAGAGACAGGATATTCGTGACTATGGCAGTCATAATGCAGGGCTGACAAATGTCTACCGGACTTTCGGAGGACTCAGTGCTGCAATGACTCTTATCATAGATGTTCTGAAAGGCATTGCAGTTGTTTTTGGAACCAGAGCAGCTTTGTTCTGGTCGGGGCTGTTTTCAGCAGAAGAGCACAGTGTCATCACAGCCTGTATGCTTGCTTCGATGTTCGCTGTAATGGGACATTGCTTCCCGATATTCTATGGCTTCAAAGGCGGAAAGGGAATCCTCATAGCGGCAGTATGTACTATCTGCATCAATCCTCTGGTATTTCTTCTTGCTGTGATTGCATTCCTGATTATTTTCCTTGCTACAAGATATGTGTCACTCAGCTCAATTACATGCTGTGTGTATTATCCTATATGCTATATTCTTGCTGATCTGATTATGTATGGCAAACTTGATATGTACACTGCTGTACATGCGGTTATAGCACTTATAATGGGAATCTTCTGTCTTGTAAGGCATATGCCGAATATTCAGAGATTAAGAAACCATACAGAATCGAAATTCACATTCAGAAAGCGAGGAGATAGCAAGTGACAAGTATCACAATCTTAGGCTCAGGCGGATGGGGGCTTGCGCTTGCGTGCACTTCCTCTCGTCTTGGGCATGATGTAACCGTATGGAGCGCATTCAAGGATGAGCTTGACACAATTAGAAGAACAGGTGAGCTAAGAGCAAAGCTTCCTGGAGTGCAGATTCCAAAGTCTGTAAATCTATGTGAAGATATATCCTGTGCAAAAGGCAGAGATATAGTCGTTGTTGGAATACCGTCGAAATTCGTCCGTTCAGTCTGTGAGCAGGCGAAACCATATGTTGATAAGAACGCAATAATTGTAAGCAGCGCGAAAGGGCTTGAAGATGGTTCCCTGAAACGGATGAGCGAGGTCATAAGAGAAGTTTTCCCGGATAATAAAATCGCTGTTCTTTCAGGACCGTCACACGCAGAAGAGCTTGGCAGAGGAATGCCAACGGCTGTAGCAGTCGCTTCTGAGGATGAAGAAGCCGCTCGCCTGATCCAGTCGAGCTTTTCTGATGGTGTTCTGAGGCTTTATGTCAATTCAGACGTAATAGGCTGTGAAGTTGGAGGAGCTGTCAAGAACGTAATTGCACTTTGTTCCGGAGTTGTTGGCGGTCTCGGATATGGTGACAACACCAAAGCTGCTCTGATGACTAGAGGCTTAAGCGAGATAACCAGACTTGGTGTCGCCATGGGTGCGAAGCAGGATACATTCAGCGGTCTTGCCGGACTTGGCGATCTCGTTGTAACCTGCACAAGTATGCATTCCCGCAACTATCGTGCTGGTCTACTTATTGGTCAGGGAGTTGAGCCTGAAGAAGCAGTCAGACAGATTGGAACCGTTGAGGGCTATGCTTGTGCAAAAGCCACCTTGGAGCTTGCAAATAAGTATGGGGTTGATATGCCTATTACTTCAGAAGTCAATAAGGTTCTGTTCGAGGGCAAGTCACCGAGAGTTTCAATCAATGAGCTTATGCTCAGACCAGTCAGAACTGAATAAAATTTATTCATGAGATTTGCGTGAAAGCTATTTACTTTGAAGTGATTTTAGGGTAAAATTAGATGAGAGCGAATTGCTCTTCTTGTAAAAAACAAATACTATAATGGAGAGTGCTGTTTATGGAGCCGAAGTACAAACGTATCCTTCTGAAACTTAGTGGAGAAGCTCTTGCAGGTGATAAAAAGGCCGGACTTGATTTCGACACTATCGGAAAAATTTGCCAGAGTGTCAAGAGGTGTTATGACGCCGGAGTTCAGATTGGAGTAGTCGTCGGAGGCGGCAACTTCTGGCGTGGGCGTTCAAGCGGCGCGATGGACAGAACAAGAGCTGACCATATCGGAATGCTTGCAACCGCCATGAATGCTCTTGCAGTAGCTGACAGCCTTGAGGCGTTGGGTGCTGAGGTAAGAGTACAGACAGCAATTGAAATGCGCCAGATAGCAGAGCCATATATCAGAAACAAGGCGGTAAGGCATCTTGAAAAGGGCAGAATAGTTATTTTCGGTTGTGGAACAGGCAGCCCATTCTTCTCAACAGATACTGCATCATCCTTAAGAGCTGCTGAAATTGAAGCTGATGTTATGCTCAAAGCCACAATGGTTGACGGAGTATACGATAAGGATCCGCACAAGTTCTCAGACGCAGTAAAGTTTGATAAGCTTGATCTTGATGATGTAGTTTCCAAGCATCTGGGCGTTATGGACGCAACAGCCGCCGCCATGTGCAAGGAAAACGAGATACCTGTAATTGTATTTAATCTTGAAAATCCCGACAATATCTATGATGCCGTTATGGGCGAGAACGTCGGAACAATACTGTATTGACAGCTTAGTGGCTGATAACTGAAAGGAATGAGTATCAATGAAAGAAGTATTGAATAACGCTAAGGACAAAATGGAAAAGACCCTCAAGGTTTTAGCTTCCGATTTTGCAGCAATAAGAGCAGGAAGAGCTAATCCTGCAGTTCTTGACAGAATCACTGTTGATTACTACGGAACCCAGACTCCCATAAATCAGATGGCTGCTATCTCAGTTCAGGACGCAAGAGTATTGGTAATTCAGCCGTGGGACAAGTCTTCACTCAAAGCCATTGAAAAAGGCATTTTGGCGAGTGACCTGGGAATCAATCCTCAGAATGACGGTTCAGTTATCCGCTTGACATTCCCTCAGCTCAGCGAGGAACGCCGTAAGGATCTCACCAAAGACATAAGAAAGCTTGGCGAGGATTCAAAGGTTGCAATCCGTTCAATAAGACGCGATGCCAACGATAAAATCAAGTCCATGAAGAAGAACGGCGATGTCACCGAAGACGATGTAAAGCAGTTCGATAAGGATGTTCAGAAGCTTACCGATAAGTATATCGCACTTGTTGATGATCAGGTTGCAGTCAAGGAGAAAGAAATTCTTTCCGTTTGATTTTGAGCTAATATTTCAGACAGTTTCACCCTCCGGGGTGAGACTGTTTGCTTGAAAGAAAGATAATATCAGGGTGGGATAAGCTTGGCAAACGAGAATACGAATTTAAAAATACCTCAGGAACTTAAAGTTCCTGTGCATGTCGCATTTATTATGGATGGCAATGGCAGATGGGCAAAAAAACGCCTTATGCCAAGAAACTACGGTCACCGAGAGGGAGCAAAGGCACTTAAAACGGTAATAAGAGCCTGCAAAGACCTTGGAATCAGATATGCAACATTCTACGCTTTCTCTACTGAAAACTGGAGTCGTCCAGATGACGAAGTAAAAGGTCTGATGGAGCTTTTTGATGAACAGCTCGATACACTTAAGCAATACACGGATGAGAACGCAAAGCTTTTGTTTATCGGTGACAGAACCCGCCTGAGCGAAAGCCTACAGAATAAAATGGCTGAAAATGAAGAGGGTTCAAAGGACAATACCGGACTTACTGTTTTGATTGCCGTCAATTATGGCGGTCATGATGAAATAACGAGAGCTGTCAGACAGATTTCTTCACTTGCAAAAGAGGGTTATATTTCAGAAGACCAGATCACACCCGAACTAGTCAATTCATTCCTGGATACAAAGGACATTCCTCCTGTTGACCTGCTTATAAGAACAGGCGGGGAAGAGAGAATTTCAAACTTTCTCATATGGCAGTGTGCCTATGCCGAATTCTATTTCTGTGATACACTGTGGCCGGATTTCGGAAAAGCTGAGCTCATAAAAGCACTTGAAAACTATACTTCACGTGACAGACGCTTCGGCGGAGTTATGAATTAGAAAGGAAACAAAATGAAGACAAGAATCATAACGGCTGTAGTATCGCTTGCGCTTTTAGCTGTTGTTTTGTGCTTCCATAGCACTATAGTTCTTAATATAGCAGTTGCCGCATTAACGGCTGTAATGATGTTTGAGCTTTTCCGTGCAAATAAGCTGCTAAAGAGCATACTTTTTGCGGGGAGCCTGTGCCTGTCGGTTTTTTTCCCGCTTGCAGTAAGATTTCTTTCTGTCCTGGATGGGTTGTACATATATTTAGCAGTGATATTTGCATATATCGTAATATATGCTCTGGATATCTTTATTGGATATGAAAAGGCCGATGTCGGAGTTTATTCGACAGTCGCGCTATATTCGCTTCTGATATCTGTTGCAATGTCAAGTCTTTGTGTGATTGAAGCATCCAGTGAGAAGTTTGGACTTCTTGTCCTTATTCTCACATTCTGCGGAGCATGGCTTGATGACACTGGTGCATATTTCGCGGGAACATTTTTGGGCAAGCACAAGCTCTGCCCGAAAATCAGTCCCAAGAAGACTGTCGAGGGCTTCATCGGCGGTGTACTCACCGATGTGATTCTTTTCGTAGTTTTCGGATTGGTTGTCGATCTTGCAGTAGCAGATGCAAATGTTAATTACATTCTTATGGCACTTCTTGGTGCAGGATGCTCACTCCTGGGAGTGACCGGTGACCTCTTCGCGTCTGTAATCAAGCGTCACTGTGATGTGAAAGACTATGGAAATCTGTTTCCTGGACATGGGGGAGCACTTGACAGATTCGACAGCGTAGTATTCGTGGCTCCGTTCATGGCATTGTGCTCTTGTAGCATAGGAATTTTCGGATAGGCAGGGAATCAGATGAAAAAAGTATCTTTGCTCGGTTCAACCGGTTCAATAGGAGTTCAGTCTTTGGACGTCATAAAGCGTCACGGTCTCAATGTAACTGCTCTAGCCGCAAGATCAAACTGGAAGCTACTTGCCAGACAGGCTCTCGAATTCAATCCGAAGCTTGTCTGCATCTATGACAGTGAATATGAAGACCTGCTTAAAGACGAGCTTCAAGGTACTGGTATTACAGTTCTTTCAGGAATGGATGGACTCTGCGAAGCGGCTTGTGAAACTGATTGTGATATTGTACTCAATTCTGTAGTTGGAATGGTAGGTCTTGAGCCTACACTTGCAGCTGTAAATGCCGGCAAAAACATAGCCCTTGCGAATAAGGAGACCCTGGTTGCCGGTGGTATGTTGGTAACTGAAGCTATCAAGCAAAAGGGTGTAAAGCTATATCCTGTTGACAGTGAACACTCTGCAATTTTTCAGTCGCTGGAAGCAGGAAATCGCAGAGATTTGCATAAGATAATACTTACAGCTTCCGGCGGACCTTTCTTCGGAAAGAGCTCAGATGAGCTTGAACATATGACTGCCGCAGATGCGCTGAAACATCCCAACTGGAATATGGGTGCAAAGATAACCATTGATTCCTCGACACTTATGAACAAAGGCTTTGAATTTTTAGAGGCAATGTGGTTATTTAATGTCAAACCCTCGCAAATTGAGGTTGTTGTTCACAGAGAAAGCGTTGTTCACTCAGCGGTAGAATTCAACGATGGGTCGATAATTGCTCAACTTGGAGTTCCCGACATGAGAATCCCGATTCAGTATGCCCTTTTGTATCCCGAGCGTCCTGAATCTAGTGTCAAGAGACTGTCACTGACGGACTACGGAACACTTAGCTTTTTGAAGCCGGATATAGATACATTCAGATGCCTCGGTCTTTGCATAAAAGCCGCTGAAATTGCCGATACTACAGCACCGGCAATTGTAAATGCCGCAAACGAAGTAGCTGTTGCAAGCTTCCTTAATGGCGATATTGGTTTCAACGACATAGCAAGACTGGCTGAAAGTGCGTTTGATTCAATCGAACATAAGACTGTAAATAGTTTGAATGATGTTCTCTCAGCAGACAAGTCAGCAAGAGATTTTGTTTCCTCTAAAATTGGAAAGGATTGATACCTTGACTTTAGTTTATATCTTAGTAGCGATAATTATTTTCGGAGTCATAATCATAATCCATGAGCTTGGTCACTTTGCTATGGCAAAGGCTATGGGCATAAGAGTAAATGAGTTCTCAATTGGAATGGGACCGAAAATAGTTTCCTGGGGTAAGAAAGAAACTGCATATTCTATCAGATGTCTTCCCATAGGCGGATTTGTGTCAATGGAGGGCGAAGATGAATCTAGCGAAGACCCTAGAGCTTTCCGTAACAGACCTGTCTGGCGAAGACTTCTGGTTGTTCTTGCAGGTCCCGTAATGAATCTTGTCCTTGGCTTTCTGATTCTGGTTATAGTTACAGCGTGTTCTGATGCTATTGTCTCAACAACTGTAGCTCAGTTTTACACAGAGGATGCCACGTCGCATGTGACCGGTCTTGAAGTCGGCGATAAGATAGTCGAGGTAAATGGACGAAAAATATTCACCGATACCGATATTTCTTATGAGTTCCAGATAGACGAGGATGCAGTTTTCGATATGGTTGTGGTTCGTGACGGTGAAAAAGTATCTCTTACTGGCGTCACATTTGATTCCGCAGTAGCCGAGGATGGCTCTTCTACTCTCTATATCGATTTTATGGTAGTTGGTGAGAAAGTCACTCCGATTTCAGTTATAAGCTATTCTGCAAGAAAAACTGTTTCAGTTTCAAGAATGATTTGGCTGTCGCTTGCTGATTTGCTCAAAGGCAACTATTCTATCAATGACCTTTCCGGACCTGTTGGCATAGTTGACGCAATTGGTGAAGTCGTGAGCACAACTTCACAAGGCGTTGCTTTTACAGAAATGCTCGAAACACTCATGACATTTGTCGTGTATATAACTATTAACGTTGGAATATTCAATCTTCTCCCGATTCCTGCACTCGACGGCTCAAGAGCTATTTTCCTCATAATTGAGGGGATCAGAAGAAAGCCTGTTAAGCCGGAGCACGAGGGAATGGTACACTTCGTGGGAATGGCGGCACTTCTTCTTCTGATGCTTGTCGTTACCGTAAACGATATTATAAAGCTATTTTAAAGGACGGTGCCAATAATGGCTGTCAGAAAAGCCAAAATAGGAAATCTCACATTGGGTGATGGTAAAATCTATGTCCAGTCGATGCTCAATACCAGAGCTGACGACATAGAGGGAAGCGTCAGGCAAGCGGTAGCTCTTGAAAAAGCTGGCTGCGAGATTATCAGGGCTTCAATTCCAAATGAGGACACACTAGCTCTTATTCCTGCGATTAAAAATGTGATTTCGGTCCCTTTGGTTGCCGATATTCATTTCAACTATCGGCTCGCAATCGCTGCCTGTGAACGGGGCATCGACAAGATAAGAATCAACCCTGGCAATATCGGAGATATGGATAAAGTCAAGGCTGTTGCCGACTGCTGCCGCAGCCACAATGTTCCGATTAGAATCGGCGTCAATTCCGGCTCTCTGGAGAAAGATATCCTGGCAAAATACGGTTCTCCGACTCCGGAAGCTTTATGCGAAAGTGCTATGAAGCATATTGAGCTTCTTGAGAGATTTGACTTCAACGATATAGTTGTTTCTATAAAATCCTCAGACGTCAGGCGTAATATTGCCGCCTATCGCCTTATGCGTCAGATGACTGATTATCCATTGCATCTGGGGGTCACAGAAGCCGGTACATACAATATGGGACTGGTGAAGTCTTCAATAGGAATAGGCTCACTTCTTGCTGATGGAATAGGGGAGACCATAAGAGTATCTTTGACAGATGATCCTGTCAAAGAAGTTGAAGCAGGTATCTCTATACTGAAAGCTCTGAACCTGAGAGGCGGCGTTAAGCTTGTTTCCTGCCCGACCTGCGGCAGAACTAGAATAGATCTCATTTCTCTTGCAAATAAGGTTGAAAAGGCTCTTGCAGGCGTGGATAAAGACATAACTGTAGCTGTTATGGGTTGCGTAGTCAACGGTCCTGGCGAGGCGAGGGAAGCTGATATCGGTTTAGCCGGTGGAGACGGTTCAGTCGTCATATTCAGGAAAGATGAAATAATAGGGAAGTATTCTGAGGAAGAAGCATTCGCAGCACTTCTCAGCGAAATAGACAAGCTCTGAAAACATGGGCAGAAGAAAGGTGTACAATGGCATTCAGAACAGTAGGCGAATTTTTCAGTGCATATGGAAATATAATTCCCGAGTCAATTAAATCTGGCGAAATTCAGAAGCTCGGTTTTTCTAAAGACCACACTAAGGTAGCTGTTGTGGTCAAATTTTCATGCACTGTCACCTCTACTGAACTTGAAGCATTTGAATATGGTCTCAAGCGTGCCCTTGGCATTAACGAGGTCTACATAAGCCCACGCTTTGAGCCTCAGATGTTCACGGCTGATATGATGCCAACTGTTATTTCTGAGCTGAAAAAGCGTCTTCCGGTAAACGGTTTCTTTGATGGAGCAGATTATAATTTAGATGGTGACGTCCTGAAAATTCACCTTAAGAACTCCGGAGAGACATTCATAAAAAATGCCGGAGTAACCGATGCACTTCCAAAGATTATTAACTCTTGGTTCTCAAGAAACATAACTGTTGAGATATCCGGTGAAAGCAATCCTACAGATGACAATGCTCCGGTTCCTGATACTGTGCCCCTTTCGAGAGACGCTGAGCTAGATAAATTGGTCAGCGAACGCATGGTTGCTGTGCCAAGCTCCAAAAAAGAAAAATCAGTATCAATCCCAACAGATACATACAAAATCGATCCACCCTCTGATGATATCCTCCCCGAAGCAACTGTTATAATGGGCAAACGCATTACAGGTAAGATAGAGATTATGCCTATACCAGAGGTATACAATGCAGCCGTTAGCACTAAAACAACTATATTAGGTGATATCTTTGACATTGACTTCCGCAATAGCAAGGACAATAAGCGGATAATAATAACCATCAAGGTAACCGATTACAAGAGCTCCATAGTACTTAAGATGATAGAGCTCACTCAAAAGGGTGAAGCTCTGCTTGAAATGCTCAAAAAGGGCATGACCGTTATTGTAAACGGTGATATTCAGTTCGACACCTATGACAACGAGCTGAATATCCGACCCCATGATATAAGCTCTGTTTCAAGGGTGAAAAGGACAGATAACGCCCCTGTCAAGCGTGTTGAGCTTCATTGCCACTCGAATATGTCCATTATGGACGGCATAGCCCCATCAAATGAGATTGTAAGGCGTGCCTACGGCTGGGGGATGCCGGCTATTGCAATCACTGATTATGGTGTTGTTCAGGGCTTCCCTGATGCAATGTATGAGGTAGATAAAATCCGCAAAGAGGGCGGCAATTTCAAAGTCATCTATGGCGTAGAGGCATATCAGGTCAACGATGAAACCAATGTCTATTTCGGTCACGATCAGAGAATGCTTACTGACGAATTCATCGTTTTTGACCTTGAAACAACCGGACTTTCTGCAGTAACCGAAAGGATAATAGAAATCGGTGCTGTAAGGGTGAAGAATTTGCAGGTTGTCGAAAGGATGGACACGTTTGTCAATCCTGGCAGAATTACCGAGCTGACCAGCATAAATGACAGTATGGTAGCGAATGCCCCATATGAAGATGAGGCTCTCAATCAGTTCATTAAATTCTGTGGCGACAATCCTGTACTGATAGCTCATAATGCATCATTTGATACATCATTCATCAAGACAGCTGTCAAGCGTTGTGGAAAGAAGTTTGATTTCACATATCTCGACACAGTGGCGATGTCCAGAGCTATGCTCCCACATCTGGGAAAGTTCACTCTCGATTACGTAGCGAAGAACCTTAATTTAGGAGATTTCCACCATCATAGAGCCTGCGACGATGCCGAGGTCAACGCTGGAATTTTCATGAAGCTGTCAGAAAGACTCATGGAAAAGGATAAAGAGCTCACCATAGAGGGCGTAAATGCCGCTGTAGCTAAGACTGATACCTCGAAGCTTCCTACATTCCACCAGATAATCATTGCCAAGGACAAGGTTGGATTAAAGAATCTGTACAAGCTAATATCTGACTCTAACCTGAAATACTATCACAAGACCCCAAGAATTCCAAAATCAGAGCTTATAACTCATCGCGAGGGTCTTATAGTTGGTTCAGCCTGTGAGGGCGGAGAACTCTTCAGAGCAGTTTTCCAAGGCAAGCCTTGGGATGAGCTCTGCGAGATAGCACGGTTCTATGACTACCTTGAAATCCAGCCAATTGAGAATAACGCATTTATGCTCAATGATGGAAGTGTTACAAGTGAAGAACAGCTTGAGGACTTCAACCGCACAATTGTAAAGCTTGGCGAGGAGCTCTCGATTCCGGTTGTTGCGACAGGTGATGTTCACTTCCTTGATGCTTCTGATGCTATTTTCCGTTCTATTCTGACGGGTGTGACTCATCCAGCTTCGCCTGTCCCGCCACCGCTTTACCTTAAGACCACTGAAGAAATGCTCAAAGATTTTGCATATCTGGGCGAAGAAAAGGCTTACGAGGTTGTAGTCACAAATTCAAACCTCATCGCCGACATGACCGACCCTGAGCTGAGAGCTTTTCCGAAAGGGACGTTCACACCTCATATCGACGGTGCGGATGAAGAGCTTGTTGAAATCTGTCAGAGAAGAGCTCGTGAAATATACGGCGACCCACTTCCCGAAATAGTATCAAAACGTCTTGATAAAGAGCTCGATTCAATCATAAAGCATGGATTTGCAGTTCTCTACGTCATCGCAAAGAGATTAGTTGCGAATTCAGTTGAGCATGGTTATCAGGTCGGCTCCCGTGGTTCTGTAGGATCATCTTTCGTAGCTTCTATGGCAGGCATTTCCGAGGTTAACCCGCTAGTTCCGCACTATGTCTGCCCGAATTGCAAGCATTCCGAATTCTTCACTCAAGGTGAGATTGGATCCGGATTTGATCTTCCTGAAAAGAATTGTCCTGAATGTGGCACACCGATGCACCGTGACGGTCACGATATTCCGTTTGAAACGTTCTTAGGCTTCAACGGTGATAAGTCACCTGATATCGACCTTAACTTCTCTGGTGACTATCAGGCAAGCGCACACAAATACACAGAAGAGCTCTTCGGCTCGGATAAGGTATTCAAGGCCGGCACTATATCCACTGTCGCTGACAAAACCGCATACGGTTATGTAATGCGATATATGGAAAACAAGGGCTTGAAGCTTCCTAATGCTGAAATAGAACGACTTGCAAAGGGTTGTACAGGTACAAAACGAACAACCGGTCAGCACCCAGGCGGAATGGTTGTAATTCCGAGTGAGTATGACGTTTGCGATTTCACACCCGTTCAGCATCCTGCGGATAAAGCTGATTCAGATATTGTAACGACGCACTTCGACTTCAACTCACTTCATGATACAATCCTTAAGCTCGACGAGCTCGGGCACGATGTCCCGACGCTCTATAAGTATCTTGAAGACATGACCGGCACAGTCATCACCGAGACCCCGATGAGTGACCCGGCAGTTTATTCGTTATTTACTTCTCCCGAAGCATTGGGAGTGAACGAAGAGGAGATTTTCTGCAACACAGGCACTCTCGGTATTCCCGAAATGGGCACCGGCTTTGTCCGCGGAATGCTTAAGGAATGTAAACCTAAGACATTCTCAGATCTTCTTCAGATTTCCGGACTTTCCCACGGTACTGACGTATGGCTCGGAAATGCTTCCGAGCTTATCAAAAACGGCACCTGTACCATCGACCAGGTTATAGGAACGCGTGACAGTATCATGACCTATCTTATTTATCACGGCATGGATCCAAGTCTTTCGTTCAAGATAATGGAGATTGTCAGAAAGGGCAATGCTCCCAAGCTTCTGACAGACGAGATGAAGCAGACGATGCGTGATCACGATGTTCCCGAGTGGTACATCGACAGCTGCATGAAGATAAAATACATGTTCCCGAAAGCACATGCTGCTGCATATGTTACAGCTGCAATCCGCCTCAGCTGGTACAAGGTTCACTATCCTCTGGAATTCTATGCAGCGATATTCACTGTCCGTGGAGAAGATTTCGATGCCGAAACTGCTGTCAGAGGCAAGCGTGCTGCTAAAAACAAGATTGAGAAATATCGCCAGAAAGGCGACCGTACTGACAAGGAAGACGGCGTTCTTGATACTCTCATGATCATCAACGAAGCTCTTTGCCGCGGAATCGAGTTCCTGCCGGTTGACATACATAAGTCTCACTACAAGATTTATCAGATTGAGGACGGGAAAATTCGTCTGCCATTCGTATCTGTCAGTGGAGTAGGGGAGAGTGCTGCGCTTGCTATCTATGAGTGTGCACAGAACAGTAACTTCATCACCGTCGAGGAATTCAGAAGTCAGGCGGGCGTTTCAAAGACGACTATAGATTCATTAGTGGCTCTTGGCACATTCGGCGATATGCCCTTAGAATCCCAGATGACTTTGTTTTAAACTATAATTACAGGGCGAAATTATATAGGTTCTCGTCCTGTACTTTTTTGAGTCCAAATTGCCTGTCACTAAAAAACGTATACCCGAATAATATGTAGAGAAGTTTTATAACTTTAATACTTAATAGGAGGATATACAATGGCTGATTTCGGATCTAACCCATATGGCTTCAAGGAAGCGGTAACCATTGAAGCTCAGCGGATATTCGACAGTTGCTCCGACAGGGATTGCCTTGAGGATCTGGAAGTCACATTCCAGGATTTCGAGTCGATAAAGCTTGTGAATGAGGCGAACTACGCAAAGGCAAGATGCGCCGAGGTGACAAGCGTTTACTTCTCAGTCGAACCGATACCGTTCAATAAAGGCTTCTACTCAGTCGACATTACTTACACCTTTAATGTTGAAATAGACCTTGCGGCTTCCGCTTCTTCACCAGCTGAAACCGTAACAGGTACTACAACATTCACAAAGAAAGTAATTCTCTATGGAAGCGATGGAGGAACGAAATACTTTACATCTAGCGACAATGGGGCGGTGACAGCTACTGGTTGCAGCTACAGCAATCCGCCGAAAGCAACTCTGGCAGTTGCCGACCCGATAGTACTGGGCATTCGTCTGGTTGCATTGCCGTCTCCTGCCTGCATCATGGACACTGGCGTCGAGAATGCAGTACTATCTGCATCAAGAAAGGCTATATACGTGACACTCGGTGTTTTCTCGATAGTTTCGTTAGCGAGAACAGTTCCCATCATGGTGCCGTCGTATGACTATTCAGTCCCGAGCAAGGAATGTGTCTCCAACACCGAGAGCCCCTGCGAGTTGTTTGAGAAGATAAGCTTCCCGTCGAATGAATTCTTCCCGAAGAGCCTTGAAGACGCTACCTGTGGCTGTCAGACCTCAGCATCCAATTCGTAAACAGAAATCAGGAATACTAAATCGCTCGCCTCAGTCATATTATTTGACTGAGGTGAGTTTTTATGAAATGCACATTGACTGAACTTAAGCGCAAGGAACTTATAGAAACCAAAACCGGCACCATGCTTGGAAAAATTAGCGATATAGAAATAGACACCGACGAAGCTTCAATCGCCTCCGTAATAGTCTACGGAAGACCCCGGCTTTTCGGAATCTTAGGCAGAGATAGCGACATGATTATAAGATACAGTGATATTGACCTTGTCGGACGTGACACAGTTTTAATCTCCTCCGAAGAAAAGCTCTCCTGGCGTGAGCAGCAACCCCGCCTTGGCTTCATCGGAAAACCAGCAACAGATAACGAATCACAAACTGTGTATGCATAATAAGTAAGACCGAGTTTATGCTCGGTCTTATTTTTATTCATGTTTATATTGACAAACTCCGACATGATGTTTATAATTAGTTCATAAACATTCGTGCCAACGCGGATTCATCAATTAACAGGAGTGATGTCAGGTGGCAGTATATTATATTACAAACAACAGTTGTGAGTGCTACATAAGTCTCAGCGGAAGTGGAAAATACAACATAACCGCTGATTTTGAAAAAGCGCATAAGTTTTCTTCTTCTAAAAAAGCATGGACTTACATTGAATCAAGCGTTTCTCAGGACAAGCGGAACAATTGGCACGTTGAAATGTATGACCCTAATAGTCAACATCCAATGCCTGATTCTATTACTGGCATCAATCCTGAAGACAGAGTTGACTGGGACGAAGCACTGAAAAATATTGGTGACACCTATCTCAAAGTTTCCAAGTATCGCGACCAGCTCAACAAACAATTAAGTTCCCTTGATCTCGAACAATGCGACCTTCTCCATGCCTGTGAATTTTACAAATGCAACGTAGTAGACGGTTACAAGCTTTACAAAATGCTTCATGACCTCAGAATCAGACGCAGATGGGTCAAAGACGAAATCAAACGTGCTGACACAATTCTCACGAAGAATTACTCAGATGTGATGTCCGGCGAGATTCAAGCAGATTTCGCATCTTTAGAAAATCGGGAGTATACTCCAAGAGTGTTGAAAGAACTTTTCGATAATAATTAATAGGAGAATCTGCCTATGTTCAATTGGAATTCAGACCAATACCTTAAATTCAAAGATCAAAGAACCCAGCCTGCAATAGACCTTGTCAAAAGAGTCTCAGGCAATAATCCGCAGACAATTTTGGATATAGGCTGTGGACCAGGAAACAGCACAGCAGTGCTGAAATCCATATTTCCTAACGCTCTGATTAAGGGTATAGATACTTCGCAGGACATGATAGACAAGGCAAGGAAAACATATCCTGATATTGACTTCAATTTGGGAGATGCAAGAGAAATCACCGAGAACTATGACTTGCTTTTCTCAAATGCCTGTTTACAGTGGATACCAAATCATAAAGAGCTTATTCCATTTCTCATGAACAAGCTAAATGATAGCGGAACTCTTGCCGTGCAGATTCCGATGAATAGAGAAGAGCCTCTGTTCAGGATTATCAGGGAAGTTGTCTCGGATATGAAGCTTAACAGTCTCGAAAGACAGTATTCGCTTAAGCCTGATGAGTACTACGAGATTTTATCCGGCTGTTCGAGCAGTTTTCAGCTTTGGGAGACTGTTTATTACCACGATATGCCGAATCATGAAGCTTTGCTTGAATGGGTCAAGGGCACGCATATTCGTCCTTATCTGGCACTGCTCAGTGAAGAGGACGGATTGCATTTTGAAAACGAAATTCTCGATAGAGTTAGGAAAATCTATCCGGTAATGAGTGACGGCAAAGTAATCCTGCGATTCAGAAGATTTTTCTTTACCGCTGCAAAATAATTTGCCTGATAGACTGATTATCTTGTCCTATTAACTCTCCCAAACTCAAACCCTCTGTCCGATTTAATCGGTGCCTCAAATATTTCAAAGTACACAACTGCATTCGGACTGAGGTTAAGTTGGATGTCAAGCTTTCCATCAGTCACTGTCAGTCTTTGAGACTGGACGAGGGGATAAGCTGCTGAACGGAGTAATTCGTTTTGCTCGGGAGTAGGATTTGCGGGTTCGCCAATGTCGTGCCAGAGTTTACGGGGGTTGCAGACTTCTTCATCGACTGTCTTTGTAATCATGCAGTATTCGCCGTCGGGGAGGTTGATTGACGCTGATATTTTCATGTCTTCAAGCGGCTCATCGTTGATGATGGAATTCCAGGCAACACCTTGAATTTTGCCATTTTCCTCAGTTACAATAAGCTCTTTTGAACGGTGAACGCATTTTCCAGTGAGCTTTTTGAAGAATGCAAAGGTATGGAATGTTGGCTTAGGAATACAGCCGTTTGCAACAAGTCCGAATCCACCGTGGAAAGGCGTAAACGGGACGCCATGCTCCTCAAAAACATCACCGAATGTCCAGTAGGAGTATGATGCATGAATATCTCCAAGCTCTGCAAGCATTCCGGCAAGGTACGCTGCATTCATGTTTGTGTCGTGAAGCGGAGTGATAGGGGAGTAGGATGTGTTGAACTCGGTAAGATGAATGTCGAAACCACGGTATTTGTCAAAGTTGTCGACAATCTTCCGGGTATTTTTGACAGTGATATCTGCACTCTCCCGGTCAATCATGTCTGGATACTGGTAATGCCCTATAGTCTCTGGAACATGGATGGTATAGTGATGTCGTGTGATGAAATCAAGCGGGATATCATTCTTGTCGGTGTACTCTAAGAACGACCGCATCCACCTTTCGTCATCAACCCCGCAGATGGCAGGACCACCCACACGTAAATCTGGGCTCACAGCCTTAATTGCCGAAACAGTGTACTTGTAGAGCTCGCAGTATTTCTCTAAATCCGCATCTTTCCAGAAGCCCTGTAGGTTGGGCTCGTTCCACACTTCAAAATACCAGTTTTTGACCTCGTCCAAGCCATATCTGTCTGCAAGATGACTGATGGTCGCAGTAACAAGCTCACACCATTTTTCATAAGATTTCGGCGGAGTAACATTAGCTCTCCACCAGAATCCGACCTCTTCACATGAAGAAGCCAGCTTTTTTGGCATGAAGCCAATCTCTAAGAACGGTCTGAGCCCAAGCTCTTTATACATATCCATGACAACATCGAGATACGTGAAATTATACTCAACCTGAGTCTCACCGTTTTCATCGGAGTATTCGTTGTAGATAGCGAGATCCTCATAGAAAAGCCCGTGCCCACGGATATATTTGAAGCCTATCTTCTCCTGAACCAGTTTAAGCTGCTCATAGTATTGCCTTTGCAGAGCAAGTCCCATTCGTCCTGTACCAATGCAGAAATCGACCTGATTGTTGAATGGTACAGTTTTGCTCCTATCAATTTTACACTCAACAGTTTTCATAACAGTCCTCCTAAAGTAATTCCAAGTGAAAACAGTATAACATGAATAGTGTTATGCTGTCAAATATTTTTCAAGGCATCTTTACAATAGCTCGTTTCAATGATATAATTAGTCTCAATTACTCCCACGGAGGTTATCAATATGACAAAAGCTATGGAAATACTAAACAGCCTTACACTTGAAGAAAAGGCATCACTCACATCCGGCAAGGACTGTTGGAGAACAGTAGACATCGATGGAAAACTCGCAAGCATCATGATGAGCGACGGTCCTCATGGTCTGAGAAAAGAGGAAAACGGGGGAGCTGTTCCTGCAACATGCTTCCCATCCAGTGCAACTATTGCGAACAGCTGGGATGAGGATTTGATTTATAAGATAGGCGAGGCACTGGGCGAAGAATGCCTTGCAAATGACGTCCAGGTAATCTTGGGACCCGGAGTCAACATCAAAAGATCTCCTCTCTGCGGAAGAAATTTTGAATATTTCTCGGAGGATCCACTACTCGCAACCAAGATGGCTTCTGGTCACATAAGAGGAGTTCAGTCAAAGGGTGTGGGTGCATGTATCAAGCATTTCGCCGCAAATAATCAGGAAACCGACAGATTCTCAGTAAACGCAATTATTGATGAGAGAACTCTTCGTGAGATTTACCTTTCAAGCTTTGAAGAAGCAGTTAAAGAAGCGAAACCTTGGATGATAATGTCTGCATACAACAAGCTCAACGGTGACTACTGCTCCGAGAACAAGTATCTCCTCACCGATGTTCTTCGCGACGATTGGGGATATGAGGGAGTTGTCGTTTCCGACTGGGGAGCAGCTAATGAGCCTGTCGACGGTGTTAAAGCCGGTCTTGACATCCGAATGCCCGGACCTGTTCCGTCAGCCAATGCAGCAATAGTCGAAGCAGTCAAATTTGGCGAACTTTCAATGGAAGAGCTCAACAAGAACGTTCTGAGAATTATTGAGCTTGTCGAAAAGGGAATCGCCAGCAAGGTTGCAGATTATGAAGCTGATATGACCGCTCATAACGAACTCGCCGTGAAAGCTGCAGAAGAAAGTGCAGTTCTTCTTAAGAATAATAACAATGTTCTTCCTCTTGACAAATCTGATAAAATCGCATTAATAGGTGCATTTGCTGAACAAGTCCGCTATCAGGGTGGCGGCAGCAGCTGTGTAAATGCAACTGAAGTCTCAAATCTTCTTCAGGCACTTGATGACAAGAATATCACCTATACATATGCTAAAGGCTTTAAGACCGAGGATGACTTGATTGATGATAATCTGGTTTCAGAGGCTGTTACCGCTGCAGAAAAGTCTGATATAATCGTTATGTGCATGGGTTTGCCATTCAGAATGGAGAGCGAGGGCTTTGACAGATGGACAATGTCTCTGCCTATAAATCAGATTGAGCTATTCAATAAGCTTTCTGAACTCGGCAAGCCTATGGTAGTTGTTCTCTTCCAGGGCTCACCAGTTGAAATGGAATGGAGCAAAAATGCAGATTCAATTCTGGCAATGTACACCGGCGGTCAGGCAGTTGCAAAGGCTTGCGTAAATCTTCTGTTCGGTGGTGCAAATCCTTGTGGCAAGCTTTCCGAGACATGGGGCTTGAAGCTTGAAAACAACCCTACAGCCCTAAGCTTCCCTGAAAAAGGTACTGCAAGCTATGTCGAGGGCGTATATGTTGGATACAGATATTATGACAAGAAAAAGCTTGATGTGATGTACCCGTTTGGATATGGTCTCAGCTATACTACTTTTGAGTATAGCGATCTGAAGATCTCTGCAACAGATATTTCAGAATGTGACACACTCGAAGTCAGTTTCAAGGTTAAAAATACCGGTGATATCGCTGGAAAAGAAATAGCCGAACTATATGTCGAGCCGACATATCCATCAGTTTCAAGACCCGTAAGAGAGCTCAAAGGTTTCAAGAAGATTTCCCTTGAACCGGGAGAAGAGAAAACAGTCACAATGACCCTGGACAAGCGCGGTTTTGCATACTATGACGTAGAAACCCACGACTGGCAGGTTGACACTACAGTATACAAGATTCATGTTGGTGCTTCTTCAAGAAATCTGCCGTTAGTAGGTTCTATCAAAGTCAATAGTTCACGAACAAATAAGGCATTCTTCACAACCGATTCAAGAGTCTATGAGCTCAACGCAAATCCTGTCTCAAAAGAAACTCTTAACAAACTTCTTACTGAGGATTTAAAGCTCGACATATCAGCTCTTTCAATAGACTTGCCGCTTTCCAAATTGGTCGGCTTCAGTGGAGGAAAACTCAGCGTAGATATGCTCGACAGATTCGTGTCGGAGCTTAACGAGAGAATCAAGTAGTACAAGTGGAGCGATTCCATTAAGGGATCGCTCTCACCATTTTCGAAAAACTGTTTACCCATTTCGCCTTGACAAAATCCCTTGAATCCTGTATCATTACAGTATTATAAATTGCAATTTCAGAAGGTGATCTTTAAAAATCGAAAGGGCGAGGTGAATGAACCCTAAAATAAGAGAAAAAACAATGGAGGCGTTTGCTTCCGTCTTACCTATAACAATAATTGTACTTGTTCTGAGCATTGTTCTTGTTCCCGTTGAGCTCGGAACATTCGTCATGTTCTTAGCTGGTGCAGTCATGCTGATTGTCGGTATGGGCTTCTTCCAGCTTGGTGCCGAAATGGCTATGACACCTATAGGCGAAGGCATAGGCGTCATGATTTCAAAATCCAGTAAGACCGTCATCGCGTTGGTGACGAGCTTCATTATGGGAACCATCATCACACTTGCGGAGCCTGACTTGCAGGTTCTGGCAAATCAGGTTCCGTCAATACCAAATAGAGTCTTAATTTGGGCAGTCGCCGTCGGAATGGGAGGACTTTTCTCAGTAGCTGTTGTCAGAATCGGCAAGCGAATAAAGCTCTCAAATATTCTGTTTATTCTCTACGCAATAGTCATATTGCTTTCATTCTTTGTACCATCTGAATTTATAGCGGTATCATTCGATGCCGGAGGAGTTACAACAGGTCCTATAACCGTTCCATTCATAATGGCGATGGGTGTTGGTATGGCATCAGTTCGAAGCGATAAAAACGCCTCCGACGATAGCTTCGGTCTTGTGGCAATTTCAAGCGTAGGACCGATAATTGCAGTTCTTCTTCTCGGAATATTCTATCAGCCGACCGGAGCAGAATATACATCCGCGGAGCTTTAACAGCCGTCACTACTCAGGATGCCGCAAAAGAATTTCTATTCGCAATTCCAGAATACATACAAGAGGTTCTTGTTTCAATATTGCCGATTTTGGGCATGTTCGTAATTTTTCAGCTCATCAGCCACCGTTACCGCCAAAGGCAAATCAAGAGGATTCTTGTTGGATTTGTCTATACCTTCATTGGCTTGGTACTTTTCCTGAAAGGTGTAAATGTAGGCTTTTCTCAGGTTGGTACCGTTCTGGGAAGAGATTTAGCCTCATCAAATATGAAGTGGCTTCTCGTCCCAGTTGGAATGCTGATAGGTTACTACATAGTAAAAGCTGAGCCTGCAATCCAGATTCTTAACAAACAGGTTGCAGACGTAACAAACGGTGTTGTCTCTGCAAAACTCATGAACACCTGCATGTCAATTGGCGTGTCTGTTTCAGTTGGTCTCTCTATGCTTAGAGTGATTTTGGGCATACCGATTCAGTATATCCTGATCCCTGGATATCTGATAGCAATTATTCTTTCAAGATTTGTACCAGATATCTTTGTCGGTATCGCATTTGACTCCGGTGGAGTTGCCAGTGGACCAATGACAAGTACATTTCTATTACCATTGAGTATCGGAGCCTGCGAAGCACTCGGCGGAAATATAATGACTGATGCATTCGGAGTTGTTGCACTCGTTGCTTTGACGCCGCTTATAGCGGTTCAGCTTATGGGACTTTCATATAAGCTGAAGCAGCAAAAGGCTGAAAAGGCAGCACTTGTGCTTACTGAGCCTGATATTATAGAAGACTTTGACGAAATTGTGGAAATAGAGGAGGTAGAAGAGAATGGAGAATGATCGTTTGGCTTTCAGAATGTTATTTGTTATATCAAACCCTAAACTTGCCGACAAAGCAAACATGCTATTCAAGCAAAGCGGGATTCCTCTTTACTACCGTTTCCACGGAAAAGGAACAGCTTCGAGTGAGATCAAAGAAATACTGGGACTTGGAAACATTGATAAAATGATTCTCATAAGCATTCTCCCAAAACCGATGTCAGACAGAATGCTCCAGAAGCTGAATAAAGAGCTTATATTGAACTCACCAAACAGCGGCATAGCATTCAGCACCGTTTTGTCAGGGGGAAGTGGAGTACTTCTGAATCGTTTGAAAAAAATCAATTCACAGTATGTCGAAGATGCAGAAAAGCTTATAGGCAAAGAAAGGAATGTGTACGAAATGCCCGAGCCACGACATGCCCTTATAATGGCGATAGTTAATCAAGGTTACTCAGAAGACGTTATGGATGCAGCACGCGACGCTGGTGCCACTGGTGGAACCGTTTTGCACGCCAGGGAAGCTGTAAACGAAGATACATATGAATTCTGGGGAGTCCCTGTCCAGCCGGAACGAGAAATTATCATGATAATTTCATCACAGGAGGACAAGCTTCCTATCATGAAGGCAATCGGTGAAAGTTGCGGATTAAATTCTCCGGCAAAGGGACTAATCGTATCAATGCCTGTAGATAATGTAGCCGGAATAGCCTGAGATATATTTGCGAGGCGACTCTGCCTCGCTTTTTTGTGCCATAAATCTTGACAAGACCCACCAGTATGCGCTATAATATCAAAAGTCTATTTTTTTGATAGGTTTTTCGTTTTGTAAATTTGTAAAGGAGAATAGCTATGAGCGATAGTCTTAATTACACAAGAGCTGAAGCCTGGGAGCTTCTGAACGAATTCAATAAAGAGCCATTCCATATCCGCCATGCAGTAACCGTTGAGGGCGTAATGAGATACTTTGCTGAAACTCTCGGTTATGCAGATGAAGTTGACCTTTGGGGAATTGTCGGACTTCTGCATGACCTCGATTTTGAAATGTACCCTGAAGAGCATTGTATCAAAAGCCAGGAAATAATGCATGAGCGCGGCTTGGATGAAAGAATCATTCACGGAACTGCCAGCCATGGCTATGGTCTGACGGTTGATATAAAACCTGAGCATGAAATGGAGAAAGTGCTCTACGCCACTGACGAGCTCACTGGACTTATTGGTGCAGTTGCAATTATGAGACCGTCAAAAAGTGTTCAGGATCTTGAGCTCAAGTCTGTCAAAAAGAAATTCAAAACTCTGAATTTTGCTGCAGGTTGCTCAAGAGAAGTCATTCAGAATGGTGCGGATATGCTCGGATGGACACTCGATGAGCTAATAGAGAAAACAATTCTGGCAATGAGAAGCTGTGAGAGCGAGTATGAAAAATACTGATATAATTTTTCGTAATGTTGAGCCGATGGAGCTTGACAGAAATGGTGTGTTGATAGCCATGAGTGGCGGAGTTGACAGCTCTGTTGCTGCGTCTCTCATGCGTAAACAAGGCTACAATTGCCTCGGAACAACCATGCGTCTCTATAACAATCAGGACAATAGTTCAGGCAGTCTTCACACCTGCTGTACAGAAAAGGATGTTGAAGATGCTGCCGACTGTGCATCAAGGCTTGATATTCCTTTTGAGGTTGCAAACTTCACTGCTGATTTCAAAGAAAAGATCATAGATAAGTTCATAAGAACCTACGAAGCTGGCGGAACACCGAATCCATGCATAGATTGTAACCGTTACATGAAGTTTGGCAAATTGATTGATCTTGCCAAGAGAAGAGGACTCTTCTATATCTGCTCCGGTCACTATGCCAGAATTGAAGAACGTGATGGCAGATTTCTTCTGAAAAAAGCGGTTGACGAAACCAAAGACCAGAGCTATGTACTCTACTCACTTACTCAGAATCAGCTTGAACACATAAAATTCCCGCTAGGCGAGCTTGCCAAAGCCGAAGTTAGAGCCTTAGCGGAACGTGAGGGCTTCCTAAATGCCCATAAGCATGACAGCCAGGACATCTGCTTTGTCCCTGATGGCAATTATGAAGCCTTTATGGAGAAGTACACCGGTAAAAGCTATTCAGAGGGCGATTTCATTTTTCCCGATGGCAAGGTTGCAGGTAAACATCACGGAGCAGTCGGTTATACGATTGGGCAAAGAAGAGGTTTGGGCATTTCCTATAGCGAGCCAGTCTACGTCTACGATAAAGACATGAAAAAAAATATCGTCTATGTTGGCACTGAAAATATGCTCTATAGCACTGGTCTCATAGCGGATGATGTAAATTGGATCGCATTCGATAAGCTTACCGACAAGCTCAGAGTAACAGCTAAAACCAGATACCGTCAGAAAGAGTTTCCGGCAACAGTTGAGCCGCTGGATGACAGCAGATTCAAGCTAGTCTTTGATGAGCCACAAAAAGCAGTCACAGTAGGACAGGCGGTTGTTTTGTATCAGGGAGATATAGTAGTCGGTGGCGGAACCATAGCAGAGGCAATAAAGAACTAAGAAATTTCGGAGATGAGATAATGGCTAAAGAGTTATTGCCATATCAGGAAATAGAACGCAGTATCCAGACCAGGTTTTCAAGTGATATATGGAGCCCATTTATGACTGCTGTTCGTGATTACAAGCTAATAGAATCAGGAGATAGGATTGCAGCGTGCATTTCCGGAGGCAAGGATTCAATGCTCATGGCAAAGCTTCTGCAAATTCTACAGCGTCACAGCGAAGTTCCTTTTGAGCTTGTATTTCTTGTAATGGATCCCGGCTACAATGAGCCTAATCGGAAGAAAATCGAGCAAAATGCAGAACTGCTCAATATCCCGATAACTGTCTTTGAGACGAATATATTTGCAGTTGCTAATAATACTTATAGAAATCCATGCTATCTGTGTGCCAGAATGAGGAGGGGACACCTCTACAACAAGGCAAAGGAACTAGGCTGCAACAAAATTGCTCTTGGGCACCACTTCAATGATGTGGTTGAAACAACAGTTATGAGCATGTTCTACAGCTCACAGCTTCAGGCGATGCCTCCGAAGGTGCACTCTAAGAATTTTGAGGGGATGCAACTTATAAGACCGCTTTATTGTGTCCATGAAGACGATATAATTGCCTGGAAGCAATATAATAACCTCGAATTCATTCAGTGTGCTTGCCGCTTCACCGAAAACTGCAAAGAGTGCGAAAGCAACTCAAAAAGGCAGGAGGTCAAAAATCTCCTGAAGCGTCTCCAGAAAGACAATCCCAGAATCTATAAAAGCATCTTCAACAGTATACATAATGTCTGTCTTGATACAATGGTCGGCTATAAGACAAAAGGAAAGCACTATGACTTCAACGAAATCTATGATAACATGTCTTATGAGCCTGCATTTCTGTGTCAGGATTCTGAATCCGACGATTAACCCCGCCAATTGCGGGGCTTTTTCGTTGCAAAAAGATTAAGAAAAGTTTACAATCTGCGATTTGAGGTTGACGCTTGACAAAATAAAAGGTATAATACACAGTAAGAAAATACGATTGCAAGCCTACTTCAAAGGAGTATACATATGGCAAAGAAAAACGGAACATCAAAATCAATTGCAGGAACTATAGTTATTATTGTAATAATCCTGGTCGTGCTCATTGTTGCAGTAATATGGATACTTGACCTTGGCGGAAATGAATCTGTGGATGGAATTCTTAATTCCGACGGCGTATCATCATCCGATGGAGAATCCGACGGCACAGGCACTTACAAAGAACTCCTGAATGAAAACGCCCTTGCGGATGCCACTCAGGCAGTTCAGACAACCTCAGAAAGCGGTGATGCAGTAATTACGCTCTCGGGCTCATCAGTCAGCATTTCAGGAGACGATTCCGGCGTCACTCTCGAAGATAAAGATATCATAATAACCCGTGAGGGAACTTATGAGTTCACGGGAACCCTCGATGATGGCAGAATTATTGTAAATGCTGTCAATCAGAATGTTGTGCTTATTCTCAATGGCGTTGATATAACGTGCTCAAATGGCTCCGCAATTTATGTCTACAAAGCCGGAACCTGCACAATCCTTTTAAATGGAAACACTGAAAACACCATTTCTGACGGCTCGAGCTATGACTTCTCATTATCATTCTGCGATTCAGCTTCAGAAGAGCCAAATGCAGCAATATTTGCAAAGGATGACCTGATCATCAGAGGTACCGGCTCACTTATTGTCAACGGTAATTATGCCGCCGGAATAATTGGCAAGGATACTTTGAAGATAATAAATACAAACGTAACAGTTACTGCAGCAGGCAACGGCATCAACGGCAAGGATAGCCTTACAATTCAGAATTCTACCGTAAATGTAACTGCTGGTAAGGACGCTCTCAGGTCTACAAATGACACTGATTCCACCCTCGGCTACGCCACTTTCACTGACTCCAATATCACAATTGTAGCTGGAAACGACGGAGTCCAGGCTGAAACAGGAATAACCGTTTCCAACTGCTCAATAAGCATTATTACAGCAGGAGGAGCATATGAAACAACTTCAGACAGTGCAAAGGGTCTCAAGTGTGTTCAGGGAACTATCAGTATTGATGGCGGAAGCATTGTAATTGACAGTGCAGATGACTCTGTCCACGCGGCTGGAGATATAATAATCAGTGACGGAGTACTTAATCTTTCATCTGGTGACGACGCTGTTCATAGCGACAGCTCAGTAACGGTTCAGGGCGGAACCACTGTTATCTCAACATCAAGTGAGGGATTGGAGGGAGAAATCGTCACTATCTGCGACGGAATTGTCTATATCAATGCCAAGTCCAACGCAATAAACGCTTCAAATGAAGACGATACCGATGGCAATGTCAGCATCACTGGAGGCTATGTCTATATCAGTTCCAACGATGATACTATTGACTCCAAGGGCGACATCACTATCAGTGGCGGTACTGTCATAGTAAACGGCAATTCCGATGGTGGTCTCAAGTATGAGGGCAACTTCGATGTTGATGGCGGTACAATCCTTATGCTTGGATATGCGTCAACCGCCAAGAATCCCAGTTCCACTTCTCAGAATACCATATCTGTCTCGTTTGCAAGTGCAGTTTCCACCGGCTCATACATCAGGATTTCCTGCGGAAGCGAGGAATATGTCTTCAAGACAACAAAGCCTGTTGAGAATATTCTCTTCTCCTCTTCGATGCTAGTGACAGGTGAGACGGTCACTATCAGTTATGGTGGAACATATAAGAACGGGGAAAGCATAGACAACATCTGCACCGGCGGAACCTATTCCGGAGGAAACGAACTCACTCTCACGGTTTCCGATGGCTTGACAATATACGGATAAAATCAAATAACATATATGGAGGAAATCAATATGGCAGAATTAAGCGAAGAAATCAACGTTGCTAAAAAGGTAATATTCAGTGGAATACAGCCAACAGGTGTATTCACTCTCGGAAACTATCTGGGAGCAATCAGAAACTGGGGACCGCTTCAGGATGAATACAACTGCATCTACTCAATAGTAGATGAGCACGCACTTACAGTCAAGAGAGACCCGGCTACTTTCAGGAAGCAAACAATTGAGTGCTATGCACTTCTCCTGGCTTGCGGACTTGATCCCGAAAAATCAATAGTATTTATCCAGAGCCACAATCCAAATCATGCTCAGCTCAGCTGGATTCTTTCCTGCTGCACTCAGTTTGGAGAGTTAACAAGAATGACTCAGTTCAAGGATAAATCGCAGAAGCATCCCGACGACGTAAACGCAGGACTTTTCACTTATCCCGTACTCATGGCGGCTGATATACTCGTTTATAATGCAGATCTGGTCCCGATTGGTGAAGACCAGAAGCAACATCTTGAGCTTGCAAGAAACATTGCCGTCCGCTTCAATCAGCGTTACGGTGATATGTTCACCGTTCCGGAAGCTTATATTCCGAAAACCGGTGCCAGAATCAAGAGCCTACAGGATCCGACCAAGAAGATGTCAAAGTCTGATGACAATCCAAACGCGTGCATTCTTATCTTAGACGATAAAGACACAATCATCCGTAAGTTCAAGCGCGCAGTCACCGATAGCGACACCGAAGTGAGATACGCCGAGGGCAAAGACGGCATCAACAACCTGATGACTATCTATTCATGCGTCACTGGAAAGAATATGGACGAGATTGAAAGCGAATTCTCCGGCAAGGGCTATGGTGATTTCAAGCTTGCAGTGGGTGAGGCAGTTGCCGACAGCCTTGAGCCAGTAAGAACCGAATATGCAAGACTTATTTCCGACAAGGCATACCTGAAACAGTGCTACACCGACGGTGCACAGCGCGCATTCAGACTTTCAAACAAGATTCTTACCAAAGCTTCCCGCAAGGTCGGTTTCGTTGATTACAGATAATAAAGGCAGGTAAAATATAGTATGAAATTAGGCATGGTAGGACTTCCTAACGTAGGAAAGAGTACACTTTTCAATGCACTTACAAACGCTGGCGCAGAATCGGCAAATTATCCCTTTTGCACCATTGAGCCGAATGTAGGAGTTGTTAGTGTCCCTGACGAGAGACTCGACAAGCTCGCAAAGATGTATAATCCGACTAAGTTTACTCCGGCAACTCTTGAATTCGTAGATATTGCAGGTCTTGTAAAGGGTGCATCAAAGGGTGAGGGACTAGGAAACAAGTTCCTTGCAAATATCCGTGAATGTGATGCTATTATTCACGTTGTAAGATGCTTCGAGTCTGACGATATCATCCATGTTGAGGGCTCCGTTGATCCGAGACGTGATATTGAAACCATAGATCTGGAGCTGATATTCGCCGATATAGAAGTCCTGGAGCGTCGCCTTGACAAGGCTAAGAAGATGGTCAAGGGCGACAAGAAGTATCAAGCGGATATTGACCTCACCGAAGCTCTTCTTGCTCATTTAACCGAGGGCAAACCAGCAAGAAGCTACCCGTTCACAGATGACGAAAGAGAAATGATCCGCACAACTCCTCTTCTCTCCCAGAAGCCGGTAATCTATGCCGCAAATCTTTCGGAGGATGACTTCCGAGCAGACATAAACACCTCAAAGCATTATCTCACCGTCAAGGAAATTGCCGAAGCAGAGCATTCAGCAGTTCTTCCTATTTGCGCTGAAATTGAAGCAGAGTTGTCTGATATGTCCGAGGAAGACAGACAGTTATTCTTAGAAGATCTGGGTCTCGAAGTATCAGGTCTTGACAGAGTAATAAAAGAGGGCTATTCGCTCCTGGGACTCATTTCATTCCTGACAGCTGGAAAGGATGAGTGCCGTGCATGGACTATCAAAAAAGGCACCAAAGCTCCCCAGGCGGCAGGCAAGATTCACACCGACTTTGAACGCGGCTTCATAAGAGCTGAGGTAATCGCATTCAATGATCTGGAAGCCTGTGGTAGCATGGTTGCTGCCAAGGAAAAAGGACTGATTCGTTCTGAGGGTAAGGAATACGTCATGCAGGACGGAGACGTAGTTCTGTTCAGATTTAATGTCTGATGTGATTTAGCAAAATAAGAAATAATTTTGTCCTCCGGAGCCCATTTACTCCTGAGGACATTTTTTAAAAATTTTTTCACCCCAATGCAATAATCCGCCATCTTAAAGTGTATTACCTATAGAAAGCAATTTTTATTGCAAAATTAAGGGGGAATTACAATGAAAAGATTACTAGCAATGCTCTTGGCAGGACTTTTGCTCATCACTTCGATGTCGGTAGTAGCCTGGGCGGATGATGAGGAACCCATCGATGACAGCTTTACTTCATACACTTACGAGGAATTCCGGGCTAAGGTTATCAGTGCTTCTGAGGGTGATGAAGTAAGCTCTTCTGAATTAGGCTTCAGGAGCTATGGAAAACGCCAGATGGGAATCTATCTTCCTGAGGGGATAGAGCTTGGGGATATAGTCGAAATCATTTATTATCCCTCTTATCTTGCTGTCGGTTTTGAAAACAATGATGTCTATATTCAGCTTCAATTTTATGACTCGTTCTACGGTGAATCACTTTCGTATGTAAATGCAAAAGAACGCGGTCAGGAACTGGCAACAGAAGATGGAACCGCTGTGTACAATTATATATCGGCAAGTAATGAGTATTATTACTGGCTGGATGGCGACAAGACTTTCTGCCTATTTGTAAACTCAAACGAACATTCCGGCGAGTTCCTCTCTCTGTGTAAAGCCGTCTTCCATCCGTTCAGCGAATCCTACAACCTCGCAGCAGAAGCTACTGACAATAAAGTCAAGCTCACCTGGGACGAAATAGTTGATGGCTCAACCTACACCGTTTACTGGAAGCGTTCTTCCTCTGATGAATGGAAAGTCGCCGGCACAACTTCCAAGCACAAAGTCAACATAACCGGTCTCAAATCAGGCGTGAGCTATGATTTCAAGATAGAAGCAAGCGATATTGAATCTGAGGTTGTCACAATAACTGCGGATTAATTCTGAAATTACCCTCCAAGAATTATCAATGTAGTACCATAGCAAAACCGCCGAGGTCAGAAGCCTCGACGGTTTTACTTTTATTGGCGTCCCCGGGCGGATTCGAACCGCCGACCTTTCGCTTAGGAGGCGAACGCTCTATCCTGCTGAGCTACGGAGACATTCAACCATGACATTATACATCATAAGCACGAAAAAATCAATACTTCCAAGCCAAATAATTTCATACCCACACTTCGACAATATGCTCGTCCATCAGGCTGTATTCTTAAAGTATCAAATTAGAAAGGCTGATGGATGTGAAAAACATAATCAGGGGACTACTGTTTGTTACCATAGCTCTGGTGGCATTTCCAGTGATAACTGTTCTTATTTCAGAGGGTACAGAATATTTCTTTCAGACAGAGGAAGAGGCAATTCCAACATTTTCTCAAAGTACGGAATCTCAAGCCTATCCTCTTATTGAAGAGATTTATGTTTATGATGTAACTACAGAGACAGTCACAACATTGCCTATAGAAGACTTCCTCACATATTCTGTTCTGGGAACTCTTCAGATGGACGCAGAAACGGAACTTATCAAAGCTCAGGCAGTTCTAATGTATACTTATATCCTTGGCAGACGTCTTGAGGAGGAAGCGTCTCCAACAGAAGAGCTATGCGGTTGCGACGTCAGCACTGATTCAAATAAATATATAAGGCTCTTATATGAATCAGACTATATTGACAAAGTTCGCCAGGCTGTTATTGAAGTAGCAGGGGAGTATGTCAAATATAACGAAATCCTGATAGCTCCTGCGTATTGCGTTTCTAATGGAGGTGTGAGCGAAAGCGCATTGACTGTCTTAGGTGAAGATGTCCCATATCTTCAAAGTGTCGTCAGCGAATACGACAGCGACTACATAACCGATCTTAGCTATACTTCAGATGAGATTTTCGCAAGGATAACCACCCAGAATGACAGTATAACTCTTTTAGGAGATCCATCTGAATGGATATTGGTAACCTTATCAACGGACACCGGCTATGTCACAGAAATAACTCTTGCCGGAGACAAAACAGTAACCGGCAAGCAGCTTGCCTCGTGGCTGAATCTGCCATCTGCAAGGTTCACGGTGTCATATTCAAGCGAATTCGATAGATTCACATTCAGCGTTTCAGGAAGCGGACATCTGGTCGGTCTTTCACAATACGGCGGAAACAAAATGGCAGAAGCAGGATACAGCTACTCTGAAATTATCGGATTCTACTTCACAGGAGTTGATATAGTCTCATCAACATAAAAAAGCCGCAGAGTAATTCTGCGGCTTTTGTTTATTGCAATATCAGAGCCCTGTACTGCTTATAATCTCACTTACCTGTAGTGAAGAAACAGTGTAGCTGAGACCCGAACCGGTAACCGTGCAGGTCATAATCTTCTCAGGCGAAATATCTGTTGAAGTCCACTCATTAATCGGAACGTAGTAGGCGATCTGAATCGTATATCCGTCATCTGTAACCTCAATTTCCTGAACTTCAGCGTAATATGCCATTGATCTTGGGCTTACAGGAATTGAATACATTCCCGTGCTCTCGTCATATTCAAAGCTGAGTTCTTCGTCGCCAACAGTCCCATGAGAATAGCTGAGACCTGAGCCAAAAAGCTTGATGATTCTCGAATCAATCTCGAAATATGATATCGAGTAGTAGCCATTTTCGGAAGTGTACGTCGAGGATGGATTCAAAATTACATCCCAGCAGGCTGCAGTGATGATAACGTCCTGATTGAGAAGAGAAGTATTCTCAAAAGAGGGAACATCGGCAGCCGATAGTGGCAAGACAAGCCTTTCAAGAGAATTTATCAGCTGTGAATTATCGTTTTTTGCCTCTACATACGCTTGATAATCAATAACAGCTGTCACAATCCCGAATATTGCAAATCCTAAAACAACAAGACCGAAAATAGCCGTGAGAATCTGGGAAAGACTGATATTAACCGACGTAGACTCCTCAGAGTCCTCGGAAACACCGAGGCTTTCAGTGTCCTCATCAAGGGCATCGTCAAGAATCTCCATGACTTCCTTTCGCTCTTTTTCTGCATTTTCGGAAATCTCTTTGATTTTCTTCTTTCTTTTTGATTTTTTGCTTCCCGACTGTTCAGGCTCTGAATGAGACTCTACTGGTGCTTCCTCTGGAATCGTTTCAATAATCCCCGCGGCATCTGCAAGACTTGTAAGTCCGTCAGTCAAATTCTCGTTATTGTTTTCAGTATCTGTAACCATAGTAAAACCTCAGTGTTTTATCTTATCTGTCCGTTTCCGGTTATGATGTACTTGTAAGTCGTCATTTCCCGAAGACCCATAGGTCCTCTTGCATGGAGCTTCTGAGTTGAAATGCCTATTTCCGCTCCAAGTCCAAATTCATAGCCATCTGTGAACCTGGTCGATGCGTTGACATAAACGGCAGCGGCATCTATTCTCTTCTGGAATTCTTCAGCGGCAGATACACTTTCAGTTACAATGCACTCAGAATGTCCTGACGAATACTTCTGTATATGCTCAATCGCCTCGTAGATATTGTCAACAACCTTGACAGCGAGAATATAGTCAAGAAACTCTTTCTCATAGTCTTCTTCAGTAGCGGGCACAACAGACTTTCCCAGTATCATCTGAGTTAGGTTACATCCTCTCAGCTCGACATTTGATTTGTCAAGCCTCTTTTTGAGAGCAGGGAGGAAGTCCTCAGCGATATCTTTATGGACAAGAAGCGTCTCTGCGGCATTGCATACCGACGGACGTGAAGTTTTTGCGTTGTCTACAATATCTACAGCCATAGGAATACTCGCAGAAGAATCTACATAGATATGGCAGTTTCCTGTGCCAGTCTGTATAACCGGAACCGTTGCATTCTGTACAACCGCATTTATAAGACCTGCGCCGCCTCTGGGGATGAGTAAATCGATAATGCCATTAGCTTTCATCATCTGTTCAGTGGAATTACGTGTGGTATCCTCAACAAGCTGAACAGAATCTTTGGGAAGTCCTGCTTCAGCAACAGCGTCCCGCATAATCATAGCGAGAATAGTGTTTGTATAGATAGCTTCCTTGCCGCCTCTGAGAATAACAGCATTGCCGCTCTTTAGGCACAAAACACCTGCATCAACTGTTACATTAGGTCTGGATTCGTATATGATTCCGATAACTCCCATCGGCACACTTATCTTGGTGATTTTCAGCCCGTTAGGTCTTATTTCACCGCCCTCAACAATTCCGACGGGGTCGGGGAGTGCCGCAACCTTTCTGACGCCATCAGCAATATCAAGAATTCTCTTTTCGTTAAGATAGAGTCTGTCGGTCATGGTATCACTCATACCTGATTTTTCAGCAGTCTTGACATCAATTCTGTTCTGCTCAAGAATATCCCGTTTGTGCTTTTCAAGAGAATCTGCGATCAGCATAAGTGCCAGATTTCTCAGGTTCACAGAAGAACATGAAAGCTCTTTTTTAGCTTCAACAGCGTTCAAGCCGATAGTTTCAAAATCAGTCATTATCTTCACTCCTTATCAGTTGTGAACAGCGTTCCAATCTCCTTGCCGTCAAACACATCGTAAAGATTAGAGGGACGCTTACCATTTATTATCATCATATCTATGTTTTCGCTCAAGGCAAGTCTGGCGGCTCTCAGTTTAGTCGCCATTCCACCAGTTCCTAATCCTGAAGCAGAACCTCCCGCCATTTCAAGAAGATCTTCCGAAATCTCTGTGATTCTGGAAATAAGCTTTGCATCGCGGTTAATCTTTGGGTCACACTCATAAAGTCCATCGATATCCGACATGATTATAAGTGTGTCGGATTTAGTGAGAATAGCCACCATCGCCGCCAGAGAATCATTTTCTCCGACTTCAAGCTCAAGCTCATCTATAGCCACAACATCGTTCTCGTTAACGATAGGAATAGCTCCGCATTCAAGTATTTTTCCCAACGAGTTTATAACGTTCTCTTTTCTCTCGTCAGTCAGTACAAATTTCGTAAGAAGAACCTGAGCGGCTATGATGCCATATTCGTTGAATTGCTTTTCATAGATATTCATAAGCTCACATTGCCCGACAGCTGCACATGCCTGCTTTGTGGGAGTGTCCTTTGGTCTCTCTTTCAGACCAAGTCTTGCCGCACCAAGTCCAATAGCACCGGATGTAACCAGAACAATCTCAACTCCGGAATTCCTGATATCCGAAATGACCTTTACCAGCTCCTCTACATGACGGATATTAAGCTGACCAGACGGATGAGTAAGGGTAGAGGTGCCTACTTTTATAACAACTCGCTTGAGTTTATCTTCCATATGTATCAAACCTTTACTTTAAATTATCCTGCTACATTATTGGTGGGATTTCCACTGAGGTATGCCTTAATGTTATCTGCAACCAGTCCAATCAGCCTTACTCTCGTTTCAATCGGTGCCCATGCAACATGAGGGGTAATCACACAATTCTGAAGCCCGAGCAGGGGGCAATCGGTTGAAACAGGCTCCTCTGTCAGAACATCTATAGCTGCAAAAGCAATCTTGCCCGTTTTAAGTGCATCTGCCAGGTCGTTTTCGTTGATGACACCGCCTCTTGAAGTATTCACAAGAAGTGCAGTCGGCTTCATCATCGATAGCGTTTCAGAATTAATCAGCTCCTTGGTGCCATCGTTGAGAGGACAATGGAGGGTGACGATATCTGAACTTTTCAGCACCTCATCCAAGGTATTGCTCGAACCCGTTCTTGTGTACACCAAAACATTCATGTTGAATGCCAAGGCAATCTTTGCAACCGATTTTCCGATAGCTCCATAGCCAATTATTCCGATGGTCTTGCCCGAAAGCTCATTAAGTGGAATGTCAAAGTGCGTAAATAGCTTGGATTTGCACCAGCCGCCGCTCTGAACATAGCTGTTATACTCGTGAATTTTCGAGAAGTAGTTGAGTATCAACGCAAAAGTATGCTGCGCAACTGCATCAGAAGAGTATCCTGGAACATTGGCAACGACGCATCTGTGCTTCCTGGCAGACTCAATATCAATATTGTTGTAGCCTGTAGCAAACAGCCCGATAAACCCGAGATTTGGACACGCTTCAAATACCTCTTCAGTGATTCTGCACTTGTTAGTCAAAACTATCTCGGCATCACCAATGTTGGTTGCAATTTTATCTGGTTCAGTATAGCCATATACAGTAGTTTCTGCTAAGGAGGTCAGCGGCTCAAGAGAAACATCACCACTTGTTACCGTATCAGCATCCAGAATAACAGCTTTGGGCATAGTTAATTCCTCCATCAGGGGTTATAGCCGTCAAACGCCTGATTGATTACATTATCATCAGCATCATTTCCGGCAAGCTTGGAACGTTCAATTTTCACAGCCTGTTCAACATCCTTTAGGTCATCAATATCTTTGCCATCGCCATCGTCAGACTCCGACTCATCATGGGCTTGTTTCTTTGCCGCTTTTCTGTCCTGTAGCCAGAATACAAAAATAGCAACCAAAAGTATAACTTCGCATACTCCGACAACTGCGGCAGTAGTCGAATCACCATAGAACTGCAAAATCAATGGCAAATCGCAGACAAAAAGCCAGAGTAAATCTGAAATCTTACGCTTTCTGATATAGAGTGCCAGGAAAACAACGGTAGCAATAACGCAGAAAATAATGTGCATATTTTTTGGAAGCGGTGCGAACCTTGATTGTAGCTCCGCAGTCAGAGCAAAATTCATAATATCATAATCACCTTTCTGATAGGATTGATTTACACGCATTTATTGTATTATAACATGAAGACCGCGAAATTGCAATACATTATATTTGTTTGTGGTAATAATGACCAAAATGAAATCCATGATAACATGAAATTTCTATTACAAATTATTTTTCAAAATTGTCCCCAACCTGTTGACATTTTTCTTTCTATCGTGTACTGTATATTGTGTGATGAGCTGATTACAATCAGCTGATAGCAATCAGGTGATCAGTTCGTTAACGAAAGCAGAAAAGGTTATAAAATCTTTCCTGTAAAACCGAAAGGATTGATAAACATGGAAAAACTTTTTAAGCTAAAGGAGAACGGCACAACAGTCAAAACCGAAATCCTCGCCGGCTTGACCACGTTCATGACAATGGCTTATATCATTGCCCTGAACCCTAACTTGCTGACCAACTTCGGTGCTGAGGGTGCTGAACTCTGGAACGGTGTATTCATGGCAACATGCCTTGCTTCCGGAATTGGCACGATATGTATGGCATTCTTAGCCAACAAGCCGTTTGCAATGGCTCCAGGCATGGGTCTCAACAGTTTCTTTGCTGTAGTGGTAGCCAATATCGCTACTCTGGCGAGCTGTTCCTACCTCGAAGCATATCAGGCTGGTCTCTGCATAATCCTGATTGAGGGCGTTATTTTCTTCTTCCTCTCTATCTTCAATGTCAGAGAAAAGATTGTTCAGGCTATTCCTGTTGGAATCAGAACCGCTATTGCACCTGCAATCGGTCTTATGCTTCTTAATATCGGTTTCGGCTCAAACGTTGGCGTCTATGATGATGCCGGAAATTGCTATTATGTATTCAGCAATTTCTTCGGCTCCCTCACTCCATCTGTCCTCAAGGATTCAATGGTAGGCGACACAGCTTATCCGACAATGGTTCTTACTGTTGTCACCATCTTCATCGGTCTCTTCGCAATGATTATACTGAAGCATTCCAATGTCAAGGCTAATGTCCTTTTAGGTATGCTCATCGGCTCTGTTGTATACTGGGCAGGAGAGGCAATTTTCCTGGGAGTCAATCCTTTTGCAAGCCTCGCAACAGCTTCATTCCTCCCCGCATTCGGTGATATGGCAGAAACCACACTCTTCAAATTCAATTTCTCGACCTTGTTCAACATCGGATGGTTCACTGTTATTACTCTTATCATCACATTCTGCATGATCGACATGTTCGATACCATCGGAACTCTCGTTGGAACTGCTACCAGAGCTGGTATGGTTGATGAAGACGGCAATATGCCTCAGATGAAAGAAGCACTTCTTTCTGACTCAGTTGGTACTCTCGTTGGTTCCGTAACCGGTACTTCCACCGTTACAACTTTCGTTGAGTCAGCTTCTGGTGTTGAAGCAAGTGGAAGAACAGGTCTTACTGCACTGACAACAGGCATTCTCTTCCTTGCTTGCATTTTCTTAGCTCCGATCGCTGCAATCATTCCTGCGGCTGCAACTTCATCCGCACTAATTTACGTCGGAATTCTTATGCTCTCAGGTCTTAAGAATCTTGACTTCAGCGACTTCTCTCAGCTTGCTCCTGCTGCAATCATGCTAATCGGTATGCCGATAACTGGCTCTATCGGTCACGCAATCGGCTTGGGTCTTATCACCTACACCGTTATCAAGCTCTGCACCGGAAAGTTCAAGGAAGTTTCCTGGCTGACAATTGTAATTTCGCTTATATTCCTTATTAAATTCTTTGTTGTAGCATAATCCACCTTTCTATATTTTTCTGAAAGATCGTCGGTAATAACCGGCGATTTTTCTTTCTCAGAATAAATCAATAACTATCTCAGCTTTTGCAATTGACATTAAACGCTTTATGTGCTAACATAATAGTAGATACTACTTAGGGAGGCAACAACATGCGAAAAATATCAAGAGCTCTTTCTCTTTTTATTGTAATAATTATATCGCTGACTGCAATGAGCGTTGAAGTTCTTGCAGATATTTCAGTTACTATCGATATTGATTCAACATATCAGACAATAGATGGCTTCGGTGCATCTTACACATGGTATGGGGATTGGCTGACAACAAATGTAAACGCCGAAACCGGTTATGACTGGATTTTCAATGATACCGAGTTCAACATTCTTAGATTCAGAGATCTGAATCATGTCGGTGACGAATATCAGACAGCTCTTGATGGTTATCAGGCATACTATTCCTACTATTCCGCAGCTGTTGAAAGGGGAATAGAGCCCATAGTTCTTGTGACCAGCTGGGGACAGTATGACAGAAACCTTGATTTTGTGGCTTTCACTGAACTTGACGACAACGGCTATTCCTACTATACTCTCGCCAAAGACGAGAATGGCGAGTATATGTATGATGAGCTTGCTCAGTTCTGTGTCGAGTCTGTTCAGCTTTTCTTTGATGCCGGAATCCCTGTTGACTACTTTTCAATCTCGAATGAAACTGAGCTTCAAGGCTTACAGATCGACGAAAACGGCAATGCAAGAGACGAAGCTGGCTTCTATTTCGGCACAGATGAGGACGAATACCACTGTGCATACTGGAAAGCTCACCTTGCAGTCTATGAAGCATTTCAGGAAGCTTTCGGCGAATATGCTCCCAGCATAACAGGAGCCGAAGTTATGGCAGATACAGCGTCAAGGCTTGAGGCATATATAACTCCTCTTATCGAAAACGGAGGCGCAGACACCTTTGAAGTAATTGCACACCACCTTTATGGCAGTCAGAACACGCCGTCATCATATTCTGATGTCGCTGATCTGTACTATGGTGATTACACCCTCTGGCAGACAGAGTGGTATACCAATGATTACATAACCCACGCCGAGAAGATGGCAAATGAATTTATCTACGAGGGGATAAGTGCGTATCTTTACTGGAATGGAGTATGGATTGCCGATACAGGCAACTGCCTTATCGAGATTGACAGCTCAAGCGAGAATGCCAGTATATCCAGAAACGGCAACCATTATATCATGATGCACTTCTCAAAATACGTCAAAAGTGGATACAAGAGAGTGGATGTAGAGAACGATTCCGATTCCATAATAGTTGCGTTCAAATCTCCTGATGATTCAAGGCTTGTAGTCATAGTTGTCAATAACACTGATGAAGACGATGAGATCACATTCGATTTAGGAGATGTCACCATAAACGATTCATTCGGATATCAGACAGTAGGAAATGAAAATCGTTTCAAGTACTCCTATTGGAATGAAGTTACATACTCAGAAGTGAGAAACTATATTCCTTCGCTGAGTGTAACTACTTTCGTTATTGATATGCCCGCCGACCCCAATTATGTTGAGGTTGCGGCTGAAAAGACAGTAAACCCGTTTGTAAAAACGCAGTCAGACAACGAAGTAGATGTATATATGATTGTAGTAATCATTCTTGCCGTTGTAGCAGTGGTTGTTGTAGCCATAGTTCTTATTGTTCCTACCAAGAAAAAGAAAGCCAATACAGCGGACGGTAGCAATAAAGAATAATTCCAGATCAGTCACAGTAAAATGTGGCTGATTTTTTTGAAAAAAATTTTTTCTGGATGCAATAATCAGGGAGTCTGATGTGTATTAGTTATGCAGATGTGAAAACGGCAGAATTACTGCTCCACACAATTATTAAGATTTCATTAAGATTCGCCCGAGAATCTTGAAATAGATTGGAAAATACTATATAATGTTAGCAGCTTAGGAAGAAAGGAAGGAACAAAGTATGGATGAATCTTTCAACTTCAACCTGCGTGAAGTATCTACGAATACTCCAGATAAAATTGCCGAATTAGCAATAAAGCAAAAACAGGCAACAGAAGCAGCTGAAAAGCCTGCTGAGAGTGAAGCAAAGAAGCCGGCAATAGTAATCCAGGATCTATCAAAAGTCTTTGTAATTGGAAAAGAAAAAGTGAGAGCTTTATATAACGTAAACCTGACTATCTACGAAGACGAAATAGTCTGCCTCCTGGGAACGTCCGGCTCCGGAAAATCGACTCTTCTGAATCTAATGGCAGGGCTTGAAAAGCCCACGAAAGGCTCTGTTACCATATTCGGCGAACGGGTAGACAAGATGAGCGAGCGCAAACTTGCCGTGTTCCGGCAGAAGAACATGGGCTTTGTGTTCCAGTCATATAATCTTCTGCCAACTCAGAACGCCATCGACAATGTCAGTATGCCTTTAGCATTTGCTGGTGTCAAGCGAAAAGTCAGAACAAAACAGGCAAAAGAAATGCTCCGGCTTGTCGGACTGGGGAAGCGAATGAAACACAAACCCACCCAGATGTCCGGCGGTCAGCAGCAACGTGTTGGTATCGCAAGAGCATTTGTCGCAAAGCCTAAGATAGTTTTTGCCGATGAGCCCACAGGAAACCTCGACACTAGAACAACAATCGAGGTTATGGAAATGATGGTTTCAATGTCACGTGAAAATCACCAGACCCTAGTTATAGTAACCCATGACGTTGAGATTGCAGCATACGCCGATAAAATCTACCACATAACCGACGGAATAATCTCCGCTGTTGAAGATAACCGTTCCAAGCAGATAGCAGTTGGATCCACGGAAGCCTCAGATATAATCAAGGCTGCCGAGTCAGTGTAAGTAAGCAAAGAAAGGACATTACACCATGAAAAAGATAATAAGCATCATGCTCAGCCTTTTACTCGTAATGAGCATTCTCCCCCTTGGAGTATTTGCAGATGATGAAAGCGATGACTCCACAGCAAGCAATACTCCCACAATCACCACTACATACGGAGTAACCATCCAGAATCCCACAGTCAGCAGTCAGTCTATAAATGCTGGTGATACATTCACTATTGGATTCACTCTCAACAGTAATTCCATCGTGAACTACGAATACACCACCGGTTCTTACAGCTACGCCTCATGGGACTCAACAGCTCAGGTAACAGCCTCTATTTCAGGAACTGGCTTCAGCTTCTCCGGATATCTTGCCGAACAGGATCTCCACAGCGGCTACAACACAGTGACCGTTCTTTCGGACAGCTCACTTGAGTCAGGCAGATATCAGATCACATTGACAGTTACATGCACTTCAAAGTCCGGTTCAGTTGTCTCAGATTCAAGAACGTTCAATATTGACGTCGAATCATCCGAAGTAATTCTTGATGAAGACGATGATGCCCCGAGCTTCTCTCTGACAGGTGCATCCATTCCTGAGGGCAAAGGAAAGTCGAATCTTTCGACCAATCTTACACTCAGCTTCCAGAACAACACCGGCTACACTGCTAAAAATGTTAAAGTAGTGCTTTCAAGCCTCGGAGGTCTGGTTCTCAATACATATACTGACACAGTCGATTGCGGAACAGTTAACGGCGGAAGCACCATAACAGCATCTTTCCCGGTTGTATTCCCGGAATATCCGTCAGCTCAGCACACTCTTCAGGCAACAGTAACCTACACCGACAACAGCGGCAATGAGCACACAGAGACTTTCAATATCTACTTAAGAGCAACCGAAAAGTCGGAAGATACAACTGAAACTACCACTGAAAAATCTCTTGAACCCAAGGTTATCGTTTTCGGCTATACTCTTGACGTCGACACAGTTGAATCCGGCGAAGAGTTTACACTCACATTCACTCTCCGCAACACCAGCCATGACAAGGCTATCAAGAACATGACCGTAGATGTCGAAACTGCAAGCAGCAGTAACTCTACCACCAGCACAAATATCTTCTCTGCCATTGACGGCACAACTTCATTCTATACAGAAGAAATTCCAACTGATGGCGAAATGGAGTATTCAATAGCATTAAAAACCAGTGCCACTGCCGGCGCAGGTACATATCCGATTACAATCAGATACGACTTCGAGTATGACAACGGCACAAACTACTCTGCAAGCAGCAATTCGATCACAATCAATCTTCAAGTTTCACAGGCTATCAAATTTGAGCTTATGGAGTGGGAGCCCCCGACGGAGTGCTATGGCTCACAGGGCTGCAGCATTTACTTCCAGTTCTTCAATAAATCCAAGACCGCAATGAGCAGCCTCACAATCGGAGTCGGCGGAGACTTCTACATGGCTACCGAATATTACGGCTCCCTCAGCGCATCAAGCTATGACTATTTCAGCGGCATGATTTACCCGAACGACCCTGACGCAGTAGGGGAGACCAAGACAGCAGTTCTCACGTTCTCATTCGAGGATGAATCAGGAGCTGAGCATACCCTTGAATACGAATTCGATGTCCTCATCTGTGAAGAGCAGGATACAACTTACTTCGATGATTCGAGCTATATGGGCGATGATTACTACTTTGACGATGATTTCTCCGTAGATGTCAGTGGAGGCAACGTGTCTGAAAGCAGCATGAGCAATGTTGCAAAGATTGCAATCGGCGTCGGTGCGGGCGTTGTAGTAGTTGTGATAATAGTTGTA
Organism: Oscillospiraceae bacterium; assembly: GCA_021199795.1. Classification (GTDB taxonomy): domain Bacteria; phylum Bacillota; class Clostridia; order Oscillospirales; family Ruminococcaceae; genus Faeciplasma. The sequence continues at coordinate 363,253 of JAJQHJ010000003.1, forward strand.
GTAGTCCTGGTTATCAGGAACAAGAAAAAGAAAGCTCTTCTTGACGGTCTTGATGACGATGATGACGACGATGAATAAATTCCGCTTTTCCCTATAAGGAGGGATGACTGATTATGAGAAAAACGGATATCATTAGATTTGCCTTTTCCAACTTTTTAAGACGTAAAGCCAGAAGTATGCTCACCGTACTCGGAGTTGTAATCGGCACGGCGGCAGTCGTTATAATGCTTTCGATAGGCATTGGTATGAACAAGGGCTTTGAAGACCAGATAAGCTCCTATTCAAACCTTAAACAGATAACCATCTATTCCTATGGCGGTTCGTATCAGTATGATGAAGACAGCGGTATGTATGTCTACACCGAATCGAATGTAGTCCTTGACAACATCGCCATCGAAGAAATAAGCGAAATAGACCATGTTCAGGTAGTTTCCCCGTATTATTACTACTGGGGATACCTGATAATGGACAACACCGAAAAATGCTCTTCAATGTCGATTATAGGTATAGATGCTGCTTCAATGGCAGATATGGGTTTTGAAATACTCTATGGCAGACTTCTTGATGAAAGTGACATTGGAACAACAAACTTTGTCATGACCTATGCTATGCCGTTCTACTTCTACACCATGCGTGAAGAAGACGAAATCTGGTGGAAGACAATTACAGAAGACGACGAACTGCCTTTCAATCCGGTAGGAAATAACCACACATTCCAGTTTACATGGTATTGGTCCTATGGCGAAAGCGCAGTTGACACCTCCAAGCCCAAGATTAATCTTATAGATGGCACTTGTGTCGGTATACTTGCATATAACGAAAGCGGTAACTATGAGACCTATGCCTATATGGACGTAAACGGCGTTTTCAGTCTCGCTCTTGAGTTTGAGGAAAACCAAGCAAAATATTATGGCTATGAATACACACCAACAGAAATAGAAAGCACCGAGGACAACCGTCAGAATATCTACGATCGGGCAATCGTCCTGGTTGAAGATTCAAAGTATGTTCAGGGCGTGGAAGCCAAGCTCAATGAAATGGGCTATGAAACCTATTCTTCGATGGAATACCTGACACAGCTTCAGGATCAGACCAAGTTTTTAAGAGCTATCCTGGGTGCTATAGGTGTTGTAGCGTTCATTGTAGCAGCTATCAGTATAGCCAACACAATGGTAATGTCAATCTACGAAAGAACGAGAGAGATAGGCATTATGAAAGTTCTCGGCTGCAAGCTTTCCGATATTCGCGGAATGTTTCTTATCGAAGCCGGAATCATAGGTGCTGTCGGAGGAGTTTTGGGCGTCATATTCAGTTACGGAGCGTCAACAGCTGTAAACTACCTTGCAAGCAAAGGCGGAATGTCTATGCTCGGAATAGACGCTTCAACCTCTGCACTCTCTGTAATTCCGCCATGGCTTGATGGTGTTGCGGTGCTATTGGCAATTGCAGTAGGTATAGTCTCAGGACTTTATCCTGCAATCAGAGCAACAAGGCTTTCGGCACTTAAAGCCATAAAGAACGAATAATTTTGCTAGTCAGAGTCAGTACCTCTATCCATATATGTTTGCCGCACGGGTCATCCACTCCGTGCGGCAATCTATTTCAGAAGATTTTTATAAAAAGCGATTGAAAACCTACTGAATATATGTTATTATTAGAGTATCAAAAATACAGGTGGTACAGACTATGAAAATATCGACAAAAGGCAGATATGCTCTTAGAATGCTGGTTGATCTTGCTGAGAATCAGGGCGACGGCTACGTTTCACTAAAAGATATTGCCGAGAGACAGGATATATCTAAAAAATATCTTGAACAGATAGTTCCGGCATTCAACGGCTCAGATATCCTAAGAACCAACAGGGGGTATCAGGGAGGTTACAGGCTTTCACGCTTGCCGGAGGAATACACAGTTGGCGAAATACTCAGACTTACCGAGGGTAGCCTTGCGCCTGTATCCTGCCTTGAATGTAATCCAATAGAATGTAAGCGCAAAGACATGTGCCCAACACTTCCTGTATGGCAAGGATTATACAAGGCAATAACCGACTATCTTGACAACATCACACTACAAGACATTATGAATAACGAAAACCGCCTGTCGTAAACAGCAGACGGTTTTTAAATTATTCTGCAAACATCGGAGTTGACAGATATCTGTCACCGGTATCAGGAAGAAGCGCAACTATTATCTTGCCCTCGTTTTCAGGACGCTTAGCGAGTATAGAAGCAGCATACACTGCAGCTCCAGATGTGATTCCTACCAAAAGTCCTTCAGACCTTGCGAGTTTTCTGCCAGTTTCAAATGCCTGTTCATCCTCGATAGTTATTATCTCGTCATAAATGCTTGTATCAAGAGTATCGGGCACAAATCCGGCACCGATTCCTTGAAGCTTATGAGATCCAGCAACGCCTGTTGACAGAACAGGGGAGCCAGCTGGCTCGACTGCGACTATCTTGACATCGGGGTTTCTATTCTTCAGATATTTTCCGACACCACTTACGGTTCCGCCAGTTCCGACTCCAGCAACGAAAATATCAACCTTGCCGTCGGTGTCGTTCCAGATTTCTGGACCAGTCGTTTCAAAGTGAGCTTTCGGGTTGGCGGGATTTACAAACTGTCCGGGAGTGTAGCTGTTGGGAATTGTCTCTGCAAGCTCTTTAGCCTTCGCAATAGCGTCCTTCATTCCCTTTGAGCCCTCGGTCAGAACCAGCTCAGCACCATAAGCTTTCAAAAGATTTCTTCTCTCTACGCTCATAGTCTCCGGCATAGTCAGGATAATTCTATATCCCTTTGAAGCTGCAATTGCTGCCAGACCAATTCCCGTGTTGCCACTGGTAGGTTCAATTATGACAGAACCTTCCTTCAAATTGCCATTTGCCTCCGCATCATCAATCATTGCCTTAGCAATTCTGTCCTTGACGCTTCCCGCAGGATTCAGATATTCGAGCTTTGCAAGAATATCAGCGTAATACTTATCCGCTTTCAGGTAATTGTTGAGTCTGAGAAGGGGAGTACCGCCTACCAAGTCGGTTATTTTGTTGTATACAGTCATTGTATTATCCTCCTTTGCGATTTTACTGGGTTAAAACCTATCAGCATTGTAGGTATTATACCACATGATACTGTCTATGTCAATAGGAAATTCAAAATAATTTAAAATCAACACCAAAGGCAAAAGTGCATTGATTACATTTACTATTTCATCACCCTTACACAATACATTCATGAAAGATAAATCAAAATACGATACAATGTCATCGACAGAATTATGAGGAGTGATAGTATGAACTCATTTATTGAATTTGACAATGTAACTAAGATATACAAAACCGGCGATGTTGAAGTTAAAGCACTCTCTGATGTGAACTTCACAATTGAAAAAGGCGAAGTCTGCGTAATCGTCGGAGAATCTGGAGCAGGGAAGACAACTCTTCTTAACATCTTAGGCGGAATGGACACCCTTACAAGCGGAAAGGTAATCATGGATGGAAACGATGTCGGAAGCCTAAAAAAGGATGACCTTGTCAACTACCGCCGCCATGATATAGGCTTTGTATTTCAGTTCTACAACCTGATACCTAATCTGACTGCGCTTGAAAATGTCGAGATAGCGTCTCAACTCTGCAAAGATCCTATTCCTGCCAAAGAGGCTTTGACTGCTGTCGGACTTTCTCACAGACTCGATAACTTCCCAGCACAGCTTTCCGGCGGAGAACAGCAGAGAGTTTCAATAGCCCGTGCGCTTGCTAAGAAGCCTAAGTTGCTCCTCTGCGATGAGCCAACAGGTGCTCTTGACTATGAAACAGGAAAGTCCATTCTGAAACTTTTGCAGGATTGTTGCAGAAATGTCGGAATGACAGTTGTCATCAGCACACATAATTCCGCTTTGTCTGCAATGGCGGACAGAATAATCCGTGTCAAGAGCGGAACCATTCATTCGGTCAAGTTGAACGATCATATCGTTCCAGTAGAGAATATTGAGTGGTGATCTACTGTCATGAAAAAAGCTTACAGTAAAAATATAAAAAGAAGCATAACAGGAAGTATGGGCAGATTTATTGCAATACTTCTTATCATCATGCTTGGAGTCGCATTCTTCGCGGGGCTCAGACAAACCCGCTCAGTAATGCTTGCAGTTGAATTTGATTATCTTGAGGAGACCAAGCTCTATGATTTAAGACTTATCTCAACAATAGGCTTTGAGGAAGAGGACATTGAAAAGATTTCCGAGATAGACGGAGTAGAAATTGCAGTAGGTTCGATAAATGCCGATTTCATTACTGAAAAAAACGGCGAAGAGCTAGTATACCATGCAATGATGCTGACTGAGGGAGTCAACGAGCCCGAGTTAGTCTCCGGACGTATGCCCGAAGCCGCAAATGAATGCCTGGTTGATTCGCAGGTCTTTTCAGAAGACGATATCGGTACGACAATAGTCATTTCCGACAGCAATGACGAAGATACGCTTGACACGTTCGCATACAACGAATACACTATAGTCGGCATCTGTCGCTCTCCACTCTACCTCGATATTTCAAGAGGGACAACTTCACTAGGAAGTGGAAGCCTTACCGGATTTATCATCATTCCAGAAGATGGATTCGACAGCGAATACTATACTGAAGTTTATGTTACCAGCACAGAAAAGTATGACCCGTATACAGATGAGTATAACGATATGATTGATTCGTTCTCGGAGCTTGTCGAGGATGAAGCGGGGTTAATCATAGACACAAGATTCAGTGGAATTGTTTCCGACGCCGAAGCTGAAATCGCTGATGCTGAAGCAGAGCTTGAAGAAAACCGTGCAAAAGCCCAGCAGGAGTTAGATGACGCTTGGACAGAGCTGCAGGATTCGTTAGCACTTCTTGAGCAGTATGAAGCCTTAGGAATCAACGTCGACGACTATTGGGCTCAGTATTATGACGGTCTTGCAGAATATGAAGAGGCTGTCGCAGAATTTGAAGAAGAAATAGCAGATGCCGAGGCTGAAATAGCTGACGCCAGAGCTGAGCTTGATGATTTGGAGGAACCTACTCTCTATGTATTCACAAGAAGTATAAACTCAGGATATGTAACTTTTGAGAGTGACTCGCTTATAGTAAGCAATGTTGCAAGGTTTCTGCCGATATTCTTCTTCCTGATTGCCATACTTGTCTGCTCAACTACTATGACCAGAATGATCGATGACGAGCGTACACAGATAGGCATCTTAAGCGCACTTGGCTACAGCAAGGGGGCAATACTCGCAAAGTATGTCATCTACTCAGGAGCTGCGGCAACAATCGGCTCGGTTGCAGGATATTTCCTTGGAAGCTTCCTCTTCCCGCTTGTTATTCTGAAAGCATATACAATGCTTTATAACATCGAGGGCTTTATCTACATATTCAGTCCTGCTTACTTCCTGGTTTCGCTTGCAATTTCACTTGTATGCTCGGTCGGAACTACCGTAGTATCATGCAGAAGCGCGCTCAGATGTCAGCCTGCAGACCTTATAAGACCGAAATCGCCAGCCGCTGGAAAGAGAATCTGGTTAGAAAGAATTACGCCCATCTGGTCTCATCTGAAGTTCATGCACAAGGTTACACTCCGCAATATCTTCAGATTCAAAAAGCGTATGATAATGATGCTCATGGGCGTAGCCGGATGTACAGCACTTCTACTCACCGGATTCGGACTTTATGATTCGGTTACAAATCTCGGGAATTTTCAATTCGATGACATATTGACCTATGATATCTCTGTGACGTTCTCAGATGAAATTACAGAAGACGATATAACTGAAGTTTCCAGCGAGTTGCCAGAAGTAATTGAGGCACAGGCAACCTCAATGTCATATTCGACTGATGTAAGTGCAAACGACGTCTACAAGACAGCGTACTATATCGTTTCTGATGATGATAGTTTCAGTGATGTGATAAGTCTTCACCTTGATGATGAAGAGGTACCTCTCCCGACTGATGGCGGGGTTCTCGTATCTGAAAAGCTTGCATCAATGCTTGATGTCGACGTAGGGGATAGCATTACCGTGTACACAACCGACGGTGAAATGGCAGAAGCTACCGTCTCAGGACTCGTAGAAAACTATGTGCAACACTATATCTACATGACAGGTGAAGCATATGAGCAGATATTCGGCGAGGAATATGAGCCAACAACACTTATGCTCTGCCTTACAGATGATGCTGACCATTACAGCGTCTCAGCAACGCTTCTGAATATGGATGGAATTTCAGCTGTAACGGTTGTAAACGATACAAGACAGATGATTGACAACATGATGCAGAGTCTGAATTACGTAGTTGCTTTGATTCTCCTATGTGCAGCCGCACTTGCTTTCATTGTCATGTTCAATCTTGGAAATATAAATATATCTGAACGTGCACGTGAAATAGCGACAATTAAAGTAATTGGTTTCCGTAAAAGCGAAACAGACGACTATGTCTTCCGAGAAAATATTGTTCTCACGCTTATGGGCATAGTCATCGGGCTCCCTCTGGGTGTACTTCTCCATGCGTTCGTCATGTCCCAGATCAAGGTAGACATGGTATCTTTCAAGGTTATTATTAACCCGATAAGCTTTGTGTTCACTGTTGTTCTGGTTATACTTTTTGCAATCATAACAGACCTGATACTGCGAAAGAAAATAGAAGCAATAGACATGGCAGAGTCACTGAAATCCGTTGAGTAATAATCAAAATAAAAACACCGGGGTCTTTTGAATAAGACTCCGGTGTTTTTTGCGGCTCGGGTTGCCGCCTAAGGAAAGAATATGATTGAAAGTGGTGCTGGCAATTACTGAATGTGTGAATCAGCTCTTTGAGTTTGCTTCTGCCTTTTTCTGCTGGATTTCAGCCCAGAGCTTATCGGCAGTTGGCTTCCAGTTTTCGGCATAGCTTTCACACTTATCGCAAAGATGATCCGCAGTCTCAATGCTCTGATAGTCGGTGTTCCTTGCTTTTGTTTCCTTGACCATTGCTCTCAGCTTTTCAGGATTTTCAAGCATCGGGCAGGGTCTAAGCATATTATCGTTAAACGGCTGATTGTCATGATATGCCTGGAACAGAGGGCTCCTCAGCGCATCAAGAAGAGTGCAGTCATGGATATTGACATTTGAATAATGGATAAATACACAAGGCTCAACATCGCCCTTGGCATTTATATGGAGATACTTTCTGCCACCTGCAATGCAACCACCGATATACTGGGCATCGTTCTGGAAGTCAATGCTGAATATAGCTTTGGAGTTACGATACTCTCTTATTCTTCTGCAAACCTTTTCACGCTGCTCGGGAGAGGGGAGAAGCTCAGTAACTGCATCGTTTCCAACGGGCATGTAGTGGAAGAACCAGATAAAGAAAGCACCCGCATCAATAATCATATCGAAGAATTCTTCACTTGTGATATCATCGCAGTTGCGTGAGGTATAACAAGCGGAAATTCCGAATGGAAGCTTATTGTCCTTGAGAAGCTTAATGGCGTTGTGAACCTTGCTGTAAACGCCGTCTCCTCTTCTTGAATCGTTTGCATCCTCAAATCCCTCAAGACTGATAGCAGGGACGAAATTCTTGACCCTGAGCATTTCCTTACAGAAATCTTCATCAATAAGAGTACCATTTGTGAATGCCAGGAATTCGCAATCAGGGTTCATTTCACAGATTTTGATCAAATCGTTCTTTCTGACCATCGGTTCGCCGCCGGTATAGATGTACATGTAACATCCGAGATCTTTTCCTTGCTTTACAATAGAATCTATCGTCTCAAGGCTCAGATTAAGCTTGTTACCATACTCAGCCGCCCAACAGCCAGTGCAGTGAAGATTGCAGGCAGATGTGGGATCAAGAAGAATTGCCCACGGAATATTGCAGTTATACTTTTTTGCCATCTCCTGCTGATAAACATACCCGTTGATGCTGTCATTGAGAAAAAGATTTTCAAATACTGTTTCACGGACACCGGGGTCAAGCTCATACATTTTCATCATAAGCTGATACCAGTTGTTCTTTTCCTCAACAGCTTTCTTTATGACAGCTATCTGCTTCTGGAAAGTTTCTCCGCTGTAGCTCTTTTCGAGCATATTTATGAGCTTAGGAATATTCTCTTCTGGATTTTTTTCGAGGTAATTGAAAGCCTGCCGGATCCCGAAATTCTTTAGAAGATTTTTCTTCATTTACATCTGTCCTTTCTTATGTGCAGAGAATTTCTCCGCTTTCTTTTACTGTATTCTAAACCAATTCAAAAAATTTGTCATTGGACACGGAAGCACAAAGTGTGGAAAAATGAGACCGCAGGAAAAAGTGTTACCTTTCTGGACAAAACAGATTATTTGTCCGTGTTTAAAAACAGGACAGCAGTTTATAATTAATACGTCTGAATTTTGTTTGAAAGAGGGTTTCTTATGGAACAGAGAACAACTCAAAACAACGCAAAATCTATTATCGAAGCATATGTTGGCAAGAAGCTGGAGGATATGCGTGACAATCCCGACAGAGAAACAAGAAATCTCGTAGATCTGGCACTCAGCCTTTCTGCCGGACGCTTTCAAAAGCACTTCCTGAACCTGGCACACTCATTGCTTGAGGACGAGAAAAGTCCTTATTACGCGCTCATTCACGATGCAATAAAAAATGTGGGATCAGCAAATATTCTGAAATTTGGAATGAACATCGGCTACAACAGCTTTACCGCAGGTGCAAAAACTATCAGAAATCTTGAAAAAGAACATGGGTACAATATTCCCTGGGTCATAACATTCTATGTCGATAATGAATCGTTCTCAGAAGAAGCTTATTCCGAAGCCATCAGGCAAGGCAAGAAGCTTGGAATCTTTACCTATATTTTCTTCTGCTCCGCAATTCCTGAAAACCTGACTGAAATTTTTGATGAAGAATCAGAGTGTGCTTTTCTTCTGTTCTCAGATGCAGAAAACATTGAGAAAGGCATTCTGGAGCAGGCAGGAGAAATAAAAAACCTTATGCTCTGCGTCAAGTATTCGGATTCGGCAGTTGAAGTATGTGAGCGTCTAAGAAACAGGAAAGCACTCTATTCGATGTGGTATGAGTATAGTGAACGTCCGATGTGTGAGGAATTACTCAATTCAGCTGATGAGCTTCATCCAATACTGACATTCTTCGTCAAATCCCAAGATAATTATAATGGCTATAGTGAAGTACATGATGAGGTTTGCAAGCTAAGAGATACAAGAACAGCTGCAAGCGTACCGATGGAGTATTCAGGTATAGTCAGAATGATTGACGAAATTATTTCTGATGATTCCTGCATTGCAGTTTTCGACGAATCAGGCAATCTGATTTCAGTTAACGATTCTGAGCATAACTGCAATTTCATAAACCAGCCTCTTGCAGAAATCTTTGAAAAGTGCTATCCTAAATCTATCGAGTGATATGATAGTTGAAAGAGGGAAATCATATGAAAACAGGACTTGTTGATGTGGGCGGCGGAATGAGAGGAATATATGCCTGCGGAGTTATGGACCACTGCTTAGAGCATAAAATCCACTTTAATCTGGGAATAGGCGTATCTGCCGGAGCCGCAAACATATGCACGTTTCTTGCCGGACAAAAAGGTAGAAACTATGTCTTCTATGCCGATTACAACCAAAGAAAAGAATCAATGAGCCTTTCTAATCTTATCAAGAAAGGCTCATACATAGACATGGATTACATTTATGGCACACTCAGCAACGCAGATGGTGAATTTCCGTTTGACTTTGATGCACTGTTAAAAAATCCAACTGAGCTCTTAGTTGTAGCTGAGAACGCCATAACTGGTGAAGCAAAGTACTTCACAAAGGATTACATCAATCAGGATAATCTGGATATCGTAAAAGCTTCCTGCTCAATACCTTATGTAAACAAACCATATTATGTCAACGGTGAGCCCTACTTTGATGGAGCTTTAGGCGATCCTGTTCCAGTTGAAAAAGCAATTTCCATGGGCTGTGACAAGGTTGTTCTTATACTCAGCAAGCCTCGCGATGTCTTGAGGCTTCCCAAACGCGATATTGCTATTGCAAAGAGAATCAAAAAAACGTATCCAATCTCTGCCGAAAGAATCAGCGGCAGGGCAGATCACTATAATACTGAACTTGAAACAGCAAAAAAGCTTGAAGCCGAGGGCAAAGTACTCATCATAGCACCGGACGACACATGTGGTGTCGACACCCTCACAAAAGAAAAAGAGCCTCTTGATAAGCTATATCAAAAGGGACTCAAAGATGCAGAAAAAATCCCACCGTTCTTAGGACTTTCCTGAACGACGGGAAAACATTCAATTTTCAGGTGGTAGAACCTTATCTGATATTTTGGAAAACGAACGGGCACAGGAACCGATCTTTTTCAGGAATTCATCCGGTGTATCACATTTTCTTGAAGTCAGCCATCTTTCTATAGTGCATACGAGAGCATCTGCATAGAAGTCAAGCTGAAAGTCCTCATAATCGCCAAGAAGTCCACTAAAGCTTGAGCGGAGAGTAGCCCTAAGCATTTCCCTGAAGTGGTCGGAGAAAGAGTTCTGACCCTCGATCTGAAGTGCAGGCTTATAGAACTTCCTATTGTCATAAAGATAGTAACAAAGTGCGTTAAAAAGATTCCAGCTTGTGCTATTTGTGTTGTCTCTGACAATAAGCAAGAACTCGGAATCGAAAATCCAGTTAACAAGGTCATACTTGTCCTTGAAATGATAGTAGAAGCTCTTTCTGTTCATTCCGCAACGCTCACAGATATCGGTTACACTTATTTTAGAAAAAGGCTCTTCGGTCATCAATTCCTTTAGTGCAGATGCAAGTGCACGCTTTGTGATATTCGAGTCTGCCACTTTCATTACTCCCTTCGTTGCAATATTATCATTGTACAAAAAAATTGACAAAATTGCAAGTATAACATGTCCAAGAATCACGGACAATCTGACCTGTTTGTCCAAACAATAAAGGAGAATTCATATGAAACTCGATTGGAAAACCTGCTTCAAAGTTATAGTAACTGCAGTTGTGATTTTCCTGGTCATCCACTTTGTTGACAGCATTTTTGCTACCCTAGGTGTTGCAATGAGTGCATTTAATCCTCTCATTACCGGACTCGTTATAGCGTACATAGTGAACATTCCAATGAGCTTTTATGAAAAGCACTATTTCCCGAACAGTGAGAAAAAGTCTGTCGCCAGAATGAGAAGACCTGTCTGTATGCTACTGGGCTACCTCACGATAGTCCTTGTAATAGTCTTGGTTCTTCTTCTGGTCATCCCTCATTTTGTGTCCTGCATTAAAACCTTTATAGATCAGCTTCCATCGCTTGTTCTCTCGATACTCGAAAACAAGACGATTATCGGTCTTCTTCCGGATGCTGTAATCGAATGGCTTGAGGGAATAAACTGGAATGAAATTGCATCTAACGTCAGCAGCATTATTGGCATTATTTCGTTGCTTTCTACAAGCATAACTGATGTTATAAGCGACATTCAAGGCACTGTGAATACAGTCACAAGCGTAGCACCTACCGTCGTATCGGTTTTGTCAACAGCTTTAATCGGAATAGTATTTTCTGTCTACTTCCTTTCTGCCAAAGACAAGCTCCTCAGGCAGATAAGAAAGCTTTCAGAAACTTATCTAAAGCCCAAGTGGCATGAAAGAGCCTACTATGTTCTAGGGACTCTGAACGAGAGCTATCACGGCTATATAGTAGTTCAGTGCACAGAGGCAGTTCTATTGGGAACCCTCTGCACAATAGGTATGCTGATTCTTGGATTGCCATATCCAACTATGATTGGTGCACTGATAGGTCTGACAGCTTTGATTCCAATAGCCGGTGCATGGATTGGAACGATAATAGGTGCATTTATGATACTGACTGTTAATCCTATCCAGGCTGTGATATTCATACTCTTCATTCTGGTACTCCAGTTTGTCGATAACTACTTCATCTATCCTAAGATAGTCGGCAAATCTATAGGTTTGCCATCAATATGGGTTCTTGCTGCTGTCAGTATAGGTGGTGGAATATTCGGAATTCCCGGCATGTTCATCTGCGTTCCACTTTTCTCTGCACTCTATAAGCTCATCAAAACTGATGTAGGAAAAAGAGACGGCGAGAAGAGTGGGGAAGAAGAGGAGACCCCGGTTCCTGTCTCAGAAACAGTTTCAGAACAAGAAACCTGATTAAAAATCGCATCAACGAGAAAAAATATCTCAAAAACGTCTTGACAAACAGCGTATTTAGAGATAAAATAAAACTCGTTGATTCGGGCTCGTGGCTTAGTTGGTAAAGCGCCGCGTTCGCAACGCGGAGAGCGTGGGTTCAAGTCCCATCGGGTCCACCAATAAACATTAAAAAGGCTCTGCCATCGTGGCAAAGCCTTTTTTGCGAATTATTCTTTCTCTTCGTCCTCATCCTCTTCCGCTTCGGGAGGAAGCTTCTTGACAATAGCATAGTCGATCAGATGATCCTGAACATTCTTGACTTGAATCTCAAGACCATTTGATTCACACTCAAAGCTTTCGCCCTCCTCCGGGACTCGGCATATAATCTCGCAGATAAAGCCGCTGAACGTGTCGAAAGTGTCTGTCGGAAGCGAAACTCCAAGGGCTTCTTCAACCTCTTCAAGCTCAGCACAGCCCTGAATACACCAGGTTTCCTCGTCTATCTGAGCAATGTCGTCCGGCTTAGGGGGAGCTTCCTCTTCCTCGAGTTCACCAACAAGCTCCTCAATAAGATCATGAAGAGTTACAATGCCTGACATTCCGCCGTACTCATCCAGGACTACAGCGAAATAATTTCTCGACTTTTTCATTTCAGCAAAGAGAGAATTCGCGCGCATTTCCTCAGGGACAAAGTACGGTTTATTAACAGCGTGCTCCATCATGTAGCCAATGCTTCTGTCATCAGATCGGAAATAGTCTTTCGTATCGAGAATGCCAACTACATTATCAGGCGAGTCCTGACATACGGGATAGTATGTATGTCGGCTCTCCATGATCGTCTTTGCCCAAGCTTCATCACCATCCTCGATATAGAGAAAGATAACGTCTCTGCGCCTGGTGCTTACCTGTTCAACAGACATGTCAGTGAAGTCGAAAACGTTGTTTATAAGCTCGCTTTCTTCCTCCATAATGGTGCCTTGCTCATTGCCCTCGGCAAGCATTAACTTGATTTCCTCTTCGGTAACAACATCATCGTCACTGTCAGGATCGATTCCGAGAAGTCTGAGAACTCCGTTTGTCGATTTAGTTAGCAACCAGACCAAAGGAGCGCATATTTTAGACATGACATACATAACTCCAGAAAGCCCGAGAGCAATCTGTTCTGTTTTCTTCATGGCAAGTCTTTTAGGGACAAGCTCGCCAAAAACTATGCTGAAATAGGTGAGAAGCAGCGTAATGATAACGAGTATCACAGGATAAACAATCGCTCTTGTAACAGGTAATCCAGCTGTGATGAGAAGCTCAGTAAGCGGATCAGCAAAGTTATCTGCCGCAAAAGCACCTCCGAGTAAGCTGGCAAGGGTAATAGCCACCTGAATTGTCGCCAAGAACTTGGACGGCTCCTCTGTAAGAGCAAGAAGCTTCTTGGCTCTCTTGTCTCCGTCCTGAGCCATTTGTTTGAGCTTGGCGTCGCTCATAGAAATGACAGCTATTTCTGCACAGGAAAAGACAGAATTAAACGCTATAAGTAATATTTGCAATATAATTGCCTGAACCATGATTAGTATAAAATCCTTTCGTAAAAACAGTAAGAAACACAAAAAGGCACAGCCTTACACAACGTAGTGAAGACCATACCTACTCAATCATTCTGTTTAAAACGACACAAGATGTTACTATATACTCAGTATTGTGGTCACAATCCCCATCGGAACTGTCATCCATCAAGTCTCACACTCCTAATAAAAACTCGCCGAAATCACCGGTTGCGATAAATATATCACATTCTTCAGGCTTTGTCAATAGTATTTTTAGGGGACAAATGATGCAAAGAGAGAAATAATAAGCAAAAAAGAACCTCCGAAAAATCGGAGGTTGGCGCGCCCGGGGGGATTCGAACCCACGACCTACCGGTTCGTAGCCGGGCACTCTATCCACTGAGCTACGGGCGCATTTGCAAGCGGTATTCCGCTCACAGTTAGATATAATAGCACACCGGCATAAATTTGTCAAGGCTTTTTTCTTCAAATTCTCAGCTAAAATCATTCCCACACAACTGCCACATTTTGTACCTCTATTTGCTATTGCAAATATGAAAGCTTTTTGCTATAATAGGACAAGTAATCGTGGCTTCGTATAAGCTACGGGACACACTGCTTCTGAATAATTATGAAATACTACTTGCGCATCGCAAAGCTTTGCGAATCGCATCTTTACTGATAAGGAGAAAGGTAATGGCACTTACAAGAAATACTCAATTGAGTTTACCATGTGTCGCAACTAGGGACTTTATTGTCATGCCTCACATGTCATTGAAGTTCGACGTGATGCGACCAAAGTCTGTCACAGCTCTAAGAGAAGCACTCTCAGGCGACAGGCTAGTCTTCATGACTGCACAGCGGGATATAAATGTATCAGATCCTACTCAAAAGGATCTTTACGACATCGGTACTGTCTGCGAAATCAAGCAGATAATAAATCTGAGCGAGGGAGCATCAAGAGTCCGGGTTGAGGGCTTATACAAGGCAAAGCTCTTGGAATATACTGACGATGGCACCAACGTTCATGCAGTCGTCAGACCTATGAAAAACTATGGCAAGGATAAAATCCCCGAAGAGGAAATTGATGCATTCTGCCGTGTTGTAAAGGCAGCTTTTGAGGCGTATTCCTCAGTTGTTCCCAGGATGCCTGAAGAGCTGAAACACGCAGTTATGACATCTGACGACCCAACTGTGCTCTTTGAAAGTATAGTTTTCAATATTCCTATGCTTACAGAGGATCGCCAACAGCTTCTTGAGGCGAACGCTCTCAGCGAAAAGCTTTCTATAACTCTTGCACTGCTTACAAGAGAGACTCAGGTTCTGTCTATCGAGAATGATATTCACACCAAGGTAAGTGAAGCTATAGATAAGGGTCAGAGGGAATATTATCTCCGTGAAGAGCTCAGAATTATCAAGGATGAACTCGGTGAAACCGACGATTTGGATGAAGAAGCAGAGGCGTATGCTGAAAAGATATACAGCTTAAAGCTCAATGAAGAATGCACTGAAAAGCTGATTTCTGAAGCTGAAAGGCTTATGAAGATGCCTTATGGTTCTCAGGAAGCGGCAGTAATAAGAAGCTATCTCGACACCGTTCTGGAGCTTCCATGGAATGTTGAAACCGAAGATTGCCTCGATATAGAGAAAGTCTCCGCACAGCTTGACAAAGACCACTATGGCATGAAAAAGGTCAAGGAAAGAATCCTTGAGCTTCTCTCCGTCAGGGCTCTCAACAGTGATGTCAAGGGTCAGATTATCTGCCTTGTAGGACCTCCAGGTGTCGGAAAGACATCCATAGGAAAATCTATTGCAAACGCTCTCGGAAGAAAGTATGTAAGAGTTTCCTTGGGTGGTGTCAAGGACGAAGCTGATATCCGGGGTCACAGAAAGACCTACATAGGCTCAATGCCCGGAAGAATTATATCCGCAATCAAGCAGGCTGGTTCCAGCAATCCTCTTATACTTCTTGATGAAATAGACAAGATGGCAAATGACTTCAGGGGAGACCCGGCAAGTGCCATGCTGGAAGTTCTCGACAGCGAGCAGAACAAGGAATTCAGAGATCACTATATCGAGCTTCCATTTGACTTATCGCACGCTATCTTCGTTACTACAGCCAATAGCATAGACACAATATCTCCTCCGCTTCTTGACAGAATGGACGTTATTGAGCTTCCAAGCTACACTCGTGAAGAAAAATTCGAGATAGCAAAACGCCACCTTGTACCTAAGCAAGTAAAGCAGAATGGACTAAACGGCAATAAGATAAGGTTTACCGGTGCAGCACTTTATGAGCTTATCGATTACTACACCAGAGAAGCAGGCGTAAGAACACTCGAAAGGATTCTGGCTACTGTTTGCCGCAAAGCAGCAAAGGAAATTGTAACCGGTGAAGCTCACAGAGTTACTGTTTCTCCTGAAACAATTGAGAAATACCTGGGTGCAAGAAAGTTCCTGGGTGATCTGAAATCTGAAAAGCCTCAGATCGGCGAGGTTAACGGTCTTGCGTGGACAGCTGTTGGCGGAACTCTGATGCCTCTTGAGGTTCTTTCCGTACCAGGAAAGGGTGCAATTGAACTTACTGGTTCCTTAGGCGATGTCATGAAAGAGAGTGCAAAGATAGCTGTTACATATACAAGAAGTGTCGCTGATAAATACGGCATCGACAGCGATTTCAATCAGAAACGTGACATCCACATTCATGCTCCCGAGGGTGCAGTTCCTAAAGATGGTCCCTCCGCCGGCGTCACACTTGCTACTGGTATAATATCTGAGCTTTCAGGACTCAAAGTCCGTTCCGATGTTGCAATGACAGGTGAAATTACGCTCAGAGGCAAGGTTCTGGCAATCGGAGGACTCCGCGAAAAAACAATGGCGGCATACAAAGAGGGAATCAAAACAGTCATAATCCCTGCCGCCAACAAACCTGACCTGGAAGAAGTCGATGATAAAGTAAAACAAGGCTTGGATTTCGTGTTTGCTGAGACTATCGAAGATGTCCTTGATGTTGCCCTAATACATGA
This sequence comes from Oscillospiraceae bacterium, assembly GCA_021199795.1. Lineage (GTDB taxonomy): Bacteria > Bacillota > Clostridia > Oscillospirales > Ruminococcaceae > Faeciplasma. The sequence continues at coordinate 379,974 of JAJQHJ010000003.1, forward strand.
ACAGAGTGAGCAAAGGAAAGTCGTAAATCCGGTAGCGTTCAAGCAGGTCGATAAAACTCCCGTGGGGGTGCGTCTCGATGCAAACAGATAGACGATTCGATAACGCAGAATTCGTTGCAGCATACGGCACATTTGAGCAGCTCCCTAAGCCGGAAAAGACGGAAATTGTCTTCGTAGGGCGGTCAAATGTCGGGAAGTCTTCTCTCATAAACAAAATTTTTTCGAGGAAATCACTTGCCCGTGTCAGCTCTGAACCTGGAAAAACCAGAACAATTAACTTCTACCGTCTCGGGGAGATTTACTTTGTTGACCTCCCCGGATACGGCTATGCCAAAGTATCAAAATCTGAGAAAGAAAGATGGAATAAGCTTATTTCCGGCTATCTTTCTGATCCTGAGCGGGATATAGGCATAGTATTTTCTCTTATCGACATGCGTCACCCGCCGACAGCAGATGACATTACAATGATAAACTTTCTCATAGATACCGAGCTTCCTTTCTGCATTGTTCTGACAAAGTCAGATAAGCTTAACAAAACAGAAAGAGCAGCACGTCTTGAAGCACTCAAAAATGAAATCCCTTGCTTCTCGCAGATAACGATAATTCCATTTTCAGCTCTGTCGGGAGAGGGCGTAGAAGAAATCAGGGAAGTAATTAAAGAGGTGACGGAAGATTAGGACAAAATTTCGCCAATCTTTCACAAATATTTTCACAAAGGTCTTTACTTTTTACTTTCAACATGTTAAAATGTATTTGTACGGAAGACAAATGCTGAATTTTGAACACGATTATTGAACAAGATATTGAAAAGGTGATAACATGAATCCAAAGTCCAATAAGAAGCATATCGAGGATCTCTATGCAGCAATACTGACACTCGAAACACGCGATGAATGTGAAAAATTCTTAGCCGATTTGTGCACTGCTATCGAAGTTGACACTCTTGCTCAACGTTTTGAGGTTGCCAAGATGCTCAGAGAGGGTCACATCTATGCTGACATCGTTACAGCTACAAGCGCATCAACGGCAACTATCAGTCGCGTAAATCGCTCAATCAATTATGGGGTGGGCGGATATGATATAGTACTCGAAAGACTAAAGGAATCAGAAAAGGATATTGAGCAGTGATGAGTAGTTACGGCATATTTGCCGACTATTATGATCGGTTCACCAAAAATGTGAGCTATGTTTCTTATGCCAGGAGGATTGATGAAATCGTCATGTGCAGGCATAAAAAACGTGGCTCTATTGTTGACATTGGCTGTGGAACAGGAACACTTGATTTGCTCTTATCCAGAAAGGGCTATTCAGTTACAGGCATCGATCGTTCCTCAGAAATGCTTACAGTTGCCGACAAAAAGCTGAGGGATGCAGGTCAGAAAGCCGCATTTGTTTGTCAGGACATGACAAGATTATCGCTTCCAGCAAAAGCTGACGTGATAATATCAACTCTTGATGGCATAAATCACTTGAAGTCCGCAGACGATGTCTTGAATACATTCAAAAGAGTTTCAAAAAATCTCCGTCACGGCGGAAATTTTGTCTTTGACACGAATACAATTTATAAGCACAAAAACGTGCTCGGAAACAACTGCTTCATCTACGATACCGATGATGTTTACCTTGGTTGGCAAAATGACTACAGGGAATGTGACAACAGCGTACTGATAACTCTTGACTTCTTTGTCAACGGCAATGAAGACAAGGTCAGCCGTTTCACGGAATCTTTCAGGGAAAAAGCGTATCCCATTATGAAGATTTTGGGTATGCTTTTGAAATCCGGGCTCATTCCGCTTGAAATTTATGATGGTATCGGTTACAAGCCGCCAAAGAAGACTTCTGAAAGAGTGCTTATAGTCGCCGGAAAGCTTTAAATAGATAAGGAATATAAAATGGGAAGAATAGTAAGAACAATTTCTAAAGATGCATCTGTTGTCTGCTCCGCAATTGACGGGACAGACATCGTCTCTGAAATAGAGAAAATCCATAACACTTCTGCTGTGGTAACCGCAGCACTTGGAAGACTTGCGATGGGAACATCGCTTGTCGGCTTCGGTCTTAAGGACGAGGGCGACAGTGTGACACTCCGCATCAACGGCGGCGGTTCGATAGGAAGCCTCACAGCAGTTTCCGACTATATGGGTAATGTAAAATGCTACTGTGACAATAATATTGTAGAAATTCCTCTGAGACCAGATGGCAAGCTTGATGTCGGAGGTGCTGTTGGCAATGATGGAACACTTTCAGTTATCAAGGATTTAGGTCTCAAGGAACCATATATCGGTCAGACAGCACTTGTAAGCGGTGAAATTGCCGAAGACATCACCCAGTACTTTGCTGAAAGCGAGCAGACACCAACTGTTTGCGCATTGGGGGTTCTGGTTAATCCCGATCTGACAGTCAAAAGAGCAGGTGGATTTCTCCTGCAGCTTCTTCCTTTTGCTCCTGATGAATCAATCGATATAATCGAAAGAAATATTTCCAGGATTTCAAGTGTAACGAAGCTTATGGAGCAGGGGATGACCGCTGAAGATATTGCTATGCTTACACTTGATGGTCTTGAGCCGAATGTCCTAGACGATTTTGAAGTGGGCTACCATTGCGATTGTTCACGCGAAAGAACTGAACGGATTCTCAAAAGCCTTGGAGAAAAAGAACTCATAGATCTCTCAAAGGATGAATCAACCGAAGTAAAGTGCCATTTCTGTGGAAAGGCATATACTTTCAGCTCAGAAGAAATTCTTGCCTTAATTGAAAAATAGGTCTTGACAAACTGAATCTTCTCGTGTATAATGTTGTGGTCGGTTGCGAAAGCGACCGACAGAATACGGTGTCATAGCCAAGTGGTAAGGCGTAGGACTGCAACTCCTTGACCCCCGGTTCAAATCCGGGTGACACCTCCAAAAAATCCCTGATCATACGACCAGGGGTTTTCTTTTGTAAAATTTTATTTCAGCTGCTCTCCCTTGCGATAAGCAAGCGGGGAAGTTCCGGTAATAGATTTGAACTGTCTGCAGAAGTGCTCGACATTCTGGTACCCGCAAAGATTCGCTATCTTCTGCGAATTGAAATCCGTAGTCACAAGATAGTTCTTTGCAAGGTCTATTCTCATGTTGACAACGTCCTGCATACAGGAAACCCCAAACTGCTTCTTGTAAATATTCTGAAGATATCCAGTGCTCAGATGCATCTTCTCCGCCATCATATCCACCGACCAGTGTGAATAGGGCTTGAGCCGTATCTCGTATCTCAGGTCGTTAAGAGCTCTTTGCTGGTCAGTAATCTCACTTTCCTGAGCTGACTCCTTAACTTTCCATAGAAGCATTCTAAGTAGCATCGAGATAGACATCGAAGAATAGTCAAACCTATAGTAGTTCTCCATAGACAGAAGTTCAAACAGCTTCTGAAAGCTTTCGGGAGAATTAAGCTGAACCAACGTCTCTGTCGGAACATTATCGTCTGTGACAAAGCTCTCGTCAGTCCTGAATCTGACATAATCGTTGATATACGGACCATTATATGCCTGGTAATATGCAAACGCATTTGGAGGATATAAGATTGCGCTGTTGGGATGGCAAACTACATCACCAGTTGGCAGATGAAACAGAGCCGGAGATTTGACATAAAGAAGCAACCAGAAGTCATTGCTGACTCCATACACAAAGTCATCCGGATGAGACGCATTAAGCTGCATGAATGTTATGTCAATCATACTGAACCTCCATCACTAAAGAACTGATACAAGTATGAATCATTTCACAGAAAATGTCAAGCGTATCTGAAACATTTTCAATGAGAATCAATCAATGTTTTGTGAAATTATGTCTGCTCTGACTCGCTATTTGCGACTTTGCTATTGCAAAAATATCTGCTTTGTGCTAAAATGTATCTACAGTATTTTTACGGGTGGGGATATTCATTATGAATATTAAAAGAGTAATTTGTATCGTGTTGGCAACCGTTATGATGACTATACTTACGGTAAATGTGCTTGCAGCGTCAAGCGTCAATGCGTCGATAGCTACTAACAGTGCGGCTCAGGGCGAAACGGTGACAGTATATGTTTCGATGTCAGATGACTCAGGAATAGCATCTGGAACGATATGGCTGTCATATAATGCTAATCAGCTTTCCTATGTCGGTTCGCAGGTGAACAGCCTTTATGCATCTTCGGCGACATCATTAGGTAGCGGTATGTTGCTAATCACAATTGATAATAACACTGGAAGTGCCATTAGCGGCACACTCGCAACCCTTACATTCACTGCTATCGGCGATGCATACACTCAATGTTACATAAGCGTATCTGCAAACAATTGCGTAGATATTTCCGGAAACTCTGTCACTGTCAACGGCAATACAACTGTTATCGTCATTGAAGACGAAGATGGGAACACTGAATCCACATCAACTGACGATACGGAAGCTGATGTTGAACTGTCTGACGAGGAAGACGAAGTTATTCTCGATGATGAAGATGAGGTTACGGTAACCGAAGCCACAACCACAGCCGCTACAACCACACAAGCTACTACAACTACGACTCGTTCGACTACTACTGCCGCCACAACTACAACGAGGGCAACAACGACAACAGCCGCAACCACCACTACAGCTGCGACTACCACAACTCAGGAAACCACAACCGAAGAAACCACGACGGAAGCAACCACTACCACCGAGGCAACAACCACAACAGAGATTACAACCTCTGAAGAAATAGTCAGCTCTGACTCTGAAGTCACCTTTGTATCATCCGACGAAACAGCCGCAATTGCAATTGTCGATAATTCTGATGACGAAAATTCAAACAAGGCATCAGCTCAGACCATAGCAATAGTAATTGTAGTTCTGGTTCTTACAATCATCGGTGTAACCTTGCTTGAGATTTTCAGAAATAAGGACTGATAAGACCAAAAGGAGAAATATAATGCAACAGACTCTATCAAAAATATTCAACAAAAAAGTTATTCTCACTGTTCTTATAGTTGTAGTAATAATTATACTGCTGGCTAACTGTATCACAGTTGTATCTGCCGGTCATACCGGCGTACTGGTTACATTAGGCAAGGTTAATGAAACCGTTTTCCAGGAGGGTCTTCACTTCAAGGCTCCCTTTATACAGGAGGTTATTGAAATTGATAACCGTATCACAAAGCTTGAAGTTTCGACTGAGGCGTTCTCAAAAGACCTGCAAACCGTTTCAACCACCCTTGCAATCAACTATCGTGTTGATACAAACATGTCCTACAGCATCTACAAAAATGTAGGCAGCGACTATGAAATGGTTCTCATAACTCCAGCTGTAAATGAAGTACTGAAAGCCACTGTAGCTCAGTACACCGCTGAGGAGAGCGTTACAAACCGTACTCTTATCTCTGATGGTCTGCTTGAAGGTCTCAATGAAAAGCTTAATGACAGCGGTCTCTATATCACTGACGTCAACATCATTGACTTCGATTTTTCGGAAGCTTATATAACTGCTATAGAAGAAAAGCAAGTCGCACAACAGCAGCTTCTGAAAGCTGAAACCGAAAAAGAAACCACAATAACCAACGCCGAAGCCGAAGCAGAAGCTATGAAAATTCAGGCTGAGGCAGAAGCTGAAGCAAACAGAATTCTTTCAGAGTCCATTTCCGATGAGCTCGTTGAATACTACAAAATTGAAAAATGGGATGGCAAGCTTCCGACAATCACAGGTAGCAATTCCATGATGCTTGATGTCAGCTCGATTCTTGATTCCTCAGACGAAAGCACTGAATCGACAACAAGCTCAGAAGAAAGTGCCGGATAAGGTAGATATCTATGAGGATTTTTAAAAGAACAATATCTGTTATTTTGGTCATGACACTAGTGTTGTCGCTTAGCGGCTGTTCACTCTTTGATACGCTTACTGCTTATGGTCTCTACTCGAGAGCTGTCAGCAAGCTGGCAAAAGCCGGTGGGTATAATGCCGACTGCGTCATGTCAATCACTTTTGACATTCTGGGAGAGTCGCTTACCTCCGAAACGGTTATGAACATCAAGGAAAATTCATCCGGAACTCAAGTTATAACCGAAATGGATGACTATACTATCACAACAACATATATCGACGACAAGGTCTATGTTGAATACAGTGACACCTTGATTTACTATACTGTGACTGACAGTGATTCAACCGCTTCTATCGGCGACGCAAACCTGCCCGAACTTGCAAAAGATATTTTTGACAATATCAATGTTGTCAAGAATGACGACGGAACAAAGCAGATAGCAATTGTTCTTGAAAGCGAAGATGCCGAAAGCATACTGGGCTCATTTGTCAGTGACCTCGAGGATCTCACATTCGACGACATAATCTACGTCATGATTTTCGATAAGAATAATGACTTAAGTGCAATGACTCTATCGTGCAGTGCATCAATAGATGTCCTCGGCTACACTATGACCGGATATGTCACTGCTGAATATACTTTCATTGACTTTGGAACCGCTCCTGAATTTGAGCTTGGGTACGCTGAAAGCGAATATGAAGACGGTGGGGAATACAGCGGATAGTTTTTTACCAGCAAAAAAATCTGAAATCAGGTATTGACAACTTGAAATCAATGTGGTATCATATTGGAGCTGTGAAAATTCACAGCTCCATAACGATGGAGAGGTATCGAAGCGGTCATAACGAGGCGGTCTTGAAAACCGTTTGGTCAAAAGCCACAAGGGTTCGAATCCCTTCCTCTCCGCCAATCGCCAAACGACGTAAATACGTCGTTTGGCGTTATTTTTTTGTTTCTAAACTCTATCAAGTAATCTCCATTGATTTCTAACACTTTTCTAACACTTTCAGAATGTCAACAGTTCGGAAATCTCATCAGCTACCATCTTCTTTCTTGTATCATCGAGATGACCGTACA
>JAJQHJ010000039.1 GCA_021199795.1 Oscillospiraceae bacterium
CATTGTCACAAGGACGTTCATGTGGCTCAAACGTTCGTTGTCACAAGGGAGCGGCTTCCATTGTAGGAGCTGCTCCCCATCATGCAAAGGAATCATCCAAAGACCGGAACATTGCTCCGCTGATCTCAATAATCTCATCAATCGGGATGTCTCTCCCGTCCGTCAGCGTAACAAGCCTCTGAAAATCATCAATCCTTTTCACAGTGCCGGTTGCCGTACAATAAGCGCCGCCCTCCTTACGTTCATCTGGGACAAAATATGTGATTTCCACAAAGGGCGCTGCCGTCAGATTTTCCTGAATCAAATTCAGTCGCTCCGATATATTCTGCTTCATTTTCTCGTCCAAGTCTGCCCGCTGGTCGGTCAGCCGTGCCGTCTCTTTTACGGCGGCATCGTAACCGGTGAGCGCCGCAAAAGGAGAGAACTGCGCCGCCCTGTCACGCATGGACATATGGGGGCGGGTCTCTGAAACGTGATGGGGCAAGTTGATGATGTCGCTGTAGTCCTTGCTCATGGCGTAGCCTCCAATCTGCCGGGGCACAAATCGCATTCCGCTCCGTGCGCATTCAACACCCCGATGGCTTGGAGGTAGGAATAGATGATCGTAGAGCCGACGAACTTCATGCCCCGTTTTTTCAAATCCTTCGAGACGGTATCAGAGAGCGGTGAGGTGGTGCGGATGTGAAAATCTTCCACAATGGTCTCGCCATTGGTGAAACCCCAGATATACGCATCAAAAGAGCCGAACTCCTGCTGAATTGCCTTGAAAACGACACTGTTATTGACTGCCGCCGCTATCTTGCGTCGGTTGCGGACAATGCCGGGATTAGTCAATAGTTCTGCGCATTTTGCCTCATCATAATCACAGACCTTATCAATATCAAACCCGTCAAAGGCAATACGAAAGTTCTCCCGTTTATTCAGGATACATTCCCAAGACAAGCCCGCCTGGAAGGATTCCAAAATCAATAGCTCGTAGAGCTTTTTGTCAGAATGCTCCGGCACACCCCACTCCTCATCGTGATAACAAATGTAGAGTGGATTTTTCATGTTCACATAGGAGCAGCGGTGTTCCATCCCCTTCATGCCTTATGCCCTCCGATTTGCGCATTGCGGTCTTTGCCGGTGGCACCTTCCTCCAGATTCATGCCCTTCAGCAGAGCATTCTTCCCGAACTTTTTCTGAATGGCGAGGACGGCTTTCTGTCGCCGTTTTTCCTTTTCAAGTGCCTCTTGTTCAACTTGCCGCTGCTGCTCCAGGGCGGCATAGTCAGTAAATAGATTGAGCTGCTCCGGCTCCGGTGGCTTCGCCATGTCCTCGCTGACCACATGGTTGGCCACCACATACATCCGGCGCACCAGCAGATTGGGGTCAACGATGCGGTCAAACAGCTCCATGGCGGCGTTGGTAATCAACATGGTAGAAGCCGTCTGCCGTCCCAGATTGATGGAGCCGTGGGCCTGCTTGGGAACCTTCCTGCCGTAGTAGTCGGTAGTGACTTCGCCCTTGTATGATTTCTGGCGTTTTGGATCGGTCAGGTTTTCAATGTCATACCCGATGGTCAACACAATCTGGTCAGCCACCAGTCCTTTGTCAACAAGGTCGAGGGAGAGAGCGTCAGCCATCTCCCGGACGACCAGCTTTGCCTTATCGAATGCATAGGGAGATTGCAGCACCTGTCCGGAGCTGATGCTGTTGTTCTCCGGCTTGTACGCTTTTATGTCGGAGATGCGGCACGGTTCCCAGCCCCAGGCGTGGTCGATGAGCAGCTCGGCATTGATACCGAATTCCTTGTAAAGCCGTTTCTCCCCACAATCGGTCAAACTGTACTGTGCAATGTCGCCCATCGTGTGTAGCCCCAGCTTGTCCAACCGCTTAGCATAGCCACGCCCCACCCGCCAAAAATCGGTAATAGGCTGATGCTCCCAAAGCTGTTGCCGGTAGCTCATCTCATCCAATTCTGCGATGCGAACGCCGTCCTTGTCGGCAGGAATATGCTTCGCCACGATGTCCATAGCAATCTTGCAGAGATAGAGGTTGGCACCGATGCCCGCCGTGGCCGTGATACCGGTCTCCTTTAAGACCTCCCGGATCATCTTCATAGCCAGCTCATGGGGCGTGAGCTGATAGGTTCGCAAATAGTTGGTCACATCCATGAACACCTCATCGATGCTGTACACATGGATGTCCTCCGGTGCGATGAACCGGAGGTAAACCTGATAAACTTCCGTGCTGCGCTGGATATAATGGGCCATCTGTGGAGTGGCCACGACATAGTCCAGCGACAGGGACGGGTCGGCATTCAGTTCATTGATGTCGCTGGAGGAGCCGGTAAACGTATACCCCGGCGCACGGCGCTGGCGCTCCCGGTTGACCTCCTTCACTCGTTGAACAACCTCAAACAGTCTAGCCCGCCCTGGGATGCCAAAGGATTTTAGAGACGGCGACACCGCCAGGCAGATCGTCTTCTCTGTGCGGCTCTGGTCGGCTACAACCAGATTGGTGGTTAGAGGGTCAAGCCCACGCTCCACGCACTCCACAGAGGCGTAGAAGGATTTTAAGTCGATAGCGATATAGGAACGGTCTGGCAAACGGGTCACCTCCTCAATGTCCTGTTTTGTGTATCAGTCTGTTTTCCGCATAATCAGATATTTATCCATGAAGAAAACAATAACCGCATCTCCGATTCCATAAATAAGCTGAGAAGCCACCCCACACGCCTGGTATAGTACAGGCGACTGAGCGGAAGCGGTTGCTTGTACCGTTCCGGCAAAGCCCCCGTCCAGCAGAACGTATAACCCGTTCTGCATAGGAGTACCGATAATGGTTTCAATCACGATGAGAGCAACGACCAGCACAATGTAAATGATGACACTAAAGCAGAGGTTGTTGTTTGCCTGAAATGTCTTTTTCCGGTTTGCCACATAAGAGATGACCTTCGCCAGCGTGTTGGAAATCAGGAATGCCAAAAAGGAGCCAAGCGTCTGCGATGGAAACGGCCAGATACTCACGGTGCTATCCATTCCCTGAAATGCAATATCACAGGCGATTCGTGACCCTAGCTGAGCAATCATTGCAGCCAACCCGAATATTAAAAACCAGACTACTTGCAGCTGGCTCTTATGCTGTTCAAAATAACTGGTCAGTTTATTTGCCGCCATGATCCTCTGCCCCCTGCATTGGCCGGTATTCCATGTATTGATAGGTACTCTGCTTACTTCTCTTTTGCATACAGGCATAGACCTGATCCCGCAGCGCTTCCTTCTGCGCCTGAGGTGAGAGACTGGCATCTGCGTAAAATGGGCCGTCCAGATACACGGTAGCCCTCGGCTTCTCTGAAAATCTTCGGTGTTGGTATGTAGTTGTCATGCAAAAGGCTGGCACCTTGTTTTTGACTGCATAGTCGAATGATGTTGCAGGGTACGGCCTGATTTGGGTACAGTACGGCCAGACGTGCTGCTCCGGATAAACAATGACGCAGTTGTTCTCCTGCAAACGCTGGCGGACGGCACTGAGAAATTTCCTCATCTGCTTGAAGTCCGATGGGATCGGCAGCGCCCCCATCCACGGCAGCAGAGTACCAATGACAGGAATCCCCAGGTTAGCCGGACTTGCAATCGTGTAACACTGTTTGGGGGCGCATACCAACGCTGGGACAAATACGTCCCCGATGGGCTGTGTGTGGTTCCCATAGACAACTGCTCCAGTATTGCGATAATCCTTCATGTCAATAGCCCTGACGATTTTCAGGTGAAGGACAGCCTTCCCGTAGATCAGAGCAAACAGATAGCCGATGGAATACAAAATTGGCCTAGCTAATCTGGCTTTTATGCTCTCCCGTACCCAGACGTAATCTTCGGGCAAAGTAAAGTCCTGATCAGAGCTTTCTACGAAATCGTCATGGAGCGTTTTGTAATATCGGATTTGTTTCTTAGGTGACATCTCCGATGCTCATCTCCTGTCCTTCCCAAGGGGGTAGCGTTAGCTATATGCGGAAGGCCAGAAGGTGAGTCTCCGAATAGCTTGTTTTTTCACCTGACTATAGTATAACACAAGCAGCAGCGATTTGGCGGAGTGGATTAGACTTTTTCTTGGGAACAGCGTAAGTTGGGAGATGTGGCCGACATTGTGGGTGGCGGAACACC
>JAJQHJ010000029.1 GCA_021199795.1 Oscillospiraceae bacterium
GCTGCCCATAAATCAACACCTCCTTTCAAGCTAAGTATATCAGGTTCTGTTACTCTTGTCAAGAGTAACCCCTTATTACTTTTGACACTACGCATCAAAAGTAACGGGGCCCCTCCGGGGATATTTTCCAAATGCACCACATTTGTAAGACAAAAAAAGACAGCAGGTTTTTCTGCTGTCTTGAACGTCAAATGTACATTTGTACCCCCCTGTTAGCTAGGGGTTACATTACAAGTCAGCGCAACCGCCTATCGGCGGTTTTGCGCACGACTTGTCTATGTGACCCATTATATCACAAACAAGGGGCAAAGTCAAATCATCTTGTAATTTGTCGAATTGTGATGTATAATGCTTTTGTCGGTCTTCTCCGCAGGGAGGAGGTGAAAGCTGTGAGGTATATTACAAACCTTGTAATTTCTGTTGTGGCTCAAGTAGTTGGTAACTGTCTGAGCAAATGGCTTAACAGAAATTGTCGAAAGCACCGATAAGCCAAACAAAACCCCTAAGTGCCGATACACTTAGGGGTTTATTTTTTTGCGTGATCGCTGTGGATCAATTACAAACCTTGTGGTTACTCACATTATAGCACCACGTAACTATTTTGTCAACTACCTAGAAAAATATTCTACCTTTTTTCTTTTGGATCAGATTCAGACATTTCTTCCAGTTTAGGCAGCTCCGCCCGATGAAACAGCCTACTGAAAAATCCTCGCTTTGACTCTGCTTCGATAGTAGAAGTCAGCCGCGCCTGATTGACTTCCAGCACATTGATTTTAAGTGCAAGCTCAGCAGTCTGAGCGTTGGCAGCTGCAAGAGCCTTGTAAACCTCTTTGTTCTCTTTCAAGAGTTCCTCGTTCTCTTGTTTCAGCTGCTTTATAATCTCGTTGTCGGTGTTTTCGACATAGACCACCTCGTTTGACCGTCTGTGCTGATTGAGGTAATCCACCGCCCAATCGTCAAGCATACGAGCATTACCGCTCGTCACTATATGACTTGCAAACTCCTTATTTTTTTTTTGCAGACGGCTAACCTGTCGCCGAACCGCCTGTTCAGATATTCCTTTGTCCTTAGCATAGTTTTTTATCGTAATCGTCATTTTTTCGTCCTTTCCTGTTAACTCGAAACGTTTCGCAACGTTTCGCAACCTGTTGAGCCATTTCAACACGAAACCTGTTTCGCAACATTTCGCAACGTTGCGTTTCTCAATTTTTCTTCAAATATTGCTGATACCCGACATTCCAAGCATAGCAAACCTCACCAATTAGCTCACCGTTAGGACTATCTCCGTCTTCTATCAATTCTCCGTCAATCTCATCATCTAGGTTAAGCTTTTTGTGCCATTCTTTCATCACGCCACCAAATGCTACAAGTCTACGTTTCGTCAATGCAGCATCTAATGTTTCCACGCTGTCAAGTGTAAGCTTCCAATCATTTGACAAAATATAATCTCCACTCTTAACCGTATACTTAGACAGCTCACAAATAGCACCGATAATGCTTTCACCCTCAGACTTCCGTATTTTTCGCACGTCAACTTCCTTAATGCTATAGTCCTGCATTGCCTGTTGCCAGAGCTCTAGCCACTCAGGCTGATGTATGTAATTAGCTGATTTGAAATAGGTCTTATTCACAGCTAAAATAACATGAAAATGTGGGTGGTATGTATCATATGACAGTGAGAATGGATTTACATTGTGCGTAATCTCTAAACCCCTGTACCAGCCTTTCACAGCCAATTGCACCGCTTTACGCTTCAACAAGTTATTCCAAGCTTTTAGCATTTGTGTAAGCTTAGCACTTAGTTCTTCGGCTGGAACATTAGGCACAGTCAGAGTGAGCAATAAGTAATCATACTTATTTTGCTCCTGCATTTTGTCAATGATTTTACGCATATGTGCGCCAATCTTGAGTGACCTGCGCCACGAACATAAGGGACAAAGTCTAACTCGACAACTATTTGCGTGTTTCACCTTTAGTTGCTGTTTGCCACTTTCGCTTTCGTATAAATTGAACATCAGGTAATCTCCACAACGACTAATTCGATTAGCCTTACTTGTCCAATATTCCTTTTCCAGAGGACTCCGTTCGGCAACTCCCCTGTAAGCTTGTTCGACTGATAAGCTTTCTCTTTTGTGTTCTGCCCAAGGTCTTTCTTTACCTACAGATGATATGTCAGACAGTATTTCTTTCTGCTCACCTGTCTGAGGGTCAATTATATATCTTTTTTCGTCCACATAAACAATTTCTGGTTCAACCATAAAAAAACGAGCCTACTCCTTTCCTGGAAGAAGCACCTCGTTCATAGTTCGTTAAATCAAAAATTTTCTTGTTCGTAAAATTTCTGCTTGACATTATGCATTTGTTCTGCTATAATGTTCGTACAGGTGGGAGGTAGTGTCTTCCACATATTTGGTAAGGTTTAGGAGAATGCCTTACCATATATTGCATTATAGCATAGAAAAAAACCTTTGTCAATAGCTTGCGAAACGCCTATTGACAAGGGCTTTTTTTGTTGTCCTCAAAACCTCGATTTTATCACTAACAGTTAGACATATGCGTCCTATTCTAAGAAAGGCTTCAAACGCAGTCGTAGACAGGCTAAAGTGACCAAATTTTAGCCGGGAGTTATTGCCAATGTATCAAGTAAAAGAAAGGGGTTTGCGAATATCATAAAATTAACCACCTTATCGAGGTCTGATTACGACCTGCTGAGTTTTTTTGTGGGGCGTTGCCCCACGCCCCACACTCGCCGTTAGGCAGAGCCGCACCTGTTTAGGTGCAGCTTCGCTGTTAGTGTAATCCGTGTCGCTTAGTCAAGGGACGGTAGTATTTTTTGACAAGTCAAAAAATCTCCACCTTAAACCCTTGACAACGCTCCCGCTCCTCTTTTACATCCTCGAACGTGTAAAAATAAGAGCAAAAGTTAATCGCTCAAAAAACGGCATTCTCGTCGCTCTCAGGGGCATTCTAGCGACCGTTATATATACCATTACCATAATCAGACTGCTGGCACAGTTCATCTTCTTCGTGCGTATTTAGTGGCTTGTTAAAGTCGTGAAGCATACTCCTGTCGTTGCCATAAGCCGTGTAGACCTCGTCACGCAAGTTAGACAGCATAAGACGAGCGTTATCTGATATATTCCAGCCAATGTAATTGTTTGCCAGCATAAAGTTGACCTGCCGAACAGTCTTAACCAAGCTCTGATAGAAGCAGTCTTTTTCACGGTCCGAATAGTACAGGTCTTCCCATTTTTCTTTTGCTTCTTTTGCCGCCTTCAGGTTCTCCTCAATCTGCTGCAGTTCCTCAGCCTTTTCTTCTGCTATTTCAGCTTTCATCTTATCACGAGCTTTTCCGTACTCCTCAACAGATAAGCTTTGCCTGGTTGACTGCTGTTCCCTGTCAACCTGTAAGCCGCACGAACGGCAGATGTCAGCAAAGATAGAACGTTCATTGTCTTTCCACTGTTGTGTTGCATTAGCCTTTTTGCTGGTAGTGCAGAACCCCATCTCCCTCATTGCTCTATCGAGAGAATTACGCAACTTCAGACCTTGCTTATATCCCGAAGCAACTGGAATGTAATCAATGTGCAAGTGTGGCGAAGCTTCGTCCATATGCAAATACGCACCAATTATCTTTAAATTGTGATTACGCTCATGGAAAGAGTTTGCATATTTTACCAGAGCTTTTTTTGCACGCTCACGGTTATGTGGATTGTTCTCGAAGTCTTCCTTACAACCCCATTGAATGACGTCCTCGTAAAAGAGCTTTTCCTTGTTTTTGGACTTCTTGATATAGTCATAATAGGAATCAATCTTTCGGTCTGCTCTTTTCTGTCTAGCGTTATACTCATCAACAGCTCTGCCAAAAATGCTCTTATATGCAGTCCGCACATCAACATCAATAAAAGTGATGTTATCAGGTGTTCGGCTTCTGTCAATATTTTTAGGCCAGTTGCTGTGGTTGTAACCTCGGCGGTTATGATACTGACTGCCTTTGCCCTGTGGCATAGAAATGCTGCCCATAAATCAACACCTCCTTTCAAGCTAAGTATATCAGGTTCTGTTACTC
>JAJQHJ010000042.1 GCA_021199795.1 Oscillospiraceae bacterium
CATCAGTCAAAAAGCGGCTGTCCGTTCTGGGATAGGTGGTCAGCTTCTTCTCATAGAGAGACTGTAAATAGTCCAAGGTCTGCTGTGCCGTGAACCCCAACAGCCGGTTGGCATCCCGCTGGAGAGAGGTCAGGTCATACAGCGCCGGTGCCTTCTCGCTCCTTTCCCTGCGTTCACATTTTGACAAGACAGCGGTGCCGTTGGCGCAGGACTGGGCAAGGGCGGTTGCTTCCGCCTTATCTTTCATCCGCCCACTGGCGGCTTTCCCGTCCGGGAGTGTCAGATTGACCGTGTAGAAGGTCTCCGGCTGGAACGCCGAAATCTCTGCCTCCCGCAGCACCGCCATTGCCAGCGTGGGGGATACTACCCGCCCCACATGGAGTGTTCTGCCGTAGAGGACAGAAAAAAGCCGAGTGGCGTTTATCCCGACGATCCAGTCGGCACGCTCCCGGCAGAGGGCCGCTTCATACAAAGCGTCATATTCAGTTCCCGGCCTCAAATTCTCGAACCCTTCCCGAATGGCGCTGTCCTCCATGCTGGAAATCCAGAGCCGTTCAAAGGGCTTGGTGCAACCGCACTGGTGGTAAACCAGGCGGAAAATCAGCTCACCCTCGCGCCCCGCATCCGTGGCGCAAACCAGGCTGGCCACATCATCCCGGTGCATAAGCCGCTTGAGGATGTCGAACTGCTTTTTGGTGGAGGGCGAGACGTTGTATTTCCACTCCACCGGCACGATGGGCAGGTCTTCCTTCGCCCATTTCTTATAATGGGGGTCATAGGCGTCCGGCTCCGCCAGCTCCACCAGATGACCGACGCACCAGCTCACAATATAGCCATTTCCCTCTAGATAACCATCACAGCGCCGGTTCGCACCCAGCACCTTGGCGATGGATTGCGCCACCGAGGGCTTTTCTGCGATAACTAGCTTTTGATTCAAACAATCGCTCCTTTCCTTGTTGTGTCCGCATTTAGAAACGCAAAAACCGGCCTCCGGGATAAACTACCCACGAACGCCGGTTATGCCTTAAATTTTCATTGAAATGTCGGGCTTTTTAAGCCCCTAAATGCGGACAGTGTGCCTTGTTTTCTGCTTTCGTTCCCGGTCTTTCTGCCGCCGCCGCTCCGCTGCACAGCTGGGGCAAAAGCGGCTCCGATTTGAGCCAGGGACGTACCTTGCGCCGCAGTTTACGCACCGCCGCAGGGTAGCCTCTCTGAAAATGTCCGCCTCCAGTTCCGGAAATGCCGGAAGCACTGCGTTCCGAAACCAGCGGCAGCAGACGGAATAGGAGACCCGCTGCGGACAGACGCACCCGTCCCCATCGTCCAGCAGGATGCAGTTGCCCTTGTCGCAGTTACAGCAATATTTCTTGATGAGCTTTGCCGCCTGCTTCTGCTGGCTGGGGGACATCTGATATAATGTCCCGTCCGGGTGCCGCTCAATAGGCGGGCCGTACCGTGAACCATGTTCCACGTTCTTCACCTCCATCGCAAAAAATAAGCTCACACGAGGTTTTAAGTCGTGTGAGCTATGTATATCTGCATAGGGAAGTGCGTCCGCCTGTGTCACAGGCACCCTTCTCCTAAACGATGTTCAGTTTTTCTGCTTTTTCATAGTGTTCTGAAAACTCTTATCCAGCAAATCAAGAATCGTATCGTCAGGAACAGTGCCGTCCAGCAAGATACTGATCCAATTCGATTTGTTCATGTGATAACCGGGAAGGAAACCGGGAGATTGCCGCAGAAGGTCGATCATCAGTGGTTCGCACTTCACGTCCAAAATATCCACTATCTCTACACCCGTCAGCCCCAACTTGTTTTTGGGAACATCCATCACGAGACCATACCATTTCTGGTTATCCTGGTGGCGCAGGACAGCGTAGGAAGGATATTGCAACCACAAATACTCTGGCTCCGTCCCATATTTCTTTTTCGCATAATCAAAAATTGCTTGCCTGTCCATTAGTGCCTCCATCCATTTTCTGTTCAAAACAAAGCAACTTAGTCACACAGGAACATCGCAGTTCCCATATCATAGATTTTGATCGGTGCACCAAACCTTTCGCCTGATTGGTAGATCGCTTCTCCTGCCAGGATTTGATCCATGCCAGCCATGAGTTCAGGAATGATTTCCGGTTTCAAGGGCAAATCTGCGTGGGATGGGTAAATCAGGTCATACTCTGCCCGGTGTGCCCACACTTTGTCCAGGCTCTGCCGATAGCCGATCAAGTTACGCATGGGGCCGAACAGAAAGATTTCCCCGTTCTGGATGGAGTCACCGCTGAATAACGCCCTTCGATTGATGTCCAAAAGAGCAATGCTGCCGGGGGTATGACCAGGCTGTGTGATTATCTGCAATGGCCGGTTTCCCAGGTCAATGACATCTCCGTCCCACACCGGAGTCGGTGTCGGATGAGACGCTCCCCGCTGAAAATAGTTGATGTACTCAGCCGGATTCATGAGCGCCGTATCAAAGGCGTCATTTCCGGCGATATGATCCATATCAGCGTGTGTATTCAGCAGCTGCAAAGGCAGGTCGGTGCGGAATTCGGCGATTTCTCTCGCATTCTTCGTCGTCATGCCACTGTCGATGAGCAGTCCTTTTTCCGTGCCGGTCAAAAGGAAGAACCGCACACCCTCATCTTCAATAGACCAAGTCTGGTCATCTATCTTGTTAGTTCTATTGCTCATTTTGATACTCTCCATACTCGCAGCCAATATTATAAGCCGCTATGTCGTCAATCAGTGTCCTGCCGTCTTTGCCTTTCCGGTAAAGCCTGATTCGCCCGACGCCGTTTCCACCGTTCCAGAGGCGATTGTGTCGTTTTGTCCCGTCCGGGGCCTCATAGTTCACGAGAAGCATATCGGACTTTTTACAGTGTACATCGGTCTCCATGATGACTTGTCGGTTTTCCTGGCAGACGTGCCACTGTATTTCGTTCTCCGTCTCCTGGCAGGAGAACTCTGTCTTACAGCCAGTCCAGAATTTTGAGAAATTGAACTCATAGGATGCACCCTCATAATAAAACGCACCCAATAAGATACGATTCAGCGGAACAAAATAGATTTTCGGCCTGCCCCCGCCGATGTCAAAAACGCTGTTGTGCAGCTCTTTTCCGGTCAGATTGCTCACAAGATGATTAGAGGAAAGCCAGACCCACGGGGAGGTGAAGTTTCTGCCCCAGTTCTTGTCTGCATATCCATAGCTTTTCTCCGGTATGACACGATAGGCGGCTCCATTCAGTGTAATGGTGCCGCTATAGGTGCTTTTCATCCCTTCAGCGTGCCAATACATCTCGAATGCTTTCAGGAAACGTAGCAGCTTGCTGGTGCCATACCCCACATTGAAAGCAATCTTCTTCTCAATTTTCAAGTCCCAGGACAGTTCCCCGCTGTCACACATCCACTCAGGATGGGCGGCGGCCTCCTCTGCACTGATGGAGACGCTGCCTGTCAGCTGTTCATCCGAGGCAAAGCAGTCCCCGGCCTCGACAGAGTAAGGCGCTTTCCCGTGAATTCTCACATCCTTCCACGAGAAAAAACGATGAAGCTGGCAATGATCGTCACCCCAGCAGCCGACCTTCACCATCAGATAGGAGGGGCGCACACCCTTTTCCCTGTTCTCTGGAAGCTGTCCAAGTGTTGGCTCCTCCTGTGCCAGCGCCGGGTTACAGGTAAAAAACTCAATAAAGAACGGTTTTTCCTCTCCAGTTTCCTCATTGACAGCGGTGAAAGAGTGCCACCACCAGTCATAGCCCTTCTTCCGAAAAGGGCCGGTCAGCATAAACTCATTTTTTGCCGGGTCTTTTCGTTCAAATCCCATTTATATTCACCTCAGTCGCTCTGCCTGAAACACCGCCTGTATAAGCGCTCAGCCTCCCGTCATTTTGAACAGACCACGCTGACCGTGACTGCGCCCATCATCACGGCGACCAGGAGCAGCGGTATCATCCCATCCACATATCCCTTTACACTGTCCAGATTATAATACAGCAGATAGCAGATGAGGCTGATGATCGCCGCAA
>JAJQHJ010000012.1:0-1505 GCA_021199795.1 Oscillospiraceae bacterium
ATTGCCTACGGTAATTCCCGTCAGGCAAAGTTCTGGTCGAACAAGACCATAAAATTCGACGAGCTGTGCAACAGACTGAAAGACCCCATCCGCACCTCCGAGTCTGCGGAAGAATATCCGAAGCTGCCCAAGGCACAGCGGGATGACATCAAGGATAAAGGTGGATTTGTTGCGGGTCATCTTAAGGATAACCGCAGGCAGAAGGACAAGGTGGCCTGCCGCTCCATGCTGGTTTACGACATGGACTATCTGTCGCAGGAATTCCTCGCTGCCATCAAAAGCAACATCCACAACGCTGCCTGCTATTACTCCACCCACAGCCACCTGCCGGAGAAGCCGAGAATCAGAATGCTCATCCCTGTCACCCGTGATATGTCGCCGGACGAGTTTAATGCTGTGGCGAGATTCTATGCTGCAGAGGGCGGCTTTATTGACATGATTGACCCCTGCTCCTTCTCCCCGCACCAGCTGATGTACTGGCCGACCTGTCCTGCAAACGGCGAGTACCTTTTTGATGTGATAGACGGCGACTGGCTCGACCCGGATACTGTTCTTTCCGCACACCCTGACTGGAGGGACTGCTCCTTGCTCCCAACCACACCGAAGGAAAGCACGGTCATGGAGAAAAAGGCGCAGCACCAGAAAGACCCCTTTGAAAAGGATGGTGTTGTCGGCGCTGTGTGCAGGTCATACACGATTCAGGAAATCATCGACCGCTATCTTTCGGATGTATATGCTCCGACCGCTGACGGCTCCGGGCGCTACGACTATATCCCAGGCGAAGGCTCTGCCGGTGTCGTGATATACGATGATAAATTCGCATACAGCCATCATGCCACGGATCCGGCGGGCGGAAAGCTCTGCAACGCTTTTGACCTTGTGCGCATCCATCGATTTGGAGATATGGACGAGAAAAAATCCTACTCCGCCGCCGTGGAATATCTGCTGAAGGACGAGCGTGTCAGTATGCAGCTTCTGCAGGAAAAGCAGCAAAAAGCACAGCAGGAATTTGACGACTGGACAAAGGGACTGGAAATCGAGAAGAACGGCAGCCTGAAAAACAGTCTCCACAACATCACTCTGATTTTGGAGAATGACGAGAACCTGAAAAATATCGTGTTTAACCAGCTGGCTGACGGCATGGAAATCAAAGGCGACGTCCCTTGGAAACACCCTGCACGGTTCTGGCGGGATGCGGATGACGCGCAGCTCATCTGCTATGTGGATGCCAACTACGGCAGCTTCTCTGCACGGAACTATCAGATTGGTGTCACCAAGGTAGTGGACGACCGCTCCTACCATCCGATACGGGAGTATTTCGACAATCTGCCTGAATGGGACCGCGTTCCCCGTGTGGACACCCTGCTGATTGATTATCTCGGTGCCGCAGACAACGCATACACCCGTGCGGTCACCCGGAAATCTCTCTGCGGTGCCGTTGCGAGGATTAAGCAGCCGGGTGTCAAATTTGACAGCGTTCCTGTGCTGAACGGTCCGCAGGGTGT
>JAJQHJ010000012.1:1605-3783 GCA_021199795.1 Oscillospiraceae bacterium
TCAAGACTCCGGGAACAGGGAAAAAGAAGCCCTGGGACTTGACCGAAACGGATGTAAAGCAAATCTGGGCGGAGGCACTCTATCTGTATGAGCAGGGAGAAAAGCTGTATCTCGATTCCGACCTGGAGGAAGTCTCACAGGCGGAGCAGGCTGCAGCTATGGAGCAGGATGACCGTGAAGGACTGGTGCGCACCTATCTTGAAATGCTGCTGCCGGAGAACTGGTCTGATATGGATATCTACGAACGGCGCAACTATGTGAATGAACCAAATGACCCCACAAGGCCGCAAGGCGTCGTGCCTCGCAACAGTGTGAGCAATCTGGAAATCTGGTGCGAATGCTTCGGCAAGGGCAAGGAGGATATCAAGCCATCCGACTCCTATGCGATAGCGGCGATTATGCTGCACATCGAGGGATGGACAAAAACCGAGGAACGCAGACGGCTGCCCATTTACGGTCTGCAGCGTTTGTATAAACGCCAGTGACAACTACCTGTGACAACCCATTAAACCTGTCACTGTCACAAAGGCTGTCACAGGCAAAACCCTCTGTTTCAGAGGAAAAATCGGCCTTGCTGTGACGACTGTGACAACAATTTCTATATAGCACAAAAACATATAAAAATTTATATAGAAATGGTGTCACGTCACACGTATTTGCGCGCGTATAGGATTTCTTGTCCGAGTTGTCACAGCTTGTCACCGATGGAGAGGAAGGAACATGAACGAAAAACAGATAGAACAGGCTCTTGTCCGAAAGGTAAAAGCTATGGGCGGCATCGCACCCAAATTCGTCTCTCCCGGTTTTGACGGAATGCCAGACCGTCTGGTGCTTTTTCCGGGAGGTCATATCGCCTTTGTTGAGGTAAAGGCTCCGGGCAAAAAGCCGAGGGCAATCCAGACAGCAAGGCATGAAATGCTTAGACGCATGGGCTTTTTGGTGTATGTGCTGGATGACCCAGACCAGATTGGAGGGATGCTGGATGAAATACGAGCCTCATGATTATCAGAAATATGCAATTGAATATATCAAAACCCACCCGCTTGCCGCCATCCTTCTTGACATGGGACTTGGCAAGACAAGCATTACACTGACCGCCATTAATGACCTGCTGTTTGACAGCTTTGAGGTGTCAAGGGTGCTGATTATCGCTCCTCTCCGCGTGGCGAGGGATACATGGAAGGCAGAAATACAGAAATGGGATCACCTGAAAAACCTCACCTACTCCGTGGTGGTTGGTTCAGCAGATGAGCGTAAAGCGGCGCTTTGCCGGAAGGCAGACATCTACATCATCAACCGTGAAAATGTGCAGTGGCTGGTGGACAACTTCCCATTCGATTACGACATGGTGGTGATTGATGAGCTGTCATCCTTCAAAAACCATCAGGCAAAACGGTTCAAGAGCCTGATGCAGGTGCGACCGCAGGTGAAACGAGTGGTCGGGCTGACCGGCACTCCTGCCGGAAACGGTCTGATGGATTTATGGGCGGAGTTCAAGGTTATCGACATGGGCAAGCGCCTGGGACGCTTCATCACCCACTACCGTGATGAGTTCTTTATCCCCGATAAGCGAAACGGACAGGTCATCTACAGCTACCTGCCAAAACCCGGTGCAGAGGAAGAAATCTATCGGAGAATCTCCGACATCTCCATTTCCATGAAGGCATCCGACCACATAAAGATGCCGGAGCTGGTCACTTCCGAGTACACGGTGTATTTAAGCGCGGGCGAGAGATCCGCTTATGACGAAATGAAAAAGGCGCTGATCCTGAACCTGCCGGAGGGAGAAATCACAGCAGCCAATGCCGCATCCCTTTCCGGCAAGCTGTCCCAGCTGGCAAACGGCTCTGTTTATGACGACAGCAAAAAGCGGATTGACATCCACAGCCGGAAGCTGGATGCCCTGGAGGACATCATCGAATCCGCAAATGGAAAACCGCTGCTTGTGGCCTACTGGTTCCGTCACGATTTGGAGCGCATTTCAGAGCGGCTCCATAAATGCCACATTCCCTTCGTCCAGCTGGATTCTGAGGACAGCATCCGCAGATGGAACAACGGCGAGATTCCTGTGGCGCTTATCCACCCCGCCTCTGCCGGACACGGGCTGAATCTTCAGTCTGGAGGCTCCACCATCGTCTGGTACGGGCTGACCTGGTCTTTGGAGCTTTATTCCCAGAC
>JAJQHJ010000005.1:0-2500 GCA_021199795.1 Oscillospiraceae bacterium
GTAACACCCGAAGTCAGTAGCCTAACCGCAAGGAGGGCGCTGCCGAAGGTGGGATTGATGACTGGGGTGAAGTCGTAACAAGGTAGCCGTATCGGAAGGTGCGGCTGGATCACCTCCTTTCTAAGGAGAAAAAGGATTCGAGAAGGATCCAAAGACTCCGGTCAGTAAGGGAAGAGAAAAGTTTTGGAAGCATTGTTCAATTTTGAAGGTTCCGAGAAAGGAAACTTCACAAAAGAAGAAAAAGGACCTGAAACATTAGCATTAAGGGAAGAAAGAGAATGTTAATGGGGGTGTAGCTCAGCTGGGAGAGCACCTGC
The DNA here is from genome assembly GCA_021199795.1 of Oscillospiraceae bacterium. Classification (GTDB taxonomy): domain Bacteria; phylum Bacillota; class Clostridia; order Oscillospirales; family Ruminococcaceae; genus Faeciplasma. Next base: position 318 of record JAJQHJ010000005.1, read on the forward strand.
CTTGCACGCAGGGGGTCAAGAGTTCGATCCTCTTCATCTCCACCACAGGACATGAGAAAAAGGAACGAAGCAGCCGAGATACTGACTGAATGGGCGCATAGCTCAGGTGGTTAGAGCGCACGCCTGATAAGCGTGAGGTCGGTGGTTCGAGTCCACTTGTGCCCACCAAGGTGTGGAAACACACCAAAGACAAAGAGCAGAACCTTGAAAACTGAATAAAGAAGAAAAAAGTAAAAATGCATGAGGAAAAAAGTATTTTACAGAAAAGCAAACGATGAAAAAAGATCGGTTGCGAGGTAAAGAAAAATACTACAATAAAAACTTCAAGCGAAAGAGAATTCGAGCATAAAGAAGAGCATTTGAAAAGATGGTCAAGCTAGAAAGAGCGCAGGGTGAATGCCTTGGCATTGGGAGCCGAAGAAGGACGCGGTAAGCTGCGAAAAGCTGCGGGGAATTGCAAGCAAGTGTTGATCCGCAGGTATCCGAATGGAGCAATCCGCTTGATAGGAGATCAAGCATCATATGTTGAATAAAATAGGCATATGAGGGGAACCGCCTGAACTGAAACATCTAAGTAGGGCGAGGAAGAGAAATCAACCGAGATTCCGTGAGTAGTGGCGAGCGAAAGCGGAAGAGGCTAAACCGAGAGCAGCAATGTTTTCGGGGTTTAGGACTGCGGAACGTATCATAAGGGTTAGAAGAAACGGATGGGAAGCCGTACCGAAGAGCATGAGAGTTGCGTATTTAAAAATCCGAGTGAGCGAGCAGGATCCAAAGTACCGCGGGACACGAGGAATCCCGTGGGAAGAAGGGGGGACCACCCTCCAAGCCTAAATACTACCCAATGACCGATAGCGAAGAGTACTGTGAAGGAAAGGTGAAAAGGACCCCGGGAGGGGAGTGAAAGAGAACCTGAAACCCTGTGCTTACAAGCACTGAGAGCCCGTCAAGGGGTGATCAGGTACCTATTGTAGAATGGTCCGGCGAGTTATGGTATGCAGCGAGGTTAAGTACCGGAGGTACGGAGCCGAAGCGAGAGCGAGTCTGAAGAGGGCGACGAGTTGTATGCTATAGACCCGAAACCGGGTGACCTAACCATGTCCAGGCTGAAGTGGAGGTAAAACTCCATGGAGGGCCGAACCGACCTCCGTTGAAAAGGCGGCGGATGAGGTGTGGTTAGCGGAGAAATTCCAATCGAACCCGGATATAGCTGGTTCTCTCCGAAATAGCTTTAGGGCTAGCGTTGCATTAGATTACCGGAGGTAAAGCACTGAATAGGCTAGGGGGCGAGAGCTTACTGAACCTTATCAAACTAAGAATGCCGGATAATTGATGTGCAGCAGTCAGACAGCGTGAGATAAGTTTCGTTGTCGAAAGGGAAACAGCCCAGACCCACAGCTAAGGTCCCAAAATACATTTAAGTGGAAAAGGATGTGGGGTTGCACAAACAACCAGGATGTTGGCTTAGAAGCAGCCACACATTAAAAGAGTGCGTAATAGCTCACTGGTCGAGTGACCCTGCGCCGAAAATTCAACGGGGCTAAAATGTATACCGAAGCTTGGGATTGTCATTGCTGAACAAAGTTTACTGATAAAAAGCAGTTGAATCTGGTCGAAGACAAAATTCAACTAAAAAGCTGAAAGTACAGTAAGTTTTGTTCAGCAATGGCAGTGGTAGGAGAGCGTCGAATACGGGGTGAAGTCACAGCGGAAGCGGTGGTGGACTGTATTCGAGAGAGAATGCCGGAATGAGTAGCGAGAATTATGTGAGAATCATAATGGCCGAAAGTCTAAGGATTTAGGAGGAAGGTTCGTCCGCTCCTAGTAAGCCGGGAGCTAAGGTGAGGCGGGAACGCGTAGCCGATGCACATACGGTAGAAATTCCGTAGCCTCCAAATGATTAAAGCAGAAGGACACTTTGAAAGCGATGAAGCCGGGCGTTGGTTGCCCCGGTCGTAAGGGACTGAAAAGAAGTAGGGAAGTCATCGTAGACGAAGGCGAGAAAAGTTCTGTGTATATCAGAGGAGCCCGTACCGCAAACCGACACAGGTAGACAGGAAGAGAATTCTAAGGCCAACGGGAGAAGGGTAGTTAAGGAACTCGGCAAGTTGACCCCGTAACTTCGGAATAAGGGGTGCTTCGGTAAAACGGAGCCGCAGAGAATAGGCCCAGGCGACTGTTTA
>JAJQHJ010000004.1:0-262874 GCA_021199795.1 Oscillospiraceae bacterium
AACCAATGACACGGGGATTTTCAGTCCCCTGCTCTACCAACTGAGCTACAGAGGCATCGCTTCCCCGAAAAAGGGAATGGCGACCCGAACCGGGCTCGAACCGGTGACCTCTAGCGTGACAGGCTAGCGTTCTAACCAACTGAACTACCGGGCCGTTTATGGTGGGAACAATAGGGCTCGAACCTATGACCCCCTGCTTGTAAGGCAGATGCTCTCCCAGCTGAGCTATGCTCCCGATTGCTCGCCTCTCTCGAAGCGACTTGTATATTATATATCGCCCCGAGCGATTTGTCAAGTCCTTTTTCAAAAAAATTTTTGAAATCTTCCCCGCGGGTCTTCATGCTAGCAAAACCACGCAGGGAAGCCATTTTCAAGCCTTATATCACGGCTCACTCGCAGAAATCGCCTCATAAAGCCGTTCAAACATTGGCAGCAACTCGTCGAAATTCTCCTGCATCTTCTCAAGCTTTGTGCCGCTGAGTTCCTGCGGCTGCCTCATTCCGATGTAGAGTTCGTCCGGCATCGCTTCCCATTTCAGCTCTTCGCGGGTAAGAGCGCAGTTGAGAACGATTCCATACTCGGTCATGCAGTCGTCATCATAGCCCTCGTCTTGGGTGAAGTCGTGAACCTCAAACTCGGTTGTGCCATCGGATATAATCATGATATTGTCGCCGGTCATAAGCTGGGTCATAATCTGCGCCTGTGCAGATGTAGATGATGTGACATCCTCAAGGTCGCTTAAGACGATATTATAGACCAGAACGTGTACATAGCCGTTGCCGTCGAGGTCGTCGCAGTACTGCTCAAGGAATTCCTCAACCTGCTCAGTTCTCGCGTAGAGGGAGTTGTTATCCATGACGACAAGGACGGTCATGTCCGCCTTTTCGCTTGTGACCTGGGAGTAGATGATGTATCCGCCGGCAACCACACAGAAGACAACAAATAGTATTATCCACTTTGACCGGTACCAGATGTTTTCGACTTTCTTGCCGAAAGAGAGCTTCGGTGCCTCTTCGTGGACTTCCTTTATGGTGTCCGACTCGTCAATGACGCCCATCTTGAGCTTTGTGAGTTCGATTTTCTTCTCCTGGAGCTCCTTTTCGTGCTGAGCTCTTGCCTCCCTGTCCGTCCGGGACGCCTCCTCACGCGCCTTGACCTCCTCGTCAAGGTAGAGCATGACATCGGTCTTAGGCTTATCAGGCATTTCGGATGGGTGGATTTCGCTCTCATCGACCGCCTCGATAGGCTCATCACTCTCGCTTAAAATCTTCTCTTCGTTTTCGTTCTGTTCTTTTTGAGACATTGGGGACCTCCTTATCTCATGCTAGTTATACGTTTTCAGCCCACCTGCCAATTAATCGGCACCTCTCCATTTTCCGCAAGGAACTGGTTCGTTCTCGAGAACGGTCGCGAGCCGAAGAAGCCGTTAAATGCTGAAAGCGGGCTGGGGTGGGCGGATTCTATTATGCAGTGCTTCGGGTTGGTGATGAGTGCTTTCTTGCTTCTCGCGTTTGCACCCCATAGGATGAAAACTATCGGGGTTTCGCGCTCATTGAGCTTACGGATAATCTCGTCCGTCAGAATCTCCCAGCCTTTTCCCTTATGGGAATTAGCCTGACCGCGGCGGACGGTGAGGACGGTGTTCAAAAGAAGCACTCCCTGCTCCGCCCAGGATGTCAGGTCGCCGGTTTCAGCCGGAGGGATTCCCATATCCGTCTCAAGCTCCTTATAGATGTTCTTGAGAGACGGAGGCAGAGCGGTGCCGTCCTGAACAGAGAAGCAGAGACCATGAGCCTGTCCCGGCTCGTGATATGGATCCTGCCCGAAAATTACCACCTTGACAGAGTGATATGGCGTCAGCTTGAGTGCCGTGAATATGTGATACATGTCGGGATAGATGGTGCCGCTTGAATACTCAGTCTTGAGGAATTCACGGAGCTTGAGATAATAGTCTTTAGAGAACTCCCCGCCGATCACATCATCCCAGTCGTTACCTATTACGACCATATCAGATAAACAGGCTGTAGAGCGATGAATAAACAATCGCCGCCAGCATAAACACGACTATAAGGATTACGAATATTCTTGCAATTATAGGCTTCTTTTTCATTTTGGTCTCCTTAAACAAACTGCCGCCCGACGCAGAAAAACCGGTCGAGCGGCAACTTCAAATCAAATTCTCAAATCGATTCGTCGATTTTCGATTCATCGATTTCGACTCAGCCTGCGAAGCGCGCTATGATGTTTACAACTATGCATACAACATAGAGAAGTCCTACTACGATCTTGGTGACTAAATTAAGCCTCGCCTCGCGAGTGTTCTTCATATTTCTTCCGTAGAAAGAATCGCTTCCTCCGCCAATAGCAGAACTCATTCTCGCACTGTCTGTGTCGGTAAACATGATGATAAGAACTATAGCGATACTGCATATAAGCAATATGATTCCACTGATTATATTGACAACAGTCATCTTTTGCCCTCCAATCTGATAGAAATAGCATTCTAAGAGATTATAACACGTCCTGAAAGAAAATGCAATAGGTTGATGGAGAAATTTTTGTGGAAATGCTCGCCCTACGGGCTCGCGAACCTCTCAGTCGCCTACGGCGACAGCTCCCCTTAAAAAAGGGGAGCCAATAGTGCTCGTAAAAAGGCTCCCCTTGATAAGGGGAGCTGGCTGTGCCGCAGGCACAGACTGAGAGGTGCCGCGACCAAAGGGAGCGGCGTCGCCGGCAAAGCCGGCGACAATTCCGCATTCCGAATTACTTTGAAAGTCCCCAGATGTTCTTTGCGTACTCGTCAACCGAGCGGTCGGCGGAGAATCTGCCGGCGTTGGCTATGTTCATGAGAGACATTCTCTGCCATCTGAGCTGATCCTGATAGATCTTTGAAGCCTCTGCCTGTGCGCTTCTGTATGACTCGAAGTCAGCAAGAACCATGTACGGGTCGGAGTACTTGTAGGAGGAGACGACATCGTCGAAATGGTTGCCGTTGATTCCAGCCGCAACTCTGTCAACAGCCGCCTTGATGACGGGATCGCAGTTGTAGAGCTGCTCAGGACGATAGCCCTGATGCTTGAGATTCTCAACCTCATCAACGGTCATACCAAAGTTGATGATGTTGTCAGCCCCTGCTGCCTCGCCGATTTCGATGTTTGTTCCGTCCTTGGTGCCAAGAGTTACCGCACCGTTGAGCATGAACTTCATGTTTCCGGTTCCGCTAGCCTCGGTTCCTGCAAGAGAAATCTGCTCGGAAACCTCAGAAGCAGGCATCAGAAGCTCGGAAAGGGTTACGTTATAGTTCTCAAGGAACACAACAGAGAGCTTCTCGTGAATCTTCGGGTTCTTCTTTATCTCTTCGCCCAGCGACCAAATGAGCTTGATGATCTGCTTTGCAAGATAGTAGCCAGGAGCTGCCTTTGCTGCAAAGATATAGGTCTTCGGCTGGACATCGAGGTCGGGGTTCTCAAGAAGTCTGTTATACTCTGAAACGATGTTGAGAACGTTCAGATGCTGTCTCTTGTATTCGTGAAGTCTCTTTACCTGAACGTCAAAGAGGGTGTCAGGATTGATGACTATGCCGGTGTCAGCCTTGATCTTCTTGACGAAGCTAGCCTTGTTCTTCTTCTTGACTTCTGCAAGTCTATTGAGGACTTCTTCATCATCAGCAAACTTCTCAAACTTCTTGAGTTGATTTGCATCCTTGAGGTAGCCCTTGCCGATGGTGTCGTCAAGGAGCTTGCAGAGCTCGGGGTTAGACTGATAGAGCCATCTGCGGTAGGCTATACCGTTGGTGACGTTGGTGAACTTCTCGGGGGTGTTCTCATATTCGTTTGCGAAGACATCGCGCTTGATTATCTCGGAGTGAATCTGGGAAACGCCGTTTACATGGTGGCAGACTGCAACGCAGAGCTTAGCCATGTGAGCCTTGTTGTTCTGGATGATAGACATTGAGGTGACCTTCTGGTGGTCGTGATACTTCTCCCAGAGGTCTGCGCAATAGCGGTTGTTTATCTCAACAATGATGGAGAAGATTCTCGGGATAACAGTCTTGAGAAGATCGCTGTCCCACTTTTCAAGAGCCTCAGCCATAACCGTGTGGTTGGTATAAGCGAAGCAGCCCTGAACGATTCTGTAAGCATCGTCCCAGGAATATCCGCAGTCATCGAGAAGAATTCTCATGAGCTCAGGAATAGCGAGAGTCGGGTGGGTGTCGTTTATCTGGATGGCGACCTTATCTGCAAGATTATCAAGTGTTCCATAGGTAGCCATGTGGTGGTTTACGATATCGGCAACCGAAGCGGCACACATGAAGTACTGCTGACGAAGCCTTAGCGACTTGCCATCATTATGGTTGTCGTTAGGATACAAAACCTTGGAAATAGCCTGTGCTGTGATATTCTGTCCGAGTGCGGCGGCATAGTTGCCGGAGTTGAACTTGTTCATATCGAACGACGGGCTGATTGCTTTCCAGAGTCTGAGCTTTGAAACAGCATCGCTGTCGTAGCCGGAGACATAGAGGTCATACGGCTCAGCGATAACGGTTGTATAGTTTTCGAGATTTACGTGGTGATACTGATTATCCCAGTATTCCTTGAGGACACCGTCGAAGTGAACCTCGATCTGGGATTCGGAATGCTCAACCAGCCAGCACTTGCCGCCGGGGAGCCAGTTGTCGGGGAGTTCATCCTGCCAGCCGTTTTCGAGCTTCTGGCGGAAGATTCCATACTCATAAAGAATCGAATATCCGGTTGCCGGATAGCCGTCAGTTGCCAAGCCGTCGAGATAGCAGGCAGCGAGTCTTCCCAAGCCGCCATTGCCGAGACCTGCATCCGGCTCCTGATCGTAGATAGATTCAAGGTTTGCGCCCAAATCCTTGAGTGCGCCCTGAGCTGCCTTGACCATTCCCAGGTTGTAGAGATTGGTCTTAAGCGACCTGCCCATCAGGAATTCCATTGAAATATAGTAAACCTGCTTTTTGCCCTCTGAATGAACCTTTGTAGTGTACTTGTGACGCTTGTCAGAAAGCTCTCTTGTGATGATGAAAGCGAGTGCTTCATAGAGCTGCTTGTCAGAAGCCAGCTCAGGAGAAATACCATACTTCACATCGAGGATATTGATTAATTCCTCTTTAAGACCATCCTTTGTATAACGCTTGTTAATAACCTTTGGCAAAATTATCCCTCCAAATGATAGATTTCAATAGCCGAACGGTAAACGAAAGCCCATAAGCCCCGTTCCCTTTGTTGATTCTAAGCCATATAGTAACCTTGCTTATTATAATACATCAAACGGGGAATGTCAATAGTTATTTTAGAAGAGTGTTCAACCCTTTACCCTCAATAATCTTCCGATAGTCCTTATAAGCAATATCCTGATCCAGCCTCGACGGATAAACCCCATCGATCACCTCGGAGGAGGAGTATTGCCAGATGCCCAAGATCGGGTTCTGGTAGAGGACTTTTCTTCGCTCCAGACTTGTATAGCACGCCAACCACACATCGAAATGCTTGAGCCTATCCATATCGAGATAATTCTTGATGAAATTCGCATAAGAATATAGCATGGCATAACAGCCGGCGTCCTCGATTTCGGTTAAGAACCTCAGTGCAATGTCGGTGCACTTCTCTCTGCCCAGGGCTTTCTGAGTGCTGTTCTCGATGTCATATACTATCGGATGTGTTAGCTTCTTGCCCTTGATCCAGGAAAGCATAAGTCTCGCTTCTTCTGAAGCTTCATCCTCTGTTGTGGCGTAGCTGTAGAGATATGCACCCACGGATAAGCCTGCGACTCTTGCTTTTGAATAGTGTTTGTCGAATGCAGAATCCTTTGCTTTCAGGCTTCCGGCTTTAGCCATAACGAAAGTGTAACCCAGGTCTTTAAGAGCCCCATAGTTCATCTTCGATGGCGACTGGTACTTTGAAACGTCTATGCCTTTGTATTCGCTCATTTAAAATCCTCCTGTTCGTCTTTATTGTCTTTTTCAGAGCTTGTAATCTGTTTTGAAATGGTTATCGCCGCCGTGAGGATTCCCTCAATCCCGCCACATCCCATGACGCATGTGATGAGGGTATCCGGAACGGCGTCCTTTATATAAAATGTCACAATCATCGCTATTGTGAATAGTCCCATGAAGCCTCCCAGAATGATTAGTATTTTGTCTATCGTTCCGAGAGGCTTTTTATCATGCTTTTTCATCTTATATTCCTATCTGTGCGCCTGCTGGTTGAGATACTTGTCGAGCTTGTCCTTGGCAGTTGTCACAGTGTGATTTGCTCCAAGCTGTCCCAAGCCATCAAGGCAAGCCGAAAGTGCGAAGCAGATGAGAGTGTTCTCTTCCTTGATTCTGAGTATTTCCGCCGCCTGCTTCTTCTGGCTTAAGTACCACTTCACAACAGAGACCATGGCTCCTGCCGCAACAGTCAGTGCCGAGATTACCGACGCAGTTTTTATGATTGTATCAGCCATTTTCCCTCCTTAATCGTCGGTAGGTGACGGAGCGTTGAGCTTTAGCTTCGACCATAGTCCGTCAGAATCAAAATGAATAGTCTGCGATGTCAGGGTGAACTCACCTACCTCGCTTCCATCCGGCTTCAGGACAAGCACCCTGTCGCCCGGTTCAAGAGCTGGATTGCACCTTGTTTTCAGTGTTAACTCAAACCGCTGGTTCTGGGATGCAAAATACAGCTCAGCTATAAACATTGCAAGTGCAGAATCGATAAAATCGTTTTCAAGATACTCCGCAAGACAGCCCTGTGTGTATTTTCCGGATGAGGAGACGAATTCTCCCTCCGAGTTTTCTCCCGTAATTTCGATGTAGTCGACATGGTCTCCGAGCTTCAAGCCCGAATACTCGAGAATTTCGTCCGGAGATATGGTTGCCGAATAGCCTGTTCTCCCTGCGATTCTCTCAAAGTGAACCGTTCCATCACGAGCCACCCAAACAGAGGCAAATCCCGCCGCCTGAGCTAAAGTAAGAAGACAATTTCGCTGAGAGTCGAGAGTCGTCAGCATGTTCGGGCAGACGGTGTAGTCAAGCGTGGTGTCGTCGCAATAGACGTCCAGCCCATAAAGGGCACCAGAGGCATAGGTTAAAAGAAAAGACATCGACACCGAAGAGCTGGAGTAGAGCCCGGTCATATACTTGTCCATATATGTCTTGACCCTGTCGGATGCCTCAATTTCAACTGTCAGCCCAAGATCCCCGGTGTCTATCTCGTCGATATAATACTTTCCAACCGAAATATACTCGCCATTGATTCCGATAAGCACTTCAAACCGAGCACCCACGTAGTCAGTCTTCTCTGATGCAAACGAAAGACCCAAGCTGTCTATAGCTTTAAGCTTAAGTGAACGGGACGGGAAGCTGTCGCAGGTGACATCGAGGCTCTCCGTCAACTCCATGCTGATTACATCCCCGGTTCCAAGGCTCATCCCCTCATAGTCACCCAAAAAATCTATCTTGATTCCGACTTCCCTTACCGGGCTGGCGGGATCGTATTCACTTGTGTATTCCTGCATTTATTCCACTCCCTTTCCCGTCGCAGTTATGCTGACTGCACACCAGGTGCAGACTCCGTCGTCATCATATTCTGTTGCTTCAAGCTTCGGAATGTCAAACAGCATATCCATTGTCACGCTTTCTGAAATATCCGGATAGGTAACACAGAGAAATGGCGAGCTTTCAATCATGCCGACCAATGCAACTGCCTCTTCCCTTGGAAGCGTAATGTCGCTTACACTGAGTGTCACCTTGCTTCCGATTATGTCAAGAACCGTGCTGCCGTCAGATGCAGTGGCGGAGCTTCCGATACGTGCTCTGGAAACGGAATAGTCAGTCCCAAGAGGCAGAATAACAGTCGAGCTCCCATCCGTGATGATAAGAGAACCGGAAACCGAGGTTGAGCTGTTATAGTCTTCAACAGAAAACTGCCGGAACGAGAATGTAGCCATTTCAGGCGACTCTCCCGTGTCCTCACCGGTTATCTGAAAGGTTTCGCTGCCGGAAACCCTCCTGAATATGTCGCCATAATTTAGATCCACCTCAGGCGAAACGGTGAGTGTGCACTTTCTTACTAGTCCTGAATCTTCTTCCGTAGAGTTGTCAAAAATCAGCGCGCCCTTGAATGTCTCGCCCTCTGTGAAGCCATCCACTGCTATCGCAAGCTTCAGAAATTCTTCTGAAAAGATATCTATAAGCCCCATTATATCTTCCTCCACTGATTGAGCCTCGATGCAAAGACTTTCTGCCAGTTGTTTGCCTCCGTGTCCTCAAGCTCATAGGAATATCCGCCGAAGCTCTCTTTCTTATAAGGCGACGGCGACGCCATGTCGGACGCCATATAGGTCTCAATCTCCTCGCACAGTGCCAGAAAATCCTCAGGAGGATTCATAAGTGCGATATCGCCGCTGAACTCCTCGTCTGTAAGCACGTCATCCGGATAGAGGTGCACAGCATCGTTATATTTGCTTCCCCAGATGAGATAATAGCCATCGCGCATGAAGTCGGCATCTGTAACCGCTCCTCCGGAAATAGTGAACTCCCCTGCATGAACCTCCGAGATAAAGTAGTTTTTTATATGCCTGCAAACAGTTTCAATAATCACGCTTTTCTCCTTTCATTCCCTTTCCGGGTGGGGATTTCTCCCCACCCATGAACCTACATTATCACACAGTGCAATTGAGCACTGCAATCTGTGTCGGGTCGATGACCTTTATGCCATAGACATGAAGACCCTTGACGGCATCCGCAAACTTCTTTTCAGGGCGGTAAGCGGTGGTTTCGAGAATCTGCTCAGCATAGGTGCAAGCAGACGGAACCTGTGCTGTGATGCAGTAGACGTCGCCGTTCATATAGCAGTTATTCGACTCATAGATGTCAAAGCCGGCAATTCTTCCGATGAATCCACTTCTCGAAGTCTCCTCGCCCATCATGCCGGAGCCGGTGAATCTCGAATCCTGCAAAAGGAGTGCGTAGACATCGGGAGGCAGGACTATGCTTCTTCCCTCATGCGGAACGTTGTTCTTGTCGAGGATAAGCCGGAGCTGGACAATGTAGCCATAGACATTGTCAGCCGTGAGCGCAATAGGGCTGCCCGCACCGATGACATTGTCGGAGCTTGCATTGGATGCAAGGTTTTCAAGGATATAGGCGTCAGCAATGTCATTGAGTGCATAGGCACTCTTCTGCATAGCCTTGTCCATGATATCTCCTGCCGCCTGAGCCGCATCCACGTCATCAATCTGGAAGTTGAAATACTTCGCCTGATCGATTTCGAGTGTGGTGTCGCTGAGATTCAGATCCTCAGGATCTACGATTTCAGAGCCCTTTTCATAGTCCGAAACGGTGATGTCGCCTATAGTGTTGATGTGAACTGCCGAGCCGCACTGCTTGATTTCGCCATCATAGTCGTGATTCACGATACTTCCCGCAACGTGAGCCTTTTCAAGAGCAGCCAGAAGTCTTGCACTCCAGAGCTCGGGTATAAATGTGCTTAATGCCATGATTTTTATTTTCCTTTCTTTTTATCAGTCGGTTGTCACTCCAAGCGACTGTTTTATCGCCTGGTAGTTTTCGTTGATCTCATGGGAAGACATTCTTCTTATGTCCTCTCTTGAGTAGCCTTTGTCGGATGAATTTGCGGGAGGCGAAGCCGTCTCTGCGCCGTAAAGATATCTCCTCGGAATAAATCCCGAGTAAAGATCACTTAAGCCGCTTCTGACCGCATCTTCATCAAGAAGTCTTCCATCCTCCGAAATCTCAAGCTTTTCAAAATCCGTGACATGTAAAATAGAGTTCACACATCCCTCCGGGATGTGAAGTTCCCTTAACATTTCAGTCACTGCCTGCCTTTTAGCCTGCATCGACTTCTCCATGTCAAGTGCCTCGAATTTTGTCTGATACTCCGCAAGCGAATTCTTAGCGTTATCAAGCTCACCTACCAAGCCGGCAAGTCTCTCATTTTCAGCTCTATAGCCCTTGAGAGCCTCAACAGTCTCGGCATGAGCCTTGATAATCTCCTCCGCATTCTCATCCGTAATGCCCATTTCTCTGAGCATCTTTCTTGTTAATGCCATTTTTCTTTCCTTTCTTGTGTAACTTCCTCTACACAATTTATATGCCCAGTGCTTCCGCACAGAGAGCCTTGATTGTTTCATCGTCGAACAAGCCTCGAAGTAGCAAAGCCGTTTCGGCTCTTTCCCTTTCCGTCTGCGCCTTTTCATACTCATTGACGATGGTGTCCCGCTTGAAAGTGCAGGTGTCCTCTACTCCCAATAGATTCAGCAGCCCGTGGACAAATTTGAGAACCGCATATTCAAGCATGTTTGAATACAGGTTCATCGGCTCATATGCCGCCTTGATTGCCGTTGCGGTTGAATTACCGCCCGAAACGGTGTCAAGATTCAGAACCATGAAGTCGCGGTACATTTCGTTTTCAAGACGGGTGAGCATTGCCTCCCGGCTTTCATAGGGAATCTCGGTTGTGTGAGACTCAGCCTGCGCACCGTCGTCCTCGATCACTGCCGCCCTGACTGTCTTCATGTGCTCGATGAACTTGGCAAGGTCGATGTCGTCCATACCGCCGGCATTTGAGATTGTCCAGTATATCATCGAAGCGTCGTCAATGTCGTTTGCAAAGCCCGATTCGATGAGGTCGTAGCAGTCAATCTGCCGCCTTAGCCCAACAATCCCCGACTGCTTTCTCGGAGAGTAGAGCGGCACAATAGGCAGCCTCTCATAGTTCTCTTCAATCAGCGAATCATCCTGATATTCAGACCTGATAACTATCTGCTTATAAGCCCTTTTCGGCTTCATGACAGTGAGCTCCTCTCCACGTCTGCGGATATATTCGGTGTAGCCGTCAATCTCGTAGAGGGTGAGCCTCAGCGGCTTGTCAATATCCAGCTGCCAGAACCTGATTCCGGCTTTCAGCTCGCCTGTCTCCTCATCATAAAGCGGCACAAACTCCTCCGCTCCGAACACCTCAACTCTGTCATGGTTCATAAATCCATAGGAAACCCCGCCGTTCAGAGCATCGGTCAAAGCCTCCTGCAATGCATGATCAAAGCTATTGCCGCCAAGAAGCTTCTTCGTGTCAGAGTTTTCAAACCTCGCGCCGTACCCAAGAAGATACTGCACCGTCTGTGTGACGAACCGGAAGTAGACGTTTGAAGCCAGCCGGAAGTTCGCCGAGTAGTTGTCCGGAACAGCTCTTCCCGAAACGGTGTAGAGTAGCTTCCGGTATTTCGTGATGGTCGGGTTTTCGTTTCGCCAGTAGGCGAGGGCATCGAGTGTGTCGCGGTAGGTTTTCGATGTCTTATAGTCCGCGACAGCACTCTTCAAAAAGCCCTCAAGCTCATGTTCCCCTTTCTTTGCCTTTTCCAGATCCTGATAGGTATACACTTATATAATTTCCCCTTTCCTAGAGTAGCCTGAGCCCCGAGAGCTCAGCCTCATTTCTTTTCTTTGCCAATATTGTCGACGAGAAGTATCTTATCTCGTCCATCGCATGGTCATTCTCTTTTACAACCCTGTCGTTTCCGGACTTGTCGTCCCAACGGTAGAGCGAGAATTCCCGGAGAGCGTTCTTGCAGCTTCGGTGAATCTTAAGCTTCCCGGATTTTAAGAACCCAGCCGTAAGACGGATGCCGTTCATGACGTCGTTGTCGGCTTTTTTAACTCGAAACTTTCCTTTCTTTCTGATAAGAATGATGAAGCTCGATGCCGACGGGTCGACTATCACGTTTCTCACGGGAAGATCTCCCGCCAATGCCTCAAGAGCAAGGTAGTAGTCCTCGTCGGTGAGCTGCTTTTTCTCAGCTCTGCCGTCGTAATAGTACTCCGCTATTCTCGTAGCAACGCCGTTTGAAACGCACCACAGTCCCATCGAACAGGGATTCATAGTCCCATAGTCGCAGGAAATGTAGTATTCGCCGTGGGTTGGAATCTCGTCCGTGATGTAGTCTTCGCTCATTTCGTAAACCAGTCCCTCCGCCAAGACCCATCTTCCCTCGATATATCTTTCATAGAAAGCACCCGAGTAGTAGCTCTTGTAGCGGTCGATGATGCGTTTTGAAAGTGACGGGTTGTCCTCCAATCTGAAATGCAGATAGAGGGCGTTTCTTTCGTCCGCTTTCAGAATCCACTCCCGGTAGAACCAGTGCTCCGGCGACTCGGGGTTGCAGGAAAACCACAGCTTCGAGCCCTCAACCGAACACCTCGCCACCGCCTGAGAAACAAACGACTTCGGCATCAGTGCCACCTCGTCGATAAGCGCACCGGCAAATGTTCTTCCCTGAATCAGAATGAAGCTTGACTCATCCTTGCCGCCGAAAAACTCGAAAACGTTCCTGACACTGCCCTGGGAGACCTCCATCACCTTTGAGGACGGCTTCCACTTGATGCGGTATTTCTTGTTTGAATAGCTCATCGACATGAACGGAAGTATAATGTTCTTCACAGCACCGTCGGCTGTCTTCCCGCAGATTCCGAACCGCTGACCGGAAAAGTTCGCCATCGCCCAGTCGACAAATGCAACCGTCATGACGGAAGTTTTTCCGGAACGGATCGCGCCGTCGCAGATGAGTGCGTCGTAGTCCGACTCCGCAAACGCGAAAATCTTTTTCTGCTTCTCACTGAGCAATCTCCCACCCCTTTCACTGCGGCTTGTCGCTCTTGAGATCCTTAATAAGCTCAAAAATGCTCTTGCTCAAGGGATCGTCCGCCGTGCTGTCAGCCTCAGATTCTGTCAGGAAGCTATCCGACAAGGACGAAATCGCACCCGTCAGCTGTGAAACGCTTGCATCCTTAAGCTTTTCCTCATCATTGAGAATCTCAAGGCACTTTTCTATGATTTCGTTTGCCCTGAGCCTGTTAAAATCACAACTATCCTGCTTACCCAAATTCATCCCTCCGAATTTCATATATTTCTAAAAAAAGTACTTGACATTTCGGAGAAAGCTTGATATAATACAGTTGTGTGTTTTTGATAACATTCATATTTTTATTTCTCCTTTTTCCTTTTCCAATCTTTGAAACAAAGTCGTCCTCCGGGGCGGCTTTGTTCATTCTGTAGGTTTGTCCACCGGAAGAGCTTTTCTCTCGCAAAGCCGCCTTAAAGAAACTTGTGTTCTGAACTTTTGTTCTGTATTTTATGATACTCCGGATTTCCCGTTTGTCAACCCCAAATTTCAAAAAAAAATCTCCCGCAGTCCTAATTTCCGGACTCCGGGAGGAAAAGCAAATAAATTTGTGAAAAAGGTCTTGACATCGAGCTGAAAATAGCGTATAATGTCATAGTTCGCAAGCGAACAGATAAACTAAGCATGGAGAAGTCGCCTAGCCCGGTTTATGGCGCACGACTGGAACTCGTGTATGGGTTGATAGCTCATCGAGGGTTCGAATCCCTCCTTCTCCGCCAAATAAGAGCCTTGAAATAGGGCTCTTTTTGTTTTCACTATTGACATCACTCAACGCATATGCTATAATGTATGTGTAACACATTGTAATACAGAAAGGAGACACCATTATGACTTTTTCCATCCGTTTGTCCGAAAGTGAAAAAAATCTGGCTGAAAGCTATGCCAGACTCCACAGCGTTTCTATGGGTGAAGCTTTCAAGCGCGCACTTTTCGAGAAGATTGAAGACGAGTACGACGTGGTTGTCGCCGAGGAAGCTTATTCTGAGTATCAGAAAGACCCGAAGACCTATACTCTTGATGAGGTCAGAAAGAGCCTCGGTATATGAAGTACTCAGTAGCTTTTTCAAAGCGAGCTCGTAAGGAGCTCGGGAACTTAGACAAGTACACCCAGAAGATGATAGTAAACTGGATTGAGAAGAATCTCGACGGCTGCGAAGATCCGCACGCCCACGGCAAGGCTCTGACAGGCGACCTTAAGGGCATCTGGCGATATCGCATTGGCGACTACCGCCTTTTGTGCGACATAAACGAAAGTGAGCTCGTCATCCTCGCCCTCAGCATTGGTCACCGAAGAGAAGTTTACAGATAGGAGCATAACATGAAAACCCTCATAGTAATAGACATGCAAAACGACTTCATCGATGGTGCCTTGGGCACTGCTGAGGCGGTCGCTATTGTCCCGAACGTCAAAAAGAAAGTTTCGGAATATCTCGCTTCCGGCGGGGCGGTCATCTACACCCGCGACACCCACACACTCGATTATCTCTCCACTCAGGAGGGCAAAAACCTGCCTGTTGTCCACTGTGTCAAGGGCACTCCCGGCTGGGAGATTGCGGATGGAATATATGCAGGCGGCTCAACGGTCGTTGACAAGCCCTCTTTCGGCTCAACTGAGCTTCCAAAGGTGCTTTCGGAAATCAAGGATCTTGAGTCAATAGAGCTCATCGGTCTCTGCACCGACATCTGCGTCATCTCGAACGCAATGATCCTGAAAGCCGCTTTCCCGGAGATTCCGATAACTGTTGACTCATCCTGCTGTGCCGGCGTAAGCCCAGAAAGTCATGAAAACGCCCTCAAGGCGATGGCGGTCTGCCAGATTAATATTGCATAAGAAAAGCCCGTGCCGGTCAACTGCCTGCACGGGATATTTTTGTCATAAGAAACCTGATTGTAATCACGAGAACCAGCGCATACATCGCCCCGCTCGTGATGGCGGACAACGTCAGCATACTTTCAGCACCGCCATTCACCATGATTAGCGTGTTCTGCAGCGACAGCACCGACACTATAGCATCAATAAGGCTTATCGCCCTCAGCTCCGAGATTAAGATATTTCCCGAGAGCTTTTTCTTTTTGCTCCCGAAATTCACCGACGCCATGATTATCTTGTATGTGGTATACGCCGCCATCGCGATTGCCGGAATCTTACTCATCGTGACCGGCTTCTCGAACATCACCATGAGAGCAATCGGGCAGATGAGGGCAATATTGAGGAGCAAGAGAAAGCACGAACTTATCCGGAATGTCCGGATCCTTGCCCTGTTTTTTCGCTCAGAGAGAAGAATTATCCCGCGAATCAAAGCCAGCAGTATATAGTAAATTGCAATGCTTCCATGCCAGAGTGACAGCGAAGCTATCCCCAGATAGCCGTTATACACAGCAAACAGCACGGTTATCCCAAGTGACAGCCATGCCCCAGAAAAAGTCCTGAATTCATAGTCAGTGCGGTATCTCTCAATGAAACTATTTCCCATACCCAATCTCCGGACGCACGCATTCTTCAATGACAGTGCATATCATTTCAACCGAATCCTTGCAGTCTTCTGCCAGCCAGCGTCTTATTATCGCCATGACTCCGTTGATATAGTAGTCGATAAAGTACCTCTGCTGCTCAGCCGGGATGCTGAACCGGGACATAATTGGCTTAAGTATATACTTTTTCATGTACTCAAACTTCACATCTGCCTGAATCCCGCTCGGGTTCCGGAACGATGCACGGTAGATGGATTTATTGTCCCTGATAAATTCGAGATAGGGCTTAAGATACTTTTCGGTAATGAGGACGAGCTCCGGGAGCTCCTTGTTCTGGATATTCCCGACAAAGCTCTCGCCACTTTCGGAAAAGCAAGCCTGAAATTTTGAGTCCATCATTTCAACCGTCTCGTTCACGAGGTCGCCGATATTCTCATAGTGAAGATAGAATGTCGACCGGTTAACTCCTGCTCTCTCACAAATCTCCTTTACGGTGATGAATTCCAAATCCTTTCGCTCAAGAAGCAGAAGCAACGCCTCGTCCATCAAAAGGGCAGTGTTAAAGTATTTACTTTCTGATTTGTTCATCTTGCCACCGCCCTTTCCAGACGTCCTTGATTATTCCGCCTTGTCGCTAATCTCTTTTGCAAGCCTTAAGATGTCACTTGCATACTGCTTCTTCCCGCTCTCAATGAGCTTACGGTAAATCGGATAGTTGACGCTCACGCCTATAATTCCGATAACTCCGATGACGATTCCCAAGACCATCATCGCCACGGTTCCGCCGCCGATAACTCCCATTGCAAGGCACATGCCGACGCCTAAGACCAGGGTCATGATAACTCCGAAAGTGTACCCAAAAACGTTCGCCTTGCTCTTCGCCTTGCGGTCAAGCTTCTTGAGGGCAACAATTTTTGAGGTGTCCTTGGGCGCATAGTCCTTTGCAATCGATTCTGCAACAATTTTGTCTGTGTTCATAATAGAGTCTCCTAAACATTAATTTCAGCCTCAGCTGATGATTTTATTATAGGAGATTTCAGAGGTGAACTGAACAACACGAATTTATTTTTGTGTTGAGTTGAGAGCTTGCATTGCTCCGAGATACGCCGCCGAAGCTCTCGAAAATACCTGATACTTCTTCCAGACGAAGTACAGATCCGACTCCCACTTTGGGTATACCGGCTTGAAGCAGAGCCCGCTGTCGCCTGATGTGTTTATGAGCTTATCAAGCCCGATGAGGTAGCCGAGTCCCGATTTCACGAACTGCGAGGCATTGTATATCAAATCATATTTCAGAACAATATTCAGTTCATCCTCGCTGCGTTTGAGCCAGCGGAACATTTCGCCTGTTTTTGATGCCTGTTGGGAAACGATGAGCGGCTTATCCCATAGGTCTTCCGCCGTTATATAGTCCCTGCCCGCAAGCGGACTGTCGTCCCTCATGAGCACTCCCCAGGTGTCTTTGGTCGGGAGACGGATATAGTCATGCTTCTCGAACCCCGTCGGCTCAGCAACCAGAAGTCCAAAATCGATAAGCCCCTTGTCAAGCTTTTCTGCAACCTGCTCTCCGTCTCCGGCATAAATATGGTAGTGGATATTCGGATACCTTTTCTGGAGCTCACAGGCAGCGTCAGCCAGGAACGAGATCGCCTCCGACTCCCCGCCACCTATATAAACATCGCCGCTGATGTCATAATCCGACGAAATCATTTCATTTTTTGTCTTCTCCATCAGGTCTAAAAGCTCTTCTGCCCGACCTCTTAAAATCATCCCGTCGTCCGTGAGTGTAACTTTCCTGCTCCCTCGGATAAACAGCTGCTTGCCAAGCTCGTCTTCAAGGTCTTTGATTGCCCTCGAAAGCGGCGGCTGAGTCATGTGAAGCGTCTCGGCAGCTTTCGTGATGCTCTCTTCCCGTGCAACCGCCAGAAAATATTGAAGCGACCGTATGTCCATCGAAATCCCTCCTCATATTCATTTTACCACGCTTATCTATACTTTTCAAGTATATCTTGCAATATAATATGCATATTTGATATTGAGCGACCGCTATGTTATAATAATGTTGACCCAAAAATATTGATATGGAGGTAATCGCGATGAAGAAACTTGTTGCAATTCTGCTCTCAGCCCTTTTGCTCACTTCCTGCGGAACGCAAGCCGTATCAGAAGAGCAAACCGACGCAGTCACCAAAGCCACAACTGAACCCACTAATGAAGCTACTGAATCCACAACAAGCTCTACAGAGCCAGAACCGGAAGCCGAGGCAACCGAATCCTCAGGCAGCAAAATCCTTGTCGCCTACTTCTCCTGCACCGGAACTACTGAACAGATTGCCGAATGGATCGCCTCTGAGACTGGTGCAGACGTTTACGAAATAGTCGCCGCCGACCCGTATACGGAGGAAGATTTGCAGTACTACACCGGTGGTCGTGCCGACCAGGAGCAGAGCGACGACTCCGCCCGTCCCGAAATCGACGGCGCAGTTGAAGATATATCTCAGTACGACGTGATCTTCCTCGGCTACCCAATCTGGCACGGTCAGGCTCCGAAAATTATCTATACTTTCCTTGAAAGCTATGATTTAGAGGATGTCACCATCATCCCATTCTGCACCTCCCACTCAAGCGGCATCGGCTCCAGTGCCGAAAACCTGCACTCTCTCGTCTCCGACTCTGTCTCATGGAACGACGGCAGAAGATTCTCTGGCGATGCAACTGAAGATGACGTTACAGAATGGATTGAGAGCCTGGATTTACCGGAAAGTGAGGTTAGCGAAGTGTCCGAGGTGGGAGTATTCAACTTTGAAACGAAAACCGTTCTCTTAAACAGCGGCTACGAAATGCCGATAATGGGTCTTGGAACCTACAGCCTTTCGGATGAAGAGTGTGCAGTGTCAATTGCCGCTCTTCTCGAAGCCGGAGGAAGATTGATTGACACCGCCTACATGTATGGCAACGAAGCCGCAGTCGGTCAGGCAATCCGCGATTCCGATGTCCCACGTGAAGAGATTTTCGTAATAACGAAGCTCTATCCGACGCAGTATTCCTATGCCGCAGAGGCGATTGACGACGCACTTGAGCGTATGGGGCTCGACTATATCGACATGATAATTCTTCACCATCCTGGCGACGGCGATGTCGAAGCCTATCTTGCACTTGAACAGGCGGTCGCCGACGGAAAAGTCCGCTCAATCGGACTTTCAAACTGGTATATCGAAGAGCTTGAGGAGTTCCTCCCGCAGGTCAATATCACACCGGCATTAGTCCAGAACGAGATCCATCCATACTACCAGGAAAACGACGTCATCCCCTATATCCAGAGCCTCGGAATCGTAGTCCAGGGCTGGTATCCGCTAGGCGGAAGAGGTCACACCTCGGAGCTTCTTAACGACGAGACCATCGTCGCCATTGCCGAAGCGCACGGAGTATCATCTGCACAGGTAATACTCAGATGGAATCTCCAGAAAGGCGTGGTGGTAATCCCCGGTTCGAGCGACCCAGACCATATCCGTGAGAATCTCGATCTCTTCGGCTTCGAGCTGACGGATGAAGAGATGGAAGCCATCAACGCTCTCGACAGAAACGAAAAGCACGACTGGTATTGACGCATATCACTCACTTTTGCTATAACAATAAATAACATGGAGGTATACACATGAACGATTTCATTTTCCACAATCCCGACAAGGTTTATTTCGGCAAGAGCCATCTTAAGAATCTTCCGGCTGAACTGAAGCAATTTGGCAACAAAGTGCTTCTCGTCTACGGCGGAGGCTCTATCAAGCGCAACGGGCTTTATGACGAGATAGTTTCTCTCTGCAAGGAAAGCGGCATCGAGCTTTTCGAGCTTTCCGGCGTTGAGCCGAACCCGCGTCACTCCACTGCCAACAAGGGCGCAGAGATATGCAAGCGCGAGGGAATTGACGTCATACTCGCTGCTGGCGGCGGCTCCACTATTGACTGTGCCAAGGGCGTTGCGGCTGCTGCAAAGACTCCCGACGGCGACGTCTGGAAGCTGGTTTCCGGCGGAGTATGGGTCACCGAAGCTCTCCCCTTGGTCGCGATTCTTACTAACGCCGCAACCGGCTCCGAAATGGACGCCTGGGCGGTAATCTCCAACATGGACACCAATGAGAAGATAGGTCTCGGCGGATCGGCACTCATCCCGAGAGTCGCTTTCGAGAACCCTGAATACAGCTACACCCTGCCCTCCTATCAGACTGCATGTGGCGCGTTCGATATCTTCAACCATGTCCTCGACAACTACTATCTCGCTGGCGACGCCACTTTCGATCTCTTACTCGAAATGCAGGAAGCAGTCATGCGCACCGTCGTCAAGTGGGCACCGATAGCTATGAAAGAGCCGGATAACTACGAAGAGAGAGCCAACCTGATGTGGGCGTCCTCTATGGCACTGAACACCATCCTCGACGGCGGAACCGTCCACGGCTGCGCCTGCCACATGATGGAGCACGAGCTCTCCGCCTACTATGACATCACCCACGGTCACGGTCTGGCAATCCTCACTCCCCGCTGGCTGACCTACATTTTGGATGAATCGACCGCTCCCGCAATCTACCGCTTCGGCGTCACTGTTTTCGGAACAGAATCAGGGCTCGACCCGATGGACGGCGCAAAGAAAGCAATTGAAGCTTGCTCCAAGTTCTGCTTCGAGACCCTTGGGCTCAAGCCGAATCTCGGAGACCTCGGCATCGACACCACTCATTTCAAAGCAATGGCTTCCCATGCCTGCGCCGGCGGCGTCATAACCGGGCTCAAGAACCTGTCCCCAGACGATGTCGAGAAGATTTACGAAATGTGCCTGTAAACAGTTCCTTCCACTATAAAACCCGACCGAGGTCACCCTCGGTCGGTCTTTTTTGTATTGCTCAGATCCACATCAAGCGGCTTATCGATATCTCTCCCAACATATCCGCCATTTTTCTTTCTCTGGCGGACACATTCTGTGAGGAGGTATTCGATCTGCCCGTTGAGGGAGCGGAAATCGTCTTCAGCCCATGCGGCAAGGGAATTGTAGAGCTGTTCCGAAATCCTTAAAGGTACTGCTTTTTTATCAGCCATCTATCCATCATCCTGATTCTAGTATAAGCTGCCGGAATTCACAACCGGCTGAGCATCGTGATTGCCGCAGAGGACGACCAGGAGATTTGAAACCATTGCCGCCTTTCTCTCGTCATCCAGGTTCACAAGCCCGCCCTCGTTGATTCTCTCAAGAGCCATTTCAACCATGCCGACAGCTCCGTCAACTATCATCTTTCTTGCTTCGATAATTGCGGATGCCTGCTGACGCTGGAGCATAACTGCCGCAATCTCGGGAGCGTATGCCAGGTAAGTGATTCTCGCCTCGACAATCTCAAGACCAGCATCGTCGACCCTCTGCTGAATTCTGTCCTTGATTCGGGCAGCGACTATCTCGCTTGAACCTCTCAAGCTTCCCTCGTCGGCAATTCCGTCACCGGTGGTGTCGACATTCGGAGCGACATCGTAAGGGTACATCTTGACAATCTCTCTAAGAGCCGAGTCGCACTGGAGCGAAAGGTATTCCTTGTAGTTATCGACGTTGAAGACCGCCTTTGCCGTGTCGACAACCCTCCACATAACCGCGATTCCAATTTCAATCGGGTTACCGAGGCAGTCGTTGATTTTCTGCCTTGAGTTATTTAGGGTCATAATCTTGAGGGAAATCTTCGTCTCGTTCGGGTTGACGCCAATCTCGCCTGTCGACGCATTCAGGAAAATCTGCGAAGCAGGAGTGTTTCGTGAACCGGCAACGTCTCCCGACTGGCTGAGCTTGGTCTTAGCTGCCGGATTAAACGACACGCAGAACGGGTTGACATAATAGAACCCGTCGCCCTTGAGGGTTCCGACATACTTTCCGAAGAGAGTGAGAACTCTAGCCTCCTGCGGCTTGAGAACCTTAAGCCCCATAACCGGAATCCACCCGAGGCAGCACCAGATAATTCCGACCACCAGGAGCACAGCTCCAAGCACTTCGTTCCCATCTTCAAGAAGCACTCCGCCAGCGATAATGATCAGCACCGAGAGAGTCAGCCCGACTATGGTCGCAAGCAAAACCGGCATACCTTTCTTCACATTCTTAACCGGAAACTCCGTCATTCCAACATTGATATTCGCCATATATATTCCGCCTTTCTTTGATATCCAAAGTGATATCATTTTGATATCACTATCATATCACAGAGTGGAGCGGTTGTCAAGGGGTTTGACGAAAAATTTAAAGGCTCCCCTGCCAAGGGGAGCTGTCAGCCGCTAGGCTGACTGAGAGGTGCCGCGACCAACGGGAGCGGTGTCGCCCGCAGGGCGACAAAAACCCGGAGGCGCAGGTGTTCTTTCGAGCATCTGCGCCTCCGGTCAACAAAGGGGTCAAGAAAATGTCTTTATCATTCGGTTGCGATAACAACGCCTGAACCAACGGTTCTGCCGCCCTCACGGATAGCGAAGCGGAGTCCGTTCTCGATAGCAATCGGGGTGATAAGTTCAACGCTGATCTCAACGTTGTCACCAGGCATGCACATTTCCTTACCCTCAGGAAGTGTGATGGTGCCGGTAACGTCAGTGGTTCTGAAGTAGAACTGAGGACGATAGTTGGTGAAGAACGGAGTATGACGTCCGCCCTCTTCCTTCTTAAGAACGTAAACCTGTCCCTTGAACTTGGTCAAAGGATGGATGGAACCGGGCTTGCAGAGAACCTGTCCTCTTTCGATGTCCTTTCTCTGGACACCTCTGAGGAGTGCGCCGATGTTGTCGCCAGTCTCAGCATAGTCGAGGGTCTTTCTGAACATTTCAAGACCGGTAACAACGGTCTTAGCTCTCTCTTCGGTGAGACCGATGATCTCAACTTCGTCGCCGAGCTTAACCTGTCCACGCTCAACTCTACCAGTTGCAACGGTACCACGTCCGGTGATGGTCATGGTGTCCTCAACAGGCATAAGGAACGGCATATCAGCCTTACGGTCAGGAGTAGGAATATAATCGTCAACAGCGTCCATGAGTTCCTTGATGCAAGCATACTCAGGAGCGTCAGGATCGGTAGAAGTGGATTCGAGAGCCTGAAGAGCAGAACCCTGGATTATCGGAATGTCGTCGCCAGGGAAATCGTAGGAGCTGAGAAGGTCGCGGATGTCCATCTCAACGAGCTCGAGAAGCTCAGGGTCGTCAACCTGGTCAACCTTGTTCATGAAAACAACGATTGCAGGAACGCCAACCTGACGAGCGAGAAGAATGTGCTCTCTGGTCTGAGCCATAGGTCCATCAGAAGCAGCAACAACGAGGATTGCGCCGTCCATCTGAGCAGCACCGGTGATCATGTTCTTAACGTAGTCAGCATGGCCGGGGCAGTCAACGTGAGCATAGTGACGCTTGTCAGTCTCATACTCAACGTGAGCGGTGTTGATGGTGATACCACGCTCTCTCTCCTCAGGAGCCTTATCGATCATATCGTAAGCCTCAAACTTTGCCTGACCCTTCATAGCCAGAACCTTGGTGATTGCTGCGGTAAGAGTGGTCTTGCCGTGGTCAACGTGTCCGATGGTACCTACGTTAACGTGGGGCTTGTTTCTTTCAAATTTTTGCTTTGCCATTGGAATTTCCTCCCTTGAAAATTGTTTGGTACTCTAATATTAACAGATTACTCATGGAAATGCAAGAGAAATTTGCATTTACCCATGAAAAAGTTTTGTGAAATTCAGTTTCAGTCGTTCGCGTGCTTGCGGGTCGACATGATGTTCTCAGCAACAGACTTCGGAACGTCGGTGTAGCTGTGCGGCTCCATCGTGTACTGTCCTCTGCCCTGGGTCTTTGAACGCAAGTCGTTTGAATAACCGAACATTTCAGAAAGCGGAACGAGAGCATCTATCTGGGCAACACCAGAATTGATTTCCTGTCCGAGAATCTGTCCACGGCGAGAGTTGAGGTCGCCGATAGCGGTTCCCATATACTCTTCCGGAACAATGCAGGCAACCTTCATGATAGGTTCGAGTATAACCGGGTCAGCTTTCTTCATAGCATCCTTGAACGCCATAGAACCAGCGATCATGAATGCGGTTTCAGAAGAGTCAACCTCATGGTAAGAACCATCATAAAGCTCAACCTTGACGTCAACAACAGGATATCCTGCCAAAACGCCGGACTTCATAGCTCCCTGAATACCCTTGTCTACAGCCGGAATGTATTCCTTAGGAATAGCACCGCCGACGATAGAGTTGGTGAATTCGTAGCCCTTGCCCGATTCGTTCGGAGAAAGCCTGATCTTGACGTGACCATACTGTCCCTTACCACCAGACTGACGAGCATACTTGCACTCGACATCTGAAAGCTTTCTGACAGTTTCCTTGTAGGCAACCTGAGGTGCACCTACGTTAGCTTCAACCTTGAATTCACGGAGCATTCTGTCAACGATGATTTCGAGGTGAAGTTCGCCCATTCCGGCGATGATGGTCTGACCGGTTTCTTCATCCGTCCAGGTCTTGAATGTCGGGTCTTCCTCGGCAAGCTTGTTAAGAGCTATAGCCATCTTTTCCTGACCAGCCTTGGTCTTAGGCTCGATAGCGAGCTGGATAACAGGATCCGGGAATTCCATTGATTCAAGGATTATCGGGTGCTTTGCATCGCAAAGTGTGTCACCTGTTGTAGTGTTCTTTACGCCGACTACTGCATAGATATCGCCAGCATAGCAGGTGTCGATATCCTTACGGTGGTTGGAGTGCATCTGAAGAACACGTCCCATTCTTTCGTTGGTGTCCTTGGTGCAGTTAAGAACCGTTTCGCCTGTGTTAAGTGTTCCCGAGTAAACTCTGAAGAAGCAGAGCTTTCCGACGAACGGGTCAGTAGCAATCTTGAATGCGAGTGCTGCAAACGGAGCGTTGTCGTCGGAGGGTCTTGTCTCCTCCTCGCCAGTCTCGGGGTTGATGCCCTTGATGTCCTCGATATCTGTAGGAGCCGGCATATAATCTACGATCGCGTCAAGGAGCTTCTGAACGCCCTTGTTCTTATAGGATGTTCCGCAGACAACGGGAACCATCTTGTTAGCGATTGTCGCCGCTCTTATGTCAGCCTTGAGCTCTTCAATGGTGAGCTCTCCGCCGTCGAGATACTTCTCCATAAGGTCGTCATTAAGCTCAGCAACCGACTCAACCATCTGCTGACGATACTTTTCAGCTTCTTCAACCATGTTCTCAGGGATATCTTCAACCCTGATGTCGGTTCCGAGTTCGTTATAGTAAACATAAGCTTTCATTTCAAGGAGATCGATGATTCCCTTGAAGAAAGTTTCGCTTCCGATAGGAAGCTGTATTGGAACAGCGTTAGCCTTGAGACGCTGATGGATCATGTCGAGGACGTGATAGAAGTTCGCACCCATGATGTCCATCTTGTTGACGTAAATCATACGGGGAACATTATACTTGTCCGCCTGTCTCCAAACAGTCTCGGTCTGCGGCTCAACGCCTCCCTTGGCACACAGAACTGTTACCGCACCGTCGAGAACTCTTAAAGAACGCTCAACCTCAACGGTAAAGTCAACGTGACCGGGGGTGTCGATGATGTTGATTCTATGACCTTTCCAGTATGCAGTGGTAGCTGCGGAGGTGATTGTGATACCTCTCTCCTGCTCCTGCTCCATCCAGTCCATCGTTGCCGCACCGTCATGAACCTCGCCGAGCTTGTGGTTGATTCCCGTGTAGTAGAGAATACGCTCGGTGGTGGTCGTCTTGCCGGCATCGATATGGGCCATAATTCCGATGTTTCGGGTCATCGACAAAGATACATCTCTTGCCATACAAATCCTCCATGCCCCTTTGTGAGGGCGATTTTATCCCAGCAATGCTACTGCATTGCTAGTGCGGTCAACCTAACCCAAAAGCAGACCGCTGAAAGAAAATACTCTTCTTAGGATAGCTGTTATCCGGTCGGAAATTACCAACGGAAATGAGCAAAAGCCTTGTTTGCCTCAGCCATCTTGTGAGTGTCCTCACGCTTCTTGACAGCAGCACCGGTACCGTTCATGGCATCCATGATTTCGCCTGCAAGCTTTTCTTTCATGGTCTTCTCATGTCTGTCACGGGAATACTTGACTATCCATCTTAAGCCTAATGTCTGTCTTCTTGCCGGACGTACTTCCATAGGAACCTGGTAGGTAGCACCGCCAACACGGCGAGCCTTGACCTCAAGGTTCGGCATTACGTTTTCCATAGCCTGCTCGAAAGCTTCGAGAGCCGGCTTACCGGACTTTGTTTCTACAATTTCAAATGCGTCGTACACAATCTTCTGAGCTACGCCTTTCTTACCGTCAACCATAATGTTGTTTATGAGACGAGTGACGAGCTTAGAATTATACACCGGATCTTCCAAAACATCACGTTTTGCAATATTACCTCTTCTTGGCACTTCGCTTCCCTCCTTCATAATAGAATGATATCATGGGTACTCGTTTTCACCCGAAAAAGCTGTCGGAATGGCTTCACTCAAGCTCTCCCGCAGTGACCCCGTCAGTCCGTAAGAGATAACCCGCGAACAATGTTCGCTGCGAGCACAGCTCGCATATATATGTTAACTCCACATGACTGTGGTGGATTTTCGCTTTTTTGTTTTGTCCGAACACTCTCGGACTGTGTTACTGATTACTTCTTTGCAGCCTTCGGTCTCTTTGCGCCGTACTTGGATCTTGCCTGCATTCTCTTGGCAACGCCCTGAGTATCGAGAGTTCCTCTGATGATGTGGTAACGCACACCAGGGAGATCCTTGACTCTGCCGCCTCTGATGAGAACAACGCTATGCTCCTGGAGGTTGTGTCCGATTCCGGGGATGTAAGCAGTGACTTCTGTGCCGTTTGTAAGACGAACTCTTGCGATCTTTCTCATAGCTGAGTTAGGCTTCTTAGGAGTCTGAGTCTTTACAGCAGTGCAAACGCCTCTCTTCTGAGGGCAGGACAAATCAACGCTGACTTTCTTCTTGGAGTTGTAAATCTTCTGAAGTGCAGGTGCTGTTGACTTGTAGACAGAAACTTCTCTTCCCTTGCGAACCAACTGGTTAAAGGTAGGCATGTTTTCTCTCCTTTCGTTAGAATTAAATTTGCGTAGATATTGAAACCCGGAAGTTGCGAAGCAACTTCCCCAGATAGCTACGCCAGTAGCTATCTGTTCGCATACTATTCAATTATACTTGTTGACTAAGAATTTGTCAAGCTTTATTTTTCAGGAAAATATGACGAATTTGCCGCTCGCAAATCCGTCAAAACTGTTATTTTCGTGCAAATAAGATTCCGAAATGAGGTACAAAGCAAAGAAGACGCCAAAAGGCGTCTTCTTTGGTAGCTCACGAAGTGAGCTACTGGTGCCGGTGACCGGGGTCGAACCGGTACGGTATCTCTACCACTGGATTTTGAGTCCAGCACGTCTGCCAATTCCATCACACCGGCAGGCACGAATTAAAGTATATCACAAGAAAATACGGTTGTCAAGCGTTTTTTCAGACTCAGTTTAAATGTTCAGGGAGTTTTCATTAAGAAAGAACTCGTAAAGTCCCATATGCAAAATTCCTTGCTCATCATACCACGCCTTGCCGTAAAGTCCCGAAACGACAACTTTCTTGAAAAAGTCGTTTACGCTTCTGAGCGATCGGAGCTCGGTTTCAGCTTTTTCATCGGAATCCACGCTGAACGCCGACTGGATATATATTCTCCTTGAACCCATATTTGCAACAAAATCAATCTCACAGGTCGAGGCACCATTACTTGCCGGCACAACCCCCACATCTACCGAATATCCTCTGTAGATAAGCTCATTATAGATGATATTCTCCATAATATGAGTCGGTTCCTGCTGGCGGAAATTGAGTCTTGAATTCCGAAGTCCCACATCCGCACAGTAGTATTTGCTTGGGTAGTCGAAATACTTTTTGCCCTTGACGTCGTATCTTTTGGCACATCTGAAAAGGAAAGACTCGGTCAGACAATTAAGATAGCTCGAAACAGTCTCACTGTCAACCTTTATGCCTTTGGTACTTGCAATGGTTCTCGCTATCTTTGATGGATTGGTAAGCGACCCGACGGACGAACAAAGGTCATCGGTAAGCTCGCCTAAAATCTCCGGAAGCTTGATTCCATATCTTTCAACTATGTCTTTGAAATAGACTTCAGTGAAAAGCTCGCTCAGGTATCTTGCCTTGTCCTCATCTGATTTTCTGAATAGAGTGAATGGCATTCCGCCATAGAGTGAATAATTCTCATAAGCCTCACTTCTGTCTCCGCCGACATAGTCATAATATTCTTTAAAAGTGAGGGGATAAACCTCAACAGTGTCTCCTCTGCCACGAAATGCGGTCATAACATCCCGGCTCAGGAGCTTGGAGTTGCTTCCGGTGACATATATATCCACATTTTTAAGCCGCATAAGACCGTTCAAGACGTTATAAAGCCTTATTTCTTCTGGATTTTTCATCTCAGCACGAGTGATGGCATACTGTACTTCATCGATAAGAACATAGTACATCTCACCATCATCGGCAATCTTCGACCTGATATACTCCGAAAGCTTCCCGCAGTCGCGAAGCTCCGAATATCTGTCGTCATCAAGTGCAATGGTGATGATATTTTCCGACTTGACACCACTTTCTAATAAATAATTATAGAATATTTCAAACAAGAGAAAGCTCTTTCCGCATCGTCTTATGCCGGTTATAACCTTGACAAGACCGTTTCCCTTGCGGTCTATGAGCATATTCAGATATTTATCTCGCCTGATATAGTCCATATATTTTTGCCTCCTAATCGGAACTTACCGCTAAATCTCTGCAACTTCCGATTAGATTATATCACGATTTTCAGGAAATGTCAACCTATCTTCTCCCAACCCTGTCCCCAAACACCTTGCCGAGGACGATTCCGAGCGCGGTTGCGAGCATGATGAGTATGACATAAATCCACGCCGTCGAGTTGAAGAAAATGTAGACGCAGGGGATGAACGCAACGCCTGATTCAAGTGCCACGAGCCAGTCGCCGCCTTTATTTCTTCCGTAGAAGAAGCCAACGACCATCCCGAAGCAGAGATCCAATATCGGACACATGTTGTAAACAGACCCTATCGCCGCGCTGTACTCCTCTCCGACATTACTGACAACCGCCACAAGAATCATAGGCAGAGCAAAGAAAAATACTATTATTGCTATAAAATACGTAAGTGTCCTTTCAAATCTTTCCATCCTGAGCCTACTTTCTGTCAATTCTCAGAGCCTCGACCGTCTCCTCATCTGGGGTGACATAGAGTGTTTTCTGGTTTGTGAAGATGACCATTCCCGGCTTGCCGCCGGAGGGCTTCTTCACGTATCTCACAAGCGTATAGTCGACCGGAACGAGCGACGAATTTCTCGCCGAGGAGTTATAAGCCGCAATCAACGCCGCCTCCTCGATGGTCTTTTCCGGAACCTCCCCGCCGTGGGTCGAAATTATGACATGCGAGCCGGTAAAGTCTTTCGTGTGAAGCCAGATGTCCGTCTTCTCTGCGGTCTTGAGCGTGAGCTGGTCGTTCTGCCGGTTGTTTCTGCCAACATAAATCCTGAATCCGTCCGAAGAGCGATATTCTATTGGAGGAAGAGGCTTCGCGTCCTTGCCTTTCGAGCGTGAAAGCCGGACATATCCCTCGGATGCTAATTCTGCCTTTATCTCCGCCAGTTCTCCCTCGGAGGAAGCACGTGAAAGCGAATCGAAAACGGATTCCAGGTACTTTATCTCGTTCTCGCCGCTCTCAATCAGCTCCCTCAGCTTTTTGTCAGCGGTGTCGGCTTTTCTATATTCTCTATAGTACTGCTGTGCGTTCTGCGCGGGAGTCAGCCGCCTGTCAAGGCTTATAGTGACCGTCGGGCAGTTTTCGTCATAGAAGTTTTCAAGAACCGCGCTTCCGTCGCCCTTTTCGATTCTGTAGAGATTTGCCATTATGAGGTCGCCCTTGATCCTCAGTTCGTCACGGTTCTCGCACTCTTTTAATTTAAGCTTCTGCGCCGCAACTCGCCTTTCAGTCCTTTCACTCAGGCTCATAACAAGCTTGAAAAGGTCCTGCGCACGCTGCCTTGTCTGAAGAGCTGTGTCCCTTTCCCGGTAGAAGCTGTCGAGTAGCTCCGACGGGCTGTCATACTCCTTTGAAATCATCAGGTTCCCATACTGGTGGATGTCCACGAAGCAGAAATCTTTCATCAAGCCGCTTCTGTCCTTGAGAATCACATACTTATTCTCCCCAGACTTGATATCGCTGGCAGTATTATTAAGATAGAATAGAAGCCGCCCCATTTCGTCATCCGTGAATTCGCTTGCCGGCTTCTCGTCGCCTCTGAGAGCATAGAAAACCGCCTCGCGTGCAAATACAGGCGAGATTCCCTCGATGAGCCTGACCAGAGTTTTGGATGCATCTTTCTGGGAAGATGACCGCATTCCATTCTCAAGAGCTTCTTTATCGATCTCAAAAAGGCTGATTCTTTCGTCTCTCGGCGGGAGCGAATATGCGATTCCCGGCAAGACCAGCCGGACGCTCGACATATCTTCACTGACGCGCTTGATAGAGTCGATGACCCGCCCGTCCTGATTGATGAGGACGACATTAGAGCACCTGCCCATAATCTCAGCGGCAAGAGTGAGAATAACCCTGTCCCCGAACTCATCTGTAGCTTCAAAGTCGAAATTGAGGATTCTCTCAAACCCGTCCTGCCGGATATCTATGAGCTTTGCAGAGCCCAGGTGCTTCCGGAGCAGCATACAGAACATCGGCGGAGTTTTCGGGTTTTCAAGCTCGCTTTTGCTCAGGTGCACCCTCGCGGTGCCTGCATTCGCCGAAAAGAGAACCTTTTTTGTGCCGCTAGACATAGTCCGGAAAGTTATTATTAAATTGTCCCGTGATGGCTGATGGATCTTGTCCACCCGTGTCCCGATGAGCACCTGAGCCATTTCCTGCCGAAGCAGGCTTAAATAAACCCCGTCTAAAGCCATTATTTCGCTGCTTTCCTTATCGCCTTTATCATATCTTCATTCTGCCATGTCAGTGTATCTCTTTCAAGAAGACTTCCGTCATCCCATATATAAGTCGGAATCCCTGCATCTGAACATAGGCTCACCAGTGTCTTGCAGAAGAGTACCCTTGAATCCTCGTCATTCCCGAGACATGTCCCGTATTCTCCAATAATTACCGGGACGCCATTGTCCACATAGTAGCTCTTCAGCTTCTCGATTTTCGACTCCATCAGCTCAATTTCCTCGTCACTGCCCCACTCATACTGCTGGGTAGTGGTGCAGAACTGCCATGGGGTGTAGTAGTGAACCGAGAGTATGCACCTGTCCATCGGGTCGTCCGGCATTTCAAATAAGCTCGAACATGTCGCGTCGATATCTGTCCAGTAGCCGGCAATCAGCAGGTGCCTGTCCGGATTGTTCCCGCCGCTTGAGCGCACAAGGTCGACAAACGCCTGGTTGAGGTTGTTTAAGGTCTCATATGCCAGCCAGTCATCGAGGTCATCAAATCCGACTTCATTCATAGATTCAAAGATGAGCCTGTCGCCATAGTCCTCAAACTTGTCGCAAATCTGCTGCCAGATGGTTAAGTACTTATCTAAAACTCCGTCATAGTCGGTGGATGCATTTCTGATCCAAGCCCCGAACTGCGGGTCACCGCCGCCGTCGTGGTGGACATTTATGATAACGTAAAGCCCCAAATCATAGGCATAGTCGACAATCTCCTGCACCCTGTCCATCCACTCTTCATCGATGTTGTAATCTTCATCAATATGGTCGCGCCAGGTGATGGGGATTCTGACTGAATTGAACCCCGATTCCTTGACGAACTCAAGAAGCTCTTTCGTGACAACCGGATTCCCCCAGAGCGTCTCATCGACGTCATCTGAGTTTTCATCAATCTCACCGTCGCCGTCCCTGTCCGCATTGCAGACGTCCAGGCTGTTTCCGAGGTTATATCCAATCCCCATTTCCGAGACAAGCTCCATTGAAGTTATGTCCCGCATATCGTCGGTGTAATTGATGGCGATATCTCCGCTCCCACAAGCTGTGAAAGTGGTGAGGACGAGAACTATGCAAACTGTGACAGACAGTAATCTTTTCATAAGAGCCTCCGATTAAATTGTTTTTGCCAAAAAGCTGTCTTCCGAAACCACAAACTCAACTTCCGGAAACTGCTTTCCGAGCTTATCTTTCAGATACTCCATTGCAATGGTCTCCGTCTCGAAATGCCCGGCATCTATAAGGGTTATGCCGAGGCGTTCAGCTTCGATGAAGTTATCCTGCTTCACGTCTCCGGAAACATAGGCATCACAGCCCAGTTCACTCGCGTTCGTGACATATGAGCCGCCAGCTCCGGAAATCATGCCGACGGTCTTGATATTACGGTTGCCGGCGACATACTTGATCGCAATGCAATTAAACCTCTCCTTGCAGAGCCTTGCTAACTCATCAGGAGTCATTTCTTTTTCGCATTCCCCGATTGCACCGTAGCCAACAACTCTGCCTGTAACGGGGTCATTTCGGTTTATATCAATAATTTTGTGGAGATTCTTAAGCCCAAGCTTATCAGCCATCATGTCGCTGATGCCATATTCGGCACTATCAAGATTCGTGTGGGACGAAATACAGGCGATTCCCTTTTTAAACAGCAGAGCCGCCGGGACGGTTGAATCAAGGCTCCTTAGCGGATCGAAAATGACCGGATGATGAGTTAAAATCAGCTGGCAGCCCAGATTCTCTGCCTCAAGTATTGCTGGGATCGATGCATCCAGGGCGCAAAGAGCCTTGGTGACCGGTTCACTTCCGTCCCCGACCAAAAGTCCCGAATTGTCCCAGCTGTCCTGCGTCCTGTATGGCGCGAAGCTGTCAATATAATTATAGATGTCTCTTACTGTAGTCATTTTTTAGCCTCCCTCAGAAGCTTTTCTATTTCGTCGGCTGTCCGTTCGAGCTCTTCAAGTTCATCAGAATCCGGATTCAAAGCCATCTTCATGCCATTTGCGACGTCTCTTAAACGCTTCACCTGCGTCGAAAGATATTCCCCTGAAATCTCTTCGCTTAAATCCAGCCCCGCCGTCAGGCATTCCGCCTGGGTGAGAATTCTCGGATTTCCGGAGTATTTCGCATTTATAACGGGATAGATGAATTTCCCGTCGCGGACGGCTTTCTCGAGGACAACCTCAAAGCCGTTTCCCGACAGCCAGTCGACAAGCTCCCACGCCCGGGTGTTCGGCTGCAAAACGAGGTTCGCCTTTTTTGCCTTGTCCCCGCCGCCGGCGAGAATATCCCGAATCATTTCCCCGCCCATTCCGGCGATGATGATGTCGGTTATCTCCCCATCGGAAATCTCTATAAGCCCGTCCGAAAGAACCGTCTCTATCCTGTCTTCAAGTCCTGAATCCGCAATGTTCTTCCTTGCAAACGAAAGCGGACCCTCAGCGATGTCGCAGGCATAGGCGCGCTCGCACTTTCCAGACTGAACCAGATATATCGGAAGCCATGCATGGTCAGTCCCGATATCGCAGGCAACCGAGCCACGAACCATTTCAGAGCAGCACAGAAGCCTCTTACTCAGCATTTTCAGTCTCTGCTTCCGGAGTGTGCTCCGCGAAATAAGCCCTCAGCTCTTCAAGAAAGTCGTCGGTGTCGACTCCGTGCACAGCGCAAGCCTCGTCGACAGTCTCAAACAAAGCCGCCGGGCAGCTGAAGCAATGCATTCCTATCTCCATAAACAAATCCGCACACCCGCTGTCATAAGCGACGATGTCGTATATCATTGTATCCTTTGTAATTTCCATATATAAGCCTCCTAAAGACGTGTTTTCTTAATATTATACGCCATTTCTTCGCCCATTTCAACCCCAAAAGAAAAATCGGCGGAGATATCTCCGCCGGTTAATTTCTAAAACTCTAAGATTATGCCATAATCTCGTAAATACGAAGTATTTACGCGTGTCTCTGCTTTGCGAAGCAATCGCTGCAATATACAGGACGGTCGTCATGTGGCTTGAAAGGTACTCTTGCTTCTTTTCCGCAAGATGCGCAAACAGCAGTGTAATACTGCTTGCCCTCTTCCTTCTTGGCTCTTCTGCAATCCTTGCACATTTTGGGCTCATTCTCAAAGCCTTTCTCTGCATAGAATTCCTGCTCGCCGGCTGTAAAAACGAATTCTTTTCCGCAATTACGGCATACCAACTTCTTGTCTTCGAACATATAATTCCCTCACTTCATAGTATTTGCCGTGCG
The DNA here is from genome assembly GCA_021199795.1 of Oscillospiraceae bacterium. GTDB lineage: Bacteria > Bacillota > Clostridia > Oscillospirales > Ruminococcaceae > Faeciplasma. The sequence continues at coordinate 33,452 of JAJQHJ010000004.1, forward strand.
GACTAAACCTGCAATCAGAGCGTAATAACAATTTTTGCGAATTAATTGACATGGCTTGTTATATTATAGAACCCTGGGATTGGGTTTCTACCGAAATTAAAATGTTGAGGTTGAGTCTTTCCTCAACTGCGGAACTTCCGCCTGATTCTCTGAAGAGCGTTGTCGACCGATTTTGGGTTTATGCCAAGCTCCTCCGCTGTTTCCGAATGGCTTTTCCCCTCGAGATAGCACTTGAAAACGCTTCTTTCAAGGTCGCTCAGTCTGCTATCCGCAAGCCTCCTAAGCTCGTCCGTCTCTTCGCTCGAAATGAGAATGCTTTCGGGGGACCCATGGTCTGCTATCTCCAGATTCTCCATCGATTCTTCACTGCTCTCGATTCTCTTTGACCGGCGGATTAAATTCAGCATCCTGTTGCTTATGCAGGAATAGGAATAGGTTCCAAACGACGCACCCTTTTCCTCGTCATAAGTTCTGACGGCGTTCATAAGCCCCATCAGCCCCTCAGAACAGAGGTCGTCATAATCATATCCGCCGGCAGCACTGCCAGCCGAATAGATTCCGGCAAGACGCCGAACCGTGCCAAGATGCCTCGAAATCAGCTCAGAAAATGCAAGGTCATCACTTCCGGCAGCCAGGAGCAGCTCCCGCTCGGTCATCGCCTGATAATCCTCCTGCTTCAACCGAACCACCTCGCACTTCGTTTCATCCATTATAATAACATCAGTCAACGCAAAAGTCAAGTACTTAACAGAGCATTTGTTAAAAAATCGGGAAGAAATTTTTGAAATTTATCACAATTACCCCCGACGCCAGAGCGATCGGGGGTTGAAATACAAAATATTACTTGAAGAACTCTTTCCAGATTCCGTCGTAGAATGTTCCGCCGTCTTCTGTCTTGCTGCTGGGCTCTTCGCCGGAAGCTACAGCCTCGGGAGCGGCTTCGGGAGCTTCCTCCTCGGGAACAGCGTAGGTGTCAAAGTCGGATGCAATGACGATGATGTCGATGGTGTCGGAAAGATTCTCATTGAAGTCAGCACCGAAGATGAGGTCGACATCCTCCGCAGCTGCCTTGGTGATGGTGTCGGTGAGTTCTGATACGTCGCCGGTTCCGATATCCTCGCTCATGGTGATGTTGATAAGGAGTCTCTTTGCGCCCTTGATAGAAGTCTCAAGAAGCGGGCTGGAGATAACCTGCTGAACAGCATCTGCAACCTTGTCCTTGCCCTCGCCGTGACCGATTGCCATGTGAGCATAACCGGCATTAGACATTATCGACTTGACGTCTGCAAAGTCAACGTTGATTTCGCCGTGTCTGAGAATCAGTTCGGTAACACTGAGGACTGCTGTCTTCAAAATATCATCAGCCAAGCCAAACGACTGGCGCATTGTGAGATTCTCTCTGCCAGTAAGGAGCTTCTGGTTCGGGATAACTACCAGCGAGTCGACATTCTTGACTAGGGCATCGATGCCCTTTTCAGCCGACATGGCTTTCTTCTTGCCCTCAAATGCAAAGGGCTTTGTGACAACTGCAACAGTGAGGATTCCCATATCTCTTGCAATCTCAGCAACTACAGGAGCAGCACCGGTTCCGGTTCCGCCGCCCATACCGGCTGTGATGAATATCATATCTGCACCCTTGAGGGTGTCCTGAATCTCGTCTTTAGACTCCTGGGCAGCAGCCTCGCCAACCTCAGGCTTTCCGCCTGCACCGAGACCGTGGGTCAGCTTCTGACCGATCTGGATCTTGGATGTTGCCTTAGAATTCTTGAGAGCCTGAGCATCGGTATTGATAGAAATGTACTCAACATTCTGAATTCCCGTCGCCACAATGCAGTTCAAAGCGTTGCCGCCGCCGCCGCCAACTCCGACGACTTTGATTTTTGCAAGGTCAATGCCTTCATTTTCCATGATAAAGCCCATTTCTACTTCCTCCAGTAAACTCTATTTATAATTGTACAGTGTACATTGTACAATGTACAATTTCTGATGTACAAATATTGTATCGCCTCATGCGACTGATATATACATCTATTGTAACACGAAATTTTCCGTTTGGCAATAGGTTTGTTCGACATAATTTAAATTTTTTATTCGTCCGTTTCCGAGGACTCGGTTTCCTCTTCCTCGGTTTCTGTCATATTTTCTATCTTATCTTTACTCTGTTCCAGTTCTTCAAGTCCCTCGTCAGGAATGAACGACACTCCCGAGGATGAGCTGATATAGATAAGCTCGCCGCTCGCGTCGGCATCAAGATTTGCCGTTATGATGGTGATGAGGTACCTCATCTTGTACTCATAGTCGAGTGAGCTTCCGAAGTCTATCTCGATTCTGCCGTTGTCATAGCTCATCAGGATGTCGGTTCTGTCGGTGATGTCGATATAGTCTATCATTCCAGGGCAGATGTCTTCTATCACGTCAAGAAGATTCATGATAATAGTCTTCTTGTTCTCATCAGAGGAGGTGAACTCGTCGCCTAAGGAAACGTCGATAAGGTCGAGCCCGTATATTTGCAAAAGTTCTTCATCCGGCTCAGCCTGTTCAGTGGAAAGGTATCTTCCGCTCCGGCTGATGACTGCATAACGGTTGCCCTCATACTGGCAGCAGGCGAACTCCTCCGCCTCGGTTACCTCGATGACAATTGTGCTCGGAAGCTCTCTTGAAACGTTTACGTCGTCGATATAGATAAGAGCCTTTTTGATTTTCTGTTCAGTAGCACTGAGATCAATATTATATAGGTTTTCATTGTCCCCAAGCCCCGCTGCACCGAGAATTTCTGAATCGGAATATCTCTCATTTCCGGAAATCTCATAGTTTTCAACCTTGAAGAAAACGGTTCTCGAAAGGGCATAGAGAATAATAACTGAGGCGACAAACAGCATAAGATAGTAAAGTGACATATTGCCGCGGCGTCTGCGCTTTTTCCTGCGTCTGGTTCCCTGCGGATTTGTCTTTACAACGTCCTGCACCTTGTCGTCCTCCTTTCTATATCCTTTTTATATCTGCTCCGACCGACGAAAAAGCCGTCTCTATGCTTTCATAGCCTCTGTCTATATAGTGTATATCTGATATTTCAGTCTGCCCCTCTGCTCCGAGAGCTGCCACAACCAGTGCAGCACCTGCCCTTAAGTCATACGCCCTGACAGGCGCACCGCAGAGCTTCTTTACACCCTCGATGACTGCAACCTTTCCCTCAGCCTTGATGTTGGCACCCATGCGTCTTAGCTCCGGAGCCGCCATAAACCTGTTCTCGAATATGTTCTCAACTATGACGCTTGTTCCCTGAGACTTGCATAGAGCCGCCAGAACTATTGGCTGGCAATCGGTCGGGAACCCTGGGTACGGCATAGTCCGGACAGTCCTGACAGCCGTTATAGGCTTTCTTGCACTTATGAAAACCTTGTCGTCATATGGATAGACCCCGCAGCCCATTTCCGAGAAGACCGACATGCAGGAATACATATCCTGGGGTCTCACTCCCGTCAGCATGAGCTCGCCACCTGTTATCGCCGCCGCACCCATATAGGTTGCCGCCTCGATTCTGTCCGGCATGACGGAATACTCGCAGCCATGAAGTTCGGGAACACCGTTTATAACAAGCGTGGAGGTTCCCTGCCCGGAAATTTCGGCTCCGCATTTTATCAAGTACCCTGCCAGGTCTGCAATTTCCGGCTCCCTGGCGGCATTCCGGATGACCGTTTCGCCTGAGCCAAGTGCCGAGTAGAGCATTATATTCTCAGTCGCCCCGACAGACGGAAGCGACAAGGTTATATCAGCACATGTTGGACGGACTCCCGCTGTGCAATCCAGTATTCCATGATCAATTGTAATCCTGACGCCAAGCCGCCTTAAGGCTTCCAGATGAAGATCTATCGGTCTCGGACCCAGCTCGCATCCGCCCGGGAATGACAGCCGGCATCTTCCGACCCGACCCAAGATAGCTCCCAAGAACACAATCGAAGAGCGCATTTCATGCATCAGCCCGTCAGAAATGATATCTCCATCGGCGTCAGCTGAATTGACAGTAACGGTGCTGCCCTCATGCGAGATTTCGCAGCCCAAAGAGCGCAATATTCTCATAGCGGCGAAAGCGTCTGACAGCCCGGGGCAGTTATGTACAGTACTTGCTGCGCAAGTACGACTAAATCCGGCGTTGCCGGATTTAGCCCCACCACACAAAAGTGTGGCTGCTAATATGGGCAATACGCTATTCTTAGCTCCGTGAACCCTGATTTCGCCCTCAATTTTCCTGCCGCCATCTATCAAAAGCCTGCTACTCTCCATCTCAACCGCTCCTATGTCATAGGCTTATAGAGCATAATATGTTGAGAATTAGATTTCGGTGATTTATGAATTCAAAACGGATTCGATTACATCGCCTACTCTGTCGGGAGTATCTTTTATGTAGAGTTTAGCTGCGTTAGCCGAAAGCTCTTCAAGTCTCGCAGGATTGTTAATCAGGTCGCTTACCGTCTGGATGAGAAGCTCGCTTGTCAAATCTTTCTGTTCAAACATTATCGCCGCGCTGGCATCCGAGAGAACCTTGCCGTTATAGAACTGGTGATTCTCGGCTACTATCGGGGACGGGACGAGGATTGAACCGCAGCCTACTGCCTCTATTTCTGTAAGTGCTCCCGCACCACAGCGGCTGATGATGAGGTCTGCCGCCTCCATGCAGGTGGACATGTTGTCGATGTATTCTTTCACGATGAAATCCGGGTGCTCACTAAGGTTTACGCCATTAGTCTGTAGCGACGCCGCAAAGCTTCCCCTGCCGTTCTTGCCGTAGGAGTGAATGTGGCTGACCTTTATATCATTCTTGCAGTACCATGCGATAAGGTCGGAAACAGTTTCGTTTATCCTCCCCGCACCCAGGCTTCCGCCTGTTGAAAGAATGCAGAGCTGATCTGTAGGCAGCCCCAGAGCCTTTTTAGCCTCGGTCTTTGAAAGCCTGTCCACAAAGCCGTGTCTCACGGGAAGACCAGTAACGACGCACTTGTCGCTCTCTTTTATATAGTCCTTTGCACGCTCAACCGTGAGCATTATCTTATCGGCTTTTTTAGCCAGAATCTTTGTCGTAACTCCCGGGAAAGCGTTCTGCTCGTGGATGACGGTCTTGATGCCCATAGCCGCCGCCTTGTGAACAATAGGCTCGCAGGCATAGCCGCCCGTGCCAATGACTATGTCCGGCTGGAAGTCGTCAATAATCTTCTTAGCCTTGTGCCCCGATTCCAGGAAATACTTTGTCGCAACGGCGTTGCGCTTTATGTTGTTAAGATTAATCTTCCTCTGGAAGCCGGCAACCTCCATTGAGACGAACCGGATCCCCTCCTGCTCGATGAGCTTTTTCTCAATTCCGTTCGGCGTTCCGACATATAGAAATTCGGCGTCGGGATGATTCTTTTTTATTATCTCATAGATGGCAATGGCGGGGTTTACATGCCCCGCTGTTCCTCCGCCTGAAAGTATCACTTTAAGCATAATTTTTCTCCAATCAAATCAGATATTTTCGCACTGCCTCGAAACTCCCAATATTACTCCCATTTCAACAAGCTGTATCATGAGAGCAGAGCCGCCGTAGCTGAAGAACGGGAGCGTAACACCGGTGTTCGGGAAAGCGTTGCAGGCTACGCCTATATTAAGTATCGCCTGAAGCCCTATCTGGAACGTGATTCCGGAGGTTATCAGCATTCCGAACTTGTCGGGAGCTTTCCTTGCAATTCTGAAGCCTCTGTAGACAAGCAGTGCAAAGAGGATTATAACAACCAATCCTCCTATATAGCCGAGCTCTTCCACAATTACTGATATAATCATGTCGTTCTGAGCCTCGGGGAGCCAAAGGTATTTCTGCCTCGATTCACCGAATCCTAAGCCAAACCATCCTCCGGAGCCTATGGCAATAAGCGACTGCATAGTCTGCCAGTTGTCGTCCGTTATGACGCCCTCGTCGATGGTCGACATACTGGTGAGTCGGTCGGAAATATAGGAAAGTCCGCCCTCTCTCGTCGCCGCATACAAAAGAAGAACTGAAATTCCTCCGACGGCGATGATTACAGCCATCTTTGCGATGTCTTTATATGGTATTCCTGAAAGCAGAACAACGCAGAACCAAATTGCTCCCATGATTAATAGTCCCGAAATGTGTCTTTGCAGAACCATATTGAAACAGACGAGTGCCAGAGTGAGTAGGAGCGAGAAATATTTCCTCAGAAGAGGCATATTCTGCCGCTTGGGGTTGTCAAGCAGCTTCACGCACAAAAACGACGTGAATATAATCAGAACCGGCTTCATAGCCTCAGACGGCTGGAATGAAAACGAGCCAATCTCAATCCATCTTCTCGCCTCGGCGTTTTCAGTTCCGAAGAAAGAGGTGTATGTCAGCAGCCCGAGCATGGCGAGATAGCCTATGACGACGACGTTTGAATTCATAAGGATATGATAATCAAAGAACGATACAAACAGCATCACAACAACGCCGATTATAGCCGCAATTCCCTGGGTTCTTACAAATCTGTAGCCGTCGTCATAGTAGGTAAGGGCCTCGATATAGCTCGCCGAAAAGACCATAATAAGCCCGTAAACGAGCATAACTATAACTATTACAAAGAAGACAGGATCCATGCTGCCGTCGATAAGCCGGAGCCCCGGCTCTCTCGTCTTTTTGGCTTTCTTGGCTTCCTTTTTAGCCTTGCGACCCGTGCCCTGACTTACGGTAATATTTCTGCCTGAGCCCTCAACGCCCGAGCCGATTATGTAGTTTGTTCTTTTTTCAGCCAAAGCGTTCGCCCCCTAAAAAATTTACAAATTACGCATTACGAATTGACAACCACGTAGCCAGCACTCCCAGCGCACCTGCAACCAACGTCACGCCCGAGAACACCCACAGTATCTTATATTCACTCCATCCGCAGAGCTCGAAGTGGTGGTGAATGGGTGCCATTTTGAATACGCGCTTGTGCCTTATCCTGATGCTTGCAATCTGTATAAGATCCGAAAGCATTTCTATTACATATATGATTCCGACCAGCGGCATGAGTAATTCCAGCCCCGACGCCATTCCCATTGCGACCACTGCGCCTCCAAGGAACATCGAGCCGGTGTCGCCCATGAAGACCTTTGCGGGGTGGAGATTCCAGATAAGGAATCCCAGGCACCCGCCTGCCACTGCCATCGAAAATGCACTCATTTCCCAGTTGTCTAAAAGAACGAATATCAGAACAAATGCCAGGGAATAAACAGTCGTGACTGACCCAAGGAGCCCGTCGACTCCGTCGGTGAAGTTGACTGCATTCACTAGTAAATAGATGCATACTCCCATCAGCGGATAGTAGAACCAACCGAAATTGACCTCCCCGATAAGCGGAAATACAACCGAGGTGGTGTTCCCAAGGAAGTAAAGTGCCACTAAGTAGCCGACAACTATCAGAACCTGCATGATGGTCTTAGCCTTGATGCTTAAGCCAAGGTTTCTCTTCTTGATGACCTTTATGTAGTCGTCGATAAATCCGACCAGCATGAAGAGCATCGAAACTCCGACAGCTAAAAGTAACTTCCAGCCGGCATTTTCGGGAGTGTCTATCATGTGAGCTGAACGATATGCCTTTATGATGAGATATCCAATCCAGGTGCATATCGGAACCGACAGGATAAACATAAACCCGCCCATCAGAGGAGTCCCCTCCTTTGACTTGTGCCAGGCAGGACCTATGTCAAGTATATGCGACCCGGCTTTGAGCTTTCTAAGATACGGAATCAGTACAACTCCAAAAGCCCCAGCAATCACAGCTGAAAGTATTCCGACTATAATGTTAATCCAATACGGCATGGTTTTTCATCCTTCTTGCAACGCTTCCGCCACAACTTCCCTTTCATCAAAATGAATCTTCCCCGTAGAAAGAATCTGATAATCCTCATGACCCTTTCCGCAGAGGACGATTACGTCGTCTTTCTTAGCATTCTTAATTGCCCAGAATATGGCGTCCCTGCGGTTGTCTATTTCAATATATTCCTTGAAGTCTGGGGAAAGACCGGCTATTATGTCCATAATGATAGCATGTGGGTCCTCGCTTCTTGGGTTATCGGATGTTATTATGAGAAAATCTGCGTCATTTTCCGCAGCTTTCGCCATCAGAGGACGCTTCTTTGCATCCCTGTCTCCTCCGCAGCCGAACAGGCAGACAATTCTTCTGTGGTCTCCTGCACTCTCGCGGACATTCTTAAGAATATTCGTTATAGCGTCCGGCGAATGGGCATAGTCGATAATGACGGTGAAGTCTCTTCCTGTCGGAACAACCTCGCATCTGCCTCTGACGCCGTTAATCTTCGAGATAAGCGGCACTGTCCTCTCGGCACCGATTCCGGCGAGCTCAAGAACTGCAATAGCAGTCATGGCGTTTGAAACGTTATAGCTTCCCGGAAGAGGGATTTCGACCTTATAGCTCTTGAGAGCATTCGAGTACCAATAGGTGGTCTTGTGTGCCGAAAGCTTGATCATGTCGGCGTAGAAGTCAGCTTCCTTGCGGGTGGAAAGAGTGTATTTCGGGCAGTCGATCTCATTAAAGAGCCGTTCGCCATAGGGGTCATCTATATCTATAACAGCATTCTTGCTTCTCAGGAAGAGGAGCTTTTTCGCCTGATAGTAGTTCTCCATGGTGCCGTGGACGTCGAGGTGATCCTGAGTCAGGTTCAGAAAAGCCGAAACCTCGAAGACGCATTTTCCAAGCCTCTCCTGCTCAAGCCCCTGAGAGGAAGCCTCCATAACGGCATATTCACATCCCGCATCAACCATTTCGCTGAGGAGTTCAAAGAATTCGTTCGGCATGGGGGTAGTGTTCTCGGTGTGAATATATCTGTCGCAGACCTCGTTTCCGCATGTGCCGATAAGTCCTGCTTTGATTCCGAGAGCGTCTAATAGCCGCTTTATGACTGTAGTCGTGGTGGTCTTGCCGTTGGTGCCGGTGATGCCTATTAGCTTCAATTTCCGCTCAGGATTATGATACCAGTTAGCCCACAGAGTAGACAAAGCAAGCCTCGAGTCCCGAACGACTATCTGGTGCTCGACACCGCAGTCGTGCTCCACTACAAACACCTGAACGCCTTTTTTACTCAGCTCAGGCACCGCCTCATGCGCATCAAACTTGGCACCCTTGAGCGCGACAAAGAGCGTAGACTCCGAAACAGAGTCCCTCGAATCGGAAGAAATCTTGTCAATCTCAATATTAGGAATATCCTCCGGCGTAACCGTACATATGCCGGATAGTAAATCATATAGCTTCATATCAACCACTGTCCTCATTTACAACAAAGTACGCTTCAATAATGGTTCCTACCTCTACTGTCGTTCCGACGGAATAGTTTGAGGTGCCGGAGCATACGGCTCCGCTCTTTTCTGCCGCTCCGCCCAGCGGCAACAGATTGAGTCCTGCCTTTGTAAGCAGTCTGTTTGCCTCCGTCAGAGAGCAGCCGGATATATCTGGAACGGTCGTATACTGGACATCATAGTCCTCATCCGTGTAGACAACAACCGTGCATCCCGTCGGCATGGTGCTTCCGCTTGCCGGAACCTGCCTTACAACCGTGTCACCCTCGCCTATAACCTCGATTTCGAGTCCCAAGGCCTCAAGAGTGGATGTAGCCTGTTCAACAGTTGAGCCTCTTATATAAGGAACGGAAACGTCCATATCCTCAAGGTCTTCCTCTGTATACTCTGCGTAATATCCCAGATATGGCAGAATCTCAGTCAATGCCTCAACAACAACCGGTGCCGCAACAGCCGAACCATAGTAGAGCCCGTTTGTCGGCTCGTCAACCATGACGAGCATGATTATCTCCGGGTCGTCGGCAGGATAGAAAGCGACGTATGAAGAAACGTAGGTGTTGCCGCTTGAATCCTCATCCAGCTTCTGGGAGGTTCCCGACTTGCCGCCAATTGAGTAGCCCTTGATGTAGGCGTTGCTGCCCGAGTTTGTGTTAACAACAGTCTCGAGAACCTCGCGCATGGTTTCCGAAGTCTCTTCGGAAATCACCTGCCGCTTGGTGGTGGTCTCGTTCTGCATGACTATATTTCCCTCGCTGTCGACAACCTTATCGACGACATAAGGGGTTAAGAGATATCCGCCGTTGACAACTGCCGCAAATGCGCAGATCATCTGGATAGGAGTTACCTTATTAGCCTGACCGAATGAGCTTGACGCCAGGTTTACAAGCGTCATGCTGTCGGCATCGATATAAAGGCTGTTCGACTCTGCCGGGAGGTCAATTCCCGTCTTCTGTGTGAATCCGAAAGCTTCAAAATATTTGCTGAAAGCCTGCATTCCGAGCTTCTGCCCGATCTGAACGAATGCCGGGTTGCAGGAATTGGTCATAGCTTCAACGAATGTCTGGCTTCCGTGAGCACCTGATGTGGCATAGCTCCAGCAGTGATAGAGGGTATCAGCAACCGTTATTGTTCCTGAGCAGTAGAAAGTGTCGCTCAAGGAAATGGCATTCTCCTCAAGAGCCGCCGAGCCGGTTACAACCTTGAATACCGAGCCGGGAAAGTAGAGGCTTGAGATAGCCTTGTTTGTCCACTGGGTGTAGCGCGCCTCCGAAAGAGCCGCACTGTATTCCTCATCGGTGGTGGTATCCGAAAGCCCCGCCAGGTACTCGGAAAGGGATTCATCCGTCACAACTGAGGGTTCGTTGAGGTTATATGTCGGCGAAGATGCCATCGCATAGATAGCTCCCGTCTTGCAGTTCATGACAATTGCGCAGGCACCGTTTTCCGGATCGTTTGCCGAAACTGCGTTTGCAAGTGCCTCTTCAACATAATACTGAATCGTCGCGTCAATTGTCGAATATACTGAGTAGCCGTCAACTGCGTCGTAGCTGGACTTGTATTTATACTGAATTTCCGAGCCGTTTGCATCTATAGCGGTGACTATTGCGCCGTCGGTACCGGTGAGGTAGTCGTCATATGACGCCTCGATTCCGTAGATTCCATAGCCGTCATAGTGCAAGTGCCCTATAACGTTTGCCGCCAGGTCGTCCTGGGGATAGTATCTCTCTGTCGTTGCCGTCGCTCCTACTGATGTGATTCCCGCCTCGCTCATGATTGTAAGTATACTCGTAGCCGTGACCTTGTCGACCTCGGTTGCGATTACCTGATAGGCGTTGCTCTTATTGAGCTTCTCTTCAATTACATCCTCGTCGACATCAAGATACTCTGAAAGCGTTTCGACTATCAGATCCTTTTGCTCTGTATCTCTATCACGGTAGGTTGTAGGGTCGACAAAAACTGTATACACGGTCACACTCTGGGCTAAGACCTGACCGTTCGTGTCATAGATTGTTCCTCGGTTTGAACTGATTGTGGTCGTTTTGAACTGCTGACTGTTGGCGAGCTCCTGATACTTCTCACTGTCCACAATTGCAACCTGGTACATGGCATATGTGACATACACCAGTGCAGCCATCATGACTATGAGCAGTGGTATCAGCAGTCGCCGCTTCATTTTTGGAGTCGGTTTTTTTTGTTCTGCCATTCTGATTCCTTTCTCCGAAAATTGACTGTCTTCGCCATTTTGCCTCTGACTGAAGAAAGCTAAGTTTACCCTTCAATATTCAAGAAGGCAAAACTTAACTTTCCCTCGATACTATCCAGTAATAATACTATTTACTCAGAACCCCAGATATTCAAACAGGTCTGTAAACCAGTTTTTCAAAATTACAAATATATTTGAGCTTTCCGTCTCGACGACTTCTATAACCGTGTCGCCCTCGACCTCGACATATTCAATCTGAGATTTGTCGAGTTTCTCAAGCCCTAGAACGTTCTGCGCATATTCCTCAACGCTCTTTAAGGACGTTTTCGACTCATACTCAGCCGCCAGGCTTGCATTGTCGCTCTCTATTTCAGAAAGCGTGCTCTCAAGAGTTGAAATCTCGCCAAAGAGCCGGTTGGTTTCAACCTTGCCATACAGAAGTGCGAACATGACCGCCAGGACTACCGCAGCAGTTACGAAAATAGAGAAGAGATTCTGCGGCAAAGCAACCGTATTGTGTCTTATCTCAATGCGGGGCTTGGTTGCAGCTTTAGCTGTCGGTTCAGCCTTAGGCTGGACTTTCGGCACCACATTGCTCTTCGGCTCATACACCGACAGGTCATAAGCTAAATTGTCATCACGATACGCCATGGTTTCACGTCCTTTGGGTTCAGGCGGATGATATCCGCCCCTACAATTTTTCTATCACACGTAGTTTGGCTGAATGGCTTCTATTGTTTGATGCTAGCTCTGCTTCCGATGGTTCAATAGGCTTCTTTGTAATTATCTTTCCCCTTGGAGTCCTCCCGCATACGCACACGGGGAATTCCGGTGGGCAGATGCAGCCTTGGGCGAAGCTTAGAAACCTCTGCTTGACCATTCTGTCTTCAAGCGAGTGGAAAGTTATAACACACAGTCTCCCGCCCGGCTTGAGTCTGTCAAAGCCTTTGTCAAGAGCGTCGGATAGCTCTCCGAACTCGTTGTTTACTTCTATTCTTATCGCCTGAAAGGTCTTCTTGCAGGGGTTCTTATCCCTTTTGACCTTTGCAGGAACTGACTCTCTTATTATATCCGCCAGGTCTCCGACGGTTCTTATCTCTTTGGTTTCCCGTTCACGGACGATGTTTGAAGCTATGCTCTTAGCAAACTTTTCCTCGCCATACTCAAACAGGATTCTGGTTAAATCCTCATAGGAATAAGTGTTGACGACATCCCTGGCACCCAGCCCGCTCTCGCTCATTCTCATGTCGAGTTCTGAGTCTTCCGAGTGATAGGAGAACCCGCGGTCGGGGTTATCCAGCTGATAGGAGCTGACGCCGATATCGAGGAGCAGCCCGTCAATTAAGCTTATCTCAAGCTCATCCAGGATTTTGTCGACGTTTCCGAAAGTGCCCTGAACCACCTGGGCATTCAGCCCGAAAAGCCGCTCCCGAGCCTCTTCTACAGCCTCGGGGTCGCGATCAATCGCTATAAGCATCCCAGTTGTGAGCTTCTTTGCAATTGCCCTTGAGTGACCTGCTCCGCCGGCGGTTCCGTCAACATAAATTCCATCCGGCTTGATGTTCAGACCATCTATACATTCATCCAAAAGAACCGGTATATGCCGAAATTCCATGTAACTGTCCTTAATTATTCAAGTGCCGCAAGTGCCGCATAGAGGTCATCAGGAGAAATGGACTGAGTGAACTCTTCATAAGTCGACTTGTCCCATATCTCAGCGGTATCTATTGCTCCCACGACATAGACGTCTTTCAGGAGCCTTGCATATTCTCTCAGAGCCTGAGGCACCAATATTCTTCCGAGCTTATCCGTTTCAACCGGAATCGCTCCCTTGATATAAATCTGCTTGAGGATTTCCTTGTCCTTGCCCTCACGCATGAGTGAAATCTTGTCTCTGAGTGCGTTCCAACGCTCGGTTGAATAGGCAACCAGACGGTGATCTGCGCCTCTGGTCAGAATAAAGCTGTCGCCCAATACATCGCGAAACTTCTGTGGAAAGCTCATTCTGCCTTTCACATCAATTGTATACGGGAGCTCCCCGCTCATTTTCAACTCTTCCGGCATCAGATCCACCTCGCTTTTCCACCTTTTAACACTCGATACCACTCAGTACACCAATTATAGCATTATCTTTTCCAAAATGCAATAGGGAATTTCAAGGTATTTTCGATTTCGGGGAAATTTTTTCTTGAGAGTAGGTGCGGATAATATCCGCCTCTACATAAAAATAACTATTGCAAAAAAACTGCATATCGTGTATAATTGCTGTATGCGACTGAAAGGGGATTCACAGATGAAAATTAAAGTTGGAATCATCGGTGCCACGGGCTATGCAGGTGCCGAGCTGGTAAGGTTATTAAAACAGCGTGATGATATAGAAATAGTGAGCCTAGGTTCCCGCAGTTATGCCGGGACGCCATTCTCGAACGAATACGGCGCACTCCGGGGCTATGAGGACGACGAGTGCGCGGGAGAGGACATGCTTGAAATGTCGAAAACTGTCGACGTCATATTCACAGCAACTCCCCAGGGCTTCTACGCTTCCCAGCTTTCAGAAGAGATTCTCTCAAGCTGCAAGGTCATTGACCTGAGTGCAGATTTCCGAATTACTGATGTGAATATTTATGAAGAGTGGTACAAGATCCACCATCCCTGCCCGGAGTTTATCAAAGAGGCAGTCTACGGCTTGCCGGAAATCAACCGAGAGAAGATAAAGAACGCCCGGCTCATAGCAAACCCCGGCTGCTACCCCACATGCAGTTTCTTAAGCATATATCCCCTGCTCAAAGCGGGCTACATAGACCCCGATACTATTATAATTGACGCCAAGAGCGGCACTTCGGGAGCCGGAAGAGGTGCGAAGACAGCTAATCTCTTCTGCGAGGTAAACGAGTCGATCAAGGCTTATTCCGTCGCCGCACACAGGCATGTCCCCGAAATTGAGGAGCAGCTTTCAAACGTTGCAGGACGGGATATCCGTATAAGCTTCACCCCGCATTTGGTTCCCATGCTAAGAGGAATCTTGGTTACTGCTTATGCAAGCTTGACTAAGCCAGTAACTCCGGAGGAATTGCACGCTGCATATGAAGCCTGCTACAAGGACGAATATTTCGTTCGCGCTCTCCCCTATGGCACTCCTCCCGAGACAAGATGGGTGCGCGGCTCGAACCTAGCCGACGTTTCCTGCAAACTGGACGCGCGCACAAACAGAGTCATCATGATGGGAGCGATAGACAACATGGTCAAGGGTGCAGCCGGACAGGCAATTCAGAATATGAATCTGATGTTCGGGCTGCCCGAAACAACCGGCATCACCCAATTACCACTGTAGGACGGATATTATATGAACAAAACTTCAGGCGCAACACTTCGCCCCATGACAATTGAAGACTATCCCGAGGTTTTCGCCCTATGGGAGAATATTGAGGGCTTCGCTATCCGGAGTATAGACGACTCATATGACGGCGTTAAGCGGTTTCTTATGCGTAATCCCGGCTTAAGCGTTGTGGCGGAGATTGATGGAAAGCTCGTCGGCACTATCCTCTGCGGCAGCGACGGCAGAACCGGCTATTTCTACCACGTCTGCGTCGAAAGAAGCTACCGTAACCACGGTATCGGAACCGAAATGGCGAAATTCTGCATGGGCGTCCTCAAGGCAGACGGCGTAAACAAAATAAGCCTCATCGCATTCAAACAGAACAGGCTCGGCAACTCTTTCTGGCAATCGACCGGCTGGTCACCCAGGGAAGATGTAAACGTCTATGACTTGGTACTGAATGATGAAAATAAAATAAAAAGAAATCTATAGAGGGAACTACAATGAAAATAGAAAAAATCACTGGCGGCGTAACTGCCGCTGTCGGCTTTTCTGCCGGTTCTTATGCCGCAGGAATAAAATATCAGGGCAGAGACGATATGGCTATGATTTATAGCTCCGTCCCCGCCGTAACTGCCGGAACTTTTACAACTAATCTTGTCAAGGCGGCTCCTGTGCTCTTTGACAAAGAAATTGTCGAAAGCTTCGAGACCTCCCAGGCAGTCGTCATCAACTCAGGAATTGCCAACGCCTGCACCGGCAAAGAGGGCTTCGATTGTTGCAAGGCTGTTTCGGATGAAGCAAAGTCTGTTCTCGGACTTGGCGAGGGCTCAGTCCTGGTCGCTTCAACAGGCGTTATCGGCAAGCAGCTTCCCATTGATAAGCTCAAAGCTGGCGTAAAGGCACTTTCCGAAAGATTAGGATCAGATGAAGCCCACGGCACTGCGGCTGAAAAAGCCATCATGACCACAGATACCAAGCCAAAAGAGGTCGCCGTCCGGTTCACTCTCGGAGACAAAACCGTCACCATAGGCGGCATGTGCAAGGGTTCCGGAATGATTCACCCGAATATGTGCACAATGCTCTGCTTCATCACCTCCGACATCGCTATCTCTAAAGAATTGCTGAATAAAGCTCTCAAGGCTGACGTCCAGGATACATTCAACATGATTTCTGTCGATGGGGACACCTCCACAAACGACACGGTAATACTCATGGCGAACGGTCTTGCCGGAAATGCTGAGATTGCAGAAGAGAATGAGGACTTTGAGACATTCTGCAAAGCTCTTCACATCGTCACTGAAACTCTTGCCAAGAAAATTGCCGGGGACGGCGAGGGCTGCACGGCTCTCCTCGAAGTAAAAATCGTAAATGCCTCCGACAAAGAAACCGCGAAAATCCTTGCAAAGTCGGTTGTCTGCTCAAGCCTCACTAAGGCGGCAATCTATGGTCACGATGCCAACTGGGGAAGAATCCTCTGCGCACTTGGCTATTCGGGAGCGAAATTTGACCCGGACAAGACAGATTTATACTTCATAAGTGCCGCAGGAAAATTAAGAGTAGTTGAGAACGGCATGGCTACGGATTACTCCGAAGAGTTCGCCACAAAGATTCTCTCAGAGCCGGAAGTGACCGTTATCGCAGATGTCCACGACGGCAGTGAAACTGCCACCGCATGGGGCTGCGACCTCACCTATGACTACGTCAAGATAAATGCAGACTATCGCTCGTAAAGGAGTTACATAAAATGACTGAAAATACACCCGTTGTCCCGGATATAGACGTAATGCAAAAAGCGCAAGTCCTGATTGAGGCTTTGCCATATATCCAGAGATTCAATCGAAAAATCATAGTTGTCAAGTATGGCGGAAGCGCGATGGTCGACGAAAAGCTGAAGCTTTCGGTCATCCAGGACGTCGTACTCTTAAAGCTCGTCGGATTCAAGCCCATCATCGTCCATGGCGGCGGCAAGGAAATAAGCCGCTGGGTCGGAAAGGTAGGCATGGAGCCGCACTTCGTCAACGGCTTGAGAGTCACAGATGAGCCGACAATGGAGATAGCCGAAATGGTCTTGAACCGCGTCAACAAGAGCCTTGTGCAGCTTGTAAACGAGCTTGGAGTCAAGGCTGTCGGAATAAGCGGCAAGGACGGAATGCTCCTTAAATGCGAGAAGAAGCTCTCGGGCGGCGAAGACATAGGCTATGTCGGGGAGATTACGGAAGTGAACCCGAAAATAATCTATGACCTCCTTGAAAAGGACTTCCTCCCCATCATCTGCCCCATCGGTTTTGACAATGACTTCTACAGCTACAATATCAATGCCGACGATGCGGCATGTGCGATTGCCCGGGCTGTCAACGCCGAAAAACTCGCGTTCCTCACGGATGTTGAGGGAGTTTACCGCGATTTCAACGACAAATCGACCCTCATTTCCGAAATGACCGTTTCGGAGGCTCAGGAATTCGTTTCAAGCGGCGGCTTGGGCGGAGGGATGCTCCCGAAGCTCCAGAACTGCATCGACGCCATCAACCACGGCGTCAACCGTGTTCATATCTTAGACGGCAGAATCGCACATTGCCTCCTCCTCGAAATCTTCACCAATAAAGGTATCGGCACTGCGATTATAAGAGACGGTGGAGAAAGATTTTACAAGGAGTAACACACATGCCTACATATATTGACCGCGCCGAAAGCACGCTTTACAAAACATATTCCCGCTTCCCTGTGGTATTTGACCATGGCGAGGGCGTGAGATTATACGACGACAAGGGAACAGAATACCTCGATTTCGGAGCTGGAATCGCTGTTATGGGTCTTGGATATCACTATCCCGGGGTCGACGAGGCGGCTAAGAGCCAGATTGATAAATTGGTCCACACTTCCAACCTCTTTTACAACATTCCCGCAACCGAGGCTGCCGAAAAGCTGTTGAAAGTTTCCCATATGGACAGGGTCTTCTTCACCAACAGCGGCACTGAAGCCATCGAGGGAGCCTTAAAGATTGCTAAGCGTCACGCCTATAATCGTGGACTGCCAAATGACTACGAGATTATCGCCATGGAGCACTCTTTTCACGGCAGAAGCCTTGGCGCACTTTCCGTCACCGGCAACGCCCACTATCGCGATCCGTTCGACCCGCTCATCCCTAATGTCAGATTCGCAGAATACAACAATCTTGACAGTGTGAAATCGCTTTTCTCGGACAAGACCGCCGCAGTCATAATGGAGACCATCCAGGGCGAGGGCGGAATCTATCCGGCAGCGGAAGAGTTCCTGAAAGGCGTAAGAGCCCTCTGCGACAAGACCGGTGCACTTCTCATCCTCGATGAAATCCAGTGCGGAATGGGAAGAAGCGGCGACATGTTCGCCTGGCAGACTTACGGCGTAAAGCCGGATGTCATGACCGTTGCAAAAGCCCTGGGAAACGGCTTCCCGATCGGTGCATTCTTAGCGTGTGGCGAAGCTGCAAATGCGATGACAGTTGGCGACCACGGCTCCACCTATGGTGGAAACCCACTCGTCTGCGCAGTAGTTTCAAAAGTCCTCGATATCTACAAAGAAAAAGACATCCCCGGACACGTTAGAAACGTTGGAGGATATCTCTTTGATAAGCTCGAAGAGCTGATGCAGTCTTCAGATAAAATTGTCGCCCACAGAGGCAAAGGCTTGATTCAGGGACTTGAGTTCAACATCCCAGTAGCGGACATAGTAAAATCCGCGCTCATAGATGAGCACTTAGTCCTGATTTCAGCCGGAAAGAACGTAATCCGATTCGTCCCGCCACTTGTCATCACAGAATCAGAAGTTGATGAAATGGTGGAGAAACTCGGAAAAGTTATTCGCTAAGCCCCTCAGCCACTCCCATGACCAGTATTCCTGCCATAACAATAGCTATGGCTATATACTGCTTCGGGGTGAGTTTTTCTTTCAGGAAGATTCTTGAAAGAACGATGGAAACTATGCTGTATGCCGAAATGAGAGGTGCCGCAACTATGGCGTTGCCGCTCATGGCGTAGACGTAGAAATACTGTCCGGCAGTCTCGAAGATTGCTGCGGCAACCTTGTCTCCCTGCTTCGGGAGGACTATCTTCTCTTTCTTTATAACCAGGACATAGAAAAGAAGAATCAGTGCAACGAAGAGGAAAGTGAGCATATAGGAAATGTTCGCAACATCCTCAATGTTGTCTTCCGTGACGCTGACAAGCGGAGTGAGCTCGATGTCAAGATAGAACGCATCAAAGAATGTGCCCAAGGCATCCAGTACCGCATAGACAAGCGGGAAGATGAGTGCGACGAAGCCGTTCATATACTTCTTATCGACATCCTTGACCTCGCCGACCTCCTGTCTTTCAAGGATTCCGATGTAGACAACACCGACGGTGACTAAAATTACCGACACTGCCGACATGAGGTCTAAGCTCTGTCCCAGGAAAATGATGCAGAGTATCGTTACGACTGCTCCCGACGAATTCTCAACCGGCGAGCATATGGAAAGCTCTAAGTACCTAAGTCCCGCATATCCGACGACCATCGAGATTATGTACATGAGCGAGGTCGGCAGATAGTAGATAAGGTTCAGCGGATTGTAGTCAAACCCGCAGGAAATCAGCATTGCTATTGCCTGGATGCCCATGATAATACCGACTGCAATGGCTGTAAGATAGTGACTGTATTTTTCCGATTCGTCCGCACCTTTCTTATAGAACAGGTCGGCGGCACCCCAGAGAAACGTCGTCAACAGCGTGAATAAAAACCACATATAATAATCTCCCAACTAATAATAGTTTTCAAAAACGTGCAAGTTTGCACGATTTGAAAGTATATCATAGTTGGGGGTTGTTGTCAAGAGCTGAATTTGCCTTTAATTTTTGCCCACAATCCACCCTTATGCTTGATTTCTTCTGCAAGCTGGATTTCCTCCTGCTGGAATATCTCCTGGCAGCTTCGGGGGCTGGAATTGTCCTTGATCCGGTGATATGTCCCGTCCGGAGCCATCACACGGGCTTTTACGTTGTCAAGCTGGAGCTCGTCGATGATGTGAGGAGGCGTTTTCTTGTCTCCTTGTCGGTGACCGGGCAGGCGACCTCCACACGGCGTTCTGTGTTTCTCGTCATAAAATCAGCCGAGGCTATATAAAGGCTTGCGTCGTTCCCACGCCCGAAGCAATAGATTCTTGAGTGCTCAAGGTATCTTCCGACAATCGAGAAGACCTTGATATTCTCCGTCAAGCCCTCAATTCCGGGCAGTAAGCAGCAGATTCCACGGATATTCATGACAATCTCGACTCCCGACTGTGACGCCTCCGCCAGTTTGTCGATAATCTCGCGGTCGGTGAGGGAATTTAATTTCAGGAAGATATAGCCGTCCGACTTCTTCTTTATCTCGTCGTCTATAAGCTCGATGACACGCTCTTTGAGGCTGAATGGCGAAACCAAAAGGTGCTGATACTTGCCGTCAAGGTTCGCAGTCGCCATGTTCTGGAAGAGCAAAGCCGCATCCTCGCCTATTTCCTGGTTGGTAGTCATAAGTGAAAGGTCGGTATACTGCTTCGCGGTCTTTTCGTTGTAGTTTCCTGTGCCAATCTGGGTGATGTATCTGACATTTCCGCCTCCGCGGCGGCTATGCTCACGCTTCGTGATGAGGCATATCTTCGAGTGAACCTTGATTCCCTCGAAGCCATAGAGGATAGTGCACCCTGCCTCCTCAAGCCGCTCCGCCCAATAGATGTTGTTCTGCTCATCAAACCTGGCTCTTAATTCCATCAGGACTACAACATGCTTGCCGTTCTCAGCCGCGGCGCAGAGGTATTCAACCAGCCTTGCCCCTGCCGCAAGTCTGTAGATAGTGATTTTGATAGATAATACGCTCGGGTCGACCGAAGCCTCCGCAATCATTCTAAGGAACGGCTCCATCGATTCATAGGGATAGAACATTAAGACGTCCCGCTTTTCTATCTGCGGGATGATCTTCTCGTTTTTACTCAAGTACGGCGTGAAGTGCGGCTTGTAGACCGGGTCGCACAAAGTCGCAACGCTCTCTTTCGGGAGTAAATCGCTGAGAGAAAACAGATAGTCGAGGTGAATCGGGTATTTCATGGTGAAGACCTGCTCGCGGCTTAGGGAAAGGGTCTTGCAGAGTGTCATGATGAGCTTTTCGCTTAAGACACCCTCGATTTCAAGCCGGACTGGTGCCAGGCGACGGCGTTTTTTGACTATCTTCTGCATGAGACGCCGGAAGTCGGTCTCGACATCGTAAGCCTCATCCTCGGGAGAAATATCGGCGTTGCGGGTGACGGAAATGATAGCTTTTTCGGCAATTTCGTACTCCGTGAATATCGACCCGGCGAGCTCCAGAAGTATGTCCTCTGTCAGAATGTAGTGCACTCCACGCTCCTCAAGCCTTAAGAACTTTGGAAGCTCATTCGGTACAGGAAGAATCCCTATAAGCTCCTGACCGTCCCGCTTGAGGGACATGATAATATTAAGCCCCTTGTTCGGCAGATGCGGAAACGGATTGTGCATGTCAACAATCTGCGGCGAGAGAATCGGTCTGACCTCGTCCTCAAACCATACCGTTACCTGCTTTTTCGCCTTTTCGCTTAAGTCAGCGTAGGAAAACCTGCATATATTACATGCCCGGCAAAGCGATTCAAGCTCCGCCATCACTTTGTCACGCTTTTTATAAAGCGGAATCAAAGCCTTGAAAATAGCCGAAAGCTGCTCCGAGGGCGTTTTGCCCGTCTTGTTGTCGATGTGTTCCTCTTTTAAGAGGCTCATGTCGTGAAGCGACCCGACACGAACCATGAAGAATTCGTCCAGGTTCGACGTGAAAATAGCCGCAAACTTGAGCCGCTCCATCAGCGGCACGCTCTCGTCCTTAGCTTCCTCTAAAACTCTTTCGTTGAACCGAAGCCAGGAAAGCTCTCTGTCCTGGGTGTAACGCAAATCTTTATCCATTTCAAATCCCTTTCCCAATCACATTCTTGATAAGATAGCCCTCTCTAACTCCGCACATGCTTACAGTAATCTCCTCGGCGTTCAGGGCTTTCGAGATAGTCTCAAGAACTATGAGTCCCGGGATGATTGTATGGATTCTGTCGGGAACAATCTTTAAGAGCTCGTGGACATTGTCGCTGTCCGGCTTTTTGATTCGCTTCAGGAGTATTTTCAGCTCTTCCACAGAGATTATGTTATAGTCATCCGACCGGCAGAAGAAGTGGTTTGCGACCTGTGAAGCCGCCCGGATTGTTCCTCCGACTCCGCAGATATGTGCGGCTGGGCTGAGGTCGACGTTTGCCCTCTCAAGCTGCTCCTCCACCGCCTTGTGAATCTTCTTCCGCTCCTCCTCGGTTGGGTAGAAGCCGTTAACATAGCGGTTGAAGAGGTTCAGAGACCCTATTGGCAAGCTGTAGGTCGAGAGAACCCGTCCGTCCTCGTTCTCGAGGACGTTCTCGTATCTTAAAATTTCGGTCGAGCCTCCGCCAAGGTCAATCATAACGCCCTTTTTGTGGGTGATGCCAAGAGTAGCACCGGTGAAGCTGAGGACTGCCTCTTCCTCACCGGAAATGACGTCCACAGAAATTCCCGTCTCCTCAAGTATACTCGAAACAGCTTCCTCAGTATTCGAGATATTCCGAAGCGGTGCGGTCGCAAAGACGTGCATGTCCTTGATTTCAAGGTTGTCAAGAAGCCTCTTATATTCAACCAAGGTCTTGCAGATAATTCTTATCCCCTCGGCAGGAAGCCGCCCGGATTTAATGTAGCTCGCAACTCCAGCCATGGTTTTTCTATGCATGAGAAGCCTGTTCTCCCCATCCTCGCACTTATAAACCGACAACCGTATAGTGTTAGACCCAATATCAACAATTCCGCAAATCATCGTAATCCCCCAATATTATTAATCATATACGGCTATTATTATACGCAAGTTCATGTTAAGTTTGATACCTCGGGGAAGTTAAATTTGGGTAAACCCCAGATGAATATTACCCTTTGTATACCATCATTCACGAAAATAAAGAATGTTGAAAACTCTGTGAGTTTGTTGAAAAGAAAAGCCCGGAAAAGCTAGGTTCTCAACATTTTCAACAGAGTTTTCAACAAAAATTCAGCGAATACCGATTGTAAATCAAAAAATATGGGACAATTTATCGCAAAAGCACGAATATTATTCGGAGAAGATTTGGGATTTTGAGGGGCGAAATTTTGGAGGATCAGACAAAAAAGACCCGGACTCGTATGTATGAGCCCGGGCTGTATCTATTCAATTATCAGATTCTTTTCGCCCGTCCCCGTTCCCAGGAACATCACGAAATATACAGGCAGATAGATTATTTTTCCGACTCGCCTGATTTCCCGCTCATTTGAAAGAACATATGCCTTTTTTACATGGTAGTCTTCATTCGAGACGAAAGTGCTTAAGGCACTGTGAGTGGTGTAATCCTTGCCTGACTTAACCTCAATCGGAACGGCAGAAAGGCTCTCATAGTCATCGATAAGATAATCAACCTCACCTTTGACGCGGTTGTCATAGTAATATAGCTTATGTCCGTGAGCGGCAAGCTCGCTCGCAACAACGGTCTCGTAAACAGAGCCCAGGTTTACCGACGGCATTTCATCCATAATGGCGCGCATATTGTTTCCATATAGAATTCCGGAAAGAATTCCAACATCGTTCAGATAGAGCTTCAAAAGATTCTTGCCCTGAGACTGCGACAGAGGAAACTGAGGATTTGAGATAGCCTGAACATTCAGAGCGATTCCTGCACTGATGAGATATTCAAACTCGTCCTGATAGTCCCCAAAAGTCTTTCCCTTTTTGCCCTCAATACTCTGCGCAACTACCCGCTTCTTCTTGTTTTCCATGTTTGATGGAATCAGATCATAGACCCGTCGGATTTTAAGCTTATTGTCAGAATCGTATTTAGAGGCATCCGCTGCGTAGTAATCATGAATTTCTGTCTGAATCTCCCTGACTTTCTGAATATTTTTGCTTTCCAGAAATGCATTGACCGCATCAGGAAGTCCACCAACCAGAAGATACTTTCTGAATAAGTCCATCATTTTTTCGTGCATACTTTCATCAAGGGATTCTTCTCTTTGAAATTTGTCCAAAAGAACAGAGACCGCCACTTTATTCATGCCATTGGCATACAAAAACTCCTCAAAGTCGAGTGGGTACATCCGCACTTTCCGGATACTTCCCATCGGAATAGAGGTTGTTTGTGACAGCGTAACCCCCAGAAGAGAACCGCTTGCAATAAATGTGTACTTTCCATCCTGAGATAAAAACTTGAGTAATGTCAGAAGCTGAGGATAAGCCTGAATCTCGTCTATGAAGATAAGCGTATCTGATTTCTTTTGCATCCTGTCACCGGCAATCATGCTGAGCCTGAGATAAAAATCATCAACCGTCCTCGTCTCACTAAAAAGCCTCTCCCCAAGAGAATCCTCAACCATATTAATCTCAATGAAGTTCTTAAACATCCGCTGCCCCACATGCCGGATAATATAGGTTTTCCCGACCTGCCTGGCACCGTCAATAAGAAGAATCTTTTCAGAGCCCCCGCATAAGTGCTTTTCAATCACGTCTTCAATTTTACGATATAGCATAAATCCGCCTCCCTAAGTTCAAAAATGACTTTTCAATAGTATTATACCCCATTTTAAATGACTTTTCAATACTTTCAGAAGCGATTTTTGCCTACTTTTCAATATATTTTTGCTTAGAAAATCATGACTTTTCAAAGTTTCCGGGTTTGTATAGTTTTTACAAAGAAAAAAGCCCCCGCTCATCACGGGGACTTTTTTAGCTTTCTTACCTCGTCGCCAGCCAATCATGTGCGAGGTCGACTGCCTCGAAGAGGGATTTCTTCTCGGTCGTCTTTGTGATGCGCTCCATGACGGGGACGTTTTCGTCGGTCAGCATTCTATAGACCCTGACCTTTGTCGCGACATCAACGTCGCCACGCTTCTCGGAAGAAGCTATCTGCATGTAGACAACCTCTTTGTCTCCCATGCTGCCATAGTACAGCTCATTGCCCTTTCTGACAAGAGGCATACCCTTGTATTCAAAGAATTGTTCTGCCATTATTCTCATCCTTCCTGAATTATTCGGGGTGGAAGTTTGGCATACCAAACTTCCTAAGTTCGCCTCCGGCGAACTTATTCACCAAGCCATGAGTATATCATCGCTAGTTCCGCCATTTATAAACGTCTCAAGGTTCGTTTGCAAAGTCTGGATATAGCTTATCGGCTGGCTGAATGAGGTGGTGCCGTTCATCTTTATCGTGACACGGTTGTTGCCGTCGTCGTAGAATTCGAGAACGTCTCCTCCGGTCTCGGTTATAATCTCCATCTTGCAGACAAGCTCAGCGTCTTCATCCGGATCTTCAAGACAGAGGTCGTCGATAGGACACTTCAAAATGAACTGGTAGAGCACCTTGAACGTGTCGATGTCAACAAACTCGTTATTGTAGGTTGCAACCAGATAGTCCTCATCCTCATCGGCGGTGACGTCGAAGTAGTAGTCGGTGGTCTCGCCATCCTCATAGAACTCGATGTTGATATAGTCGACCCTGTAGATGTAGTTAGAGGTCATCAGGCTCGACAGGATGTCAACCGGCATGAACGTTGTCCACGGGAGGTCGTCAACAGCGAATGTGTAAACACAGTCGATTCCCTCATAGTAGCCGTAGTAGTAAGCCGGCTCGCTGGTGTCGTTGCCTGAGTCATCAGTGACATATGATGCGACGTTTCCGATGATGAGGGAGTAGGTCTGGAGCTCAGCCTCGATGTAGACTGTGCAGTAGGGATCACTGAGTCCGTAGTAGTCCATATCCTCCTCGGTCGGGAACGGGCAGATAGCGTCGGCCGCCGTCAGTCCCCAGAGACCGTAGATAACGTCGTTTGAGTTGGTGATATCAAGATATGCATAAACCGGAGAGGTCATGACCTGGGATGAAGCCATCGAGACTTCGTCAGTCGCATAGTTCTTGGTGTCGTCCTCAAAAGTGATGTCGTAGTCTAAGTCCTTTCTCGTTACTGTCATGTAGTCGATAGTCGGAGAGGTGCTCGTGGATGTAAGTTCGCTCAGGATTATAAGGCTTATGAAATCCTCTTTTGCATAGTAGAAATATCTTGAGGAGTTTGCGAGAACTGTGTAGACGTCGTTTGAGTCGCCCAGTCTTACATAAACGGTAGAGCTTGTCGAGTCAGCCGAGTCGATTCCGTAGTAGACGGTATAAACGGTTCCATCTGTAAGTGTGACCGTTACTTTTGCGGTCGGGTCGTCTTCCGAAAGACCATACTTTTCAAGGTTTTCTGCATTCTCTTCAACCAAGGACTGAGCGGTGATGGATGAAATGCAGTTTCCAGCCGCCGCCAATGTGGTGGAATTCTGATTGAGTCCCTCAAGCTCGTCGATTGTGAACGTTCCGTCGTCCTGAGTGACAGTGTACTCGCCGTACTCGTTTGAAATGACCATTGTAGCTATGTCGTCGCGGCTTCCGCTGTAGACATAGGTAGTTGTGTCAACGGTTTCGTCATCGGAAGAGGAAACAGTGACGTCAACCTGTGTCAGAAGAAGTATTCCCAGAACAACCAGCAGGCTGAGGACAAAAACAGCAACGATTATAAGGCTTCTTTTCTTGGATGTCATTATCTGTGTCTCCTCCTAGCCCATACGACAATGCCGATTACAGCTGTTATAACCGGGATAACTCCGGCAAATGCGATATTAAGTCCGTTCTGGACAGATTCCGAAACCACAACTCCGCTTGAAGAAATTGTCTTCGCAGTGATTGTGATGCCCTCGGTCTTCTCGGTTATCTCGTTTATGAGACTGATGAAGAAGTCGCCGTTATTGAACTGTGAGCTCGACATAAGCGTCGAGAGAAGCATCTGATCGGAACCAACAGCAATAATGTGGGTGTAGCCGGAAATGTGGGTGTCCTGATTTAGGACCTTATAAGTGCCCATTGCGACTGAATAGAAAGTTCCACGCTCGGTGGCATCATCTGTTGTCCAGCCATCGGAGGTGTCGTACATGTCCTTTAAGACTGCATTTTCCGAGGTCTGAACCAATACCTGGCAGGTGTAATATCCGTCGCCGTCGTCAAATCTCGTGGAAACTGCTCTTGAATTCGGAACATAGAGCGAGAGATACGGGTTGGCGATATCGTCACTGTAATCTTCCGAAACTATAGTCTGGAACGTGTAGTTCTGGTAGTTTGCGTAGTAGCTCGTGCTGGTCTCGTAAATTACATCATACTCGACAGTCAGACCGTACTTATAGAGAAGTGCATCGAGATTAGGCGTTTCAGCCTGCTCAACAGATGCGACATAGATTACGTCCTTTTCAAGCTGACCGTTATTGTTGAGCCAGGTTTCAATCTTTGAAATCTCATCTGTAGTGTAGTCGATCTTCGGAGCGGGGATGATGATGAGGTCGACATCCTCAGGGATATCCTCAGTCTGGATGTTTATCTCAGTCAGGATATAGCCGTTCTTGTCGAGGAGATCTGTAAGACCTGATACGTCCGACTCGTTTGCACCGGGATAAGTAAGCGTTGCAACCGTTACCGGGTTAGCATCAGTCACAGCCATGATGGCACTTGTAAGAGCCTGCTCGGCAATAGAGCCAGTTATAAGACCATAGGAGTCGAACATTTCGTGAGTGTAAAGCGAGCCGTATGAGTCTGCCATTGAGCTGACATAGCTCTCATAGTCCTCGGCAACCTCGATTATGTCAGTCAAAGATACAATCTTGACTCTTGTATGGTCGCCGTCTGCGAGCTCAACTATGATGTCACCCGTCTCAAGCGACTGTGAGTAGTTTGCGACAAAGTCAGGGTTAGAGTTTAAATCCTTATAGGAAACAACTATGAGTGGATTGTACTGTGTGTACTTATCTAAGAGTTCCGAGCACTGAACCGCATAGTCGCTCACAGAACGGTATTCGTCCTCGGTAGCCATAACGGTTATAGAAACCGCAACGTCGATTCCCTCGATATATTCAATAGTCTCGTCAGAAACGGAATAGATGCTGTCGGAGGTTAAGTCGATTGTAATCGGGAACCTATCGAAGAGCATTGTCATTACAACGTTCAGAAGCACAACTGCCGCCACAAACAGAACTGTCATTGCAGTTGCAAAGGAGCCGTGCTTAAGCTTTCTCTTATTAAGTGGCTTTCTCTCGTGCTTTGGCTTGACGACTGTTCCGGCAGCCGACTTTTTGGCTTTCTTCTCAGCCTTTTCTTCGGCAGCTTCCACAGCTGTAGCTTCTGTTTCCACTACCTCTGATTCGATTTTCTTTTTATTTTCTTTCATTTCAGTCCCTCCTTAGCTCCAACGGCGTCTTTCAACAACACGGACGGTCAGGAACAGGAACACAACCACCATGCTTACAAAGAAGAGGACGTTTGAAAAATCGAAAATTCCGTAGGTGAAATATGCGTATCTCGAAAGAACAGACAGCTCATTCAGTATATTTGCAATCCAGTTTACACTGATGATGGAAGCTATCGAGGATATGAGATACATAACCAAAATTGCTGCAAATCCGCCAACAGCTGCCGTTACCTGGTTTTCAGTCAGGGATGAGACGAACATGCATATTGCTATGAACGCAGCACCTATGAGAAGAAGTCCTAAGATTGTTCCCATAACCTCAAGCCAGTGCACTTCAACAAAGAAGTTGAGGACAATTGCATACACAAATGTTGCCGCAACACCCATTGCATAAACGCAGAATGCCGCCAGGAACTTCCCAACAACCAGCGAGCCAAGGCTTATGGGAGCTGTGAGCAAGCACTGGTCGGTTTTGTTCTTCATTTCCTCCGACATGGTTCTCATCGTTAAGATAGGAATAAGAACCATCAGGACGTAGAACAAAAGCGTGAACATGGTGGACATGTCAGGGGTTAAGTAGAGAAGCCCGTCAAGCGAACTTGTCGAGACGGCTGTTATTCCGAACAGGACTCCCGATGCAGCGTAGAATGCCGTTAAGAAGATATACCCTATCGGAGATTTGAAGTATGCACCGAATTCTCTTCTGAATATTGCTTTCATGACTTCTTCGCCTCCCCGCTGTTCATGTTGTCCATCGATTCTGCTTTCTGGTTGATGAACTCGTCAACGCTTTCACCCATCGTGAGCCTCAGGAAGATGTCTTCAAGCGTCAGTTCAGAGGGACGTAATCCCATGATGTACCAGTTTCTCTGGGAGAGACGCTTGTTGAGTTCACGTCTTATATCCGTTCCCTCAACTGCTTCGATGTTGTATTCCCAGACACCCTTTTCGCGCTGCATGTCTGCAAGCACTGAAACAACTCCTGGAATAGAGCTTATCACCTTTGTGACTTCGTCTCTTGGTCCATCGATTCTTGCTACCAGCTTGTGGTCGGCAGTCAGAGTATTTGAAAGATTATCTGCGGTGTCGTCGGCAATAATCCTGCCGTTATTTATGATTACGATCCTGTCGCAGACAGCCTGGACTTCACTCAGGATATGTGAAGAAAGGATAACCGTGTGGTTCTTTCCGAGCTTTTTTATGAGCGTTCTTATCTCAATAATCTGCTTCGGGTCAAGACCTACTGTCGGTTCGTCAAGGATAAGGACGTTAGGGTTCCCGACAAGTGCCTGAGCCAGACCGACACGCTGCTTATAGCCCTTTGAAAGGTTCTTGATGAGGCGGTCATAAACCTCCTCAATCTTGACTAGCTCGCATATTTCCTGCAGGTGGGTGTTCCGGGGAATCTTGCACCCTTTCAGCTCATACATGAAATTTAAGTATTCCTTGACGGTCATGTCAAGATACAGCGGCGGGAATTCGGGGAGATATCCTATCTCTTTCTTCGCAAGAAGCGGTTCCTCAAGTATTTCCTTGCCGTTGATATACGCTTCTCCGCTTGTGGAGGAGAGGTAGCCCGTCAGGATGTTCATTGTAGTTGATTTTCCTGCGCCGTTCGGTCCTAAGAAGCCCAAGATCTCACCGTTGTGAGCCTCGAAGCTTATGTTGTCGACCGCCAACTTGTCGCCGTAGGATTTACAAAGGTTTTTTACCTCAATCATCGGGTTTTACGTCCTTTCCGGAATAATTCCGAGTCTAACTTCACACATTATACACCGTTTTTGTGTACGCTTTGTGTCAGCACATTGATATTATCCAAGCATTTCAAGTGAGCGATTGATTCTCCGGATGGTCTCATCTTTGCCGATAATTTCAGCAATCTCGAATGCTCCGCCAGGGGTGAACTGCTTGCCGCTGATGGCAACTCTCAGAGACCACAAAACGTAGCCGTTCTTCACTCCCATTTCTGCGATGAGCTCAAAAAGCCTGTCATGGATGTTCTGGAAGTTCCATTCACTATCGGGGATCGCTTCGAGAACGGGAAGAGCCTTTGTAAGAGCGTCTACAGCCGTTTCCCTGTTGGTCTTCATCTTCTTGTTCTCATAGAGCGAGAGGTCATAGTCGGGCATTTCGTCGATAAAGTCGACCTGCTCGGGAATTTCGGAGAATACCTCGGTTCTGTTCTGCAAGAGTGCCGCAATCTTTGAAATGTCGACATCTTTCTTGACAACAGTCCTGATATAAAGCTCTGCATACTCTGTAAATTTCTCAGGAGTAAGTGCACGTATATATTCGCCGTTGATGGCTCTTAATTTAAGCGGGTCAAAGATAGCAGGAGACTTTGAAAGTCCGTCAATCTCGAACTCTTCTATAAGCTCAGGGAGTGTATAAATCTCTCTTTCGCCCTTAGGAGCCCAGCCGAGGAGTGCGATATAGTTGATGATAGCTTCACTCATGTATCCCTTAGCAACCAAATCCTCAAACGATGCGTCGCCGTTTCTCTTTGAAAGCTTGTTGTGCTTGTCTTTCATGATGGGAGCAACGTGGATATACTTCGGAACCTCCCAGCCGAAAGCCTCATAGAGGAGGTTATACTTCGGCGCAGAAGCGAGGTACTCGTTGCCACGGACTACATGTGTAATCCCCATAAGGTGGTCGTCAACGACGTTTGCAAAGTTGTAAGTAGGCATTCCGTCAGCCTTAAGAAGAATCTGGTCGTCAAGGGTCGAATTCTCGACGGTTATGTCCCCGAAAAGCTCGTCGTGGAAAGTGGTTGTGCCATCAAGGGGAATCTTCTGGCGGATGACATAAGGAGTTCCTGCATCGAGCTTTGCCTGGATCTCTTCCTTGGAAAGGTTGCGGCAGTGCCTGTCATACATCGGGCTTATTCCTGCTGCTTCCTGAACGGCTTTAAGTTCTGTCAGTCTGTCCTTGTCGCAGAAGCAATAGTATGCCCCGCCCTTTTCGACAAGCTCGAGGACATATTTCTTGAAAATGCCCATTCTCTCCGACTGTACATAAGGTCCGTAATCTCCGCCGACGTCGGGTCCCTCGTCCCAGTTGAGACCAACTGCCTTGAGAGTGCGATAGATGGTGTCAACTGCTCCCTCGACATATCTTTCCTGGTCGGTATCCTCGATTCTTAAGATGAACTTTCCTCCATACTTCTTGGCTATAATATAGGTATAAAGTGCTGTTCTCAAGTTACCTATATGCATATAGCCGGTTGGTGATGGTGCAAACCTCGTTCTTACTTCACTCATTTTCAGGTCGACTGTGCCGGTTATGCCGGTCAGTCCTCCTCCCTTCTTTTGTCTATGTCTTTATTAATAGTAGCCGTGAGCTCTTCCACACCTGAAAATTTCTTTTCATCACGGTAGAATCGCTTAAGCTCCACTTTTATATCCTCGCTGTATAAATCGCCGACGTCGCCTAAAATGTGCGTTTCGAGACCAATTTCTCCCGAATCGCTGACAGTCGGCTTCACTCCAACATTTGAAATGCCCTTGAATTTCTCGCCGGTCGAAATGACCGTCACATCGCTTGAATACACCCCAAACCTTGGAACCACTTTCCTGGGCGTAAGAGGAATATTGACAGTTCTTATTCCCATTTCCCGCCCGAGGCTCATTCCGTGGGCGACAAGACCCTCGAAAAAGTACTTGTAGCCGAGTAACTCGTTTGCCTCAGCCATCTCGCCGTTTTCTATCAAAGCCCGTATCCTCGTTGTCGAAACAGTTTCGCCGTCAATATGGACGAGCTTGACTATTTCCGACTTCATCCCATAGCTTTCACAGAGCGACTTCAGAAGCTCCGCATCCCCGGCAGCATTCTTTCCAAACCGGAAGTTCTCACCGCAAAGTACCACATCAGCCCCGAACTCCGTTTTAAGAGTATCTTTAACAAAATCCTCAGGACTGGTGTCCCGGACGGTTGCGAAATCGGCAAAATAAACCCTGTCGGCTCCGTATTCAAGTAGCTTTTGCTCCTTTTCCAGGTCAGTCAGGACAAAGCTCCGGTGCCCCTTGGTGTCCACCTCAGATGAGCGGAACGTGTAGACAATCTTCTCGTCTGCTCCGGTATCGCACAAGGCTTTCAGAGCCGCCTGATGCCCGATGTGGACTCCATCAAAGAGCCCGAGGAGCACAGCCTTTTTAACTTTTTTATCTATACTAATCACCAGAAATTCTTTACTATTCTGATTTCACTTCCGGTAACCCGACATAAGCCGAGAAAGCCGGTATCTCCATAAATTCTGTAGGTCTCGCCCTCTCTGGCTCCCTTAACTCGTCCTGCATCAAGCTTCACGCCGTTTTTATACATCCTGGTCTGAGCCTCGGAAAGGTTTAACCTCGGGTAGCACTCAAAAAGCTTATCTACAGGAATTATCCTTTCAGCCGCCACTTCAATGGCGTTTTCACTGGCACGAAGCTCTTCAAGCGGGATTGAGTCCTCAATCTTAAAGCCATGCGCCGAAATCCGCCGAAGCGAAGTCATGCAGCCGCCGACCCCGAGCAAGTCACCAATATCGTTGATAAGAGTCCTGATATACGTGCCCTTTGAGCAGGAAATAAGCAGCGTTCCAGTCCTCGAAGTGTCATCATAGGCTTCCAGGGTGAGCTCATATATCGTGACTTCCCTTGGAGCCCTCTCAACGTCAATTCCCTGCCGGGCGAGGTCATAGAGCCGCTTGCCGCCCACCGAAACAGCCGAATACATCGGCGGAAGCTGGGAGATAGTGCCCCGGAACTGCGGAAGCTTGCTTAAAATCTCTTCCTCCGAAACGGGCTTATCTGACTCTGAAAGCACTTTCCCCGTGATGTCCTGAGTGTCGGTGGTCTTGCCGAGGACAAAATCAGCTCGGTAGGTCTTTTCATCGACCGGAAGAATGTCGCAAGCCCCGGTCGCCTTGCCGATGAGTACAGGCAGAACACCAGTCGCCATCGGGTCGAGTGTGCCAGTGTGCCCGAGCCTCTTTTCGTGAAGAAGCCCTCTGAGGACTGCTATAACGTCGAAAGAAGTGTACCCGGACGGCTTGTCGATCAGCAGGATGCCGCTCTGGATGCTCACAGATACTTCCTTGTGACTTCGAGGATTTTGGCTATAACTTCTCTTGCCTTGCCCTCGATTGTGCAGCCGGAAGCTCTTAAGTGTCCGCCGCCGCCGAACTCTCCGCAGATGGCCGCGGCATCGGCATCAGTGGTTCTTAAGGACACCTTGAACAGGTTCGGCTTGTCCTCCTGCTGCTTTAAGGTGTAGCCAAATCTGACTCCCTCGATGGTAAGAGGAATCTGGGCAAATGCGTCAAGCTCCGACCTGTCGATCTGATAGTCGCTTACAACCTGGTTTGTGACAACCATGAAGCCTATCTGACCGTCCTCGAAGAAGCGCATGTCGCTTATGAGCTTCTGCTCGCAGAGAACCCTGCTTCTTGACTTGATATCAAACATTTTTCTGTTGATGTGCTCAAAATCCACTCCCATTTCCATCATTCTGGCAGCAGCTCTGTGAGCCGCGGGGGTGGTGTTCTGGAACTTGAAGCAGCCGGTGTCGGTTGCAAGACCGGTGTAGAGATTTGTTGCAATCGGGAGAGTTATGTCTGCTCCCATATGCTCCAAAAGCTCAAATATGATGAGGCAGGCAGCAGACGCACCGGCATCAACATAGGACTTCTTGGCAAAGAACCTGTTTGAGCCGTGGTGGTCGATGCAGAGATCTATTTTGCCAGAATAGCTCTCAAGCTCGTCTCCCAAAAGGGTTGTGTCGGAAATGTCGACCGAAATGACGAACTTTTCCTCGAATTCCTCCGGCTGATAGTCGCCGATAAGGAAGTCGTATCTATCCGGAAATCCATCAGAGTTGACGACATTTGCGTGCTTTCCCAAGGATCTCAAATACAGGCAAAGCCCCATTCCAGCACCGATGCAGTCTCCATCCGGGCTCTTGTGGGTCAGGATGGTGACGTTGTCGCACTCACGGAGTATTTCAGCCACCTCGTCGTAGCTTTCTAGTCTCATATTTTCCATTCTAGTTGTCGTCCTCCTTAATGTCCATTTCCCTAAGCAGCTTAGAAATGTGTGCGGAATATTCGCTCGAATCGTCCGCTATAAACTTAAGCTCAGGAGCCTTTCTTATGTGGAGACTGTCGGAGATTCTTCTTTTAATCATCCCCGAAGCACTCTCCAAGCCCTTTACTGCTTCTTTAGCCTCTTCAATACCGTTTAAACTGGAAACGTAAATTCTTGCACTTGAACGATCTCTCGTGACCTCGCATCTGACAACAGTGAGCATCCTGTCCTTGATCCTAGGGTCTTTCAATTCCCCAAGCATAGTGCTCATTACTCTCTGCAAGTCAGAAGAGAACCGTTCTGCCTTATGGTCTGGCATTAATTATCTCCTCACAATTCACACTTCGGTTTCGTTAAGCTGATATGCCTCGAATATGTCTCCCTCTTTGAAGTCGGTGAACTTCTCAAGAGTTATGCCGCACTCGTAGCCCTGGGCGACGTCACGGACATTGTCCTTGAAGCGTTTTAAGCTCGACATCTTGTCTTCTGCGATGACTATACCGTCTCTGACTACTCTGACAAGGTCGTTTCTTGAAATCTTTCCTGAGAGAACATAGCAGCCTGCTACCTGTCCGACGCCGGTGATTCTGTAGACCTGTCTTACCTCGACACGTGCAGTGTCGACTTCGACATACTTCGGCGCGAGCATACCCTTCATTGCAGCCTCGATCTCTTCGATAGCTTCGTAGATAACTCTGTAGGTCTTTACTTCAACTCCATCGCGCTCGGCATTCTCCTTGGCAACAGGGTCAGGTCTTACGTTGAATCCGACTATGATAGCTCCGGAAGCACCGGCAAGCATAACATCAGATTCTGATATCGCACCTACGCCGCCATGGATAACCTTAACCTTGACCTCGTCGTTGGATATTTTCTCAAGCGACTGCTTGACGGCTTCAACCGAGCCCTGAACATCAGCCTTGACGATGATAGGAAGCTCCTTGATTTCGCCCTCGGAAATCTGATCGAAGAGATTGTCAAGGGATACTTTCTGAGCCTGCTTGAATACTTCTTCCTTGGCTTCCTGCTTTCTCTTTTCAACAAGCTCTCTTGCGAGCTTTTCATCTGCAACTGCATTGAATACGTCGCCGGCAGCAGGAACCTCTGCAAGACCTGTAATCTCAACAGGAACTGACGGTCCGGCAGTCTGAACGGTTCTGCCCTTGTCGTCGGTCATGGTCCTGACTCTTCCCACGGCAGTGCCGGCGATGATAACGTCGCCCGAGTGAAGTGTACCGTTCTGGACAAGAACAGTAGCAACAGGTCCACGACCCTTGTCTAGTCTTGCCTCGATAACCGAGCCCTTTGCAGCCCTGTTCGGGTTAGCCTTTAATTCAAGGGCATCAGCAACAAGAATTATGTCCTCCAAGAGCTCATCTATACCTGCGCCTGTCTTGGCGGAAACAGGAACGCACATAACGTCGCCGCCCCAAGCCTCAACAACGAGGTTGTGCTCTGTCAGCTGCTGCATGATTCTGTCGGGGTTCGCGCCCTCTTTATCCATCTTGTTGATGGCGACGATTATTGAAACTCCCGCCGCCTTTGCGTGGTTGATGGCTTCAATCGTCTGCGGCATGATTCCGTCGTCGGCTGCAACAACGAGTATTGCAATATCCGTGACCATTGCACCTCTGAGTCTCATGGCTGTGAACGCTTCGTGACCAGGGGTGTCGAGGAATGTGATGTCTCTTCCGCCGATGGAAACTCTGTAAGCACCGATATGCTGGGTGATTCCTCCTGCCTCAGTTGCAGTAACGTTTGCGTGACGGATCTTGTCGAGAAGCGAAGTCTTTCCGTGGTCAACGTGACCCATAACGACTACAACAGGGTCTCTAGGCTGGAGGTTTTCAGCTGTGTCCTCCTCGTCAACAATGAGTCTTTCCTCAATTGTGACGACGACTTCCTTTTCAACCTTAGCTCCCATTTCCTCTGCAACCAGAGCAGCAGTGTCAAAGTCGATGACCTCGTTCTGGGAAGCCATAACCCCCAAGCCTATGAGCTTCTTGATAACGTCGGAAACGGTTGCCTTAAGTCTTGTAGCGAGCTCCGAAACGGTGATTTCGTCGGGGATCTGAACCCTGACTTTCATCTTTCTTGCACGCTCAAGCTCCATGCGCTTCATTCTCTCGGCTTCGGTCTCGCGCTTGGTTGAAAGCTTCTCTTTCTTCTGCTGGCGGGACTTCTGGGTCAGCTTCTGCTTCTTCTGATAGTTGTCGCCGCCGCGGTTCTTGGAGTCAGCCAGGTTATCATAGTGCTCGTTATATTTGTCGATATTGACATAGCTTCCCCTTGTGTCTACAACGTGAGTGTTCTCGCGCTGGGCATAAGTAGTGGTTTCGCTCTTTCCGGTGACAAGCTGGATTCTTTCGCCGCGCTCTTTCTTCTTTGCGGGCTTCTTGTCGTCACGACGCTTGTCTTTTTTCTCTTCAACCGGCTTTGCTTCCGTCGTAGCGGCAGGAGTCGGCTCCGGCTTTTCTTCCGCCTTGGGAGCTTCAACTGCCGGCTCTTCCGCCTTTTCAACCGGCTTCTGAGCTTCTGTCTTCACGGCTTCCTGCTTCTTATCCTGCTCCGCCTTGGGTGCCTCCGTCTTCGCAGGCTTAGGCTTTTTAACAGGGCGATAGGAGAAGTAGTCATCAAAGCTGTTCACCTGGTTCTTGTGGGTGAAGACCTCGAAGACATAGTTGATCTCCTCCGGAACAAGTATAGTCGAGCCTTTCTTGACTCCATAAACGGGGGTCAGGCAATCGATAACGTCGTTCACCGGGACATTCAGATCTTTTGCAAGGTTAGATAATTTGTATTTCGTAATCATAGGCAAATCTCCTTATTTGGGACTGGGTTCCTTTAACCTCTTGACTGCCGCTTTGGCGAAGCCCGCATCGGTCACAGACATGATTCCGTAGACCTTTCCAAGAGCCGACCCAACGTCGTTCATGCTCTCGGGTATTTCGTAAATCGGGGTTTCGTACTCTTCACATACCCGTGAAATTTCGCTCAGAGAGCGTTCTGACAAATCTGAGGTCACAAGGACTATATACGCTTTTCCGGAGTGAACCGAGCCCTTTACTTCGTCCATTCCGAGCGTGAGCTTTCCTGCCCTACGGCAGATGCTCATAAGATTCATTATATCAGCCATTTTCGCCGCCTTCCAAGGTCAGTGACTGAGCCTCCGCAATGCCACGTGAAAGCCTTTCATAAATCTCAGCCGGGATTTCGCACTCAAGGCTTCTCTCGAGGCATCTTTTCTTTCTTGCCTTTTCAAGACATTCTGACTTCGGGCAGATATAGGCACCTCTTCCGGATTTCTTTCCGGTCGGGTCGACAAGTATTTCGCCCTCGGGGGTTCTCACAATTCTCACAAGCGACTTCTTCTCCCTCGGCTCACCGCAGCCAAGGCAGGTTCTTATCGGCTTTTTCCTCTGCTTAACCATATTATTCCTCTTCGGAAGCCGGCTCTACAGCTTCTGTAGATTCAGCCGCTTCTTCAGCTTGCTTCTGGGCAAGAGCATTTGGGGAGAGGATGTCGATCTTGTAGCCGGTAAGGCGGGCTGCAAGCTTCGCATTCTGTCCGCGGTTGCCTATTGCAAGCGAAAGCTGCGATTCGGGAACGACAACCTGAGTCGACTTGATCTCATCGCTTTCGATGGTGACGCTTATAACCTCAGCAGGTGAAAGTGCCTGCTTGATGAATTCTGCGTCGTCATCAGAATACTTGATAAGATCTATCTTCTCGCCGCCGAGCTCCGAAACAATCGCACCGATTCTTGAACGGCGGTTGCCGATGCAGGTTCCGATAGCGTCAACGTTTTCGTCGTTGGAGGAAACTGCAATCTTGCTTCTTGAGCCGGGTTCACGTGCTATAGCTTTTATCTCAACAGTTCCGTCATATATCTCGGGAACTTCGAGCTCAAACAGCCTCCTTACAAAGTCGCGGTGAGTTCTTGAGACCTTGACTGACGGTTTTCTGTCCGGGTTAAGTATGCCGACGACGTAGACCTTGATGATGTCGCCGGGTTTAAGCTCTTCTCCGGGGATCTGCTCTCCCTTGGGGAAGTAAATTTCGTCCTTGTCGATAGAGAGGATTGCGTTGCCGGTTGCCGGCTCGACTTTCTGGACTGTTGCGGAGACTATCTCATGCTCCTTATCTTTATACTGGGAAACGAGGCGGTCTCTTTCAAACTGCTTTAAATCCGAGCGGATGGACTGCTTCGCGGAAGAAGCAGCAACTCTACCGAATGCCGACGGGGAGACAGGAATCTCAACAGTTCCGCCAACAAATGCATTAGCGTCAATTGTTCTAGCCTCATCAAGGGTGATTTCGTTAGCCTTATCCTCCGGCTCACCCTCGACTACTGTCTTCATAATGTGGATTTCAAACTTCCTTGTTTCGGGATCGAGCTCCACAAGAACGTTCTCATTTCCGGGATAATCCCTTTTGACTGCCTTGAGGATGCCCTGCTTTATCTTTTCAAGCAGCTCTGAAAACTCAATTCCGCTCTCCTCCTGCAATCCGCCGATAGCACCGAACAGCTCGTCTAAATTAAGCTCATTGCTCTGAGCCGCCTTAGTCTTTCTTCTCATATTGTTTTAACCAGTCCTTTCTTGGTAGTAATCAATCTAATTCCAAATCGTCGTCATCGAAGAGGGTGATTTTGGCGCACTCTTCAAAGCTGATTTTTTCTTCTTGTTCGTTCTCATCAAGAACCGTGATTCCGTCCTTGTCGTATCCGGTGAGCACCCTGAGTATCTCCTTTTCGCCGTCCTTAGGTCGGATAAAGCGGATTCTTATCGGGTCGCCTATGCAGACCTCGAAATGGTCAAGCCGCCTCAGCTCTCTCCCGAGTCCCGGGCTTGAGACCTCGAAGATGTAGGACTGCTTTATCGGGTCGACCTCGTCGAGCTTGTCGCTAAGCGGGCGGTGCAACGCCTCGCAGTCGTTCATGTCAACTCCGCCGTCCTTGTCGATGATGATTCTTAGGTACCACGAAGCACCCTCTTTTTCATACCGGACATCCCAGAGATAAAGACCAAGCTCATCGCACAACGGCTCAGCAATCTCGCGTACTTTTGCAACCGTCGGGCTGTCGGATTTAATAACAGACATACTTTCACCCCTTTCAAGGCTATTCAAAGCAAAAGACCGGAACGAAATTCCAGCCTTTCATAAGAGTTATTAAATATAGTATACCACAGATTTTCAAAATTGCAAGAGGGAAATGAAAAAAACTTAAGATTTTAAGAGGATTTCAAACTCCTCTTCCGTGCAAAACGTTGTTCCATCCTTGGAAATCGCTCCGGCGGCGGTGGTTACGGCGTATTTGAGGACGGTTTCAAGCGGCAAGTGCTTTGTCAGGGCTAAAATTGCTCCTGCAACCATGCTGTCTCCGGCTCCGGAGGTGCTCCTGACGGGCACTTTTACTGCCGGGCTCTTGTAGCACTCTTTTTTCGAGACGATGATTGCGCCGTCTGCGCCTCTTGAGACTAAGACCACCTGCACGCCATATTCCGAAATGAGCTTCCTTGCGGCTAAGACTATATCCTCATCAGAAGAAATCTTTCCGACTATGGTTTCAAGCTCAAACTGGTTCGGCTTTATCATGAACGGATGCGCCTTGAGCCCCTCAAGAAGCAGTTCGCCCTGAGCATCCAGGATGACTTTTTCACCTGAAATCTCCCCAAGCTGCCGGTAGATATCGCACCCTACGCCCTTTGGGACACTTCCCGCAAGGACGACATATTCGCTCTCATGCGCCGACTCAGCCACAGCCTGCTTCAATTCGTCGATATTCCCAGGGCTGACGCAGGGGTTCGACTCGTTTATCTCAACGGTTCTTCCGATATCCGTCTCCATAATCTTTAGGTTCGTCCGAAGAGCACCAGGACATTCGGTAAATCTGCATTCGATTCCCTCGGCTTCAAGAGTTTCGGGAATAGCCTCCCCGCCGGAGAAGTTAAAGCCAAGTGCCCGGCTTCTGACGCCCAGTCTCGCAAGAGCCCTGCTTACATTGATACCTTTTCCACCGATATCCAGGCTGACCTGCTCAACCCGGTTCATGGCATCAAGATTCAATTTTCCGGTCTTCACCGTCTTGTCCAAGCAGGGACTGAGAGTTACTGTTGTTATCATGCTTTAGCCACTTTCTTCGGCTTATCGGCATCAGGGTCAATCTCCCCGGCTTTCTTGAGTGCAATCTTGGTGAGCGTAGGTCCTACGAGTTCGTAGACCATAACCGAGAAGAGGACAACGTTTCTTATAAGCGCGCCGTCCTGGAGGTTCGCAGCGGTGGTCGCCATTCCAAGTGCTACTCCGGCTTGTGGGAGAAGGGTGATGCCCAAGTACTTCTGAATCTCCGCACTGCAGCCGGTCATCTTGGTACTGGAGAACGCTCCGAAAATCTTTCCAGCTGAACGGAAGACGATGTATGTAATACCTACTAACAGTACAAGCGGCTTGGTCAGGATGCTGAGGTCAAGCTCCGCACCGGAAATTACGAAGAACAATACGTTCAGTGCGGAAGTCCACCTGTCATCGTTCTCCATAACGCCACTCGAAAGCTCGCTGGTGTTGCAGAAGATTGCGCCTGTTATCATGCATGTGAGCAGCAGCGAGAAGCCGATCTTCACTCCGCCGACTTCAAGTTCGGTCATCGAAACAGCTGCGGCAAGAACCACGATGCCAATTGACATGGACATTCTGTTTGCCCTCGACTTGAAGAACTTCTCGAACCATCTTAGGAGCAGTCCCATCAAAACGCCAAGGATTATAGAAAGTACTATTTCAATTACCGGCTCAAGGACGATGTTCACAACCGAGACTCTTCCCTGCTCGAGTGCATCCGCGATTCCGTATGAAACCGAGAAGAGAACCAGTCCCACTGCGTCGTCGATTGCTACTACCATAAGCAAAAGCTTTGTCAGAGGTCCATGCGCCTTGTATTGGTTGACGACCATCAGCGTTGCCGCAGGTGCAGTTGCAGATGCGATTGCTCCAAGAGTGATAGCTGCCGGAAGCGAAATTGCATTCGGGAAGATAAAGTGCAGAATGATAAGCCCGATGTCAACAACAATTGTCGTGACAACAGCCTGCAGAATTCCTACAGTTATCGCCTGCTTGCCCATCGACTTGAGTTCACTTACTTTAAATTCGTTACCGATGAGGAACGCTATAAACGCCAGAGCTACCTGCGAAATAATCGAAAAGCTGTCGACCTCTTCAAGAGACGTAAAGCCCAAGCCCTCAATTCCTAAGGCACCCAGGCAGAATGGTCCTAAAAGTATACCCGTAATCAGGTAAGCCGTTACAGCCGGCAGGTGGAAGATTTTTGCCACCCTTGTCATCAAAAGCCCGCAAATCATTGCGAGTGCCAAACATATCAGAATTTCCTCCATTTTTGACCCACTTCTTTCCCGAAAAATTACAGAGTTTTCTGATCAGTTACTAAGTATAGCACAATGCGCCGGCTAAATCAAAGTATTTTTTGCACAATCTTATTGGGCGGGACGGGGAGGAAATTGGCGATTTGTGTGAGAATACATGTATAGCAGTTGCCCGAGGGGCAACTGCTATACATCCACAGCTCTCCGTGATTCTATCTTCTGCTCTCCGACTATGGCGTAGAGCTCCTCTTTTGTTGCGCTGTTGTCATAGGTCATGTATCTGACGTGGAGGATGTCGCCCTCCCTCAGGGTGTTGTCGCCATGGCTGTCTAC
This sequence comes from Oscillospiraceae bacterium, assembly GCA_021199795.1. Classification (GTDB taxonomy): domain Bacteria; phylum Bacillota; class Clostridia; order Oscillospirales; family Ruminococcaceae; genus Faeciplasma. The sequence continues at coordinate 75,414 of JAJQHJ010000004.1, forward strand.
CTCGGCACCGGCGAGTTCGCCGTGCTTGACTGAAAGGACGAACAGGTTCTAAGGCCAGAATATATCTCTTATCTGCTTTCCGACGGCGAAAGTGTTCTTACCGACGGTCACGAACGTGTCGATGACCTTTGGAACCTTGCCGTAATTAATTTCGCGGATTCTTCCTGAGACAACCTCTTCATTGATGGATTCTGCGCCGAATGCTTCTGTTACTATATAGGAAAGAGCCGCCGCGAGTATCACCGGCAGAATGTTTCCAGAGCAACCTAAAGCTTCGATAGAGAAGACCATAGCCGTAAGCGGGCACTTCATCATGCCTGAAATTCCGGCGGTAATTCCCAAAACAACAATAGTGCTGTAATAGTCCGCACTGATAAGTCCTGCACCAATCGTCACCTTGGCAACGAGCGATGCGACGAGCGCGCTCAGGGCAATTATCGGGACGAACATACCGCCGTTGATGCCGGTGTTGTTCGCCGCAAGCAGCATAGTTGCGCGGTATAAAAGGATTGCGAGGATGATATACCAGATCACATTCCCCTCAAGCAGACTGTCGACGAGGTCGTGACCGGTCGAAATGAAGTCATAGGAAATGAGTCCGAATGCAAATGTTAGCATGAAGACGATGAATATCTTGAGCCGTAAGCTCATCCCGGAAAGCGTCTCGCCGATGAATCTTCTCATCACCATGAAGTAGCGCAGGAATATGACTGACATAAGCCCAACGACTATTGCGCAGATTGCGATAACACCGAGCTGACCGAGCCCGAGCTCTTTGACGTATTCTGAGGTTCCCGGGAACATATCCGCATCCATTCCTAGAAGCGGGCACATCCAGCGGACGGTGATTGAGGAGAACATTACAGACGAAAAAGCCGTCATAATTATCATCGGGCTGATTCTCTGGTGTGCCTCCTCGATTGCAAACATGATTCCAGCAATGGGCGCATTGGTCGCTGCAGTGAAGCCGGCGCAGGCTCCGCCGGTCATGACGTATCTGTCCCAAGCCTGGTTCTTCCCGGCAAGGGTTTTGACGGTGCCGCGTCCGATTGCAGTACCTATCTGGACGCTCGGTCCCTCGCTTCCAAGAGGAACTCCGACAAAGAAAGTCGACAGCGACGCGAGGGTGACTCCGATAAGATTCTTAATCCAGTTGAACCGGATTCCACCGCGGAGGATTCCAATAGCCGTCGGAATTCCGCCGCCTTTCAGGTTCGGCGTCTGCTTGTAGACGTAAGCGAGAATTGCCGCCATGCCGCCCAATATAAGTACAGCAGGAATCACCAGCACCGGTCTGTTCCGGACAACCGAGTAGACATTTTCGGACAGATTTATGACCTTGGTAGCCGCAAACCTATATAAAACGATAAATCCACCCGTAATGGTGCCAGCAATAAAGCTGAATATAAGTGCCGGCAAGGCGATATTTTTGACGTAATTTAAATTGCGTTTGAACATTTTTGACCCCTAAAACCCTATTTTTTAAAGAACAGAACCCCTAGACAATTCGGTCCACAGTGGCAGGAAACGGTGCAGCCGGCATAAGTTTCTAAGATATTTTCATCCTCAAACGGCTGGAGTTCCTTGACAAGCGATCGCACCTTGGCGACAATATCATCTGGAACGTGCGAATGGGTGATGAAAATCCTCGAGGTGTCGATGTCGTCTCTGCCCTCAAGCCTGCCGCGGACATAGTCGAGAATAGATTTTTCCATCGCGCCGCGGTACTTCTTTCCAACAATCATTGTACCCTCGGAAACGACAATTTCCGGTCTTAATTTCAGAAGATTTGCCCCGAACGCGACAACTCCGCTGCATCTTCCGCCCTTTTGGAGATAGTCAAGAGTCTGCAAAACGAAGCTCACATCGAGCTTCTCTTTCATTTCGTTCAGCTTATCGGCAATTTCGGAAGCGGAAAGCCCCTCGTTTGCCATCTCCCTTGCCTTGATTGCAAGGTGACCGGAACCGGTCGAGAGGTTCCTTGAATCGATCGGGTAGACATGCCCGAGCTCTTCCGAGGCAATGCAGGCGTTCTGATAGCAGGAGGAGAACTCGCTTGAGATATTGATGTGGACAATCTCGCAGCCCTCGTCGACATAAGGCTTAAAAACGTCCTCATACTCGGAGACCGATACGGCTGATGTCTTCGGCAGAACTCCGGTATTCCCGACGTAGTCGAAAATCTCGAGCGGCGTGACATCCACTCCATCCCGCCTCATTTCCTCGCCAAGGATAGTCCCCAGCGGCACAGGTCTTATTTCATACTTCTCATAAAGCTCCGGACTCAGGTCACATGTCGAGTCGCAGGTTATGATTATTTTGCTCATGTAAGTTACTCCTTTCAGATTATTGTTAATTATCGTACAAACCGAGAGTTTGCGAAGCAAATCTCTCTAAGTTCGACGCAGTCGAACTTATCGCCACCTGCTCGGCAGCTCCGCCTCTATAATCCTCTCTTTCGGATAGGGCGTGAACTGGACATAGCTGTCCGAGAGGTTATCATACTTGAGTGCCGAATTCTTCGCGGCGTCTCTTAGATAGACCTCCGAAATCACTTCGCCGGTGGAGCTTGTCAGGGTTACCGTCTCGAATTCACTCAGGTTGAATGACAGCTGAACCAGCCCGACTGCATCGTCCCGGAGATAATTCTCGCAGACGATCTTCTTCTCCTCGCCCGAAGCAAGGGTGCCGGAAGTTATCGTGTAGGCATAAGTGCCGTCGGAAATGGTCAGCCCGGCAAGGGAAACAGTCTCATCGCCGTAGTTCTTTATAGTTATATAGTCCTGGTAGCTGCCCTTGTAGCAGACTTCCGAAATCTTGAGCCCGGCAGTGTCGCAGCTGCAAACAAGGCTGATTTTTATATTGCTGCCGTAAATTTCGCTTGAAACTTCGACAACCTCGTCGTAAATCTTCTCACCGTTAATCTCCCAGTACTCAAATTTGTAGCCGTCGACCACCTGGCAGTTAAGGGTCTGGGACGTCCCGGCGAAGTAGTATCCGCTCAGGATGTATTCGTCGCCAGGGTCAATCCGGGCGGTGCTGTAGGTGATTTCGGCGTAGTCGGAGGTCGTGATTCTGACGAAATAGGTGTCCTCATATTCAGGGAAGACGGAAGTGATCTGCCTCTTGGCGGAGTAGGGTCTACCCTCGATCCACTCTTTTGCACTCTCAAGCTCGCTAGAAATGCTCCATGTGGAGGTGGTCCCGGCGTTTCCGGCTTCGACAATTTCGTGGAGTCGCTCGGTGTTGAGGGCATCCAGCTCATCCGAGACCTTGTCCGAATCGCAGTACCAGTTCATGATGTCACACATAATATTGACGAACCGTTCCCTAATATCGTCTCGCTTGCAGAGGGCGATGAGCAGGTCGCTCCTCGTATACTTCTCGCCCTCGTCGTGGACGTCGTCATACCAGTCCTCCGGCATCAGCCCGAAATAGGTCTCGTCGAACAGGCCGGAGATATTCGAGTCAAAGAAGCTCGACCCATAGAGTCCCAAGGCGAAGTCACTGTCATAGATGAGGAACCGCCACCTGCCGTCGAAGACGTCTTCCTCACTCGAAAGGCTCGTATCCCCCGAGACAAATCTATACACTTTGTAATTATTATTCGGCCAGTCGCCGTTGCCAACATAGGCGCAAATGGCGTAGTAGGTCAGCATGTTGTCTATATCAACGAGTTCTGCGAACTCGGAAAAGATTTCATCGTTAGTGAGATCCTTGTATGCATATGCCTGAACCGTTTCCCAGTCGCTCTTAGCTTCCTCATACCGGTTGTCATTATTACCATCTGTAATCATATACTCGCAGCCCTCGAGTATGTCCCAGGTGCCGCTTTCAACTGCGTACTGGTGGTCGAGCCAGTCCTCAGAATAGGTGTCCTGAACCCAGGCGAAGCCGTAGTATTCGCCGTTGAGGAAAACCGCCGCAGCACGGCAGTTCTTGGCGTCAAGTCCGGCATCCGAAGCAAGTGAAGAGATAACCTCATCCCGCTCAAACAGGTAGCCGTTGTCATTTCCCCCTGCGCGGAGGGAAATCTTGTTATAGGACTTTATCTTGTCGCCGTTCACGTCGGTTTCGTCGGTGAAAAATTCATAGCGGAACCTGTCGTTCTCCGAATCATATTCTTCCCGGGCGAACAGCCTTATGTTTTTCTGGCTGTTTGAGCGCGACCAGCCGCCGTAGATCCTCAGCCCGCAAGCCTGGGAAATGACGCAGGTGCCGTCGTACTCATAGACCTCGACATAGGCGGGGCGTTCGCCCTCCATTCCGCTCTGGTTCCAGTTGGCGGGATCTGTCGGCTCAATGTCGCCCTCGGGGTTGGTGGCGAGGTAGTCATCCCGCATCTTTCCTGCGATGAAAATTCCGTCCTCGTAGTTATATAAATAGTCCGGGTCGATCGAAATCGAGAAGACGAGGCAGTCAAACCTCTCGTCGATGTTGGCTCCCAAAAAATAGCTCCGGGTGACAGTCTCCGAACAGCTCCCGTCAGAATAGACTGCGCAGGCTCTGATTGTATAGAGGATGCACTCCTCGCTGTCCTTGACGCTTAAAGTTATCCCACCCAAATAACTCTCCCCGGAAGTCTCGGGCTCGGAACCGTCGGTTGTGTACAAAATGTCCGTGACCTCAAGGTTTCCGGAAGCCGCCGCACTTAGGTAGAGGTGCTGGGTGCTCGAATAGAACCCGCAGTCGATCGAGAACCGAACCGGCTCCTGGTCGGTCGACCCGACAGAATCGGAAACCAGCGAGGAAACCGTTATCTCCGAAGCATGAAAGCTCACCCAGTTCTGCGCGAGGATGGTCACGAAAATCAAGACCGCCAGGCAAACCGCCACCACCGCCGTGAGAATCACCTTGTATTTAATTTTAGATCTACGTTCGTTCATGTTATCTCCAGTAAAACTCGCACTAAAACAAAAAACTGCTACCTTATATGATAGCAGATTTGAGGGGAAAAGTAAAGCCCGAAAAAACTATTGACAAACGCGCGGGGATGGGGTATAATAATAGCAAGAGGGACGTTACTGCTGCTACAGTGACGACGCAACCTCTGAAAAACAAATAGTTGCGGATTGGTCGTTACTTTAACTTAGGTAGCGGCTATTTCTTTTTGTCGATACGGTGATCGAGCAAGCCGAAAATAACAACGGCAAGTAGCTCAAGGAGCTGTAAAACTTCTGAGACTGACACTCTATCACCCCCTCCCTGTGAAGTTCGGAGGCTATACGTCACCCTCTTGCTATCGGCATTATAACATATATTAAGCTCAATGTCAACACAGAAGTTCTTCTGAAAATAAAAAAGTCTGTTGACAAGACAGGCTAGATGTGGTATAATATAGGTAGTGAGAGGCTTGCCTGAAGATGCAATTCAGGCAACGGTCACCCTCTCCCATGTAAAATGTTCGAAGACGCCGTGGCTGAGTTACTCAGGCACGGTTATTTCTTTTTGTCCCAAATCGAACTTCTGTGTTGACACATCAGTGACTTTATGTTATAATGTCGACAGTGAGAGGCTGGTTGCTCTTTCCCTGCGAAGGGAGGTGAAGCCTCGATGGATATCGCACAGACCATTCAGCTATTACTTCTTGTTTTAGCAGCCATCAGATTAGGTCTTGACCTTGGTGAAAACCATAAGAAATAACCGCGCCTGAGTCTTCAGCGCGGTTACCCAAGTACTATATAACATATGGGAAAGAGGTAACCGTTGCCTGAATTGCAACTTCAGGCAACCCTCTCACCACCTATATTATACCCCATCCAGCCTGTCTTGTCAACAGGTTTTTTATATATTCTTCAACTAAGGCTCCCCTTACCAAGGGGAGCTGGCTCGCGAAGCGAGACTGAGAAGTTCCCCAAAAAAACTCCCCACCTGTCTGCATCAGGTGGGGAGAATTGTTTTAATTATCCTTCGTTTACAGGAGGAAATTATCTTCTCTTAGAAGCTACAGCAGCAGCAGCAGCGACAGCCATAGGAACGAGTGCGAGAACGATACCAGTGGTAGGGTTGCTATCAGCGGTGTCATCAACGTCGTCACCAACATCGAGATCGGTGTCATCGTCTTCGCCGTCATCCTCAGTAGCAGTATCAGTATCCTCAACAGGCTCAGTAGCGTCTACAGAAGTCTCGTCTACAGGGATGTAGAGAACGAGGTTAACTTCAGTAGCAGTGAGCTTCTGAACATCATCGATAGTCTCAGTGTAGTAGTTGTAAGCTACGCTAGCGTTATCCTCAGCAGTGATCAACTGAGTGATGGTGAAGCCGCCATTGTAAAGACCATAGGTGCTGTTGTAAAGCTGGCTGAGCGGAACATCAAAGGTAAGAGTATCAGTGGTAGTTCCAGGAAGAGTATAAGAGCTTACAGAAGAAGTGGTCAATGCAGTGTAAGCAGAGGTGTTCCACCAGTAAGTGGTTCCAGCCCAATCAGCAGTTGCATCGTTAGAAGAAACGGTGTTCAAGGTGTAGATTGCGAAACCAGTGATGGTGCCATTAAGCTTAACTTCAACCTCAGCATATGCGCCCTCAGTAGCCAAAGCGTTCTGGATCATGCCTCTCTGAGTGAGGGTGTGATCCCAGTAAAGAAGAGCAGAAGTGGTGCTGTCTTCAACAGTAGCAAGGATAACGATGGAGTTGTCTTCGGTGTCAGAACCAACAGTGTAGGATACGCTGTAAACCTGGTAGCCGTAAACAACAGTGGTAGCCTCTTCAGAACCTGCAGTGTAGTAGGTCAAGAGAGAAGACTGACCTTCAGTGGTCCACCAGCCGTAGTACTGCCAAGTGGTCTTAGCATCAGCGGGATCTTCGATAGAACCAACAGAAGAAGTGTCAACAGTCATGTTAACAGTGAGGGTGCAAGAAGAAGCCCAAGTGGTGGTCTGATGAATCATAGCGCACTGCTCGAAAGGAACCCAAGAAGCGCACATATAATCTCTGTAAGAGTAGCCAACCTCAACGGTCTGCTTGAAGAAAGCACCCTCGGTGTTCTCAGTACCATCAGCATCGCAGTAAACTACAGTGCCCTCGTCAGGATCCTGCAAATCAACAGTGATACCCTCAGCGGTGGTAAGAGTGTAATCAGGGGTAAGCTCAACGCCTGCGTAAGTGCTGCTTACGTTAGAGCTAACAACAACAGATACGGGCAAAACGAGCTCGATAGTGTCACCATAGTAAAGGTAACCATTTACGCCATAGAAAGGAATTTCAAGAGCGTAAGTTGTAGATGAAGTAGTGGTTGTGCCGGCATTTGCAAGCGGAATGTCATAAGACTCATAATCAGTTGTGAATGCAGAGATAGCCACTGCAGATGCGAATGCAGAGATAGCCATTGCAGAAATGGCAACTACGACTGCCAAAACGACAGCCATGAGCTTTCTCATTTTCATGATAAATTTCCTCCTTAAAGAAATTATTTTTATCCCTATAAACGGGTATAGAGATTCTTGACTTGGGCATAATATTTGCCCGATTTGTTCGGAATAACCCGACACACCGACATTATAGCACCGACCCGCAGACTTGTCAAGCATTTTTTTAAATATTTATGCTCTGCCGGTCGAACCCTTGCGGTCTCTCGGATTTAGCCTTCCGCTGTTTAAGTAGTGTCAAAAATGGCGCAAAAAGTTGCAAAAAGTTTTGAAAAAATATTTTTTGGGCAGAGTGCACAAATTCGTACAATTTTATGACGGCTTTCTGCGCAATTTGTATAAAGGCTTCCCTTGATAAGGGGAGCTGGCAGCCGTAGGCTGACTGAGAGGTTCGCCGACCAACGGGAGGCGCGTCGCCGCAGACGATACCTACAAAATAAAAAAGCTATTGACAAAATAGCCGAGGTGGGGTATAATAATAGCAAGAGAGCGGAACTGCTGGTACAGTTCTGGCTCGATCTAAAATGTGCAGATACAGAGCCTGCACTATATTTGGAAATCAGCCGTCCCTATTACTTTAGTCCGCGGCTATTTCTTTTTATCCCCGGATTTTAAACCGAGGATTCTAAAGAAAATGTCCGCAATCAGATTTATAACAGAAATAATCGTAGAGATTATCTCAAAAATCGTCATAACGGTCACCTCCCCTAGTTTTATCAAAGGTCAAGCCGTTTTTTCGCTCTCTTGCTAAGGGCATTATAACACATAAACCCCGCAGTGTCAACACAGAAGTTCTCCTGAAAATAAAAAAGAGCTATTGACAAAATAGCGCGGGTGGGGTATAATAATAGCAAGAGAGCCGAACTGGTCGTCACTCAGTTCCGGTTCGACCTAATATGTGCTCTTTACTCAGCTTGCGGGAATAAGCCGAGGAGTAGCACTAAATTTGGAAATCGACCGTTCCTTTATGACTTAGGTGGGGCGGTTATTTCTTTTTATTCCCAGTCAGAAGACCGAGAATGCCAAGTACTATGTCCGCCATCAGATTAACTATAGAAACAACCGTCGTAATAACTTCGAAAATCGTCATAGTAGCCACCTCCTCAGTTTTATCGAAGGTCAAACCGCAACAGTCACCGCTAGCAAATAACTATCCTCTCTTGCTAGCGACATTATAACACATAATTTATGTCATGTCAACACAGAAGTTCTCCTGAAAATAAAAAAGAGGCTATTGACAAAATAGCCGGGGTGGGGTATAATAATAGCAAGAGGGACGTTACTGCTGTCACAGTACGAGCACAACCTCGAAAAACATTGTGTTTGTGGATTGGTCGTTACCGCTAGGCAAGGTAGCGGCTATTTCTTTTTACCGGATTCGGAATGTCCGAGTCCTAGTATGCCGAAAATAACAACGGCAAGCAACTGCAAAAGCTCAAAGACTTCTGAAACCGTCACTTTTTATCACCCCCTCCCTGTTACGTTTGGAGGCTATACGTCACCCTCTTGCTAAGGGCATTATAACACATAAACCCCGAAGTGTCAACACAGAAGTTCTCCTGAAAAATAAAAAGAGCTATTGACAAAATAGCCGAGGCAGTATATAATAAAGGTAGTGAGAGGCTTGCCTGAAGCGGAAATTCAGGCAACGGTCACTCTTTCCAATAATCAAAGATTATTTTCCGGAATGCCGCGCTGAATTAATCAGGCGCGGTTTATTTCTTTTGGTTAGATCCCACGGCGTAACCAATAGAGAACGCGGTCAAAAACAAAACCTCCCTTGCGGGAGGTTTTGTTTTAAAATATGCAAATAATCTTGTTGCAAATATTGCAATCCACACGCACTATTCCTTATAGAGGTTGTGCTCGCTGCTGTTGCACCAGCAGTGTCCCTCTTGCATTTGATTATATTATACCCCATCCCTACCTATTTGTCAACAGTTTTTTACCCAATCTCCTCCACATCAAACGGTGTGGTCTGGTAGACGAAGTAATTGAGCCAGTTGGAAAACAGGAGGTTTGCGTGGGCGCGCCATTTTACTATTGGCGGCTGGGTGGGGTCGTCGTTCGGGAAATAGTTTTTGGGGACTTGGATATCCAAGCCCTTTTCTTTGTCCCGGAAGTACTCCCTCGAGAGTGTGTCCGGGTCGTATTCTGAGTGACCGGTGACGAAAATCTGCTTGCCCTCGGCGGTCATGCAGGCGTATAGCCCGGCTTCGTCGCTTTCGGCAAGGATTTTGAGCTCGGAGATTTTTTCAACATCACGTATGTCAACCGTCGAATTCCTCGAATGAGGGGCATAGAAAACGTCGTCGAAGCCTCTGAAAAGTATCGGGTTCTTGTAACTCACCCGGTGCGGGAACACCCCGAAAAGCTTTTCAGGGAGCGGCTTCTTCTCGATTCCAAAGTGATAGTAAAGCCCCGCCTGCGCCGCCCAGCAGATGTGAAACGTCGAGTGGACGTGGGTTTTCGACCATTCAAAAATCTTGCAGAGCTCGTTCCAGTACTCAACATCCTCGAACTTCATATGTTCAACCGGCGCGCCCGTTATGACCATTCCGTCATAGCGGGAGCTTTTTATCTCGTCGAACGTCTTGTAGAATGAGAGAAGATGCTCCGGGGAGGTGTTCTTCGACTGGTGGGAGACGGTGTGCATAAGCTCAATTTCCACCTGCAAGGGGGTGTTTCCAAGCAGGCGGGCAAACTGCGTTTCCGTCTCAATTTTCGTCGGCATAAGGTTCAAAAGGAGAATCCGAAGCGGACGGATGTCCTGCGTAGCCGCCCTTGTTTCCGGCATAATGAATATGTTCTCATCCTGAAGCGTCTTAGCCGCCGGCAGCGAATTGGGAATTCTTATCGGCATCAGATTTCTCCTTTCTAACAAACTTTCATAGAGGCAGTAAAGGCTCCCCTGAAAGGGGAGCGCATTAGTTCGAAGATGTCGAACTAAGAGAGTTGCATCGCAACTCTGACTGAGGGGTTATTCCTCAAATATTATCCAACGCCTGCTTTATATCCGCAATCAGATCCTCAGCACTTTCAAGCCCGCAGGAGAATCTGACGAGGTCACTTGGCACGCCTGCCGCGATGAGTTCTTCCTCGTTCATCTGGCGGTGGGTTGTGCTGGCTGGGTGGAGGCAGCAGGTTCTTGCGTCGGCGACATGGGTCTCAATCGCAGCGAGCTTGAGGTTTCGCATGAATTTCTCGGCAGCCTGTCTTCCGCCCTTGACTCCGAAGCTGATTACTCCGCAGGAGCCGTTCGGGAGGTACTTGCGGCATAGCTCATAGTCCGGATTTCCCTCGAGGTCGGGATAGATGATCCAGGAGATTCTGTCGTCGGTCTGGAGATACTTTGCAACCGCCATGGCGTTCTCGCAGTGCCTCTTCATTCTGACGTGGAGGCTCTCAAGCCCAAGGTTCAGAAGATACGCACTCTGGGGAGACTGGGTCGAGCCGAAATCTCTCATAAGCTGGGCAGTCGCTTTCGTGATGAATGCGCCCTCCTTGCCGAAGCGTTCGGCATAGGTGATTCCGTGGTAGCTCTCGTCGGGAGTGGTGAGCCCAGGGAACTTGTCCGCATGTGCCATCCAGTCGAAGTTGCCGCTATCCACGATGCATCCTCCGACAGCCGAGCCGTGACCGTCCATATATTTCGTGGTTGAATGGGTGACGACGTCCGCGCCCCACTCAAAAGGTCTGCAATTAACGGGTGTTGCGAAAGTGTTGTCAACGATGAGCGGTACACCGTGAGCGTGAGCAGCTTTGGCGAATCTCTCGATGTCGAGGACTCTCAGAGCCGGGTTCGCAATGGTTTCACCGAAAACAGCCTTGGTGTTCGGCTTGAATGCCGCTTCGAGCTCTTCGTCGGTGCAGTCGGGTGCAACGAAAGTGAAGTCGATGCCCATTCTCTTCATAGTGACTGAGAAGAGGTTGAACGTTCCGCCATAGATTGACGATTCCGCAACGACGTGGTCGCCCTCTGAAGCGATGTTGAAGACGGAGAAGAAACTTGCCGCCTGACCGGAAGAGGTCAGCATAGCGGCAGTTCCGCCCTCCATTTCGCATATCTTTGCCGCGACCATATCGCAGGTCGGGTTCTGAAGCCGGGAATAGAAGTAGCCGCTCGCCTCAAGGTCGAAGAGCTTACCCATATCCTCGCCGGTGTTGTATTTAAATGTAGTAGACTGTATAATAGGAATCTGTCTCGGCTCCCCGTTCCCCGGCGTATACCCGCCCTGAACGCAGGAAGTCTCGATTCCACGGGTTCTTTTTGTCATGTAGTTCTCCTTATAATAGGCTCCCCTTGATAAGGGGAGCTGTCAGCGAAGCTGACTGAGAGGTTTTTCCTTAAACTTTCTGTCTCCATCCTCTGGGATCGTCAAGCTTGCCGCTCTGGATGCCGGTGATTTCGTCGTAGAGACGCTGGGTGAGTTCGCCTATTCCGCCTCCGCCTATCTCGAATACCTCTTCCATGTAACGGAGCTTTCCAACAGGGGAAATAACTGCGGCAGTTCCGGTTCCGAATACCTCTTCGAGTGCGCCTGTGTGGGCAGCCTTGATGAGCTCGTCGACTGAAACCTTTCTCTCCTCAACCTCATAGCCCCAGTCTCTGCAAAGAGTGAGAACCGAGTTTCGTGTAATGCCGGGGAGAATTGAGCCGTTGAGCATAGGAGTTACAACCTTGCCATTGATTTTGAAGAAGATGTTCATCGAACCGACTTCTTCGATATACTTTCTCTCAACGCCGTCAAGCCAGAGAACCTGAGCAAAACCGTCGTCATGAGCCTTGACCTGTGCTGCCAGAGAAGCCGCATAGTTGCCGCCGGTCTTCGCAAAACCGATACCGCCGCGGACTGCTCTTACATACTCGTCCTCAATCCAGATTCCAACCGGTGCAAGACCGCTCTCATAGTAGGCTCCCGACGGGGAGAGGATTACCATGAATAGGTAGCTCTTTGAGGGAGCAACTCCCAGATGAGCCTCAGTCGAGATTACAAAAGGTCTGATATAGAGCGAAGTGCCCTCGTCCTCGGGGATCCATGCTCTGTCAACGTCGACAACAGCCTTGATAGCCTGAACAAAGTCCTCCTCGGGAATCTCGGGGATGTAGAGACGGTCGTTCGAGGTGTTGGCACGCTTGGCGTTCATGTCGGGACGGAAAAGATAAACCTCGCCGTCTGCGCCCTTATAAGCTTTCAAGCCCTCGAACATAGTCTGACCATAATGGAAGACCATTGCGGACGGGTCGAGAGATATATTCTGATAAAGGACGACTCTCGGATCGTGCCAGCCCTGACCCTCGTCATAGTTCATGATGAACATGTGGTCAGTAAAGATATGACCAAACCCCAAAGGCTCGCCTTTCTGAGGAATGCGCTTAGGTGAGGTTGTTTTTTCGATTTTAATGTTTAACATCAATATCCACTCCTTAGTATGATGTGCTATTTGATTAAATTGTATCACAGAGAAAGTAAGTTGTCAATAGTCAACAAACGCAATATTCAAATCAACATTCCCGCTTATTCCGTCAACAGTTCCGCTGGATGAGTATTGCCACATCTGCAAATCGTAGTAGAGGGTCGGGGTGTCGGAGTAGCCGGCGAACCACATCATATAGTCGTCAACACGGCTGAGGTCATATTTCCATACAGCTGTTTTCTTGTTGGCATAGATTCCGGCGGTGTAGCCGTCTATCTCGACCCTTGCGGCGAATGTCAGGAAGTTATCTGTAAGCTGCTGCGGGTCAATATATGCTGTTCTTGCAGTATCTCCATCGGCATCGATAACCACTTCCCAGTCAAAGAAGATGGGATAATCAAGCTCATATCCGTCAACCAGGTCGAGGCAGAATTCAGCCTCTTCAAGTGCCTCCTCAACAGTCAGAGCCTGTGAGAAGAAGTATACTCCAACCTTGATTCCGGCTTCGGTTGCGCCCTTGATGTTCGCCCTGAAATTTGCGTCCTCATTCACAGTTCCGGTGACGTAGCCTCTGTAGCCGCAGCGGATAATTGCGAATTCAACTCCAGCTTCTTTCACGGCATCCCAGTCAATATCGCCCTGGTATACAGAGACGTCTATTCCCATAATCGAGTAGGTCTCGCCGTCGTCGTATGTGATGTAGCCGGTCTCCTCGTCAACGGTGAAACACTCTTCATCGTATTCGTTTTTCCCGACATTCTGCAAAGCATACATTAATATAGTACCGTAGTTAGAGTCGCTTAAGGTAAATGTGTCCTCACTTAGCTCGTGGTCATATTCACTTGTCGGATCAACAGCTATGTATTCGGTGACGACAGTCGGAATCTCGACAGTCTCAATTTCGGTGACTACTGTCCCCTGCTCGGTGATCCATCCGACAGATACGACCACCACAGCAACCGCCAGAATCGCGACAATTGCGCACAATACTCCTAGAATAGTCTTGTAGGTTCTGATTTCCGACGCACTTCTCTTCTCATTTGAGCTTCTGTACATTTCAAGAAGCTCGCCCGGGGTTTGCTCCGAGGTAAACTCCGTCTTCTGCTCAAATACAGCCTCTCCGGTAATCTCGGCTAAAGCCTTTTCCCTTTCCTCAGCCGTCATAGTTCTTTCGTCCATGTTTCCTCCCTTAAAATAGTATCAAATCCAATCCAGTTTTCGACTTCTTTCGACACGAAAGATAATAATAGTCTACCATACTTTCAGGCGTTTGTAAAGGTGGGAAGAAAATAAAAAAGCTCCCCTCCGGGAAGCTACGCATTTTGGAGTATTTTGTTGACAATTGGTACTTTCTGTGTTATAATGTCATCGGTGAGAGGTTGGTTGCTCTTTCCTCGTGAGAGGAGGTGAGGCTAATGGAAATCTTGTCCATCGTTTTGGAAGTCATAGCTTTGCTATTGACCGCATTTTCTATTGGTTACACCGTGGGTACTAACCAGAAGAAATAACCGCACCTGACTAAACATCAAGTGCAGTTACCTTTACATCGTTATTTTAACTTTGGAGAGAGTAACCGCGCCTGAATGCCACTTCAGGTACCTCTCACCATCTACATATATTATACCCCAAAGCTGCCCATTTGTCAACAGCTTTTTTTATTCATTCTTCGCTAGCACTGTCATCCCCAGCATCAGGACAAGCATGGTTGTCACTGCTGCGCTGATGGTATTGTAATAGTGGACACCATAGATCAGCGGGGAAATTGAAACAAGAACAGCTAAGGCATTCACAACGATGGTTGCAGTTCTGAGCTTTTTGCCGCCTGCTCTTACAAAGCCGACTATCACCATTACAAGAAGTGCAATCGTGAGCAGACCGGTGATAAGCGGGGCAAAGTTGGCATAGCCGAAAGGTGTCAGGCTGAAATAGGAGTAGGTCGAGATAATTCCGCTCCCGCTCCCGTCGGAGAATATCAGAACAGCTCCGCCGGGCAAAGCCTCTAAAACTATAGCAATCACGCCCAGAACCTTAGCCGCAATGCTGCCGATTTTAAAATTTTTTGTTCGATTCATATTTGTTTTCCCTTTCCTTTGTATGATAGTCCCTCAGCCAACTTACGTGACTGAGGGATTTGTTTTAATCTTATTCCGCAGCAACCACTTCTGCATCCGGAGCATTTCTGCGGATGCTGTCGATGCCGTTCTGGCAGCCGGCTTTTGCCTTGTAGCCCTCGCCGGTGGCGATTATTTCACCGTTGCGAGCCTTGAGGCGGAATCTGAACTCTCCAGCCTTGTCGGTGTAAACCTCGAATTTCGGGTTTGGAACCGTAACGACGTTCTCCAGCGTCTGGTCTTCAAGATTTGCCGCAACTGCATTCTTCTTGACGCTCTCGATGCCACTACGGCAGGAGTCTTCCGAAGAATAGACCTGACTTACAGCGATAACCTGACCATTGTCAGCCTTGAGGTTGAAAACATAGCCGGTGTTGGTTTCTTTGATAACAAACTTACCCATTATAATACCTCCTGAATTATTTTGATAGAATCTCCGCACGGGGGATTACTTCTTTCCAAACAGCTTACCGATGCCGCTTGAAAGATTGTCGAGGTTGACCTTTGCATTGATGCCGTCGGTCAGGGTCTTAAGCTGGTCTGAGGGAATCTCCACGCCAACGAGATCCTTGACAGTTCCTGTCGGGTCGCTCTTGAACTTTGTGAGGAGCTCTTCATCGGAAGTGATCTTCTTTATAAGCTCGTCCACTTTAGCCTTGATGTCCATAGCCTTTTCTCCTTTCACCATTATTAAGTCACAAAAGCCGAAACTTTTTTGAGGTTGTTGTAATTATAGCACATATTTTTTAAGAATACAATACTATTTTCAGCTGTTTGGGAGAAAATTTTAGAGGAAATGAAAAGGCTCCCCTTAGTAAGGGGAGCTAGGTTTGTCACACCGACGTATCGTTTCCGTTCAGGACATCATGCAGCTCTTCGATGTTCTCAAGGAGCTTTCCTGCGCCGTCGACTACGCAGTCCAATGGACGCTCTGCGATGTAGACCGGAATTCCGGTTTCTTCGTTGATGAGTCTGTCAAGACCTCTGAGCAAGGCTCCGCCGCCGGCAAGGGTGATACCGGAATCGATGATGTCGGCAGAAAGCTCCGGAGGTGTCCTCTCAAGAGTGGTCTTGACGGCATCTATGATGTTTGAAAGCGGGTCGGAAAGTGCTTCACGGATCTCTTCCGAGTTGATGGTGATATTTTCCGGCAGACCTGTCAAGAGGTTACGTCCCTTTATTTCAAGGTCGATCTCCTCTTCGAGGGGATAAGCCGAGCCAATGGAAATCTTTATGTGCTCAGCGGTTCTGTCACCGATGAGGAGGTTATATTTCTTCTTGATGAAGTTGATGATGCTTAGGTCAAATTCGTCTCCGGCAACTCTTACCGAGCGGCTTGTGACGATTCCGCAGAGGGAGATAACCGCAACCTCGCTGGTTCCTCCTCCGATATCCACTATCATTGAGCCGGTCGGCTCTTCAACCGGAAGACCTGCTCCGATAGCGGCAGCCATAGGCTCCTCAACTATTGAAACCCTCTTTGCACCTGCGCCCTCGGCAGCCTCCTTGACGGCTCTTCTCTCAACAGCCGTGACTCCCGACGGAATGCAGATGACGACTCTCGCCTTTACAAATGGGTTCGAGCCAATAGCCTTTCTTATAAACTCCTGAAGCATAACTGTGCACATGTCAAAGTCGGCAATAACGCCGTCCTTAAGAGGGCGGACAGCGCGGATCGAGCCAGGAGTACGTCCGATAATGTTCTTGGCGTCCTGACCGACATACTTTACGGCGTCGGTCTTTGTGTCGACAGCGACAACCGACGGCTCACGGATAATAATGCCCTTGCCCTTGACGCAAACGAGGGTGTTGGCAGTTCCGAGATCTATTCCTATATCTTTTTTAAACATAATTGTCCTACCTTTCTCACTCTGAGAATAACCATCTAAAGTATAGCACAGTTTTTATGGTTGTACAAGAGGTATTTTTGAAAAAAGAGGGTCAGAACGCATCCAAAATCTCTCCTGCCTTGCCGTGGAGGGTGTAATCTGCTCTGGGGTTCGTGACATTCGGGTTCTTTTCTATAAACACGAGCTTGTTTCCGCGATAGTAGTTTATGAAGCCGGCGGCGGGATATACTGCCAAAGAGGTTCCGGCTACAATCAGCACGTCGGCATTTTGGATATAATAAAGAGCAGTGGTCACGACGTCATTATCAAGCGGCTCTTCATAGAGAACAGCTCCCGAGCGGACAATTTTCCCACAATCGGGGCAGCGGAATATTCCGGTTTCCTGCATAATGTCTTTCATCGAGAATATCCTCCCGCATTTCGGGCAGTAGTTTTTATCTGCGGAACCGTGGAGCTCGAGAACCTCTTTTGATCCCGCTTTCTGGTGAAGACCGTCGATATTCTGGGTGACAACAGCCTTGAGCTTTCCCTCAGCCTCCCACTTTGCGAGCTTCAGATGTCCCTTATTCGGCTCCGCGTCCACCATCGGACCTATGGTCTTGTCGCGATAGAACTCATAGAAGACATCCGGGTGCGCTTCAAAGAAAGAATGGCTTAAAATAGTCTCCGGCGGATAGGCATATTTCTGGTTATAAAGCCCGTCGACAGACCTGAAATCCGGCACTCCACTCTCGGTGGACATTCCCGCACCGCCAAAGAATACGATATTGTCGGAAGCTTTTATAATCTCCTTGACCTGGTCGAAAACTGCTTGCTCGCTTGGCATGATTATAGACATAATAAAATCTCCTCCCGATTGGTACTATTTTAATTATAGCACCCGGGAGGAGGATATGCAAGGGTTATTACGCTTCCGGCGCAGCTTCCAGCCACTCATTCGAGCAGCCCTCTCCCGGCACCTCTATTGCCAGGTGGGAGAACCAGGAGTCCTTGCCGGCTCCGTGCCAGTGCTTAACGCCTGTGTGGATGTCGATGCAGTCGCCCGGGTGCATTTCCACAGGCTCCTTGCCCCATTCCTGATAGTAGCCGACGCCACCAACGCAGATTAAGATTTGTCCGCCGCCCTTTTCCGCATGATGAATGTGCCAGTTGTTCCGGCAGCCCGGCTCAAAGGTGACGTTGGCGATGCCAACCAGTGAGGGTGAAACGGGATAGAGATAGCTCTTCCCGCTGAAATACTTCGCAAACCCGTCGTTCGGGGCACCAATCGGGAAAATCATTGAAGCTGCGTGAGCACTCTTGCCGTTGTCGTTTGCGGTTTGGATTATTTTTGACATAGTGATTCCTCCATATTATTACAAATACTTCCTCAAAAACTCCTCAATCCTGTCGAACGGGATGATGTCTTTGTTGTCATAGAGGTCGGTGTGGACTGCTCCGGGGATGATGAGGAGCTCCTTGTTGTCGCCTTTCAGCTTCTTGAATTCGTCACGGGTGAAGTAGCAGGAATGTGCCTTTTCGCCGTGAACCATCAGGACGGCACTGCGGATTTCCGATGAACGCCAGGCAGTCGGGAGGTTGATGAAGCCTAAAGATCCGGTTTCGGCTCTGCCCTCGTTTGAATTGGCACTTCTCGGGTGATAGCCGCGGGAGGTCTTGTAGTAGTCGTGATAGTCGTGGAAGTACCAGGGTGCAGCTTCCGGCATCGGGTCGGCAACTCCGCCAGGATAGTTGGTCGTGCCGTTACGGTAATCAATAGTTCTCTGCTCATTCAGGTGCTGGAGCATCTGATATCTTCCGTCCTCGTCCAGTGTGTCAAAATAGTCGTTCGCGCTGACCCGGGACATGTTGTACATGGTGGAGGTGACGGTTGCCTTGATTCGTGTGTCCATGGAGGCGACGTTGAGAGCCATGCCGCCCCAGCCGCAGATGCCGATGATTCCAATCTTCTCCGGGTCAACATTGTCTTGGACTGAAAGGAAGTCGACGGCGGCGGAAAAATCTTCTGTATTTATGTCGACTGAAGTCATATTTCGGGGTTCGCCAGAGGATTCGCCCATGAACGACGGGTCAAAAGCTATGGCGAGGAAGCCTCTTTCCGCCATTTCCTGAGCATAAAGCCCGGCAGCCTGTTCCTTGCACGCGCCGAAAGGTCCGCAAACAGCGAGTCCGGGGAGCTTGCCCTCATAGCTTTTTGGCTCATATAAATCCGCCGCAAGGGTGAAGCCATAATGGTTGTTGAAAGTCACCTTGCGGTGGTTGACTTTTTCGCTCTTCGGGAAAGTCTTGTCCCATTCAGTCGTTAATTTCAGTTCTTGCATGATGTGTCCTCTCTTTCTTGAAAATGGTGTCTCTTGACAGCTGTCTTTTTTTGTGGTATAATCATTATAACACCTGAACCTGACTTTAGGTCAAGACATTTCGCAAAAAATTTTCAAGAAAGAAGCGAAATTTATGAGTAGCAATTCTACATATACTATCGGGCAGGTCTCCGAAATGTGGGGGCTCCCGATTTCGACTCTCAGATACTACGATAAAGAGGGGCTGTTCCCCAACCTCGAAAGAAAATCCGGCATCCGTAAGTTCACCGAAACCGAGCTTGAAACCCTCCGCGTAATCGACTGCCTCAAGAAGTCGGGGCTCGAAATCAAGGACATCAAGCGTTTCATGGACTTATGCGCCCAAGGCAGCGAGACCTATATGGAACGCAAAACCCTCTTCGAGAACCAGAAAAGAGCCGTTGAAGAGGAAATAGCCCGTCTTCAATCGACTCTTGACATGCTGAACTATAAGTGCTGGTACTACGAAAGCGCGATGGCAATAGGAGAAGAAGCCACGAAAGCCCTGAACCCGGAGGATATGCCGGAAACCGTAAGGCAGGCATATGAGAGGTCGCATGAGTAGTGGCTAGCGGTCAGCTTCCTCACTCTCTTCATTATCATCTTTCTTGTTGATCTCATCCATAAACCCGGCTGTAATAATGCCGGACGGGAGCGCGACTATCGCAATTCCCATGAATGACGAGAGCATTGTGACAATTCGCCCGGCAGTGCTGACCGGGTAGATGTCGCCATAGCCCATTGTGGTCAGGGAAACTGTCGCCCAGTATATCGCATCGAAGAAGCTCCCGAACGTGTCCGGTTCGACATTGAAGATAACAAGTGCGGATATGAGAACATATCCTATAGCCATAGTTCCAACTGCTATGAGAGGGGTGCTCTGTTTTCGGATGACGTTAATTATTACCTCAACGCTATGGGAATATCGGAGCATCTTGAAAGCTCTGAACACCCGGAAAGACCTGAGAAGACGGAAGACTTTAAGAAGTCTCAGTCCGGAGCTCACCGGCAGGAACGTTGGAAGAACTGAAATGAGGTCTATAATCGCCATCGGCGTAAACGGGTAAATAATAAATGAAGCCCATTTCTTTCCCAGCTTAAGGTCAGCGGTCAGAAGCCGGGCGACATAGTCTATTATAAAGATGACCGCAGAAACCTTGTCGATAATATCGAAAGCCAGGTTACTCTCCTTAAACGCAAGCGGAATCAGGCTTATTATGATTACGGCAATCATTATGTAGTCGTAAGCCCTGCTAAGTTTGTCCGACCCGTCGGAATGGGCTATTATTTCATAAATACGTTTGCGCATAGTCAGGCTCCTGTCTTGAAATTTTCTTCTGGCGTCAGCCAGATTTCATCACTTTTGCAAGCAAAAGTGTTCTCATCGCGAAGCGATTTCTCCCGTTCGCAGGACGGATTTAGTTGAAAAAATCCTGAACTTTGTTCAGGATTTTTTCTGGTGGGAGAGGATGGATTCGTGACCAAATGCATTTCGCTTCGCGAAATGCAGTGAAAATCGGTTCCTCTTTCATCAATTTAACCATAAACACGCTTATATTACTTCGGAGTTTTCTTTGTTCCCGACGCCGATTTTCATCCGAGCTTCTCACCCGCCCACAGTCCCACCAAAGAAAAGACACCCGTCGGGTGCCTTTTCTTTGGTGGGAGAGGATGGATTCGGACCATCGAAGCTGAAAAGCAACAGATTTACAGTCTGCCCCCTTTGGCCACTCGGGAACTCTCCCATATTTAATTTTCACAAAGCCATCAGGCTTTTGTGTGTGGAGCTGGTGGACGGACTTGAACCCCCGACCTGCTGATTACAAATCAGCTGCTCTACCAACTGAGCTACACCAGCAAGCACTCAACAACGTATGCTATGATAACACATCGCAAGCCATTTGTCAAGCGTTTTTTGAAATATTTTTTCAGATTTCTGCGCAAGCTGTCCAGACACAAAGGAATATTCTGTTGACAACCAACTGAAACATATGATATAATGTCAAAAGCAAGAGAGTAAAAGCGGTTTGACCTTCGATAAAACTAAGGAGGTGGCTGCTATGACGATTTTTGAAGTGATTTCCCTTGTGTTATCACTCTTAGATTTGATTGCGGGCACGGTACTTGGTATTCTCGGCTTAAAATCCGAGAATAAAAAGAAATAACCGCCCGAATTAATCCATAAAGGGACGGTCAATCTCCAAAATTAGTGCTATTACCAGTAGCACATATCAGGTTGAACCGAAACTGCATGTGACCAGTTCAGCTCTCTTGCTATTATTATACCCCAAAGCTGCCCGTTTGTCAACAGCTTTTTTATTTTAAGGAAAAAGCGTGGTGCGGGGCACTTGCTAACCCCGCACCGCAAATTTATCAGAGAAAAAAGAATTTACCAGTTTGTGTGCCCTGAGTAGCTGGACTCAATCAGGTCGGCTGAACCGATTATCGAAACTGAGCTCGTGCCAACTGAGAGCGCATATACTCTTCCGTCGCTCATAACATACAGGATGCCGTTTGAGAGCTCCGCACGCCCGAATTCAAACGCACTGTCGACCTCGTGGGTCTCGACCGTTCCGACAAGGGTGAAGCCGGTTGAACCAAGCTTGTAGATAGCGTAGGTGCAGCAGTAATCATAGCCGTCAAAGTATTTATACGGGACTCCGATAAGACCGTTCGCTGAGTCTAAATAAAGTATTCTGTTGTCGTCAATTGCCGGGCTGTCGCAGTCTTCGGTTGAAATCACTGTCTCCGCCGAGAGCGTCAGCTCGTTTGCATCATCAGTTACGAGGTATGAAAGCGTCAGGAACCCGTTGTCGTCCTCGGTGAGGGTGATGTAGCCGTCACCGAAAGTCTGAAGACCATGTGTCAGGTCAACGCTGTCGGAGGTTTCGACAATCACCGGGCTCGATGGACTCGAAAAGTCCGCAATCTGCATTTCACTTCCTGAGCCGAGAATTACTTTCAAGCCGTCGAAGCTCACTGTCTGGTAAGCGGTCGGAAAATCGATCTCGCTCATGAGGTTCAGGTTCTCATCAAAAGCGTAAACCGCTGTTATATACCCGCTGTCGCAGTTGCGAAGTGTTGCAACAAGAAGCGTTCCGTCACTCAGGCTGATTCCGCCTGTCAGGGCAACTCCCTCGATCGTTGCGGAGTAGCTGAAGCTGGCCGTTCCTCCGGAAAGGGTGAGCTTCTCAACAGAGGTCTCCTCAGTTCCGGTGTAGCCGAAGACATAAACCGCATCGCCCGAAACAACAACCTTGCCCTCTGAGCCTAAGACCGCCTGGACGGAAACCGGCGTGGACGGAAGTGCCGCAGCAATTCCGCTGACAACCGTGTAATCAAGGGTTGAAACGGTTTCGGGGATCAGTATGCTTGTAGCTTCTATATAGAGCTTCTCGCCGTTTACTGTATAGGTGGGAACGTAGCTGTCGAGATTGTCGCTGGTAAGCGGAGAATTCTGGTACTTGTCATAGCTGGTGACGACATACACATAGCCGTCCTTGAAGACAGATTCAAGATAGCTTCCGCTCTGGGAGACAACCGACGCCCTTGTGATGGTCGAATCGGTTCCGATGTCGTAGATAACGACCTCGGCGGAGTAGCTGGTGACTGTGACCTCTTCCTCGGAGTAAACCGAGCTCAGGATGTCGCCGACAACCGAGCTTTCGCTTTCTGTATCCGCGGTGGTGTCAGCCGGGATAACAACCGGCTCCTCAGTCGTAACAGAGTAGACAGCGATAAGCCTTGAATCGACTGCATAAATCTCCTCAAGAACTCTCGTCTCGAAAAGACCATTCTCAGGAACAGCGTCGCCGATATATTCAAGCGTTCCGGAATCGGAAAGGATGACCTTTACCGTGCTGCCGTCCTTTATATAAATGATGTCGTTGCAGATGAGATAGTCGCCCGAAAGCTCGCCCTCGGCGATATTCGGGAGGCGAACGCCCTCATTGAGCGTTACATCCGGCTCAACCTCGGGTTCAACGGTGGTCTCAACGCTTTCGGATGTACCCTCCTGGGTGGGACTTGTGCTCTCCGGCTCGGCTGCAGTGGTGACGGAAGCGTCAGACTCGGTGTCTGTGCTCTCGGAATCGGATGTGCTCGTGTCGCCTGTGCTCTCGGAGCCAGAATCGTTGTAAGAATTTTCAATCTCGGCGATTGCGGAATCAAGGGTTACTTTGTCCTCGTCGTCGGCATAATACTTTCTGAATGTCTTGTGGAGCTCGTCATAGTCGGAAGCGTAAGATGATCCTTTCGAGTCGGTCTCGACAGTCTCAACCTCGCCCAAATCGAAGTATCTCACGCAGCCAAGAGCCAGTGCCGCACATGCAGCCAAAGATGCCACGGTGCGATAGATTCTGGTTCTCTTTGCACTTGAGCTGACAGTGATATTTCTCTCCGGCTTCGATGCCTTTTCAGCCTTTTCAGCCTTTTCAGCCTTGCTCTTTTTATTGTCAACAGAGGTCGGGACTTCGTTTGTGGTCATGACAATCTCAGACCGCTTTGCAGTTTCCGCCTGATGAGCTTCCAGAAACGCGACAATATTGTCCGGCTCCAGCCGCTCTGGCACAGGAATATTCTGCATCATTTCCCAGTAAACGCTATTCTTATTAGCCAATCCCGACACTCCTTTCTTTTTATTTTTATCAGATTTAGTCGCTCAACGCTTTCCGCAGCTTCTGTTTTGCCCTCGCTATATATGTCCTGACGGTTGCGCCGTTGATTTCGGTGATTTTGCTCACCTCGTCGCTGGTATAACCGTAGATGGCGTTAAGGGTGAAGCACATTTTTTCGTTGTGGCTCAGTCCCTCGATGTGCTCAAGGAGCTCGATTCCCTCGTATTTTGTCTCATTGACGGGGATATCATGCATTTCGCCCTCGTCGGCATCGTCATAATCTGAGGTGGTGGAGCTGATATACTCACGCTGACTGATATATTCCGCCTGTTTTCGCTTTATCTTTGCGGTCAGGATTCTGACCATCCATGCCTGGAATGCATCTTCATTCTTGAGGTTTTTGATCCCCTGGAAAGCATCCAGCACCGCATCGCTCACGGCATCCGCCGCATCGTCAGCATTGTTCAGGTTGCATAACGCGTAGTAATACAGGTCTTTGTAAATTGCGGAATAAAGCTCGCCGAAAGCAGAAGCATCGCCCCGCCTTGCACGGGTCACAAGCTCCTTGAAGTCGGATTTCATATATCAGTCTCACCTCGATTCGCTGTATGATATTATATTACCACTATCCACACAGCCTCCTCATCGAGGTGCTTCTGTATAAATAGTGTCAAAAAGGTCGCGATTTGTTTCAACGGGTTTTAAAAAATTTTTTTGTGACGGGCGAAACCCCTCCACCGGCTTCGCCGGTCCCCCTCCCCTTTCAGGGGAGGCTATTTTCATTCTCTCGGAATCTTCTGGAAAAAGTAGTTAAAGGCTCCTCTGAAAGGGGAGCTGTCAGCCGTAGGCTGACTGAGGGGTTTTCCTTATTATACTCTAATTCCCCGTCAATTACAAGACGCTATGACAAAATTCATCATCTTATACAACCGGATTCAGCAGTGCCTGGCAAGAGAAAAGCCGGCAAGTAGCCGGCTATCTCTACAGGAAAAATTATGATGATCGTGAGTATCTGTCTTACTTGACGGTTACAGACATGTAGCTGCAAGCCTTGAGAGCGGTTGAGAGAGATCCTGAGTAAGGAACTGCAACAACTCTTACCTTATAGGTTGTGCCGGAGGTGAGACCAGTGATTGTGGTTGAAGTACCACTTGTTACTGTTGCCTTGCACTTGTAGGTGGTGCTTGAGCCCTCAGCGACATAGACCTTGTAGCTGGTTGCGCCTGAAACAGCAGTCCAGGAAACTGTGATGGAACCACTTGCAGAGCTGGTTACCGACTTGAGGCTGGTGGTTGTTGAGCTAGAGTCAACAGGATCATCAGCGGTTACGGTTGCAGCACTTGTTGAGCAGGTGATGGTGGCAGTTCCGGAGCTATAGCCGGTGTTGGCAACAACGTAGAAGTCATAGCTGGTGCCATCCTTAAGACCGGTGATGTTGACAGCAGTCTTACTAACGGTTCCTGCCTTCTTCCACTCGGTGTTGCTTGAACGCTTCCAGTAAACGGTGTAGGAGGTAGCGTCGTCAGCAGCAGTCCAGGAAAGGGTGATCTTTCCGCTTGTGCCGGACTTAGCCTTGAAGCTGGTCGGGTAAACGGAAGCTGTGCTCGAAGAGCTTGAGCTTGAACCAGAGGATGAGCCTGAGCTTGAGCTTGTTCCAGGTACATACTGGATGTAGCCGACTACAGAAGAATTTCCGGAAGTCGAAACTGCATATACCCAAACCTCATAGGAAGCATTCTTGCCATAAGGAATGGTGAAGCTGTTGGCAGAGGTTACATCATCAGATCCGCCAGTTGTTCCGAGAATACCATACTGTACATAGTAGTAAGCGGTTCCGCTGACCTTATCCCAGGTGATGGTAGTGCTGGTGGTTGTGCTGGAGGAAATGGTGAGGTTCTTGATAACTGTAGATGTTACAGATGAAGACGAAGAAGAGCTAGAGCTGGATGAGCTCGAAGATGAGCTTGAAGAAGTAGCTGCTACAGCGGCATATGCCCAGTAACCGTCTGTAAGCTGATTTCCGTATGCATCATAAGGTACTATAATGATGATAGCAGAAGAGGTGTTGGCAATCGGAAGAGTTGTGCTGGTGCCCTTGACGGTGACCTGAGTTCCGGTTCCGCTGGTGCCTACGAAGTAGGAAACAACATAGTAGCTTGCGCCTGAGTAAGCAGTCCAGGAAACGGTCTTGGAGCTGGTGGAGGAAACTACTGTGCAGTTAGTACCACTTGTGGTTGTGGATGAGGTCGAAGAGCCAGTTGAGGAAGAGGTTCCTGCAGTGAGCGTGGTCGAACCGATGGTGTTTCCGGATGCATCATAAACTACGATAGAGTAGTAGGTGCCGGAAGTAAGGGTTAATGTGCAGTAGTTGGTGGTTCCTGCCCAGACAGGAGAACCGTTTGCATAAACTACATATCCGATTGAGGACGAGTTGGTCCAGTTGAATGTGTAGCTATAGTAGCCGGTGGTTGCAAGGCCATTGTTGGTGTAGGTAACTGCGGAAGTAGAGCTTGTCGAGTTGCCTGCAACAAAGGTTGTAGAACCTACGGCTGAGGTTGTACCGGTTGAGTAATAAGCGGTAACAGTTACGGTGTAAGTATAGCCGGTGGTAAGGGTAAGACCGGTGTAGGAATTGGTGGTTGCATAGAGGGTCTGGCTTCCGCCGCCGTTAGAGGAGGTTACAGAAATCATGTAGCCAGAAAGATTGGTGCTGCTTGCTGCAGTCCAGCTGAGCTTGTAGATGCTGTAGTTTCCAGAGGTGCTGGTGCGTGTAGCAGTGACGGTTGAGCTGGATGAGCCTGAGTAGGTGCCGACAACTACTGTTGCAGTACCGATTGTGGTAGCAGTTCCGGTAGCGTTAGCTCCGGTGTAGCCAACTACTGTTACATAGTAGGTGTAGCCGGTCTTCAGATATGCAGAGTAGGACTTGGAGGTTGTTACCTGAGATCCAGTGGATGCAGGAGAAGTCCAGGAAATCTTATAGGAAGTATAAGATCCAGTCCAAGCAAAGGTGTACTTGTAAGCACCATATGAAGAGCTGTAGGAACCGACAGTAGCAGTAACATTACCAGTGGTAGAGGTGCTGCCGGTGGTTCCGGATGAGCCGGAGGTGATCCATGTGCCAACAGTGGTCGAAACGCCTGCGCCGCCAGTCTTGCTCCAACCGGTAACAGTTACAGAATAGAGTGAAGAGTATGCAACAGGAATAGTTGCAGGGCTGGTTACAACTCCCAGTGAGGTTGAAGAACCTGTGCTGGAGGTCTTGTAGCTGACAGTGTAGCTTGAGTAGTTGGTGTCAGTCCAGGTTACTGTTGAAGAAGATGTGCCTGCGGACGCTACGGTGACACCTGAAGTTGAGGTGCTCGAAACTGTAGCTTCCTGGCTGACAGTGCCTGAATCGATAACGGTACCGGTTGAGTCAAATACATTTACAACCAGCTTGTAGGTATCAGCAACAGTGTAATTTACTGTTACGCCGCTGGTGGAATAGCTTGACGACTGAACGGTGCCGCTTGCAACTGCAGATGTAGTGCCACTTCTCGTAAGAGTGTAGGTGTAGTACGATGCGCTGCTGTTTGCGTTCCATTTCAAAGTCAGGGTCTTGTTTGTGGTTGATACAGTGATTGAGGGACTCAATGTGGTTGTATCATCCGCAAAAACCGCGAGATTGAGCATTGAAACTGCCAAGATAAGGGCGGTTACTAATGCTAAAAGTCTTTTAGTCATTTTTTATGACACTCCTTTTTTCGTAAGATTTTTTTGATTTCCCCCTTAGGAATTTTGACAAAAACTAAGTTCGTCTGATTCCAGCAGGTTACCGAATACATTATAACATCTTTTTTCACCATTGTAAACCCCGAATTATTAATTTTCACAGGGTAAAAATTAATTTTTCACCCGAAAAACTTTCCTGCGAGGTTGCAATTCTTCCGAAAAGGTGTTACACTTATAATACAAATCAGAGTGCGTAATTATTGCACCTAAGAAAAATATTTTTTGAGAAATTTTTTGAAAGGACATGAAAACCTATGACAACTGTAACAAGAAGAGATTTTGGCTGCCTCTCAACCGGCGAAGCTGTCTCCCTCTATGAGCTCAAGAACTCTATGGGCGCATATGTCGAGATAATCACCTACGGCGGAGCCATCCGCTCGATCAACGTTCCCGACAAGAACGGCTATATCGCCGACGTAGCTCTTGGCTATGACGACATTTCCGGATATGAGAACCAGGACAAGTATATCGGCGCGCTCATCGGTCGCCACGGCAACAGAATTGAGGACGCAAAGTTTAAGCTCGGAAGAAAGGTCTATACTTTAGGCAAGAACGACGGCAGAAACAATCTCCACGGCGGCTTCGAGGGCTTCAACAAGAAGATCTGGGACGCCAGCGTTGACGGCGAGAAGCTTGTTCTTAACTACACTTCTCCTGACGGCGAAGAGGGCTTCCCCGGAACACTTCATGTAACCGTAAAGTACTCGTTTGATGACGACTGCGCACTTAAGATTGACTACAACGCAGTAGCCGAGAGCGACACCATCTGCAATCTGACGAATCACTGCTACTTCAACCTCGACGGTCAGGGAACCGGCTCAATCGAGAACCACTCCCTCAAGATCAACGCTACTCACTTCACAGTCGGCAACTCCGAGTGCCTGCCCACCGGCTATGTTGCAAAGGTTGAGGGAACTCCTCTTGACTTCACTGACTTCCACGTAATCGGCGAGAGAATCAACCAGAAGCATGAGCAGCTGGTATTTGCCGGCGGCTATGACCACAACTGGTGCCCGGGCGGCGAGGGCTTCAGACATATGGCAACCCTCAAGGCTGCTAACACAGGACGTGTCATGGAAGTCTGGTCTGACACCCCCGGTATGCAGTTCTATTCCGGAAACTTCCTTGACGGCACCGCCCCCTATGGCAAGAACGGCAAGCCGGTTGAGAAGAGAGACGGACTCTGCCTTGAAACCCAGTTCTACCCGAACGCCATGAAGTTTGATAACTTCGAGAAGCCGATCCTCAAGGCTGGCGAGAAGTATCATCACGTTACTGTTTATAAGTTCAGCGTTTAATTAGTCGGCTTCGCCGACCCGCCTCCCTGCGGTCGGCGAACCTCTCAGTCACGCTTCGCGTGCCAGCTCCCCTTAACAGGGGAGCCTTTTTTGTTCTTTTCAGGTCTGATTTTTCATATGCTTTTAAAAAGTATAGGAAAGGACATCTGCACATGCTGAACAAAAAGGCAAGAAAACAAAAACTCCTTGCTATCGAATCCGACATCAAGGAGATTTCTTTGGCTATGGAAATTGCTGAGAGCTGTTTTAATGAGACCACCGATGATGACCTTTTGGATGCACTCATCTATGACCGGGCGGCTCTCGAGTCGCGGTATAACTATTTAATAAGGGAGGTGAAAGCCCTGGAAGCACTCGAAGAGTGCTCACTTGGAAAGTGATCTATTCAATGAACTTCCCGATTCGCTTTCTGACCGCCTCCGCCATGGGACCTATCGTAAGTGCCATAAGCACCGTCACGATTCCGACTGTTCCGCCTATGAGATAACCGAGTATCGCATAGCCACCGTCCCAGAGGATTCTTATAACCCTGAACGGGAGCTTTTTCTGCGCCTTGAAGATTATCTCCGGAATCGAGTCATATGGCGATGCCCCGAGCCCGACGGAGGTGTAGACCGCAACCGAGAATACAAATATGCAAAGTATCACAACGCAGGCGATGATTTTCCCGACCAGTCCGGTAAATGTGAAGTCGGGGATGATAAGAGTCCGGAGCCAGGTCATAAAGTCGCAGGCATAGCCGACGATGAACATGTTGCAGACAGTCCCTATGCCGATGTTCTCCCTGCCTTTCCATAAAACAAAGACAAAGAGGACGCAGTTAATAAGAGCCTGCCAGCTTCCGAAGCTCATCCCTAAGATGTCCGCCATTGCAAGGTTCACAACCGAGCAAGGGTCGGTTCCCCACGCTAAGAGATTGAGCCACGACACGCAGAACCCCATCAGAGTAACCGCCACCACGCAGAACACAACCCGCCGGAGCATGTGAGGCTTGTGGAAGATGGATTTTAGAAAGTCAAGCATATTTTTACCCCTGTATTATGTACTATACTGTAGTCAATTCCTTTGACTTCTGGAATTCTTTCAAACGTTCCAAAAGCAGATCTATGTCCGTGCAATAATTCGGGCGCAGTCCATTTTCATATGCAGTGAGATAGGATTGACATTCAGAAACAATTCTTCTTTCGTTGTTGTCAATTAAATTCATAACTGCTCTTTGCTGCTTACTGCTACCCATATTGAATCTGTATGCATACTTTTCATCTATTGGGAACATCTTTACATAGTGAATTCCATGTCGATGCCCGGGCTTTGTTGTTTTTCGGGGAGGCAATGTGAAAAATTGTGATCTTGGAACAAATGGGGGAATGTTCGAGCGCAACGGCACTGCAAAAGTGTGATACTCTCCCTTGTACTTCAATCTGACAATCAGGACACAAGGGCGCGTTTGCTTGCGTAAAACCTGTTCATCCTCGTAGTACACATTTAAAAGCTCTTCACTAATTGTCACTATCCTCATTTTTGCACTTTCCTTTTCAAAATCAAAGCCCACCAAAAAGGCAGGCTCGATTCACATACAGATGAGTGATATTCTACGCGATTTTGCTCGCACCCCGTCACCCCGGAGGCACTAGCAGTAGTAACTGCTTCACACAAGTGGGTAATATTCTACGCTATCCTAAGATTGCATCCCGTTACCCGCGGAGATATTATCAGTTACGTGTAGTAACTGATTCACACAAGTGAGTGATATTCTACACCAGTTTGCGAAGCAAACTGTTTCCCCGTCACTCACGGAGGCTAAACATGGCACGGATAACTCCGTTCCGCAATATTATTATACACTATCCGCTAGGAAAATGCAATACCTTAGTCAAAAAATATTATACTCACACTTTTGCCAACGTCGCCGCCATAACCGCCTTAATGGTATGCATCCTGTTCTCCGCTTCCTGGAAGACAGCTGACTTCGGGCTCTCGAATACTTCGTCGGTGACCTCCATGCAGTCAATACCGAATTTTTCGTTGATAACTTTTCCGGTGGTGGTCTTTAAGTCGTGGAACGACGGGAGGCAATGCATGAAGATGGCGTTATCGGTCGCCTGCATGAGCTTACTGTTGACCTGATAGGGCGACAAATCGTGGATTCTCTCCGCCCAGACCTCGTCCGGCTCGCCCATCGAGACCCAAACGTCGGTATAGACGACATTCTGACTCTTGGCGGCCTCAGCCGGGTCTTCACAGAGAGTTATGCTTCCTCCGCTCTCCTTTGCCAGCTCCTGGCATGTCTTTACAAGCTCCTCATTCGGGAAATACTTCTTCGGCGCGCAAGCTGTGAAGTTAAGCCCCATTTTAGCGCAGCCGACCATCAGGGAATTGCCCATATTGTACCTGGCGTCGCCCATATAGAGGAAGTTTATGCCCTTAAGGTGTCCGTAAATCTCCTTTATCGTGAGAAAATCGGCTAAAATCTGCGTCGGGTGGAACTCGTTTGTAAGACCGTTCCAGACCGGAACTTTCGAGTACTCAGCCAGCTCCTCAACTATCTCCTGACCATAGCCGCGGTATTCAATTCCGTCAAACATGGAGCTAAGAACTCTCGCCGTGTCCGCAATGCTCTCTTTCTTGCCAATCTGGGAGCCGGATGGATCTAAGTATGTGCACCCCATTCCGAGGTCATGCGCCGCTACTTCAAAGGAGCAGCGGGTTCTGGTGCTGGTCTTTTCAAATATGAGAGCAATGTTCTTGCCCTCGCAGAGCTTATGTGAAACTCCTGCCTTTTTCTTTGCCTTGAGCGTCGCCGCAAGGTCGATTAGACCCTCTATTTCATCGGGAGTGAAGTCAAGTAGCTTCAGAAAATCCCGTCCGTAAAGATTCATTTCTGTTCAATTCCTTTCCTGAGTTCACTTAGTCTTTCTTTGGCGTCCTGAATCTGCTTTTCGACTGAGCCTACCGAAGTTCCACCCTCGCTGATTCTCTTGTCGACGCAGGTCTTGAGGTCGATTTCCTGATACAAATCATCCTCAAACAGCTCGCTGAACTCTTTATATTCGCTGAGACTCATAGTCTCTAAAACTTTTCCGGTCTCGATGCACTTGGCAACTATTCTGCCGCTTATCTTATATGCACTTCTGAACGGCAAGCCCTTTCTCACGAGGTAGTCAGCAAGGTCTGTGGCGTTGATGAAGCCTTTCTGAGCCGCTGTCATCATGTTTTCGCGGTTGGCTTTCATGGTAGAGACCATCCCGGTGAAGACATCGAGGCACATCTTTACTGTATCGATGCCGTCGAAGAGACACTCCTTGTCCTCCTGCATGTCTTTGTTATATGCAAGCGGCAAACCTTTCAAAACAGTCAGAATAGTGACGAGGTCGCCATAAACTCTTCCGGTTTTGCCTCGAACTAACTCCGCCATGTCGGGGTTTTTCTTTTGCGGCATGATGGATGAGCCGGTGGTGAAGCTGTCCGAAAGCTCAACGAATTTGAACTCCCAGCTCGACCAGAGAACGATTTCCTCCGAGAACCTCGACAGGTGCATCATTATAATTGACAGGTCGGAAAGCGTCTCGCAGACAAAATCCCTGTCCGAAACACCGTCGATGCTGTTTCTGCAAACAGAATCAAAACCTAATTTCCGGGCTTCATATCCCCTGTCCGTCTGATAGGTAGTCCCCGCCAGAGCACAGCTTCCTATTGGAGAAACATTAACCCGAGCTTTCGCGTCTTCAAGCCTCGAAATATCCCGCCCAAGCATTTCTACATAGCACATCAGCTGGTGACCGAAAGTGATAGGCTGAGCCCTCTGGAGGTGGGTATATCCCGGCATGACATAGTCCTTATACTCCTCAGCCTTTGCGACAACAGCGTCGCACAAATCGAGAAGCTTCTCCTGAATTGTGCCGATTTCGGAACGCGTATACATTCTTGTATCAAGTGCGACCTGATCATTTCTGCTTCTGGCAGTATGAAGCTTCTTTCCGACGTCGCCGAGCCGGGAAGTGAGAACCTCCTCAACGAACATGTGGATATCCTCGCAGTCGGGGTTAATTTTGAGCTTGCCAGAGTCGAGGTCGGACAAAATCTCCGAAAGCCCATCTATAAGCTGAGACGCCTCATCCTCGGTGATGATTCCTGTTGCCCCGAGCATCGCCGCATGAGCCATACTGCCGGTGATATCCTCCCGATACATCCGGCTGTCGAAGTGAATAGACGAGTTGAAGTCGTCAGCGAGGGTGCTTGTGTCGCCGCTAGTTCGACCTGCCCACATTTTTGACATAGTTATACCTCCAAGTTGTATAGAAGAAGTAAAGGCTCCCCTTGATAAGGGGAGCGCATCAGTTCGGCATTGCCGACCTGAGAGAGTTGCTTCGCAACTCTGACTGAGAGGTTACTTCAAGCCATTTTTGGCTTTCATCTTTGCGTAAACCTTGGTCGGGAGACCGTAGAGGTTGATGAATCCTCCTGCATCCGACTGGTCGTAGACTTCGTCCTCGTCAAATGTAGCTATTTCAGGGTCGTAGAGGGAGTAAGGAGAAGTAACACCTGCGTTGATGATGTTGCCCTTATAAAGCTTCAATGTTACGTCGCCGGTGACGGTCTTCTGGGTGCTCTTGACAAAGGCGAGAATTGCCTCAGTAAGAGGAGTGAACCACTGTGCGTTGTAGACGAGCTCTGCAAGCTTCTGGGCGACCAAAGACTTATAGTGTGCAGTCTCTTTATCAAGAGTAATAGTTTCAAGTGTCTCATGAGCGTGGTAAAGGATAGCTCCGCCGGGGGTCTCATAAACTCCTCTGCTCTTCATGCCGACAAGGCGGTTCTCGACGATGTCGAGAAGCCCGATGCCGTTAGCTCCGCCAAGCTTATTGAGCTCGGTTACCAGTTCAGTAGCGGTCATTTCAACGCCATTGACAGAAGTGGGAACACCCTGCTCAAAGTGTAATTTTACATATGTAGGCTCATCGGGAGCCATTTCGGGAGAAACGCCCATTTCAAGGAATCCGGGCTTGTTATACTGCGGCTCGTTTGCCGGGTCTTCAAGGTCAAGTCCCTCGTGGGAAAGATGCCAGAGGTTCTTGTCCTTAGAATAGTTGGTCTCGCGGTTGATCTTGAGGGGCACATTGTGAGCCTCGGCGTAGTCGATCTCCTCGTCACGGGACTTGATGTCCCACTCTCTCCAGGGAGCGATGATCGGGATATCGGGAGCGAAAGCCTTGATTGCAACTTCAAATCTGACCTGGTCGTTGCCCTTTCCGGTGCAGCCGTGGCAGATGGCGTCTGCGCCCTCCTTGATGGCGATTTCGGCAATTCTACGAGCTATTGGAGGACGTGCAAAAGCAGTTCCCAAGAGATATTCCTCATACTTAGCCCCAGCCTGAACGCAAGGGAAGACGAAGTCGGTGAGGAATTCTTCTGTCAGGTCTTCGATATAGAGCTTTGAAGCACCAGTCTTGAGAGCCTTTTCCTCAAGCCCGTCGAGCTCAGTTCCCTGTCCGACATTAGCCGAAACAGCGATGATTTCGGGATTATTGTAGTTCTCCTTGAGCCAGGGGATAATGATTGAAGTGTCAAGTCCGCCCGAATAGGCAAGGACTATCTTTTTGATGTTTTCTTTCTTTATACTCATATAAATTCCTCCATGGATTTAATTCTGTAGGGGCGGATAATATCCGCCCCTACATTTTGCGGTTCGCACTATTGTAACACATTGCGAATAAATATGCAACCCTTTTGAATAAAAATTCACTCAGTTTTTCTTGAAATACTTCACTGCGGCTTCAAACATTCGGATGTCGTAGTTGCCGGGGACGTTTTTATAGAGTCCAGAGCCGGCTCTTTCCGAATGTCCCATCTTGCCGAAGACTCTTCCGTCGGGTGAGGTGATGCCCTCAACTGCGCATAGTGAGCCGTTCGGGTTGTACCTCACATCCATACTCGGGTTGCCATCAAGGTCGACATACTGGGTAGCAATCTGACCGTTAGCGGCAAGCTCTCTTATAAGCTCCTCGCTTGCAAGGAATCTGCCCTCGCCGTGGGAGATAGGAACATTCACGATGTCGCCGACATTCATGAGCGACAGCCAGGGTGACTTGTTCGAGGCAATTCTTGTCCGAACTATCTTCGACTGGTGGCGGTTGATGACGTTAAATGTTAAGGTCGGGCAGTTCTCGTCAGTGTCAATGATCTTGCCGTACGGCAGAAGACCAAGCTTGATAAGTGCCTGGAAGCCGTTGCAGATACCTGCCATAAGTCCGCCTCTCTGGTCGAGGAGGTCGTGGACGCCGTCCTTTATCTCAGCATTTCTGAAGAATGCGGTGATAAACTTTCCGCTTCCCTCCGGCTCGTCTCCGCCCGAGAATCCTCCCGGAATGAACACCATCTGAGCGGTCTTGAGCTTTTCGGCAAACGTTTCAACACTTCTCGAAATGCCCTCTGCCGAAAGATTGTTGATAACGAGTATCTCCGGCTCCGCTCCAGCATCCGCAAACGCCTTAGCAGAGTCGCACTCGCAGTTGGTGCCGGGGAATGTAGGAATGAGCATCTTCGGGGAAACCCCTCCACCGGCTATCGCCGGTCCCCCTCCCCTTTCAGGGGAGGCTTTTTGAGTCCTCTCAGAAGCTTGCATAGAGCCGCCATTAGGCTCCCCTGAAAGGGGAGCTGTCAGCCGAAGGCTGACTGAGGGGTCTGCGCCGCCAATGTTGCAAGTATACACAGATTCCAGCTTATCCTCATAAGGCTTTGAGAGCTCCGCAAGCGTTATGCTCTCATCACCATAAGTAATAGCTTCATCCTCAGTAGTTTCACCCAGAAGCTCCGCATCCAAATCTTCTGTAGCTTCCAATATGAATGCGCCGTAGTTATATCCGAATATATCCGGAGTGCCAGAGAATTTGAAGCCGATATCATTTCCTATGCCCATCTTGAAGATAGCTTCTGCAATGCCGCCGGCAGTCGGGGTGTATGCTGCTGCAATCTTGCCTGCTCTCATCCACTCGGTTACTTTCGCATAGACTTCCAAGAGTGAAGAGGTTACCGGCAGATTGTTTTCGTCATAATCAGGACTGATGAAGTAGACCTTGTGCCCGGCACTCTTAAATTCAGGGCTCAGTATATTGTCAGTCTTGGAGGTGGTGACTGCGAACGAAACGAGGGTCGGGGGAACGTCGATGTCCTCGAATGTTCCGCTCATCGAGTCCTTTCCGCCTATGGCACCAATCTTGAGTTCAAGCTGTGCCTTGAATGCTCCCAAGAGTGCCGCCAGAGGCTTGCCCCAACGCTTTGGCTCCTTGTTCGGGTGCTCGAAATATTCCTGGAATGTAAGATATACTTCCTCATCGTCAAACTTCGCACCTGTAGCAACCAGCTTTGAAACAGACTCGATTACCGCCAGATATGCGCCATGGTAGGGCGACTTCTCGGTGATATATGGGTTGTAGCCATATGCCATCAGCGAGCAGGTGTCGGTATGCTTCTTCTCGACGGAAACTTTCTGCACCATCGCCTGAATAGGAGTGAGCTGGTTCTTGCCTCCGAAAGGCATCAAGACTGTTCCCGCACCGATGGTGGAGTCGAATCTTTCCGAAAGACCGCGCTTTGAGCAGATGTTTAAGTCTCCGGCAAGCTTCAAATAATTCTCTCTGAAATCGCCCGAAACCGTCTTCTTATAATCCTCAAGTTTTGCCGGTGCGGCATCAATATGTTTCTCAGCACCGTTTGAGTTGAGGAATTCGCGGCTTAAGTTTACGATAGACTTGCCGTTCCAGTTCATAACGAGTCTCGGCTCTGCCTTGACCTCGGCGACCTTGCAAGCCTGCAAGTTCTCGGAATGCGCAATTTCAAGGAATCTCTCAAGGTTTTCAGGCTCAATTACGACAGCCATTCTCTCCTGGGATTCGCTTATTGCAAGCTCTGTTCCGTCCAAGCCCTCATATTTCTTCGGGACTGCATTAAGGTCAATCTCCAAGCCGTCCGCAAGCTCTCCGATGGCGACGGAAACGCCGCCCGCGCCAAAGTCGTTGCAACGCTTTATCATGAGCGAGGCTTCGCGGTTTCTGAAGAGCCTCTGGAGCTTTCTTTCCTCGGGAGCGTTGCCTTTCTGAACCTCTGCGCCGCAGGTTTCAAGTGATGTAAGTGTATGTGATTTTGATGAACCGGTTGCGCCTCCGCAGCCGTCACGCCCAGTGCTTCCGCCGAGGAGGATTACGATATCTCCGGGAGCTGGAACTTCACGTCTTACATTTTCCTCGGGAGTAGCTGCGATAACTGCGCCGATTTCCATTCTCTTTGCGGCATATCCGGGGTGATAAATTTCGTCGACAATGCCAGTAGCCAAGCCAATCTGATTGCCATATGAAGAGTATCCAGCCGCGGCAGTGGTGACAATTTTACGCTGAGGGAGCTTGCCCTTGATTGTTTCGCTTACTGGAACTGTCGGGTCGGCAGCACCTGTGACTCTCATCGCGCCATAGACATAGGCTCTTCCCGAAAGCGGATCTCTGATAGCTCCGCCTATGCATGTAGCCGCACCGCCGAAAGGCTCAATCTCGGTCGGGTGGTTGTGGGTCTCGTTCTTGAAGAGGAGGAGCCACGGCTCGGTCTTCCCGTCAACGTCTATATTCATCTTTACGGTACAGGCGTTGATCTCTTCCGACTCATCGAGGTGAGTGAGCTTTCCGGTTTTACGAAGATACTTGACAGCCAGGGTCGCTATATCCATAAGGCAAACAGGCTTTGTTCTGCCCAAGTATTCACGGGCACTGATGTATTCGTCATAAGCGTCCTGCAAAAGCTTGTCCTCGAATTTGACGTTGTCGATGACCGTGAGGAACGTCGTGTGACGGCAATGGTCTGACCAGTATGTATCGATCATCCTGATTTCCGTCAGGGTCGGATCCCTCTTCTCCGAGCGGAAATAGCTCTGGCAGAATGCGATATCGTCGTCATCCATCGCCAAGCCGTAGCTCTTTACGAACTCATCAAGCCCCTTTTCATCAAGCTCATTGAAGCCGGTCAGGGTCTTGACCTCAGTCGGGATGTCATAGTTCATGTTGAGGGTTTCAGGTTTCTCAAGGCTAGCTTCCCTTGCCTCAACCGGGTTGATGACATATTTCTTAATCTTCGCGATATCTTCATCCGAAATGTCACCGTAAAGGCAATAGATTTTTGCAGTCCTGATTAGAGGGCGTTCGCCCTGGGAGATAATCTGGATGCACTGGGAAGCGGAATCTGCTCTCTGGTCAAACTGCCCGGGGAGGTATTCAACAGCAAAGACATATGCGTCGCCTGTGTCAATCTCGTCGGAAACAATATCCAGCTGCGGCTCAGAAAATACCGTCTTCTTAGCGTACTCAAACAGATCATATGTGATATTTTCGGCATCATAGCGATTTATGAGCCGGACATCTGTAAGCCCACTGACACCAAGAAGCGTCCTCGCCTCATCAAGAAGCCCTTTCGCCTCCGCTGCAAGCTCTTTTTTCTTTTCGGAATATACTCGATATACCATTATTTTCTTGCCTCCAAAGCCCGTTTTCCTATATCTTTCCTCATATACTGATTGTCAAAATGAATCTTTTCAGTCAGATGATAAGCCTTTTCAATCGCCTCGGGGAGAGTGTCAGCCGTTGCAGTAACGCCTAAAACCCTGCCTCCGGAAGTCAGAAGCTTTCCATCCTTAAGCGTAGCACCTGCTACATAGACATTCGGGGCGACATCCTCTGGGATAGTGATTTCATAGCCCTTTTCATACGAAACGGGATATCCCTTTGAAGCCATAACAACGCAGCATGCACTTCCAGTCGAAAATTCGACCTCGGTTTCGGCAAGTGTTCCGTTAGTGCAGGCTTGCATTACTGTGAGCAGGTCGCTCTTCAAGAGCGGCAGGACAACCTGGGTCTCCGGGTCGCCGAAGCGGCAGTTATACTCAATAACCTTTGCGCCATCAGGAGTCAGCATCAAGCCGAAATAGAGGCAGCCCTTGAACGTGCGTCCCTCTTTATTCATGGCGTCAATGGTCGGGAGGAATATCTTCTCCATGCACTCAGCCGCAACAGCTTCTGTATAGTAGGGATTCGGGGCGATAGTTCCCATGCCGCCGGTGTTCAAGCCTGTGTCGCCGTCGCCTGCTCGCTTGTGATCCATGGATGAAACCATCGGCTTGACTACTTTTCCGTCTGTAAACGAAAGAACCGAGACCTCGGGACCTGTCAGGAACTCTTCAATAACAATCTCGTTTCCGCTCGCGCCGAACTTCTTGTCAACCATGATGGTCTTGACGGCTTCAAGTGCTTCTTCCCTCGTCATGCAGACAAGTGCTCCCTTTCCGAGAGCCAAGCCATCCGCCTTGACAACAGTCGGGATCGGTGCAGTTTCGAGGTACTCAAGAGCCTTTTCGGCATCGTCAAAGACCTCATACTTAGCTGTTGGAATACCGTATTTTTTCATAAGATTCTTCGAGAAAACCTTGCTGCCCTCAATAATTGCGGCGTTCTTGGCGGGTCCAAAGCAGGGAATCCCAGCTTCGTTCAAGGCATCAACGCACCCGAGAACCAGCGGATCATCCGGAGTGACAACAGCGTAGTCGATCTTATTTTCAACTGCGAACTTAACTATACCGTCAATGTCGGTAGCCGAAATCGGAACGCACTCCGCATCCCTGGCAATGCCGCCATTTCCGGGCAAGGCATAAATCTTTTCGACTTCTTTATTTTCAAGCAGTTTCTTAATTACAGCGTGCTCTCTGCCGCCTGAGCCGACGACTAATAACTTCATAACAATTCCTCCTCGGGGAAACCCCTCAGTCCGCACCTGCGGTGCGTCCAGCTCCCCTTTCAGGGGAGCCTATTTGTATTCTCTCATAAGCCCTGCATGACGCAGGTAAAGCCTCCCCTGAAAGGGGAGGGGGACCGCCGCCAAAGGCGGTGGTGGAGGGGTTTAATGGTGGAACAACCTCATCCCCGTAAACGCCATAACCATCCCGTATTTATTGCACCTTTCGATGCAGACATCGTCTCTGATGGAGCCGCCGGGTTCGGCTACGTACATAACGCCGCTGCGGTGGGCTCTTTCGATGTTGTCGTCAAACGGGAAGAATGCATCCGAGCCACAGGAGACGCCAGTGATACTGTCTAAGTATTCTCTTGCCTCAGCATCGGTAAGCGGCTCAGGCTTCTCGGTAAAGTATCTCTCCCATACGCCATCGGCAGTTACGTCCTCTTCGTTTTTATTGATATATCCGTCGATAACGTTGTCGCGGTCGGGTCTGCCGAGAGTATCTTTAAACGGCAGATTCAGAACCTTGTCGTGCTGTCTTAAGAACCATGTGTCAGCCTTGCCGCCGGCAAGACGTGTGCAGTGGATTCTCGACTGCTGACCTGCTCCAACGCCGATTGCCTGACCGTCATAAGCATAGCAGACGGAGTTCGATTGTGTATACTTAAGGGTGATAAGCGATATAATCAGATCTCTTGCGGCTTCGTCGGGGAGGTCTTTGTTCTCAGTGACGATGTTCGAGAGGAGTTCACGATTGATTTCAAAGTTGTTTCTTCCCTGCTCAAAGGTGATGCCAAAGACCTGCTTGTGCTCAACCGGGTCGGGAACGTAGTCGGGGTCGATCTTAACTATATTGTAGTTGCCCTTTTTCTTTGACTTTAAGATTTCAAGTGCCTCATCCTCATAGCCGGGAGCAATGATTCCGTCAGAAACTTCACGCTTGACTAAAAGTGCAGTCTTGACGTCACATACGTCAGAAAGGGCGATCCAGTCGCCAAAGGAACACATTCTGTCGGTTCCTCTTGCTCTTGCATAGGCGCATGCGAGCGGGGACTCATCCAAGCCCTCAATGTCATCGACAAAGCAGGCTTTCTTGAGCTTTTCCGGAAGAGGAAGACCAACTGCCGCACTTGTCGGGCTGACATGCTTGAATGAAGCAGCTGCGGGAAGCCCCAACGCCTCCTTAAGCTCTTTTACCAGCTGCCAGGAGTTGAATGCATCCAGGAAATTGATGTATCCCGGTCTGCCGTTTAAGATTTCGATCGGCAGGTCGCTGCCATCACTCATGAATATCTTTGACGGCTTCTGGTTCGGGTTGCAGCCATATTTAAGTTCAAATTCTTTCATCTTTAAGCTCCTCTCACTTTTCGTTCTTGTTTATAAGGCGGAATTCGCTCATCTGGGTCTTGAGATTGATGTATTCTACGTAGAGGGAAATCTTGTTGTCCTCGTTGAGCCCCTCCCAAATCTGGTCTGCGAACTCCTCAATGCTGTTTGGGATAATGATTCTCTCCGGCTCGCCCTGGAATGTGGGGATAGGGTTGCCGTCTGTAACGTAGGTGTGGATAAAGTGCCCGAGTCCAGGCTTTGCAGGATATGAATATGTGTATCTTGCGCAGTCGGATCCCTCGGCATCGATGCTCTTAAGGATGCTCATCTGGTAGGAATAGTGCTTTCCAAGCTCAAGCATCGCGCTGATTCTGGGAGTGAAGTTCGGCGCATCCGGCTCAAACTCTCTTGACTCAAGGGCTTTCGAGAATGTCTTCCCGGCTTTCAGACCGTCTATAATAGTGTCCGTCTGGTCGCCATTTGTGACGACAACCTTGTTCTGGAAGCTTCTTACTGCCGCATAGATGATGAGGCTCGGATCCTCGACCAGGGACGCGTCAAACGGCTCGGTGAAGAGCTCGCCGTCGCGGATGGTGAAGACACGGTTGCGGGAATTACTACTTCTTCCCATGATGAAGTAGGCAAAAACTGCATTTTCGGCATTTTCACTCATTCCGACGCAGATTCCTCTTCCTACATATGGGTTGCCATTGATACGGTCATAGATTGATTTTTTCTCGTAGATGTCCAATTTCAGCACTCCTTACTATCCATAATCTCTTTTGAAACTAGTTCAGCCGCCTCGGGGAGGAGCTTCCACTCCGCTTCCTGCATAACCCGAAGCTGTAATGATTCCGGAGTATCGTCCGGATTTATATAAACGGCTTTCTGGAGGATAATCTCCCCGCCGTCGGGAATCTCGTTGACGAAATGAACCGTCGCACCGGTCACTTTAACACCCCGTGCTAAAGCTGCTTCGTGAACCTTAAGCCCATAATAGCCCTGCCCGCAGAATGACGGGATAAGCGACGGGTGGATATTGATGATTCTTCGGGGATATCTCTTGGTGAAATCCTCCGACAGAATGCTAAGAAATCCCGCCAGGATTATAACCTCCGCTCCGGTTTCGTCCAAGAGCTCTATAATTTTCGCCTCGAATTCAGCCTGGGTCATTTCCTTTTTCGGGACAGCTTCGCCCCTGATTCCGGCTTTTTTCGCTCTTTCAAGAGCATAGGCTTCCCGGTTGCTGGCGATTACGATTACAATCTCGCCGCTCTTTATGACCGAGCCCTGCGCATCTATAAGAGCCTGCAAATTGGTTCCTCCGCCGGACACCAAAACTGCGATTTTCGTCAATTCCGGCATCAGACTACCTCAATCTTTCTGTCGGACTTGACGATCTTGCCTATTACATATGCTTCCTCGCCGGCATCGCCCAGGATTCGGAGTGCCTCGCCCTCGTCCTCCTTGGAAACAACTATGCTCATTCCGACGCCCATATTGAACGTGTTAAACATATCACGCTCGGAAATGTGTCCCGCATCGGCGATGAGGTTGAAGATAGGAGGAATCTTTACTGCCGACTTCTCGATAAGTGCGCAGAGACCGTCCGGAATGCTGCGAGGGATATTCTCATAGAAGCCGCCGCCGGTGATGTGGGAAATGCCCTTGACCTTGACGCTCTCAAGGAGCTTCAGAACCGGCTTGACATAAATCTTTGTGGGGGTTAAAAGCGTTTCGCCAATCGACTTGCCGCCGAGCTCCTCAAGAGGCGACTTGATGTCGGCAGTCTCGACGTTCAAGACTTTACGGACGAGCGAAAAGCCGTTAGAATGAACTCCGCTTGAGGGAAGAGCGATGATAACGTCGCCCTCAGCCATGGTGGAGCGGTCTATAATCTTGTCCTTATCAACAATTCCGACTGCGAATCCGGCAAGGTCATATTCATAAGCTTTATAGAAGCCGGGCATTTCGGCAGTCTCGCCGCCGATTAAAGCCGCATCCGACTGAACGCAGCCGTCGCAGATACCGCCGACGATGGAGGCGATCTTCTCAGGATAGTTCTTTCCACATGCGATATAGTCAAGGAAGAAGAGCGGCTTCGCACCGCAGCAGATGATGTCGTTGACGCACATAGCGACGCAGTCGATTCCAACTGTGTCGTGCTTGTCCATAAGAAATGCAATCTTTAATTTGGTTCCGACACCGTCGGTGCCGCTGACCAAGACAGGGTGCTTCATCCCCTCAGTATTGAGCTCAAACAGCCCTCCGAAGTCCCCGATACCGGAGCAAACTCCCTCAGTAACTGTCCTTGCAATGTGCTTTTTCATAAGCTCCACTGCCTTATAGCCAGCGGTGATATCCACTCCCGCCGCAGCGTAGCTTTCGGAACGTGATATGTCGTTCATAATGATTCTCCTTCTGTTATTTTTATGTTAATCTGTGTGGGGCAGAAGTTTGCAACACGAACTTCTTTATTCTTTGCCATCCCAGCAATAAGTACAAATTTCGTCTCTTGGAATCCCTATCGCCTCGCAAAGTCCATCCAACGTCTGGAATTCAAGGCTTGAGAAGTGAAGTTTATCGCAGACAGCCTGTCTGAAATTCTTGCCGCGTTCTGTGCATGGGTCACTGTATTCTTCGAGGTGCTCAAAGCCCTCTTCACCCTCTATTTCCATGATGGTTGAGCGGGTGATGAGCTCCATGTCGCTCGTGGAGCGTGAGAATGCAAGATACTTGCAGCCATACATGATAGGCGGGCAGGCTGAACGCATATGAACGCTCTTGGCACCGTTGGCATAGAGGAACTCAACCGTCTCCCTGAGCTGTGTGCCTCTTACAATCGAGTCATCCACAAACAGGAGATCCTTGCCTCTTATCAGCCCGTGAACCGGTATCTGCTTCATCTTGGCTACTGTATTTCTCTCCGACTGTTCAGCCGGCATGAAGCTGCGTGGCCATGTTGGAGTGTATTTTATAAACGGTCTTGCGAACGGGACGCCGCTTTCTCTGGCGTAGCCGATGGCATGAGGCGTACCCGAATCGGGAACTCCTCCGACATAGTCGATGTCGGGAAGCTTGCCGCTTTCGCGGTCGTTGTCCGCCATGATTTCGCCGTTGCGGTATCTCATCATTTCAACGTTGACGCCCTCATAGGAGGATGTAGGATAGCCGTAGTATGACCAAAGGAATGCGCAGATTCTCTTCTTCTTTTCGGGAGCTTTCAGGACGTTGATGCCGTCGTGCGTCAGTTCAACTATTTCACCTGAGCCGAGCTCTCTTACAGTCGTGTACCCAAGCTTCATATAGGCGAAGTCTTCAAAACTTACGCAGTAGCCATGCGGGTTCACGCCTATCGAAACAGGGAGTCTTCCGTATTTGTCTCTTGCCGCAATTATATTGC
Organism: Oscillospiraceae bacterium; assembly: GCA_021199795.1. Lineage (GTDB taxonomy): Bacteria > Bacillota > Clostridia > Oscillospirales > Ruminococcaceae > Faeciplasma. The sequence continues at coordinate 119,683 of JAJQHJ010000004.1, forward strand.
CGCCATCCTTTAAGATAAGGATTGAAGCCGTTCCGTTAATCTCGCTCTGGGCGAATGCGATGCCCTCCTCGAAAGTCGATTTCTGGTTGATAAGAGCTGCTATAAGCTCGGTCGAATTTATCTTGCCGCCGGTCATTGCGTTGAACTGCCCGCCGGTGTCCGAGAAGTATTTGTCCATAATCTCGTCGATATTGTTGATAATTCCGACGATGCAGATGGCGTATGTACCGAGCCTTGAGCGAATAAGAAGCGGCTGAGGGTCGCTGTCGTTGATGCAGCCTATCGCCGAGGTTCCTTTCATTTCGCTGAAAACATGCTCAAACTTCGTCCGGAAAGGTGAATTTCCGATGTGGTGAATGCTTCTCTGAAGACCGATTCCCTGGTCATACGCCGCTATGCCGCCGCTCTTTGTTCCAAGGTGCGAGTGGTAGTCGGTTCCATAGAACACATCTTCAAGTGCGTACTCGTTTCCAATAGCTCCGAAAAATCCGCCCATAAATTCTCCTTTCTGTTTATCGCAGCTTCTCCTGAACTGCCGCGTCTTTCTCTAATACTTTCTTCTTATCTGATTCTCTTTTTGCCTTGAGTTTTGCGGAAAGCTCCCCGTCGGAAACTGCCAGAATCTCAGCCGCCAGAAGTGCCGCATTCGTGCCTCCCCCGATTGCAACAGTCGCAACCGGAATGCCACTTGGCATCATGACGGTCGACAAAAGCGCGTCCATGCCGTCAAGAACACTCGACTTGCAGGGAATCCCGATAACCGGCAGCGTAGTGTTAGCCGCAATGACTCCGCCTAAGTGAGCCGCCATCCCGGCAACCGAAATGATAACCCCGAAGCCGTTTTCTTCTGCATGGAGTGAGAAATCCCTCGCCTCATCCGGTGTTCTGTGCGCCGAATAAACATGCGCCTCGTAAGGGATCTCTAATTCTTTAAGGACTGCAACAGCCTTTTCAACAACCGGAAGATCACTGTCGCTGCCCATTATGATTGCTATCTTCTTCATCACTTTGTACCTCCTATAACGCTCGCCCTGCGGGCTCGCGAACCTCTCAGTCAGCCTGACGGCTGCCAGCTCCCCTAAATTAGGGGAGCCTTGTTCCAGACTCACTACTGGCTCCCCTTGATAAGGGGAGCTGGCGCGCGAAGCGCGACTGAGAGGTTCTCCTACTCCGCCCTTGTCTCACAATACATGCACCTATAAATCCCATTTTCCTTATCAGTAAGCTTGAACCTCTGCGGGAGTTCCTGTTCCGTTGAGGTTATGCACCTGGAATTCCGGCAGGTGAATCTGTCGGTGATTATCTCTTCGCCTCGCTCCTGCGGCTCGTTTACGTCGTTTTCGATGAGCCCTAGAAGCTTCATTATCAGTGCCATGCGGATGTATCTGCCGTTTCTTGCCTGCTTGAAGTAGCAAGCTCTCGGGTCATCGTCCACGGCAACCGAAATCTCGTTTACTCTCGGAAGCGGGTGAAGAACTATCATGTCTTTCTTTGCAAGAGCCATCTTCTCAGGCGTTAAGATATATGAATCTTTCAGCCTGAAATACTCGTCCTCGCTTACAAATCGCTCTTTTTGTATGCGTGTCATGTACAAAATGTCGAGCTCGCCTATTACTTCCTCAAGCGATTTGCTCTCATAGTACTCCAAGCCCTTGTCGATTATGTACTTGCCCTTGACAAAATAAGGCAGCCTCAGCTCTTCCGGTGAAATCAGGACGAACTTAATTCCCATATATCTCGACATAGCCGAAATGAGGGAATGAACCGTTCTGCCGAATCGAAGATCACCGCACAAGCCTACAGTCAGGTTGTCAAACCTGCCCATTTCGTGGCGGATGGTCATGAGGTCAGTAAGCGTCTGCGTCGGGTGATAGTGCCCGCCGTCTCCGGCATTGATTACGGGGACGGATGAGTGCATAGCTGCAACTATAGGTGCGCCCTCTTTCGGATGCCTCATTGCGATGATGTCCGAATAGCTGCTCACCATAACCGCAGTGTCCGCAACGCTCTCTCCCTTTGCAGCAGAGCTTGAAGACTGCTCCGAGAAGCCGAGGACTTCGCCGCCAAGTGACAGCATAGCCGACTCAAAGCTCAGCCTTGTCCGGGTCGAGGGCTCATAGAAGAGTGTTGCCAGAATCTTACTGTGGCAGACGTCGCCGTAATCAGACGGATGCTTTATAATATCGTCCGCTACTTCAATAAGCTTGTCTATTTCAGCCACTGACAAATCCAGGATGTTAATAAGATGTCTCATCTTTTCGCTCCGTTAATCTTAAGATAATTCCTGATTCTTTCAACGTTCTCGGCATTTGCGGGGTTCTCTTCGAGATACTCAATTATATCGTATACATCGACCACAGAATAGACCGGGAAGCCGAATTCACTTTCAATTTCGGACATGGCGGACATTTCCGTCTTGCCCTTTTCTCCTCTGTCGACCATAATTATGACTGCTGCAACTTTGATTCCGTCTATTTTTGAGAGTATTTCCATGCTCTCCCTGATGGCAGTTCCGGCGGTGATGACGTCCTCAACTATGACGACCTCTTCGCCAGGCTGCGGCTTATATCCTACGATGGTTCCGCCCTCGCCGTGGTCTTTTGCTTCCTTACGGTTGAAGAAGAACGGCAAATCCAAGCCCTTTCCAGCCAATGCCACAGAAGCCGAAACTGCAATCGGAATGCCCTTATATGCGGGACCATAAAGAACGGTCCTCTTGTTGCCGAGCTTTTCAAGATAGGTCTTGGCATAGAACTCGCCTAATTTCGATATCTCCTCGCCGGTCTTAATCTCCCCGGCGTTGATGAAATAAGGAATCTTTCTGCCACTCTTCGCGGTGAAATCGCCGAATTTAAGAACTCCGGCGGATTCCAGAAATTCTATAAAATCATGTTTGTATTGTTCCATATCTTACCCCACAAATTCTTCAACGCATCTTCTGTATGCCGCCACAGGATCCTCCGCCTGCGTAATCGGTCTTCCGACCACGATATAGTCAGAACCAACCTCTTTTGCATGAGCAGGGGTCATAACCCTCTTCTGGTCGTCGTTATTTCCATCTGCGAACCTGACGCCGGGAGTGACGGTCAGGAAGTCTTTTCCTAAAGCCTTATGGATAAATCCTGCCTCGTGCGGCGAGCAGACAACTCCGTCCAGACCGCTGTCCTTGGCGTTTTCGGCGTATGTCAGAACAGTTTCGGTCATAAGGCGATCTATAAGAAGCTCCTCATGGAGGGCTTTATCATCTGTAGATGTGAGCTGGGTGACTGCAATGAGCTTGGGGCGGGTGCCGTCGGGTCTGGTCAACCCCTCAAGTGCTGCTTTCATCATTGCCTTGGTTCCAGCCGCATGGACGTTGACCATGTCGACATCAAGGGAACTAAGCACTTTCATTGCCGACTTAACCGTGTTCGGGATGTCGTGGAGCTTGAGATCTAAGAAAATCTTGTGCCCACGGGCTTTAATTTCTCTTACAATGTCCGGTCCCTCAGCATAGAAAAGCTCCATGCCTATCTTGACGAAAGGCTTTTCGTTCTCGAACTTGTCTAAGAATTCGAGAGTCTTCTCCTTTGACGGGAAATCGCAGGCGATTATAACGTCTTTACCCATCAGTGCGCACCTCCTATGATGTCAGATAAGTTGTCTATTCCATACTTGTCCATTGTCGCGGGCAGGTCTTCAATAATCTTCTTGCATATCATCGGGTCGACAAGGTTCATGGCACCGACTCCGACAGCAGTAGCACCTGCAAGCATCATTTCGATGACGTTGTCTGCGCTCGAAACTCCGCCCATTCCGACAATCGGAATCTTCACGGCATCGTAGCACTGGTAAACAAGCCGGAGGGCAATAGGATATGTTGCCGGTCCCGAATAGCCGCCCACCTTGTTGGCGATGATTGGCTTCTTTGTCCGAAGATCTATCCTCATTCCGAAGAGGCAGTTTATAAGGCTTATGCCGTCTGCGCCGCCCTCCTCGCAAGCCTTTGCAATCGGGACTATATCTGTAACATTTGGCGTTAATTTCGCAATAATCGGCTTCTTGGTGATTTCACGGACAGCCTTGATGGTCTCATAGGAGGCTTTCGGGTCGGTTCCAATGCTCATACCGCCGCAGGAAATGTTCGGGCAGCTGATGTTGACCTCAAACCAGCCGATCATGTCGCTCATTTCGGACTTGTCGAGCTTCTCGATCGCCCTGACATAGTCGTCGAGGCAGAAGCCGCTAACGTTTGCCATGACCTTTTTGTGGAAGCACTTTTTAAGCTTCGGGAGCTCTTCGGAAATGACCTTGTCGACTCCAGGGTTCTGGAGTCCGATTGAGTTGACTATTCCTGAGGTGGTCTCGGCAATTCTCGGAGTCGGGTTGCCGAATCTCTCCTCAATTGTTGTGCCCTTGAACGAGAACGTTCCGAGCTCATTTATATCGTAAAGCTCTGCAAACTCCCAGCCATAGCCGAAAGTGCCGCTTGTCGGGATAACAGGGTTGTCAAGCTCTATCCCGCAGAGTGTAGTCTTAAGTCTTGAGTCAGCCATCACATTTCCTCCCAGATAATTTCTTCGCTCGAAAGAACAGGTCCCTCGCGGCAGATTCTCTTGAAGCCGTTCTTTGTCTTGCAGGAACATCCCATGCAGGCTCCGAAGCCGCAGCCCATCCTCTGCTCAAAGCTGTATTCGCCCTCTGACTTCATTATCTTAGCCATAGCCTTGAGCATAGCCATAGGTCCGCAGGCGTAGAAGTAGGAATAACTTAGGCTCGGGATAACGTCGGTGACCATTCCCTTTTCGCCCTTTGAGCCGTCCTCGGTTACTACTATGACATTCGCCCCAAGTGCCGAAAACTCCTCTTCATAGAAGACTTCGTCCTGAGTTTTGAAGCCAAGAATGACAGTCGGCCTCTTTCCAGCCTCGACAAGCTTCTTGCAGAGATTATACATCGGCGGCAGACCAACTCCTCCGCCCACGAGAAGCGGGGTCTCCCCACTCTTCGAGACGTCAAAGCCGTTTCCTAACCCAACAAGTATGTCAAGTTCACTTCCGACAGGAAGTGTGGACATAAACTCGGTTCCGTTTCCGACGGTCTTGTAGATAAGAGTCAGGGTTTTCTCGTCATAATCGCAGACGGAAATAGGACGCCTTAAATAGAACCCCTCCAGCCTGATGTTGACAAACTGCCCGCAGTTTTTAATGCCGCCAGTGTCCCCGCCCAAGACCATCCGATAGGTCTTCGAGGCGATCTTTTCATTTTCGAGAATTTTGTAGATGTTGTCGGTCATATTTATATCCTTTCGTATAGTAATCACGCTCGCCCTGCGGGCTCGCGAACCTCTCAGTCAGCCTGACGGCTGCCAGCTCCCCTAAATTAGGGGAGCCTTGTTGCGAAGCCACTACTGGCTCCCCCTTGCTAAGGGGAGCTGTCGCCGCAGGCGACTGAGAGGTTTCCGCAAGTATGCACTTCCCATAAACCATTCTCCCCGCAAACGGCGTTGCCCTGCCCATGGTTTTGAATTCATCCGGGTTGATGGTGTAGGGTGTTGCTATTTCAAACACCGAGAATCCTGGGTCTTCGTCAATTCCGAAGCGTTTTCTTGGGTTTATCGACATCAGTTCAACAAGCTTTTCTATGGTGATGATGCCGGGGCGAACCAGTTCTGTATAGAGGACTGGGAAAGCAGTTTCGAGCCCGACTATTCCCATGGCACTCCCGGCTAAGCCTCTTGACTTCTCCTCAGCTGAGTGCGGGGCATGATCTGTTGCTATCATGTCGATGGTGCCGTCGAGGATTCCCTCTATCAGGGCTTCTTTATCTGCTTTTGACCGCAGTGGCGGGTTCATCTTGAATCTGCCGTCCTCCTCAAGATCCTCGTCGCAAAGAACCAGGTAGTGCGGTCCTGTTTCGCAGGTTACGTCCACTCCGCGCTTCTTGGCATCCCTGATAAGCTGAACGCTTTCTTTCGTGGATATATGGCAGACGTGATACGACGCACCCGTCTTCTCGGCTAAGGCTATATCCCGCTCAATCTGCCTGTATTCGCTTTCGCTTGAAATGCCTTTGTGGTTGTGCTCTCTGCAATAGACCCCATCATGGATGTAGCCGCCATTCAGAAGCGAATTGTCCTCGCAGTGGGCGGCGATAATTTTCCCAAGGCTTTTAGCTCGTAGCATAGCCTCTTCCATCATATCAGATTCTTGGACTCCATGCCCGTCGTCGGAAAACGCGCAGACATATGGGCTCATAGAATCCATGTCCGAAAACTCTTTTCCAAGCTCGCCCTTGGTGATTGCGCCATAGGGAATCACCCTGACTGCGGCGTCACGGTCAATTATATCAAGCTGAACCCTGAGATTTTCAAGGCTGTCCGGCACAGGATTCAGGTTCGGCATGGTGCAGACGGTCGTGTAGCCGCCGGCTTTTGCTGCCAGACTTCCAGATTTAATAGTTTCTTTATATGAAAAGCCCGGCTCTCTGAAATGCACGTGGACATCACAAAGACCCGGGACAATTATGTAGTTTTCAATATATGACGGCGCGAAGCCAGAGGAACAGAGATACTCCTCGGCAAAAAGACGCTTTTTCTCGTTCAAGCAAACCGCCCTCAACGAAGCTCCCATAACGCCGACTCCTCCTTGTTCCGAAAGTTACTTTAAGTATAGCAGAAAGTCAAGAGAAAGTCAAGAGTAGGGGCGGATATTATCCGCCCGAAAACTGCCGTCGAGAATTACCGTCCAAAAAGTGCTGCCAGAAGTACTACATTTTATCTATCATTATACTCTTCATATGAAGCCGTCGACGGTTCGATTTTCATGTCAGACCCGCTTGTAGTGAACACCCAAGCGTCATTTTCAAACAGGATGATATCCATCTTCGGGCTTTCGTAATTCTGATTTGTCTTCATCATGTCATTTTCCTCCTCGGGGTCATTGCCAGTTGCCGTAGGCTGCTGCTTCAACGCCGTAGTAATAGATGGCTTTGCAGAGGTCTACTGCTTCCTGTGTTATGTTATATTCACTTGAAACGCCGGTTTCAACTATGTGGGCGACATATGTATACACGCTGTAGGTTGTGTAAGCCTCGCCGTCCTTATAAACAGTATATGCTGTGCCCATCTTTCTTGCGGGAACCTTGAATTCAACATAGTAGCCGGTTGAATCTGTGTTCACCTCAAGTGTTTCACCGTCAACGGTGTAGGTGCTTGTGTTGTCCCCGACATAGACCACAACATAGATTCCGTCCCTGTTAAGTGCAAGCGACTTTGAAATGCCGTCAGACTCGCACACATTGCTTATCGTCTCGTCCCATGCCGCAACCGGGTCAGTCCAGTCTGCATCAAGGCTTGCGATGCTGTCCTGCAAGCTGCTTTCACCGCCAACATAAAGCTGTGCATAATAAGCATAGTTCAGCACGGCTTCGCAGAGGGCTCTTTCATCCTCCCAGCCGTCGGTGGTCAGGGCGTATTCGCAGTAATCATAAGCCGAGAATGTTCCGGCATCGATTTCATTTGTGCCATCTGTGAGAGTAGCAACTATTTCGGAGCTAACGTCGGTCGGACTGACATATACAGTGTAGCGATAATAGGTCACGCCGCTTATTGTCTTGGTTTCGGCGGTTACTGTGTCCGCGGAGGTTCCGCCAACTGTGGCAACCAGGGAATACTCATCGGGGTTAGTCACACCGCTCATGACAAAGTAATATGTAACTCCTATCTCGCCGTCCAGGGTCAGGGCTCTGCCATAGAACCTTGTGCCCAGTGTGAGGTAGTCCTCCGGGTACAAAGCTGTGGTGTTGCTGTCATAGATATAATAGATATACTGGTTTCCGGCATAGAAGATATAGTCCCAGCCGTTATAGTCGGTTGCATATGCATCATCCGCGCAGACCATGAATAGCTCGCCATCCTGCCCGGCAGAACCCGAGTCACTGTTGGTTACGTCTACAAGATAGTTGATTCCGTCCATATAGACGATATTCCACATATGGGCTCCTGCTCCGGTGGCACCCTGCATATAGCCGGTGACGGTTATGCAGTCAAGACCGCCGTCGAGGTCGCAGAGATACTGGAACGCTTTCGAGTAGCCCTCGCAGACGACGTCAGTACTCTCGTCCCCGTCAAATACATAAACCAGCTGCCAGATATCGCCATAGTCGGTGTCATCGTCAGTAGTGTCATCATAGGAAACAAGTGCGCATATTTCGTCCTTATACGCAGTCAGCCTTTCAATGTCCGAGTAGCCGGCATACTTATCCACTATGGTCTGAGCAGCCGCAGCAGCAGTCTTGGCAGCTTCAACCTTTGAAGAGTTGACTGTAGTTTCTGAGCCATCAAGCTGGTAATCAACAGAAACGCAGAAAGAAAACGTGAGCGTAAGAGCTATGTATGTTGAATATGCGCCGCCGCTAATGTTCGTGGTACATCCTGTGTCCTTGTCAAACCAATACAGCTCGTAAGGGCAATCACTGAGAAGATAATATAAAACCGTGTTGGACGAAAAAGCATACTGGAAAGCTGTCCAGGCTTCACTGCCCGTAGATGCGCCAAAATACGAAGCGTCATAGGTCACAGCCAGGTCAATTACTGACGACGATGTCTCACCGGATGCGATTTTTGCTATAGCGGTTTTCAGTGCGGAGTATATGTCATAGTTGACCCCGCTCAGTGCATCTTCACCTGTATAGGTGGCGGTGAGCATGATGCCGCTGTTATCGCTGAATCCCAGGAGCTCTGAAACATAGCTCTCAAGGAGCTCGTCATTGTCGGCAAGGGAGGAAGAATCCACCTCAACCGTCTCAGTTATAGAATAAATCTCTGTTGCCTCCTCCGCATCGCCGGCAAACAGCGACAGCGGCAGAACCTGGATCGCCATCACCAGGGCAACAACCAAAGATAAAACGCTTCGTAATTTCATAATCTGAATCCTTTCAATAAATCGCAGGTTCACAAACTTCTATATACGTAAAGTATACCATGCACCCGCCGTATTTGTCAACTATTATTTTGTGATTATGCATAAAAAGCAACCCCCTCCGCCGCCGCAAGGCAGTAGTAGAGGGGAAATTGTGGATGCTCACGCTTTGATTATCTTATAAATCACCGCTTCCGCAAAGACAAGCGGGCGGTTGTATCTGAAGAAGACTATTCCGTCGGTCGGGGCAGTGATCTTTTCGACTACATTTCCCTCGAGCGGATCGAGGATTTCGCAGAGGAGGTCGCCTTTTTCAAAGCGGTCGCCGGTCTGGGCGTAAGGACGGTAGATGCCCGACTTGACAGAGTGAATCTGGACGAGTTCACTCTCGGAAATAATCTCGGTTAGGCTTCCTCCCGGGATTTTTTGCGTTATGATGCCGCGATTAAAGGCAAACCTGAGCACCGCTTCAATCGCTATTTTTGCAGACGGCAAATCTATCTGGTCTGTAGCGTTCGTGTAGAGCGAAAACGCCTTGGTCTCCCATATCTGCCAGTTGTAGTTAAGTGTAGTGGTGTCATACGGTCTCGGGGTGCGGATGAATGCATACGGAAGCCCGAAATCAAGCATGTAGTTATGGTCGGTAAATCCCGTCTCCATCAGCTTTACATGCGAGAGGAAGTCGCCCTGCTGATAGAAGCTTGCAAACTGGACGCCGAATTTGTAGCCCTGGATTTCCTCGAAGAGACCGTCCGCAATCCTCTGGGTAGTCTCGCCCATGTCATAGCCGGGGAACATGCGGTTGATGTCGGTATTGTCCATCGTCCAGAAACGCTTGCCGATGTTCATAGAATAGTAGTTGACGCATGGGATAATTAAAATCTCGTGATTCGGAGCTATCTTCCCCTCTTTTTCAAGCCGCTTGAACTTCTGGACAAGCTGAGAGCACACATACATCTGCTGCACTTCGTTTCCTCTCATCGAGCCAACTATGCAGAGTGCCCTCTCTCCGCTTCCGAAGCGGTAGCCGACAATGTCCATAGGCTCTCTGTAGGGGGAGGTTATCGAGTAAATAGTCTCTTTACGCATTATGGACACCTCCCAGGATTCTTGCAATAAGCGAGCCGCCATAGACGACGGGATATTCTCTTAAAGTAAATATTCTTCCGTCGCAGGGGGATGTGACATACTCTTCAACCCTGCCGGTGGACGGGTCTAAAACGTCTCCGATATGGTCGCCACTCCTGATGTCGACCCAGTGCTCAACACTCGGGATGAATATTCCGGCAGCCGACGAATTCACGAACGCGACGTCGTGGTCAGTCGAGAGGATAGCCTTTCTCACGGGCTCAGTCTCCCCTGTCCAAATGCCGAGGTTTTTGAGCAAGTTAAGGATTCCCGCAACAAGCTGGTCGCAATATTCTTTTGTGATTCTCATGCCGACGCCCATTTCAACAACAAGGGTTTTCGTGCCGATAGAGTTCAGGCTATATGCAAGGGTCGATTCAAGGACTGTTGCCGAGCTGTGAACCCAGATAAAGTCGGTGCCGAGCATTTCGGCATAGGGGACGAGCTCATCGGCAGTAATCTCGTTGATTCTGACCTGAGGGATTTCTCTTAAATAAATGTTGCTGGCGTGGATATCGATGCAGATGTCGGCACCCTTGATATCATTAATGATATCATATGCGATATGCTCCGCCATGGTGCCGTCGGGAGTGCCGGGGAAGATTCTGTTCATGTCGAGGTCAAACATCGGCATACCTCTCTGGATAGAATCAACGCCAAGGGGGTTCAGTGCCGGATAAATATCGACAATTCCCTCAAGCTTGGAAGCATTTTTTGTTAAGATGTCCGCAAGCCTGGCGCATACAAGCTGACCCTCCAGCTCGTCGCCATGTGTTCCCGTGACAATGCAAGCGCGCTTCTTTCTTTTCGTGGAGCGCGCCATATTTGAAATCCGATTCTTGCGGATAACAAGATTCTCATTAACCGCTAACGCCGCCTGGGCGATTGTTTCTATCATAGGTTGTTATTCCCTTCTACTGTACTATCTGTGATTTCACCGTCTGCGTGGACTCCGTTATTCCCACATAGCACCCGGATTCAATCGGGCAGTCGGCATAATCCCTGCCGTGGCAGAGTTTTAAGTAGTGCGTGCTTATAAGGCAGTTGTTCACGGGGTCTATTCCATACCAGCGGGAGCCGTCGTTTACCTCCACCCATGCGTGGGTTTCACCCTCGTCGCAGGCAAGCCCGGCAACATATCGGCAAGGGATTCCTCCCATTCGGCAGAGCGCGAGCATGATGTGTGCATAGTCCTGGCAGACGCCTTTTCCGAGGGCAAGTGCCTCCTCGGCAGTTGTGTGGACATCAGTGACGCCTTTTTCATAGGTCATGTATTCATATAAGCTGTCCGCAAGGGCGAGTGAACGGTATAAGACATTCGATTCGGTAGGCTGATGGGCTTCATAAAACGCCGCCAGAGCTTCTCCCGGATGGGTTAAAGGCGACTGATAGGCATACATAACAGGAGCCTTGCCGGAAACGGTGTAGCTTGATGTTATGGACGCCGTGCCCTTGACGGAGAACGAGAACTTACTGTGCGGCTTCTCAATTCTCCCGCAGAGGAGCGAGTTTCCGAAGCTGTCCCGCGAGTTCCAGATCACTCCGCCCGACGGCTGGATAATATATCTCGGCTCGCTTATAATCTGCCGGTCATCAGAAAGCGGCAGACACCGTAGTGTGAAGCAGTGGGAGCTTATCGGATCCCCAAACTCAAACTCGGTGCTGTATTCAAAACTCAGCTTCTTCATCAGTCTTCACCTCAATAAGTCTCCCGATCAGGCTCAAAGCCTCTCCCCGGCAGCTCTCAATTCCCTTTCCTCGCGTCAGAAGCTTCTCCAAGCCCTCATATGCCTCAACATTCAGAACAGGATTATAAACATTCTCATAAGAATGCACCAGAACGGTCATATAGTCGAACACTCTTCTTATGTCCTCGTCCTTATATGACAGCCTGACATAGAGGTCGAGACGCTCAACAGCCTTTCCTATGTAGATAAGATCCCGTCCCTCAAGGTCTTCCATATTGTCCTCAACGCTTCCCCAGAATGCATATAGGTCATCCTTTACGGGAAGTAAATCATATCTGACTTTTCTTGTGCCCCGGACGGATTTGAACTTATTTAGTGCCAGCTGCAAGTATGAAAGCGAAGACGACTTGATGGCTTCTCTTAAGACAATTCCGTTGTCCATAGCCCGCTCAAGGTTAGATCTGAGCGAGTTCGGGTCGGTCTTGTCGAACAAGTATCTGTCGAAGAAATCGTTATCGTCGGTGTAGATGTTAGGCGCACCTATTTTCTCTAAGTATTTGACATAGGAATCCTTGTCTACGTCGATCATCAGGTCGAAATAGTTGAAAAATGAATCTAAGGTTGTGAAAACCCTTTCTGTATATCTGCCCAGCCAATAGAGGTTTGAGCCGTTTAATCTTGTGATAGTACCCATGTGTCCTTGAAGCCTCCTCCTTGAGATGAATTTACTACGAACGAATCGGGATTACGCGAGAATCTTGTAAGACCGCTAGCCCAGACCTTGGTGGTTTCGCCTGAGAGGACGAATGCTCGGAGGTCTGCCTTTCTCGGAACGGTTGAGCCGTCCTCGCTCAAGATGTCGAGGTCTATGAAGTCGATAACCTCCTGAGCTATGAAGCGTCTTGATTGCTCGGTGATAAGAGTACGCCACTCTGAAAGCTGCTCTTTCGTCATGTCTCTTCCGAATACAACTCCGTATCCTCCCGCTTCGGAAACGTCCTTGACTACAAGGGTTTCGAGGTGGTCGAGTACGTACTTTCTGTCCTCTTCATAGAACGGCAGGTACGTTGGGGCATTCTTTAAGATTGGCTCTTCGCCAAGGTAGTACTTAATCATCTTCGGGACGAAATAGTAAATTCCCTTGTCGTCCGCAACGCCGTTGCCGGGTGCGTTCATGATGGCGACATTTCCGGCTCTGTAGGCGTCCATTATATGTGGCACACCTATCAATGACTCCGGCACAAAGGTCATAGGATCGAGGTATTCGTCGGAAATTCTCCTGTAGACCGTTCCTACTCTCGTCCTGCCACCCTGATAGTCGCGCATGTAGAGGATATTGTTCTCGACAAAGAGGTCGCTGTTCTGAACCAATACCGCACCGGTTCTCTCAGCTAAGTATGAATGCTCAAAGTAGGCGGCATTATATCGACCGGGAGTTAAGATAACGTTGATTCCTCCGCAGTTGACGCTGTCCATGGTGTCCTTTAAGAGCGAAGCATAGTTTCTGTTGTCGACGACAGATACGTCGTGGAACACATCCGGGCTGGTCATTCTGCATAATTCCCTCGCTATGAGCGGATATGATGCGCCAGACGGGATTCTCAGGTTGTCCTCTAAGATATACCAGGTTCCGTCCTTAGCCTGAACCAAATCGATTTCGGAAATATGGCTGTAAACGCCGTGAGCGGGAGTGACCCCCTCGCACTGCGGCAGATAGCCTTTTGATATGTAGACAAAGTCGGCAGGGATAATGCCATCCTTAATAATCTTCTTCTCGGAATAGATGTCTTTTAAGAAGAGATTCAAGGCGTCAACACGCTGGATAAGACCCTTTTCCATGTCGGCAAAATCCGACTTGGTTATGATTCTGGGGATTGCGTCAAAGGGGAAGAGCTGTTCCTTGAAGACGCCGTTTTTATAGATTCCGAACTTGACGCCATACCTGGCAAGAAGCTCATTGATTTCGCGGGTATTGGCAACGGGTGTGTTCATTTCAGTCATCTCACTTTAAAAAATGCAAAAAGACGCCCAAGAAACCTTGGACGTCTTTGCCACTGTATTAAGGATAACACACTAAACCGAAAAATTCAATGGTGAATTTTGGACAAAGATTTTATTTCCGAAGTTCGGTTCTTTGTACGGTTTGGCTCACGTTGGGGGTGGAAGTTCGCCTTTGGCGAACTTTCTAGCTGCCAGAGGCAGCTGTGTTCATAATGAGCATTTGCAGACGATTTTCAACATTTGTCAGGCTCGTGTCAGGGTCAAGGTCGAGCGGCAATATCGATATATCCGGATGCTTGTCTTTGAGGCTCTTGATGACTCCTCTGCCGCAGATGTGGTTCGGGAGGCAGCCAAAGGGCTGGAGGATTATGAACGACTTCACGCCCTTTTCGGCGTAGTGGTCAATCTCCGCCGCCATCAGCCAGCCCTCGCCGCAGCTTAAAGTCTTAGGTATTATGTCGCTGACCGAGTCGTAGAGCTTGTTCGGGGACAGAACTTTCTCATAGAGCGGGTGCTTAACAGCGACTTTTTCAAGCTTATCCTGGACGGTATTGAAGAGGAAATCTACCGCGAACGGATAGGGGAAGATGTTCGCCTTATAGTCGCTTATCTCGCTCATGGTGGCGAGGAAGTCTTTCCTTAACTGGTCTGTGACCCTCGGGAAGACCGCTTCCATGCCGTTCGACTCAAGATACCTTTCAATATGGAAGTTTGAGCCGGGATGGTATGTAACTAGTAGCTCACCGGTGACGAACACCCTTGGCTTAAGATGGCTCCGGTCATACGAAATATTCGCCATGTCGTCTATCGTTTCCGGGAAGACTCGCCTTGCCTCTTTGATGCTCTTCTTGATTCCGTCAGCAAGCTTATTGATGCAAGCCATATAGACCCTGTCCGTCTCGCCCGGGTTGATTTCGTAGGGACGAATCTTCCTTGCCAGGTCTGTTAAGATATCCATCATCATGAACACCCATACGGCTTCGAGGACTGCACTGACTCCTAAAAGGAACACTCCCGGGTGCATGTCCTTTGAATCCCCGCCGTCGGTTGTGAGAATCGGAACTTCGGTGAAGCCTGCACTGTCCAAGCCCTTTCTCAGGAGCCCGGCATAGTGGGACATTCTGCAATCGCACTGGAACTTGACCATGCCTACTGCAACCTCATCCTGCTTGTAGTTGCCCTTTTGGAGCTCGCCTATCAGCTCGCCTATTACCATCTGGCAGGGGAAGCAGATGTCGTTGTGGACATACTTCTTGCCAAGGGCGATTTCATTCGGTCCGCCAATGGGGATGGTCTTCACCATGAAGCCCTCTTTTTCGCAGATGGCTTGGAGGAGAATTGAGACCTCCTCCGAAATGTTCGGAATTAAAAGTGTGCGGATCTTCTTGTCTTTTTTATAGAACTTAGCCGGGCTCGGCTCGGGGATCGGCTTCGGCGGGTTGTCAAGACCCAGATTTCTCCTGATTTCGACCGTCTCGATAAACGACTGAACCCTGATTCCTAAGGAACCTGAAGCATCGCTCTCGTCAATTTTTAAGATCAGCGGCGGCTTGTCGCTCGTCGTGGTCATGATTCTTATAATCTCGTCTGAGAGGATAGCATCGTGCCCGCAGCCGAAGCTGACGAGCTGAACATATTCGAGCTCCGGCTCCCTCGCCGCGATCACGGCTGATGCAAGCATACGGGTGTGGAAGTCGTTTGTAATCTCGGCACGGGTGTTGTGCAGGTCGACTTCATTGAGTCCCGGCAGGCTGTCAGCAGTGAGAACAGGGACGCCTTTTTCGGTGAACTTCTTCGAGATATCGTGGCTGATGAACCGGTCTGTATGGTATGGTCTTCCCGCCAGAACTACTGCGAACTTGCCCTCTTTCTTTGCGTCCTCCATAATTTCGGTTGCACGGTCGGTAAGAGTCTTCCGGAAGAGCTTGATCGCGGCTTCAGCCTGAGTGAAAGCCTGCTCAGCTTCCTTTTCTGAAGCACCCAATTCTTTTACGGCATATTCGCAAATCTGCGTGTGGCGGTTCTTCTCTGAGAACCAGTGGAAAATGGGCGTGTCGAATGTGACGCCGTACCGCTCAGCCGGGTTCTGCGAATTCTTCACGACCATCGGGTAGCCCTGGACTACTGAGCAGACATATGGGCTCTGCTTGTCGACTCCCTCCGGCGGCATGTGCATGACATATGGCATGAATATCCGGTCGACGCCCTTGTTTGCCAGGTCGGCGATGTGCCCGTGCGCAAGCTTCGCAGGGAAACAGATTGTGTCCGAAGCAACAAACGAAATGCCGCTTTCATATATGCCTCGTGAACTGGGCGAGGAGAATTTGACCTTATAGCCAAGAGCCTTGAAGAAAGTGCTCCAGAAAGGCATACTGTCCCAGAATTCAAGTACTCTCGGCAGTCCCACGGTTAGATCGACCGGCTCGCGGACTGGCGTGAAATCATAATCCTTGAACAGAAGCTTTTCGCGCTCAAGGAACATGTCGGGAGCCTTTTTCGGCTTCTCAAGAGGAACTGAGCCCTCGAGCTCTGCTCCCCTCTCGCACCTGTTTCCTGTGACCCAGGCTCTGCCGGAGGAGAAACGGGTAATAGTTCTCTTGCAGTGGTTCGCGCAATGCGGGCAGGCAACGCCAGTTTCGGTTGTATAGTCAAAATTCCTGACGGCATCAAGACCGATGAAGTGGGTTTCGCCTTTCATCTTTCTTCTCGTTAAGATGGCGGCACCGACAGCTCCCATTTCGCCTGGATACGGAGAAAGGGTGACATTCTTCCCGAGATAGTCTTCAATAGCCTTTAAGACTGCGAAATTCCGGAAAGTGCCGCCCTGGACTACAACACGCTTGCCAAGCTCGTCTGTATTCGAGATTCTGACAACCTTTGTGAAGACGTTTTCGATGATAGACCGGCAGAGACCAGCCATGATGTCATCAGGGAGTTTTCCGTTTCTCTGCTCGTTGATAATAGTGCTGTTCATGAAGACGGTGCACCGGCTCCCGAGGTGGGCGGGATGCTCTGAGCGGAAAGCAGCTTCCGCAATGTCCTCAACCTTTATACCTAAAGATGACGCGAAGTTCTCTAGGAACGACCCACAGCCAGAGGAGCAAGCTTCATTAAGCGTCATATTCGTGATGACGCCGTTTTTGAGCCATATAGCTTTCATGTCCTGCCCGCCGATATCGAGGAGGAAGTCTGCATCCGGGAAGTATTTAAGGCAGCCCTGAGAATGGGCGACCGTTTCAACAATGTGATAGTCTGCATTGAACGCGCTCGCGAATAGCTGCTCGCCATAGCCGGTTGTGCCGACGCCGAGGACTTCAAGCCTGATTCCCTGCTCGGCATATTTGTCCTCAAGATCTGATAAGCCCTTGCAGATGACCCTTAAAGGCTCGCCGTTGTTATTAGAATAGAACCGGTCGACAATCCGCTCGTGCTCATCCATGAGGACAAGCTTTGATGTGGTGCTTCCCGAGTCTATTCCTATGTAGACCTTGAGAACTCCGTTTTCGGTTATCGGCTCTTCAAGCTCACGAAGCTCTGCCATATGCCTTGATTCAAACTCATTTCTCTCTTCCTCATTCCTGAAGAACGGCGGTGCGGATTCGCCGTCACCCATATTATCCTTTGCCGATTCGAGACGGGAAATGAGCTCGTCTGCTGTGTAGGATTCGTCCCCCGAGAGCTTTTCCGCGGCAATCGCAGTACCATAGGCGACAATGGTCTCCGGGTGCTCGGGGATTACTATGTCAGATTCCGAAAGATTCAGCCTTTCGGCGAAAACTCTTATGAGGGTCGGGTTGAATGTTAAGGGTCCGCCCTCGAAAATTATGGGTGCTTTCAGCTCAAGTCCCTGTGAAAGCCCGCCTATAGTCTGCTTCGCGATGGCGTGAAAGCTTGAAAGGGCGATGTCCTCCCTCTTTGCGCCCTGGATGAGAAGCGGCTGGATGTCCGTCTTCGCAAAAACGCCGCAGCGTCCGGAAATGTCGAAAATTGTTCTCCCTTTTTCGGCAAGCGATTCAAACTCCTCGGTTTTTACTCCAAGAAGCTTTGCTATTTCGTCGATGAATGCTCCCGTTCCGCCGGCGCAGCTGCCGTTCATTCTCATGTCGGAGGTCATGAGTTCTCCCGTGTGCTCGTCCTTGTGGAAGAAGACGACCTTTGCGTCCTGACCGCCTAGCTCGATTGCAGTTCTCACATTCGGGTAGAGCTTCTTGACTGCCGCAGCGTTCGCGACAACCTCCTGGATGAACTGGATTCCAGCCGCCTCCGCAACCGGTTTTCCTCCCGAACCGCACACAGCCGCACGGAACTTGGTTCCGGGAAACCCCTTAGAAACCTCTTTCAGAAGCCCTATAGCAGTCTCGCGCTGGCGGGCATTGTGCCTTGTATATCGCGAGAACAGAACCTCATCCGAATCAGGCTTTTTAATTGCGACCTTGACCGTCGTCGACCCGACATCGATTCCTAAGAGAAGCGTGCCTGTGTTTATATCTCTATCTGTCAACTTTACTCCTCCAAAAAAATGCCCCATGGGCAGAAAAACAACGTATTTTGAAACAGTGTCGGATAATATTAGCTATTATCGACACTATCCGACATTAGGGATTATTTTATCACATGAGAACAGGAAAGTCAACAGATGATGATGGGGACAATGTCGGGGAAGTGTCGGGGTTTCAGAAAATCATAATTTTCACCTCCTCCCCACTTGACAAAATCTTCTTTCGGATTTAATATAGTATAGTGCAGATTTATACTCCAATTTTCCGGATTGGGGCAAAAATCCGGGACAGGTTCGGAATTTTGTATACGGAGTATACATACTTCGTGGAAGGAAAGCCATTATGAGCAGCTCTGACAGTAATAATTTAAAACGGGATCGGGCTATCTTTACGATAGCGTCTCCTGTCTTATATCTGATTGCAAAAAAGAAGTGCAGTTTTCCAGGGAAGCCTCTTAAGCCCAAGGAGCAATTTATCCTGGTTTCCAACCACCTGACCGAAACAGACCTGTTCATCGCTTACAACATCGTCCACAAGCATGTGTACATAGTTGCCAGTGAGCATCTGTCACGCGGAAATTTTTTGAAGAAGATCGAAATGAGACTGCTCAATCCCATCTACCGGGCGAAAGGCATGACAGACATTGGCTCTGTCAAGGAAATGCTTCGCCGGATAAGGAATGGGGGCAGCCTTTTATTGTTTCCGGAGGGTCACAGAAGTGCCGACGGCGTCACCATGCCCACAACTCCTGCCCTCGGAAAGCTTATCAAGCAGAGTAAATGCACCCTGATCACAATGAAAATAACCGGCGGCTACTTTGCCGAGCCAAGATGGGCGAAAACCATCCGCAGGGGCAAAATTTCAGCCGGAGTAGTCGGAACATATTCAGCGGAAGAACTTAAAGGCATGTCGGCTGAAGAGGTAGCCCGGCTTGTTGACCGGGACATCTATGAAGACGCCTATGAGCGTCAGCGCGAGAACCCCGAGAAATACACCGGTGAGCGGCTTGCCGAGGGGCTTGAGAACCACTTATTCTTATGTCCAAAGTGCGGCAGGGTCTCTACTCTTCATACTGAGGACAACAGATTCTTCTGCGACTGCGGACTCAGAGGCATATATGACGAGTATGCCTGGCTCCACAGCTCTGATGAATCCTATCAGCTCCCGTTCGACAACGTCCGCGACTGGACACGCTGGCAGGAGGACGAATTCAACCGCAGGTACGACTCGGGCGACATTGAATTCACAGACGACAACGTGAAACTATACAAAATTACCCCCGACCACGTAAGAACAGAGATTGAGTCGGGGACGCTCACAGGCGACAAAGAGGGCATAACCATAGGCGGTCACAGGCTGCTCTATTCCGACATGCCGTCCACCGCGTTTATGGACAGAGGAAACACCCTCTATTTCGAGACGCCAGGAAACTACTGGCAGCTCTATGGCGACGGAGTATGTATGCTGAAATACCAGCTCCTCTGGAAGAGGGCAAAAGGGGAAATATAATCATGACACTTACACTTCACGACAACTCCGGGCTTCTGGGCGAAGAAAAGCTTGATGAACTTTGTAAGAAAAATCTCGAGTATCTTGATTTCGGGAATACTCTTGACTGGTTGCTGCCCGAGGACAGCGAAATGCTTGACGGCTGCGAATGGCTTGGCAAAATTATAGGTCGGGATGCCGACGTTCTGGTGGTAATCGGCGTCGGCGGCTCAAACAGAGCTGCAAGAGCTGTTTACGAAGCACTCGGGAGCAGATCAAGAACCCAGATTGAGTGGGTCGGGCTCAACTATTCAGCCAAGGAAATGAACGCGCTTTTAGAGTGGCTGAAATATAAAGAGGTCTATATCAACGTAATTGCGAAGAACTTCAAAACCCTCGAACCGGGACTGTGGTTCAGGGTTCTCAGAAACTGGCTTATAGAAGAGTATGGCGAGGAGGAATATTCCTCCCACATCATCTGCACCGGCACCCCGGGCAGCGATCTGCATCAGCTTGCTGAGGGTAACGGCTACTACTTCCTCGACTTTCCCGTCGATACTTGCGGGAGATATTCGGCTTTCACACCTGTTGCACTCTTTCCCCTTGCAGTTGCAGGCTTAAATATCCGCGAAATGATAAACGGCGCAAAGGTTATGCGCATGATGCTAGAAAAACCCGACCATAACCCGGCACTCATGCTTGCATCCGCAAGAAACTATCTCTATGAGAATGGCTACAAGCTTGAAATGCTCTCGTTCTTCGAGCCGTCACTTGAACGGTTCTCGAAATGGTGGACACAGCTTTTTGCGGAATCCGAGGGCAAGGACGGAAAAGGTCTTTATCCGATTGTCGGCTCATTCACGGAGGATTTGCACTCAATAGGTCAGTATATCCAGCAGGGTGAGCCGATTCTCTTTGAAACATTCTTAAATATCCTTGACACCGAGGACAGGCAGATTGATTTAACCGACATTCCGGACGGATTTGAGTACTTGGATGGCAAGACCTTTAACGACGTCAACAAGGCGGCGTTCAAGGCGACTCTTGAAGCCCATTCAAAGCGTTTCCCCTGCTTTAAGATTGATATTGTGTCGCTTGACGAATTCACATTTGGCGAGCTCTTCTACTTCTTCATGTTCACCTGCTGTCTTTCGGCTAGAATCCTGGGAGTGAACCCATTCGATCAGCCGGGAGTTGAGGGCTACAAGGAAAAGACAATCGCTAGTCTCAAGGCGAATATATAACCGAGGTATATTTCATGTCAAAAAAAGAAAAAACAAAAAAGAAAGACAAGCGGCTTCATAACTTTCTTCTGAAGATTCCGGGGAAAGTGTGGCTTCTCATTTCCCTGATACTCGCGATGATATTCTGGTATGTTTTATCCATCATACCGGCAACGTCACGTGCATTTCCGAATGTTGTCACAACGATTTCAAGCCTTAAGACTATGATTGATCGGGGTGTTTTCTTCAAGGATCTTGCGAGCAGTCTTATCTCTGTGGGGCTTGGATTTCTCTTTGCGTTCCTGCTGGCACTGCCGGTGGCTATTCTCATGGCGTGGTATCTGCCTGTCAGAAAGATTCTGAACCCTTGGATTCAGTTTATCCGTAACATCCCGCCTCTTGCCTATGTTCCGCTTATCGTAATCTGCGCAGGAGTAGGAAGAAGACCTCAGGTTATAGTCATCACCCTTGCCTGCTTCTTAACCATGTGCGTGACCATCTATCAAGGAGTCATGAACGTAGATGAAACCCTCATCAAGGCGGCAAAAGTATTAGGCGCAAGCGACAGGGACATCTTCATAAAAGTAATCACCCCGGCAACGCTGCCATTTATCATGACGGCAGTCCGGCTTGGAGCGTCTGTCGCACTTACAACACTTATCGCCGCCGAATCGACGGGAGCTGTGGCGGGTCTCGGAATGAGAATCCGGTCGCTAAGCAACAGCTTTGAGCCCGCTCCCATGCTTCTATACATAATCATCATAGGAATCATAGGAATGCTTATTGAAACGGGTATCAGACATCTGGAAAGGAGGCTGACCAGGTGGCAGGACAAGAGAGAAATGTAAAGCTCCGGCTTGAAAACATCTGCAAGACATTCAAAAACCGCGACGGCGAAAGCCTGGTTTTAGATAATATAAACCTTGACATCTATGACAATGAGTTTCTGTGCGTTGTCGGTCCCTCCGGCTGCGGAAAGTCGACTCTTCTGAATATCTTAGCCGGTCTTACAGACGCAACCTCCGGAACTGCCTACTGCAACGGCGTCCCCATCGACGGGACGGGAACGGAGCGAGGAGTAGTTTTCCAGCAATACGCGCTCTTCCCCTGGCTGACGGTGAAGAAAAACGTCATGTTCGCTCTCGAAATGAGGGGAATCAAGGGAAAAGAGGCGGAAGACCAGGCTATACAGTATCTTGAGGGAGTCCACCTTTCTGATTATGCCAACCACTACTCGAAAGAGCTATCCGGAGGCATGAAGCAGAGAGTTGCAATTGCCCGTGCCTATGCCGCCGAGCCGGAAGTGCTTCTTATGGATGAGCCTTTCGGAGCCTTGGATGCTCAGACCAGGATGGTCTTGCAGAGCGACCTGCTTGAGACCTGGAACAAGGACCGCAAAACCTGCTTTTTCATCACGCATGATGTCGAGGAGGCAGTATTTCTCTCGCAGAGAATAGTCGTCATGAGCACCCATCCGGGAAGAATTGCCGACATTATCGACGTAAATCTCCCCTATCCGAGAACCCAGGATTTGAAGATGAGCCCGGAGTTCAACGAGATAAGAAAGAACGTCTGGACACAGGTCTATTCGGACATACTCTAGTTTATTAGTCGCGTTTGCGGCTGAAATAAAAAACCTATTTAAGGAGTATACACTTATGAAAAGAATAAACAAACTGCTGAGCCTGTTACTGGCAGTACTCATGCTGGCAACTTTATTCACAGCGTGCGGCGACACTGCTGTTGACGACGACTCAACAACCGACGACACCGTAACGGGCACCGATTCCGAGGAAGAGGAAGTCGAGCTTATAGAGCTCAATGTCGCCTACATGCCGAACTATGCTTCCCTCTGGAGCGTTCTGACAGCTATTGATCAGGGCTACTTTGAGGAAGAGGGTCTTGAAGTCAACTTAATCGAATTTGCAGACGGACCTACAATCATCGCAGCTATGGAGGGCGGCTCGGTCGACTTCGGCTATATCGGTCAGGGAGCTCACAAGCTCTGTGTCCAGGGCAACGCAACCATAATCTTAATGTCCCACATCGGCAATGCTGATGCAGTTATCGGCGGAGCTAATGTAACAAGTCTAGAAGACCTTGCAGGAAAGACAGTTGCATATTCAAGCGGAACCTCATCCGAGACTATTCTCCTTTCCGCACTTAGTAGCGTTGGACTTACCATGGACGACATCACAGCTATGGACATGGATTCAACCTCTATGGTCACTGCAATGCTCTCAGGCTCTGTCGACGCCTGCGCAGTATGGTCTCCTGCATCCTTAACAATCCTTGAAGAGGACGAGACCTGCACACTTCTCTGCGACAATTCGACATTTTCCGACACCACCGTCTCAATCGCTTCCTGGATCGCTACTCCCGAATATCTTGAGGAGAACGAGGAAGTAGCAGTCAAGTTCGTAAGAGCACTTCTTAAGGGCATGACCTATGGAGCTGACGAGGCTAATTATGAATACGTATCAAACCTGGTTGCCACTCAGTGCGCAGTCGACTATGAGACCGCTTATGAGCAGCGCGGCGACGGCGAATGGTACACAGCCGACATGATTTCCGAGGCTATTTCCGACGGCACAATGGAAGCCTACTATCAGCTCCAGCAGGACAACTTCTTATCAGCAGGCTCTATTGAAGAGAGCGACGTCTGCGACGTATCAACCTATGTCGCATATGACATAATGACCGAGGCACTTTCCTAAAATGATCCCACGCGAATACTACTCTATCCCAAAAGACAATCTCGGAACAGATTCAAAGATTCCTATGGAAATCCTGAGCTCTTCCGAGGAAGTCTACAGCAAAATGGCACTTGAAATGGTGGAGACGATTGAGGAGCATAATGAAGCCGGCGAAAAGACCGTCTTCATCCTCCCCGTCGGTCCCATGGGGCAATACCCGATATTTGTCGAAGAGGTAAACAAACGTAATCTCTCCCTCAAGGACTGCTGGTTCATAAATATGGACGAGTATCTCGGCGACAATAACACCTACATAAGCATCGATTCGCCCCTTTCGTTCAGGGGCTTCATGCAAAGAGAGGTCTATGATAAAATAGACAATGATCTTCTCATGCCGGAAAAGCAGAGAATCTTCCCCGACCCTGTGAACATCGAACATGTCGACCTGCTGCTTAAGGAGCTTGGCGGAGCCGACATCTGCTTCGGCGGAATCGGGCTTGACGGGCATATTGCATTCAACGAGCCGAGTCCCAAGCTAAAGCTAAAGAAATACATGGCTCTTCCGACAAGGATTGTGGAACTTTCTCTTGAATCAAGAGTGACAAATGGTCTAAGCGACCTCGGCGGAGCTATTGACATGATGCCGAAAAAGGCTATAACCCTCGGCATGAAGAGCATTCTTGCTTCAAAGAAAATCCGCCTAGGAGTCTTCAGAGACTGGCACAAGGCGGTTGTCCGCCATGCCGGATACGGCGAAATGAGTCCTGAATTCCCGGCTACAATCCTCCAGAAGCACATGGACGCAAAAATCTATGTGGGTGGTGTTGCAGCTGAACTGCCATATGAGGATGGAACAGTATGAAAATCAGCGGCGGTCTTGTCCTCAAGCCAAACGGCGGCTGGTCAAGAGAGGATGTCTCAATCGAAAACGGTCGGTTTTCAGAAACTGAAAATTCGGGCGAAACTATAAACGCCGGCGGGCTCTATGCCCTGCCGGGGTTTGTTGACTTACACACCCACGGAGCTGTTGGAGTTGACGTCAACGGCGCAGATGAAAACGGCTTCCGTAAGATTTCAAGCTTCTTCGCCACCCAGGGAGTTACCAGCTGGCAGTGCTCAATCTTAACCGACACGGTCGAAACGACACTTGAAACCATTTCCGAGGCTGTGAAAGTCATCGAAAGTGAGCCAGATGGCGCAAAACTGATTGGAATCCATCTTGAGGGTCCCTGCCTGTCATCAGAATATAAGGGCGCGATGCCGGAGCAGCTTCTCATGAAAAAAGCTGACATCGGGCTCTTTGAGAAGTATATCGAGGCTGCAAACGGGCACATAACCTATGTGACACTCTCCCCTGAAATAGAGGGAGCAGATGAACTTACATCCTGGCTCACATCCCGGGGAATCCGGGTTGCTCTCGGGCACAGCGGGGCTACCTATGAGGAGACCATCAGGTGCATCAATGCAGGAGCGGTTTCGGGAACCCATGTCGGCAACGCTATGCGGCTTTTCCACCAGCATGAACCGGCTATTTTCGGAGCTATTCTCGAAAGCGACGCCTACTGTGAAGCAATCTGCGACGGCAGGCACTTAAGCCCAGCATCCGTTCGCCTTTTCCGCAAGACAAAGGGCGACGGGAAAATGATTGCCATCACCGACAGCATCATGGCGGCAGGTATGCCTGACGGGAAATATAAGCTCGGAGTCAACGATGTCATAGTCGAAAACGGCGACACCAAACTCATGGACGGAACCCGTGCCGGAAGCACTCTGACGATGGCTGGGGCTCTTAAAAACATAATAAAATTCACCGGGATTCCCCTTGAAAACGCTGCAAGATGGCTTTCAAAGAACCCGGCAGACATGATGGGTCGCAAGGACTTGGGCAGGATTAAATCGGGTGCCTGCGCTGACCTTGCAATCCTCGACAAAAATCTCAATGTTATTTGCACCGTCGCAGGAGGACGGGTAGTTTATCAAAAGTAAAAGGCAGTGAAAGAATATGGAAGAGCATTCAAAGGTCTCAGTTGTCGTGTGTTCCACATACGACGAGGAGATAGTTTATGATGCAGTCTGTAAGGGAATAGACGCATTAGGCGGCATCGGAAAATTTGTGAGCAAGAACGAAAGCATCCTTGTAAACCCGAATTTCTTGAAGACAGCAGATGTCAGCAGCGCGGTTGCCACCCATCCGGCGGTTTTAAAGGCAGTCTTAAGACTTCTCTGGGAATACGGCTGCAGAAAGACGGTTTATGGGGACAGTCCCGGAAATGGAACCGGTGCCAGAGTTGCCGACAAGCTGGAAATAGACCGTAGCGAGCCCATCTATGGGGCAGAGTTTGTCCCGATGACAAAGGAAGTCAGGACAGAATTCCCTGACGGAATGACCGAGAAAGAGTTCTATTTTGCGGAGGAGGTCACAAAGGCTGACTCAATCATCAACGTCTGCAAGATGAAGACCCATGCACTGATGCTCATCACCGGTGCCGTCAAGAACCCGTTCGGGCTCATCTGCGGACATCGTAAAGCCATGCAGCATGTGAAGTACCCGAATGCTTCTCTGTTTGCCCGGATGCTCGTTGACATCCACCGCTGCGTGCCTCTGAGGCTGCATATAATGGACGGAATTGTCGCTATGGAGGGCAACGGTCCCGGTGCCGGAACCCCAAGACCGATGAATCTTCTTCTCTTCTCAACTGATCCGGTCGCCATCGACACCATCTTCTGCCATCTTATTGGAATAGATCCCGCAGACGTTCCGACCAATTTCCAGGGCGACGCAATGGGAATAGGGACTATGGATAAGTCTAAGATTGACATCCTCCTCACCGATGAATCCGGAACCCATCCGGAGGATTTTGACCAGTTCTGTGAGAAATATGAGGCACCCGACTTCAACACCATCTGCACAAAAGCCCACCCGGAATTCAAGGGCTTGAAGCTTATCGACAAGCTCTCTTCGAGACCGGTCATAAACAAGAAAAAGTGTGTCCTCTGCGGCGTCTGCGTCGACCACTGCCCCGTCCCGGGCAAAGCGGTGACATTTGCAGATGGCAGAGACAAGCCGCCAGTGTATGATTACTCAAAGTGTATCGGCTGCTTCTGCTGCCAGGAGCTCTGCCCCCAAAAGGCAATTGAGGTTGGGAGAAGATAGACCTGGAATAACCAAGTCAAGCGATATAATCCCCTTAAACTTAAAACAGACATACAAAAAGAGCACCCTGAATCAGGATGCTCTTAAAATATTGTGGTGACCCGTACGAGAATTGAACTCATATCTCCGCCGTGAAAGGGCGGTGTCTTAACCTTTTGACCAACGGGCCTGGTGGCTGTAACTGGATTCGAACCGGTGACAACTCGGGTATGAACCGAGTGCTCTAGCCAGCTGAGCTATACAGCCATATTTGCGACTTGTCTATTATAATAAAAAGTTTCGGGTTTGTCAATACCTAAAATCGAAAAAGTTTTGATTTTCCCGCCCAAAATTTTTTGGCTCCTATCAGACTCACCCTAGAATACTTTTTATATAATCCGACAATTCGGCAAAGCTTCCGTGAGGATAGTCGTCAAGTGACTTTCCAGACTTATTGATAAGACTGTCTGTAAGAATAAACACACGCATTCCAAGAGCAGCCGCCGGTGTATCCTCATCCATGTCGTTTCCGACCATGAGGCATTCCTGGGGGTCGACAGAAAGAGTCTTACAGACCTCCTCGAAATACTTCGGGTTCGGCTTGCAGAAGCTTGAATTTTCGTATGTAGTGTAGTTCTCGAAATCCTCCGGCTCAAGACCAGCCCATCTGATTCTTGATTCGGTCGCAATGGCGGGGAAGATGGGGTTGGTAGCAAGTGAGACCCGGAGTCCCATAGCCTTTATCTCGTCAACAGTTTTCTTTGCATCAGGGCTGAAGCCGCATGAAGCCTTTGCCTGCTGGAAATCGTTCCGGTAGAAGTCCTCGAAAACAGGCATGTCGTCCATGGCATCGGGGCGGGTGATCGCAGTAAATGTCTCCCAGAAAGCCGCTTCGTTAGGTTTCGAGCCATCATTTTTGACCATTGCGCCTGTCCCTTTCCAGATAGCAGCAACGAGGCTTTCTTTTTCGTACCCCAAAGGTGCCAGCTTCCGTGCAAGCAGTCCAAAATAACATTTAGTAAACACATCCTGATCCATCGGCAGAAGTGTGCCGTCAAGGTCAAAGAGGACGGTGGTTAATGGTTTCATAATTCATTCTCCTTACATAAATCTCTGAGTTTACAGTTTTCACATTTCGGCTTCCTCGCCGTGCAGGTGTCTCTGCCGAAATTCACGAGCCTGTGGCAGAAATCGCTTGCCCTGTCCATCGGGAGGATGGCACGAAGTTCCATTTCGGTTTTGAGCGGGTTGTCAGTAGTGGTGAGACCCAGGCGTTTACATATCCTTATACAATGCGTATCGGTGACGACGGCGGGTTGATGATAGACATCGCCCATGATGAGGTTTGCAGTCTTCCTGCCGACACCGGGCAGGGAAGTGAGCTCTTCTAAAGTGTCTGGCACTTCGCCACCGTAGTTTTCCATAAGTGCTTTCGCAAGGGCGACTATGTCCCTGGCTTTCGTGTGGTATAAGCCGCAGGAGCGTATGTAGGGCTCGACCTCCTCGGGAGTAGTTTCCGCAAAGGCTTCAACGCTTGGAAACCTCTCAAAAAGCGCACCCGTGACCATGTTGACCCGTTTGTCTGTGCACTGCGCCGAAAGTCTTGTAGCTATAAGCAGCTCATGAGGCTTTGTGTATTCAAGAGAGCACTGCGCCCCGGGATAGATCTCCTCTAAAATCTCAACTATTTTAAGGGCTTTTTCCTGCAAATCCATCATATCACCTCGTTTGATCTAGGATAGTATAACACACTTGGGGTTGCAAAATCAAGTGGCGGGGTGTATAATTGTGGTGAAAGGAGATCACAATTATGACCAAACGTGAAATCATGAAAATGTTTAAGGACACGGAGTATATCCGTGTTGGAGGTTCGGCTGAGGAGCTTAAGTGCGCCGAGTATATCAAGGACAAGTGCGCCTCGTTCGGATGCGAGGCTCATATTGAGCCGTTCAAGAGCGAGTTCGGAGACGTTCATTCTGCATCCCTGTCAATCGACGGCAAGGAGATTCCCTGCACCGGCTATGCTATGTGCGGAAGCGGCAGTGTGACCGCACCGTTCGTCTATCTTCCTGTTCTCGACCGGGCAACACTTTCCACTGTCAAGGGCAAGATCGTCATGGTAGACGGCGGCATGGGCTATTGGACTTATCAGGACATCTTCGATAACGGCGCAGTCGGCTTCATTACATATTCCGGCGACGTCCACTATGCCGACCACGATATCGACAAAAAAGAGCTCCGCTCTTTCGTTTCCAAGGGCAGGAAGATTTTAGGCGTAACTATCAATGCCAAGGACGCTGTCAAGCTGATGAAAGGCGACCCCAAGGAGGCTACCATCACTGTTGATCAGACCGAATATGAGGGCGAGAGCAGAAACGTTGTCCTCGATCTCCCCGGAAGCGGCGAGTCTGACAGAACCATCATCTTCACCGCTCACTACGATTCAGTCATTCTTTCCAAGGGTGCATATGACAATATGTCTGGCTCTGTTGGAATTATGGCTATGGCTGAGCACTTTGCAAAGACTCCGCATCGTAACAATCTTCGTTTCGTATGGTGCGGAAGCGAGGAGAGGGGACTCTTCGGCTCGAAAGCATACTGCGAGGCACATGAAGATGAGCTTGAGAAGATCGACCTCTGCATAAATCTGGATATGATCGGCTCAACGATGGGCAAGTTCATCGCATGTTGCACTACTGAAGAGAAGCTGGTCGGCTATATCGAGTATCTCGGCTTGGAGTCCGGCTTCGGAATAAAAGTCAAGCAGGACGTTTATTCAAGCGATTCCACCCCGTTCGCCGACAAGGGTGTTCCGTCGGTAAGCTTTGCCCGTCTCTGCAGCAACTCCACCGCAACCATCCACAACCGTTACGATACCATCGATATCATCAAGCCGGAGAACATGGTGAGAGATATCGAATTCATAACTAAGTTCGCCGAAAGAATGGCAAACGCCGTCGTCTGCCCCGTAGACAGAAAGATTCCCGACAACGTCAAGGAAAAAATCGACATCTACCAGTGCAGAAAGAGAGATCCGAAGAGATAATTTTTTCATTCCATGCAATAATCCTTGCCTGAAATTTGTATTATAAGTAGAAATATATTTCAAGGAGGAATCTACATGAAAAAATTATTGGCATTGGTCTTAGCAGCACTTCTTATGGTGAGTAGCCTGAGTCTGGCTGTTTTCGCAGATGAGGAAGAGCAGGCGAAGCTCTCCTGCACCTCAGGCGACGGCAAGGTCACCCTTTCGTGGGAGGACACCGACGACGAAAGCTACGACGTCTACTGGAAGCGTTACAGCTCGGACGAATGGAAGCTTGCCGGGACGGTCACCGGGCACAAGGTCAACATCATCGGACTCCAGAACGGCATTACATACCAGTTCAAGGTCGAAATCGGCGGAGAATTCTCGGAGACGGTGTACGGTTTTCCGTTTGTAGACCCGTATCCGTATATCGCGAGCGTTCTCAGCGAAACCGATTTTGAACAGCCCTACTCCGCGGCTGAACTGGCTGAATCAGAGAAATCATACGTCGTCGAGACGAATTCTACTGAGGAATGTTCCGTGGAAGAATGGGGCATCATGACAAACGAGAAAGACATCGAAGCTCTTCTCGAGATGTACTGCGCCCTCCCCGAACTCATCGAGCCAACTGATGAGGAGATTGCCAGGGATACTACCCGTGGAATCACCTTCTTCGTTGACGAAGTCAAGCACAGTCTCACAGTTGACTCGAATAACATTCTCAAATGGGACGGGGCAGACGGGTACTATAGGTTCACCGACGACGCCATCGACTACTTCACCACTCTCGGAAACTTCAACCGGGGATATAGTGTTGACACCGCAAACTGATTGCAGCATTCCTGCTGCGTAACTCTGGGGAGGACTCCCATGCTCAAACGTACTCTTGAAATTCTCCGCGTTGTTTTCACCATCGCATTGGTTGTGGTGGCTTGCGTTTATGCGGGGATCAAGCTCATGAAGATTCAGATTGTCGACGGCGAAATGTATCTTTCAATGTCAAAGTCGTCGACAACTGCCGAAAAGACTGTCTATGCCGCACGCGGCGAGATTGTCGACCGTAACGGCGTCGCTCTTGTTGAAAACGAGGTCTCATATAGCATCATAATCGAGTACTCTTTCTTCCCGAGCGACACCGAAACCCAGAACGAGATTATTCTCAAGGTTGCAAAGCTTTTGCAGGAGGACGGGTTTGAGTGGATAGACGAGACTCCCATCACATTCGATGCGCCATATGAATGGCTTGATGACGCCACCGACTCGGAGATATCGAAGATCAAAGAAGAGCTCAGGCTCAACAGCTACGCCACGGCGGAAAACTGCATCGACAGGCTCATCGAGAACTACGAGATTTCGGATGACTATACCGAGGAAGAGAAGAGAATCATCGCAGGAATCCGCTATATGATGCTCATCGGCGACTTCTCCACCTCGATCGACTACACCATAATCACAGGCGTCCCGATTGAAACGGTCTCTAAGATAAGGGAGCTCTCGGGCGAACTCGACGGAATTGACATAGCCGAGAGCTATGAGCGGGTCTACATCCAGGGAGACGTTGCCCCGCATATCGTCGGATATGTGGGACCTGTCTATGCCGAGGAGTATGAAGAGCTCAAGGAGGACGGCTACCTTATCAGCGACACCATCGGAAAAAGTGGCATAGAAAAAGCCATGGAGAGCATTCTCCGTGGCACAAACGGCACTAATCTTGTTACTGTTGACAGCGAGGGAACGGTCACCGAATCGGTTTCCGAGGAGGTTGAGCCGGGCAACACAGTCATGCTCACGATAGATTCTGAGCTACAGCAGGCTTGCCAGGAGATTCTTGACAACCACATAAGCTACCTGAGGGACGGAATCTTAACGAAAACGGATTCCTCCACCAAGCAGGAGCTCGACTTTTCCGACTGCGAAGCGGGAGCTATAGTTGTCCTGGATGTAAAGACGGGTGCTGTCCTCGCGGCAGCCACTTCTCCGTCGTATGATATAAATGATCTGCTCGAAGATTATTCTTCCGTCCTGAATGCCGACGGCTCGCCTCTTTATAATCGTGCCTTTGACGGGCTCTACCGCCCGGGCTCGGTCATGAAAACGGTCACAGCAACTGCTGCACTCGCGGAGGGAATCATCGACATAACCACAAAATACACCTGCTCCAAACGCTATAACTATCTCGACATCACCGTCAACTGCACCGGCTCGCACGGGTCTATCAACGTCGTCACCGCCATCCAGAAGAGCTGCAACATTTTCTTCTATCAGGTGATTCAGGAGGTCGGGCTGGATTTGTTCTTAGAATATGAGTCAGCCTATGGCTTGGGAGAAGACCCCGGGCTTGAAATAAGTGCTTCCTCAGGATATCTTGCCAGCCCCGACACGTTCGCCGACCTTGGACTCAGCTGGACATCAGGGCAGCTTCTCCAGGCTGCAATAGGGCAGTCGGAGGTCGCAGTAACCCCGCTGCAGATGGCTGTAATTGCGCTTACAATTGCGAACGGGGGAGTAAGATACAAGCCATATCTCGTCGACTCCATCTGGGACTACAACATGACCGAATGCCTTGAAGAAACCGAGCCGGAAATCGCATACGTAATAGATGCAGACTATGACGAGGTTTTCGCACCCATTATTGAGGGAATGATTCTAGCAGGAGAGAGCACCACCTCCGCAACCTACTATGCTTCTAACGAGGAGAACGCTTTCCTGGCGCAGTTCTCGACTGACGCTCTTCCCGACAAAGTAGCCATCAAGACAGGAACCCCTCAGGCGAGTAACACCGCCACCCAGAATTCAACAGTAATCGGCTTCTATCCCGCCAACGACCCGGAAATAGCGTTCGCGGTGGTGATAGAAAACGGCGAATATGCAAAATACACCGCCCGCAAAATAATAGAAGCCTACTACGGCTGGACAACCGAAGAGGTTGAGCTGGAAAATGGGATGATGGAGAGCGTGATAATCACAGAATAAAAGTTGAGGCTTGGTAAAACCAAGCCTCAACTTTTATTCTTCTTCACTCCAAAAATCACACCCGACCATATACCATCTTCCTCCGGTTTTCAGGACGAAGCATTCAAATTCGATGTCGCTTTCTGAAAGGGAGCCGGCGAAGTTAGCGTTGACGTAGACGCCATAGACATTGGTCGTGTTTAGGCTACTGCCATATATCTCTTCATAGCTCTCGACGAAGTAGTCGATATACTCGTCGTCGGGACGGGTGGCTTCTCCAAAAGTAAGGGTGACAGCGACATCCTCTCCGAATTCGTCGAAGACATCGTAATAGAGCTCATCCATGTACTGGTATTCGGAATACTCAAGGTCAGCTCTTTCATCTTCATAGTCGGAGGCAATCTCCGTCAGCATGGTGCCGGTGTAGGAGGAGAAATCCCTGTCGCAGATGGCGGTGAAGTACTGGCTGATGACGTCCTGATACCCCGTCCCCGTTCCGAAAATCGAATCCCTGAACACAAACAGAAGCAGAAGCACTATCACAACAATAATCGCAATGAGGGCATAGACCTCTTTTTTTATGGATTTTTTCTGTTCCATTATCTGCTCCTTTCTTGCTCATGGCTCCCCTTGATAAGGGGAGCTGTCGCCGCAGGCGACTGAGAGGTTCTTCCTCAGAATACAATCTTCTCCGAAATATAACTCTCAAGCTCACTGATCGGCATCCTTACCTGCTCCATTGTGTCTCTGTCTCTGACAGCTACGCAGCCATCGGTCTGGGAATCGAAGTCGTAGGTTATGCACCAGGGAGTTCCGATTTCGTCTTCGCGGCGGTATCTCTTGCCGATTGAACCGGTTTCGTCGAAATCGATCATCAGCTTCTTTGAAAGCTCTGCATATACCTTGTCATAAGCCTCTTCCGAAAGCTTCTTTGAGAGCGGCAGAACAGTTGCCTTATAAGGAGCAACAACCGGGCTGAGGTGGAGAACTGTTCTCACATCGTTCTTCTCAGCGTCGATGACTTCCTCGTCGTAAGCCTCACACAGGAGTGCAAGAACAGTTCTGTCAAGACCATAGGTCGATTCGATGATGTATGGGATGAACTTCTCGTTTGTCTCGGGATCGAGGTACTCAAGCTTGGTGCCGGAGTATTCCTGGTGACGGGTGAGGTCGTAGTCGGTTCTGTTATGGGTGCCGTTGATCTCGCCCCAGCCGAACGGGAAGAGGAACTCGATGTCGCAAGCTGCCTTGGCATAGTGCGCAAGCTTCTCATGGTCGTGGAATCTCAAGTGGTCTGCCGGGATGCCGAGGTCTTCAAAGTACTGCTTGCCGAAAGCCTTGAAGTACTCATAAAGGTCGCCGTCTGTGCCCTCCTTGCAGAAAGTCTGGAATTCCATCTGCTCAAACTCGATGGTTCTGAAAGTGAAGTTACCGGGGGTGATCTCATTTCTGAAAGCCTTGCCAATCTGACCTATGGAGAACGGGAGCTTTGCGCGCATGGTTCTCTGGACATTTAAGAAGTTGACATATTCGCCCTGGGCGTTTTCGGGACGAAGATAGATGATGTTCTTTGCGTCCTCGGTAACGCCTCTGTAGGTCTGGAACATGAGGTTGAATTCGCGGATGTCGGTGAAGTTGTGCTTGCCGCAGTGAGGGCAGGGGATATGGTGCTCCTTGATGTAGTCAAACATCTCCGACTTGGTCATTCCGTCGGCATGAGCTTCAGGGTCGAAGTCGTCGATGAGGTTATCAGCACGGAATCTCATCTTGCACTCCTTGCAGTCAAGAAGCGGGTCGGAGAAGCTGGCAACATGTCCGCTAGCCTCCCACACTCTCGGGTGCATAAGGATGTCCGCATCCACTTCATAGCTGTTTCTTCTCTCCTGGATGAATCTCTTGCGCCATGTGTCCTTGACATTGTTCTTCATTCTGGTTCCCAGAGGACCGTAGTCCCAGGTGTTAGCCAAGCCGCCATAAATATCGCTTCCCGCGAATATAAACCCTCTGCCCTTGCAGAGAGCAACAATTTTATCCATAGTCTTTTCAGTATTGTCCATATTAATCTGCCCTTTCGATGAGGTGATATTTTTCAGAGACTATTGTAGCGCATTTTATGGCGGTTGTCAAGGGTGAACCTCTCAGTCAGCTTCGCTGACAGCTCCCCTTATCAAGGGGAGCCAATAGCAACCTCCCAAAGAACGCAAAAAGGCTCCCCTTCTTAAGGGGAGCTGGCTGTGCCGCAGGCGCAGACTGAGAGGTTCCTCACCACTTTCCCGCACCCGAACACATACATCCCATCCGGGTCTATGGGCATACCGGTGACCTGGGAGTAGGCGATTATACGGTCGGCGGGCTCGAAGATGACGGGAAGTGTTCCGAAATGGGTTTTCGATATCCCGAGCTTCTCAAAATCGCTTCTTGTCATGCAGAAGCCGACTCCGAAGAGCTTGTTTTCGGAAATGCAGCAGTCCCTAAGAATCTCTTTACCGGCATCAAGGATATACTCCCCGGTTGCATCCCTGGGGAGCTCTATAATTCTGTGCGAAAGGGTGTCGCCCTTGATGGTGCAAAGCCCGACGCTCAGGATATTTTCATACAGCCCCGCCCCAAGAGCAAAGCCACAGGATATGTCGACGTCGAGAAGACGGTTTCTTCTGCCCTTGCCGGAGGTGTTCCTGTAGCCGCATTTCCTGAGGATTCCCTTGTCGATGAGGTCGACCGTTATCTCAGTTATCAAGGACGAGGAGACCGAAAGCCTCCTCGCCAGTTCAGAGCGGGACATCGCACCCTCCGAGAGTATAAGTTCAATCAGTTTTGCCTGAGTATTAGGCTTCATCTTTTGCTTCCTTTGGTGGCTTCTTCTGCTCCTTGGGCTTCTCCTCCGGCTTCTGTTCCGCCTTTTTGGGCAGTGCGCGCTTTATCTCAAACCAGAATGTTGAGCCCTTGCCAACCTCGCTCATGGCTCCGAATCTATAGCCGTGGAGCTCAAGGATTTCCTTTACAATGGAAAGTCCCAAGCCGGTTCCGATGACGTCACGCTTGGTGCGTTCACCTCTGTAGTAGCGGTCGAATACCTTTGAGAGCTTGTCCTTTTCGATTCCGACTCCGAAGTCCTGAACCTCGATTCTGACCGTTTCCTCCTGGTTTATCTGCCGGATGATAATCTTTTTCGAGTCGCCAGAGTAGTTGACGGCGTTGTTGATGAAGTTATACATAACCTGCCCGAGCTTCTGCGGGTCGCCCCAAAGGCTTACGTCCTCATCCTCCTCGAAAACGAAATCATAGCCCTGCTTTTCGGAGAATATCTGGTATTTCGAGAGGATTTCGTCTAAGAATTCCTTTGACAAGAATTCGGTGCGGTTTATATTTGCGCTGCCGCTCTGAAGCTTTGAGAGCTCCATGAGGCTGGAAACGAGGAGCGAAAGCCGGTCGGTCTCCTCTATAATTACATTCAAGTGCTCCTCGCGCTTTTCGGGGTTGTCGCCGGACAAATCCCGAATCATTTCGGCATAAGCCTTGATCATCGTTAGAGGAGTCCTCAGGTCGTGGGAGACGTTCGCGATGAGGTCGTTTCTGAGCTCTTCCGTTTTCGACATTTCCGACGCCGCATAATTGAGCGTTTCCGCAAGCTCGTTTACCTCCGCATATGAGCCCTCCGGGAATCTTACAGAATAGTCCCCGGCAGCAAGCCTGTGCGCAAGAGACGTTATATTCGTGAACGGTCTTGACAGTCTCGACGAGAGCATGAGCGTTATAATCAGAGCTATAAAGAACGTGATGAGAGCTATGATTACAAACTGCTCCTTGATTATCTCAACGGTTGAGCTGATAGGCTCGAGGGACGCATTTATAAAAAGAAGATAGCCGCTTGAGCCAACTGCCGGCTTCTCAAGCACCTCGCCATAGACAAGCTCGGTAGTGCCGAATCTCTCGTTATTATTAGTGATTATAATCTTCTGGGTGTCGGAATTAAGGAGCTCGTTTTTATACTGGAACAAAAGGATATTTGTGCTCGCTGTGAGTACAGAAGAGCCCATATAGTCGCTCTGGGCGATGACATTTCCCGACCAGTCGGTGATTATGATAGCCATGCCGTTCTCGTAGGCAAGCTCCTCGATAAGGTCATCAGACGAGTCGGGGTCTTCGGAATCGAAGCTTGCCGCAATCTGCGACGCAGAGGAGATTATTTTGCGCTTCTTCGAGATTTCGTAATAGTCGGAGAGCGAAACCACCTGGAACAGCCAGATGAGTATAAGGATAACGGCTGTAAATACAGAGAAATACAGCCATATCGTTGACCGAAGAGTCGGTGCATTCTTATTCGGGTTTACAGACTTGGCAGCTTTGGTTGCCTTGGCGGAATCATTCGTCGCTTTCGTCTCTCTTGTTGATGTTGTCAAACTTGTATCCCATTCCTCTCAAGGTGACAATCAGGTCTCTGTATGGACCAAGGCTGTTTCTGAGCATCTTTATGTGGGTGTCGACCGTTCTGTCGTCGCCATAGAAATCATATCCCCAGACCTCTTCAAGAAGCTTCTCGCGGGACATTGCTATATTCATATTCTTTGCAAGATAGAAGAGGATGTCATATTCTTTCGGGGTCATCTGAGCCTTTTTGCCGTCGATGATGACTTCACGTGCAGCAAAGTTGATTTCAAGACCCTTGTATTTCAGGATATCGACCGAGTCGGGGCTCTTCCTGCGCTTTATAGCGACCTTGACTCTTGCCATAAGCTCTTTCGGAGAGAAAGGCTTCACAACATAGTCGTCGATTCCCACTTCAAAGCCGAAAAGCTTGTCATATTCCTCACCACGGGCGGAAAGCATGATGACGGGGGCGTTTGAATATTTCTTTATTTCCTTACATGCAGAATAGCCGTCGAGGCGGGGCATCATAATGTCCATGATAATGCAGTCGTAGCCCTTTTTGGCGTTCTTGACCTTTTCGATGGCTTCCATGCCATCAGCGGCTTCATCGACCTCGTAACCCTCAAACAGGGCGTATTCCTTGACGACCTCGCGAATTTTCTGTTCGTCGTCAACAATTAAGATTCTTGATACATCAGCCATTTTAAAAAACGTCCTTTCAGGTTTTAGCAGACCCAATACGTCCGCTGCTATTATAATAGCTTATAAATGTGTCGAAAGTATGAAATTTTACGGATAGTTCAATGTTTTATATATCAAATCTAATCTCCTATTGACAAGATTCAGAAATTCTGATATAATTTCTTTAGAAAGAGGTGATATTATGCCAACAATCAGATCTAGCACAGATCTCCGGAACCACTATAACGAAATCTCAACCTTATGCCATGAAACAATGGAGCCTGTCTTCATCACTAAGAATGGTCGTGGAGACATTGTCACCATGAGCATGGAATCCTATGAACAGCTTACCGGTCGCTATGAACTCTACGGACTTATTCAGGAGGGTCTTGATGACATTGAGGCAGGGAGAACCCGCCCTGCGGGTGAAGTAATGGATGAATTAATAAGGAAGTATAAAGTATGAGATATAGCGTTCATGTGACGAAGAAAGCACAAACAGATATGGACAACACTGCCGAATATATAAGGACAACACTTTCTAATCCTCAGGCAGCATATAATCTTGTTTTAAAAACAAGTCAGGTTTTGGACACTTTAGCTGCATTTCCCGAAAGCAACCGCATTGTTGACGATGCTCTTCTCAGGTCGTGGGGAATTCGCTTTGCGATGGTAAATAATTACCTTGCTTTCTACGTTATAATCGATGACACGGTTCATATCGTAAGATTCCTCTACAGCCGCCGTAATTGGGCGTATATTTTGAAGCAGGGAATTGATTTGGAATAAATGGAGGGTAATACAAAATGAAAATCGGTCTTATCGTCGCCGTTGCTCGGGAGATTGAGGCTATGCTCGCTGAGATGGGCGAGCCTCGGAAGAGTGAGACGGTGGCGGGGATTGCTATCCGTGAATATTCGGTTAATGGTCATGAGCTTTATGTCGCAAACAGCGGTGCTGGGGAGATTTATGCTGCCGGGGCTGCGCAGCTGCTTATCACCCACTTCGGAGCGGAAATGCTCCTCAATTTCGGAATCTGCGGGGGATTGACTGAGGAAATGTCCCTTTGTAACACCGTTATTGTCGATAAAGTGGTGCATTATGATTACGACGTAACTGAGCTCGACCCGGTGGAAATCGGGCAATATCCCGGATATCCGGACTGCTTCATCCCGGCTGACAGGAAGCTTATTTCTCTTGCAAAAGAGGTTTCCCCGGAGCTTCGGGAAGTTATATGTGCTTCTGCCGACAAGTTTGTCGGGAATCCCGAGCGGAAAGCAGAGCTCCACAAGCTCTATAATGCTGAGATATGCGAAATGGAATCGGCGGGAATACTCCTTACCGCAAACCGCTGCGGGGTGCCTGCTCTTCTGATAAAAGCGGTATCCGACAGCGCAACCGGCGGAGCGGAGGAGTTCACCGAAATGGCAAACAAAGCGGCACGGACGGCAGTCACAACGCTCTTAAAAATCATAGATAAATTAGACTGACAGGAGGATTTAACATGTTGACACTGGGTGACCGCTTGAAAGCGGCAAGGAAAAAGACAGGACTTTCACAGATGGCGGCGGCTGAAGCCACCGGAATCGGCAACAAGTCCCTTTCGAGGTATGAAAAAGGGGATTCTGCCCCCAGCCCGGAGGCTATCCAGAAGCTTTCAAGGCTCTATAACGTCTCGACCGAATATGTCCTTGGGCTTACAGATGTGATGGGCACGTCTTCCGACAGCTCCTCTGTTGCCGGCTACAGCGAGACCATTGTCGGCATGACCGACCACCAGACCTCCGCCCGCAAGCTCCTCGACTTCATCGGTACCAGCCCGTCTAGGTACCATGCGATTGCAAATATCACAAGGCGTCTTTCAAACGAGGGCTTCACCGAGCTTTTCGAGGGCGAAAAGTGGAACCTTGAGAAAGGCGGGAAGTACTTTGTCGTCAGGAATCTCTCGACCGTTGCGGCGTTTAAAGTTGGCTCCGGGAATCCCAATAGCTTCAACATCATCAGCTCCCACTGCGATTCGCCGACTTTCAAGATAAAACCAAATGCAGAAATGGAAACCCTCGGGCACTATATCCGCCTGAACACCGAAAAATACGGCGGAATGATCATGTCCACATGGATGGACAGACCGCTTTCAGTTGCCGGGCGAGTAATCGTTTCGGAGGGGAACAGCCTCAAGACCAAGCTTGTCAGCATCGACAAGGATCTCCTCATCATCCCGAACGTCGCAATCCACATGCAGCGTAAGATCAACGACGGCTTCACATTCAATCCGGCCGTCGACATGGTGCCTCTTATGGGAAGCCTTGCTTCAAAGGGCGAGCTCATGAAGCTTATCTCCGAAAATGCCGGAGTCAAGGCTAAGGACATCATCGGAAGCGACCTGTTCCTGTATAATCGCACCAAGGGCACAGTCTGGGGAAGCGACGGGGAATATGTCTCCAGCCCTCAGCTGGATGACCTCCAGTGTGCATACTCATCAATGCAGGGCTTCCTGATTGGCGAGAACCCGGATACTATCTCAGTACTCAGCGTTTTCGACAACGAAGAGGTCGGAAGCGGAACCAAGCAGGGCGCACGGTCTAATTTCTTAAGAACCGTCTGCGAGAGAATCGCTGTAAGTCTTGGACAAGACCTGAACGAAATGCTCCCGTCGAGCTTCGTGATTTCGGCTGACAATGCCCATGCAGTCCACCCGAACCATCCGGAATATGCCGACCCGTCCAATCGTCCTTTCATGAACCAGGGCATCGTCATCAAATACAACGGCAACGAGTCCTACGCCACCGACGGCATGAGCGAAGCGGTCTTCAAACGCGTCTGCAAGGCATCGGGAGTCCCGACCCAGACATTCTCGAACCGCTCAGACCTTATGGGCGGCTCAACGCTCGGAAACCTCTCAACCAGCCAGCTTTCAGTGAGCACGGTCGACATCGGTCTCCCGCAGCTCGCAATGCACTCAAGCTACGAAACCGCCGGCTCAATGGACACCCTCTACTTTGAAAGAGCCTCAGCAGAGTTCTATAGGACAAAGCTGATTGCAAATGGTGTGGGGGAAGTAATTATAAAATAAAAAAATGAGGTGCCAGTCAGGCACCTCAATTTTTTTATTAATACTCAATACTATACGGATCATACTCCGCTATCGTCTGATTCAGCTGATCGACATAGTAGTCAATCTGCTCGGAATAGGTTTCCTTGAGCTGAGCCCAGGTTGTCGGGTCTTCGCTTTCGCCGAAGCCCTCGAGAGCGGAAACTACGTTGTTCAATTTGTCGCCCAAGCCCTCATAGTAGGAAACGATAACCTTTGAGCCGTTATTGGCAAGGTCATAGCACTCGTCCCACATTTCAAGCATGTCCTCAGTCCAGAGGTATGTGGTCTCAAGCTGCTGACGGTCGATGTTGACAACTGTCGGGTCGATGACCTTGAATCTCATGCAGGCTGCCAGGAGCGC
Organism: Oscillospiraceae bacterium; assembly: GCA_021199795.1. Lineage (GTDB taxonomy): Bacteria > Bacillota > Clostridia > Oscillospirales > Ruminococcaceae > Faeciplasma. The sequence goes on from JAJQHJ010000004.1 coordinate 160,923, forward strand.
GACTCCCTCGGGGTTCTTTGCACCCTGAACAAGTGCGTATGCAGACGGGGTTGTCTCGGCATAGTAGATGCCGTCGCCGTCATCGTCTCTGGGAAGCGGAACGAACATGAGCTCGTCAAGGTCGCCCCAGACGGAGGTTATCGAGTCAACAGGACCTGTGAACATGTAGGTGCCACCGATGTAGAAGAGGCAGAGTCCCTCTTTCATACCGCCGCCGTCAACGCCGTTTCTTATAGACCAGCTGTTGTTCCAGACGGGGTACTGGCAATCGTTCTTGGCAAGTTCATACATCAGGTTCGCCGCACGCTCAATAGCCGGCGCATCAATGTTAGACTCAAACTCCATGGTCTCAGTGTTGTAAACTACAACCAGCTCGCCGCAGGAGCGCATGATAGCTTCGCCGTAGCCCCAGCCATCCAATGCATATCTGTCCTCATCGGCATCGGTGAAGTCGATGCACATTTCATAGAATGTATCCCAAGTCCACTCGTCATTATAATAGAGCTCGACCGGGTCGTCATAGCCGTATTCGCTTACAACTCTTCTGTTATATGCGCAGACGTTTCCGAATGTGACGTCATAAATCATGGTGTAGTGCAGACCCTTGATCGAATAGTAGCTGTCAGCATAGTCCTGCATGTCAGCCCACAACGGGTCGCTATAGTCGATATAGTCATCAACCGGCATGAATACGCCTTTCATGCACATCATCGGGAAGATTCCGTCATGTCCGGGATAGAAGTCGGGGGAGTTGGATGCCAGGACATAGTTCGCAATCTCGTCAAAACGGGTGTCCCATGTGACCTCGACCCACTCAACCGAGCAGCCGTATTTTTCCTGGAAAGTCCAGTAGCCGGAGTTGATAATCTCATCTTCAGAATAGTTCTGGATGTCGTCATACCACGCACACCACTTGACTGTGGTGCCGGCAGCAGAGGTCTCATTGACATCGGGTAAGAGAATTCCCGCCGCCGCAAGGATAGCCTCGGCATCCTGGGTTGCAAATGTAAGCTGGACAACCTCTCTTGAAGAGCTTCCGCAGCCTACAAGTGCTATAATCATAATTCCTGCAAGCAGTAGTGCAAATATTTTTCTCATAGAATACCTCCTGGTAATTTGTTGTTTCTATTATACAGTAAATAGCTAAAAATAGCAAGCATAAACGCACCGAATCACGCAAAAAGCCGGCAGCAAGCCGACCTTTTGCTTTGATTATATTATATCAGGATATCAGGATTACACCGGTTCAAACTCATCAATCTGCTTGTTCAGTTCGTCGATGTAGTAGTCGAGCATTTCGTTATAGCTCTCCTTGAGCTGCGCCCAGGTCGAAACCTCTTCATAGTGGTAGCCGGCTATGTAGTAGTTGATGACCGAGCTTAGCTTGTCGCTGACTCCGTCTATGCCTACAAGAATGCTGTCCGGATCTGTGCAGAGACCATAAACAGTCTCATACATGTCGAGCATTTCATCTGTCCAGAGATATGTATCGCGGAGCTGCATTTCGTCAACGCTGATGACAGTCGGGTCAAGAACCTTGAATCGGTCGCAAGCCGCCAGGAGCGCGACTGCTTCAGGATTTGCAGCATTGGTGACAATGCAATAGTCTGACGGATAGCTCTCGGTGTAGTAGTTTCCGTTGCCGTCGTCGTCACGTGGGAGCGGTGCAAACATGACTTCGCCCTCGGTTATGTCTCCCCAGACAGCACTGACTTCCGAAACGGTTCCGGTTATTTCATCGATTCCGCCGACGTAGAACAGAAGAAGTCCCTCTTTCATGCCGCTTCCCTCGATGTCATTACGGAGTTTCCAGCCGTTACTCCACCAGGGATAGACGCAGTCGTTCTTCGAGATGTCGTAGAGAAGATTTGCCGCTCTTTCGAGTCTCGGGTCGTCGATATTTGACTCATAGTGCTTTGTTTCGGTGTTGTAGATTACGGGAGTGGTTCCGCTTGAATAGAAGATTCCGGTGAAATAGAACCAGCCGTCAAGGGCGTATCTGTCTTCATCGGGGTCGGTAAAGTCTACGCACATTTCATAGAAGACATCCCATGTCCACTCATCATTATAATAGAGCTCTGCCGGGTCGTCATAGCCGAATTCCTCCATGACACGGCGGTTGTAGATAACCACGTCGCCTGTTGCGTTGTCATAGCAGAGGATATAGGGTCTGTCCTTTAGAGAGTAGTAGGAATAGGTGTAGTCTTTCATACCTGCCCAGAGCGGATCGTCATAGTCAACATAGGTGTCGACCGGCTGGAACATACCCTTTAAGACACGGATAGGGAATGTGTTCGAGTTTCCGGGATAGAAGTCGGGAGACTTCGAGGACAGAACTAAGTTTGCAAGCTCGTCAAAACGGGTGCTCCATGTGCACTCAATCCATTTGACCTCGCAGCCGTATTTTTCGGTGAATGTCCAGTAACCGGTGTTCACTATTTCCTCGGATGAATAGTTGTGGAAGTTGTCATACCAGGAGAACCACTGGATGGTTGTCCCTGCAGCTGCTGTCTCGCTGACGTCCGGAAGCATGATTCCGGCGGCGGCAAGTATCTTTGCAGAGTCCTCAGACGAAAGCGTCAATTGGACTATTTCTCTTGATGTGCTTCCACAGCCGACAAGTGCCAATATCATGACAGTTGCCAGGGCTAATGCAATTATTTTCTTCACTTTAATACCCCCAATTTGGATTTCGATTTTTCCATTATACTCGATATAGTTTAAATTTTCAATTGACACTATCCACAAATTTATCCGTACTGTTTTGTATAGTTTTCACAAGAATATAAATATTTTTCGTGGGTATTTGAAACGGTTTCAGATAAATTAACGCAAATTTTCTCATTATATAATTTTATTCTCTGGAAAGTATGAAACCGTGTAATTTTAAAATGTATAATTTTTTGAAACCGGTTTTATCTTGACATGCTGACAGCTGCAATGGTATAATAAAAATAAACTTACTCCTAGGGGGATATTTTTATGATCAAAAAAGCTTTGTGCCTGCTCATTGCGGCAATGATTCTTGCGACAGCTTTCACCGGCTGCTCTTCTGTGCCTGCGTCCTCGACGCCCGACGACATGAGCACTATGGACTTTGTATTGAGCATGGGCTTGGGAATCAACCTTGGCAACACAATGGAATGTTCATGGATGGAGGGCGAAACGGTCACCGACTTTGAGACCGCATGGGGAAGCCCGGTCATCACAAAAGAGATAATCCAAGGCTATGCCGACGCCGGCTTCGGGGTTATCAGAATTCCCGTCTCCTGGTCGAACCTGATGGACGAGGACTATACTATTGATAAAGACTACATGAAGCGAGTCAAGCAGATTGTCAACTGGGTCTTGGAGTGCGGGATGAAAGCCATTGTCAACCTCCACGCCGACGGCGGCTGGATTTCAAACTTCCCGACCGACACTGAAGAGTGCATGAAGAAGTATGAAGTGATATGGACTCAGGTGGCGGAGGAGTTCAAGGACTATCCACTTGATCTGATGTTTGAGTCTTTGAATGAAGAGGGCGGCTGGGACTCGCTCTGGAGCCACTATTCCGGCTCCGATGAGGGCAAAGCGGAATCCTACGGCATCTTAGGCGATATCAATCAGACCTTTGTCGACATCGTCCGTGCTTCGGGAGGAAACAACGAGCTCCGGCATCTTCTCATCGCCGGATATCAGACAAATATTGAGCTCACCTGTGACGAGGCGTTCATACTTCCGGACGACCCTGCCGGCAGATATGCAATTTCCGTCCACTATTATGCTCCGTCAACATTCGCAATCATCACTCAGGACGCCTCCTGGGGCGAAGCCAGAAGCACCTGGGGAACGGATGAGGACTATGAGTATCTGAACTGGGCGTTTGACTACCTCTATGACACCTACGTCGCAAACGGAATTCCTGTTATAGTAGGTGAATACGGCTGCGCCACCGGCAACAAGATCCCTCCTCAATATGAAAACTATCTCTCCTCCGTCTGCGAAGCCATCTACACAAGAGGCATGTGCCCCGTCCTCTGGGACACCCCCGGCGGCTTCTACGACAGGGATGAATGCGTCTTCACCGAAGAAGTCCTCCTCGAAGAATTTGAGAGGATAAAGACGCTGGATAGGGTGACGGATTGAGAAATTCTGCCACAAAAGTCTCCAGTGAAAAGCAAAAGCCATCCGAAAGGGTGGCTTTTTGTTCGTCATTCTGCACAATTTCCGACCACGCTTATTGTACATTATGTCCAATTGAAATCAAGGCGAAAAAGTTGTATAATATTAGAATCAAATATGTCTAGGAGGGCATACGATGAAGAAAATTATTGCATTACTTCTGGCTTCTGTCATGATTCTTGCGTTGGTCGGATGCGGAAGCTCAAGCCGTGAAGTTGTACAGCTTACATTCGCCACCCAGGACGCCGAGGCTATTCTGAATGCGGCGGGAATTATGCTTCCCGATGCTGAGGACACCGAGGTTTCCGGAACTTCAATAACCTGGTTCGCATGGTATGACGACATGCAGAACTACTCAGAAGACGAGATAATAAATTCCGGCTACTGGACTTTCCAGGAAAAGTACGGCTGCTCAATCAACTGGTATGAGTGCACATGGGACACAAGATATGACGAGCTTGCGAACCTGATTCTTTCCTCCAATTCGCCCGACTTCTACCCTGGCGACAACGAGGTCTTCCCGGCTAGCTGCTTAAAAGGCATCTTCGTCCCCGTCGACGACTATATCGACTATGACGATCCCCTCTGGGAGGGCGAAAAGGAATACGCCTACACCTACTTTTCCATCAAGGACAGACCTTACATAATCGTTTACGACAACACTTTCGGAAATGTCGTTGCCTATAACAGAAGAGTTATGGAAGAAAACGGCTTCGACGACCCCGCAGAGCTCTATTATAATGATGAGTGGACTTGGGATGTCTTCTACGAAATGTGCGTTGAATTCTCCGATGCAGATGAAGACAAGTACGCTCTCGACGGCTTCTGGTACAGTGCAGGACTCATGCACTCCTGCGGCGAGACGATAATCGTCTACAACACCGAGACAAAGCAGTTTGAGGACAACTCCGACTCCGCAGCTATTGAAAGAGCGGCTTCGCTTCTCTATGACCTCTCGAAGAACGGCTGCATCTATCCAAGATGGAACAACGAAAACTGGAATACACGTAACAACTCCACCACCGGCGGCGGCATGAAAGAGGGTCTCTGCCTCTTCTACATCGGCGGCTCATGGATGTTCACCGACACGGTTGAGAACATCGAGGCTGTCTGGGGAGACATGTCCGAGGGTGAATTGATGTTCGTTCCGCTTCCGCGTGACGATGACGGCAACGGCTACTACTACACCGAATCCGCTTCCTCCGGTTACTGCATAGTTCAGGGTGCTTCGAACCCTGAGGGCGTTGCGCTCCTGGCATCCTGCATGAGATTCAAGGTCTTGGATCCGACTGTTGTATCAATCGACAGGCTCCAGCTCGAGGAAACATATCTCTGGACTGAGGACATGCTCGACATGTATGACGAGTGCTATGAGCTCTCCACCTCAACCGACAGCGTTCTGGTCGTCTATGGCGCAGGCTACGGCACAAAGCTTGAATCTGTAGTTTCCTCCTACGAGGGAATCGCTGACTCGGCAGACCCGACAACCTGGGCTCAGCTCAAGGAAACCTATTCCGAACAGCTCGAATACTACATCGCCCAGCTCAACAGCCAGATTGAAGAGTATGACCCGTATAGCCTGAACGGATAAGTTCTGAAATTTTAGGCATTATAGAAGCCGCTCCACTATGGGGCGGCTTTTTTTGACATTTTCCGACCCGCCAGAATCTACCATTTCCCGCCGGTTTTTGTGTAAACAGCCGAAATTCAGCGTGAAACCGGTTTATTCGCTGGAAAAGTCTTGCAATTATGTCACCATTTATGGTAGAATATGGCAAGAGTTAAGGCATCTGCGCAGGGTCTTCTCCAAAAATATTATGGAGGAAACGAAAAATGTCAATAGATAAATCTACAGATAAATCAATAGACAATTCTAAGAAAATAAAGGTACTCATCGGCGACGACAGCGAGGAATATGGGCAGAAGTGCGCATCAGCACTCAGGGAGGCGGGATTTTTCTGCATCCTGCGCCCAAAGGACGGAAGCATAATCCTGGAAGCGATCAGGGACGAGGTTCCGGACGTGGCGGTTATAGACATGTGGATGCCGGGGCTGGATGCGGTTGAGCTGATGAGAAAGCTCAGGAAATCGGGTGCTCCGAGCCCTGTATTCATCGTCACAACCCCCTGCGACAGCGAATTCGCCCTGAGGCAGGCGATGACCGAGGGTGCACGGTACTGCATGGTGAAGCCGTTCGACTACTCGGTCTTAGGGGACAGAATCAAGGAGCTCATGGGCTACGAGGTTGCCGGAGCCGCGGACAGCGGAGGGGTCTCCTATAGCGTAAACTCCGCCGTCACAGCTGGAACGCAGGACATCGACATCGTTGTGACCGAAATGATCCACATGCTCGGCGTCCCGGCGCACATCAAGGGCTATCACTATCTGAGGGCGGCAATTATCTATTCGATCAAAGACCCGCAGATGCTTGAAAGCGTCACGAAGATTATGTACCCGACTGTCGCGCACGATTTTCAGACCACTCCGTCCCGGGTTGAGCGCGCCATTCGCCACGCCATAGAGATAGCCTGGGACAGAGGCGACGTTGAGACCCTGAATTCATTCTTCGGCTACACCGTCAACACCGGCAAAGGCAAACCCACCAATTCGGAATTCATCGCCCTGGTGACGGACAGGATAAAACTTCGATACAGACAGTTTGCGTAAACCCCTCCACCATGCTTCGCATGATCCCCTCCCCTTTCAGGGGAGGCTAAAAAAGGCTCCCCTGAAAGGGGAGCTGGCGCACGAAGTGCGACTGAGGGGTTTCTACAAAAAAATCCCGCCATACGGCGGGCATTTTTTTACCAAGTGTTATCTTGCCTCTTCAGCGAATTCACTTTCAACAAGTTCTACGAGACCGGCTACTGCCTCTTCCTCGTCAACGCCGTCGGCAATTATTCTTATTGACGTGCCGCTGATTATACCGAGGGAAAGCACGCCGAGCAAGCTCTTGCCGTTGACTCTGCGCTCTTCCTTTTCAACCCAGATGGACGACTTGAATTCGTTAGCTTTCTGGATGAAGAAAGTTGCAGGACGGGCGTGAAGACCAACCTGATTCTTAACAACAACATCTTTTACGAACATATAGATAACTCTCCATTTCAATTATAGACAAAGCCTTTTGCACAGCACCAGAGCCACAGCTCTTAAAGCCAGTACCTGCTATAGCTTTCTTTCTGATGCTACGATACCAGTATACAAATTCATTTTCGGAAAGTCAACGGATAAATATCACCAAAACTTCATTTTAGCTTGATTTTCTGCTTTATGCCCGTTTCAAAAGGGTCGGCAATTTCGCTTTTTGGTGAAGTTGACGAACGGAATCAGTCCAGCTTAAGGTCTCCCTCTTTGATCCACCCAATCTTCCTGAGCAGCATTCCCAGGAGCCAGCATATTACCGCCGGGAGGACTATGCAGACTAAGAACAGTCCTATCCAGTCAAATGCCGTCGGGGTTACGGCAACGGCACCGTTCGCAATTGCGGCGTCGCTCGGGGAGACCCAGCCGGTCCAGACGCCGATAAGTCCGCAAAGACCGCAGGTTCCCATGCCGCTGTTGACCGGTGCGCCGTTCATCGTCAAGCCGAAAACGCAGGTTGCTATAGGTCCTGTGATGGCACTGGCGACTATCGGGGGAATCCAGATACGAGGATTCTTTATAATATTGCCCATCTGGAGCATACTTGTGCCGAGTCCCTGGCTGACGAGTCCACCCCAGCGGTTCTCTTTGAACGAGAGGACAGCGAAGCCAACCATATTGGCACAGCAGCCAGCCACTGCCGCTCCTCCGGCAAGACCTGTAAGCGACAATGCCGCGCAGATAGCCGCAGAGGAAATGGGGAGAGTAAGGCAGATTCCGACTACAACCGAGACGACAATTCCCATCACAAACGGCTGCTGCTCGGTCGCCCAGACGATGAGTCGTCCTACTGCACTTGCGGCAGTTCCAATCGGAGCCGCGACGAGTGCCGCCAAGCCCACTCCCACAAGCACGGTCACAAGCGGCGTGACGAGTATATCAATTTTTGTCTTCTTCGAGACGAGTTTTCCTATTTCACATGCGATGCAGGCTGTTACGAATACTGCAAGTGGTCCTCCTGCGCCGCCAATCTGGTTGGTTGCAAATCCTACGGGAATGAGCGAGAACAGCACCAGCGGCGGAGCTTTCAGACTGTTTCCGATAGCGACCGCCATAGCAGGTCCCGCCAGAAGCGAACAGCACTTTCCGACAGTGTAGCCGACGTCGTTGAGCGTGAAGACCGTTGCCGTCAGCGCAGTTATTCCAAGCTGAGAGCCCAAGGTATCAAGGATTGTGCCGATTAAAAGCGAGCAGAAAAGCCCCTGCGCCATCGCGCCCAAGGCGTCCACAAAATAGACCCTTGCCGAAAGGGACACGCCATTATTCCGACAAAATCCCAGAAACTTCAGCCATAGATTTTTGATTTTCTTCATTACAAACACCCCTTTAAAGTTAAGTCAGAGTTAAATGTTTGGAGACTAATATACGCTGATTTTCGGGATTTGTCAAGACATATTAAGAGCTTATTTAATCAAAAAACATTGACAGGGGTTGGATTATGTGTTATAATGCGGATGATGAGAGGTGGTCGCTCTTACCTGAAAAGGGGGTGACGCTGATGGAATTTGAAATTATTACGATAATTTTAGCAGTCTTGGGCTTGCTCATGACAGCCTTTTCTATCGGTTACACCGTAGGCTCAAACCGAAAATAGAATAAACCGCACCTGATTTTCTAATCGAGTGCGGTCGCGTATCCATTAATCTTGATTATAGGAGAGTGACCGTACCTGAACTAGCACTTCAGGTACCCTCTCATCACTTATATTATACCCTATCTGAGCCGCTTTGTCAACGGCTTTTTTATTTTTTATTCGAGACTCCCCAACAATTCCGCCAGCCCCATCCCGACAAGCTTTCCGGCATAGATGGCTTCGTCGATCGAGTTGGCACTGGAGCCGACTTCTATCAGGATGCTGGCGTGGGTGAGTTCCTGGTTATAATTCCTCTCTGTGAAGAGAATCGGGCGGGTGAGACCGGGGTAGTCGGTTTCGAGCTTGCTTTGAAGTTTCGCGGCGAATCTCAGGTTATAGCGGTAGTTCGGCACATTCAGGCAGCCGACAATTATCATCACCTGTGCGGCAGTCTCGCCATCTATCTCGCAGATGGGAGCATACCTCACCCCGTCCGACTCGATGGCGTCCCTATGTATATCTATCACTATTTTAATAGACGGGTACTCCTCAAGATACGCTTCAATCGCATCGGAGGAGCGGTCGTAGGCTCCGGTATACTGCGGGTAGTCATAGAGTTCAGCATTGTGGATAACGGCTATCCCCGCGGCTTCAAGAGCTTCCGCTACTTCGTCCCCAACTGCCACGACGCTCTTGTCTAGGTCAGTGGTTCTCGAATTGAAAGTATCATCATAGCTGGTTCTCGCATACGGCTCATAGCTCTCGGTGGTGTGGGTGTGGATGATGAGTACCTGCGGCTCGGATGAATCAATGTCGATGGTGAAATCGACGTCTTTTTCAGCCTCGGAAAGAAGATATTCCGTGTCGGTTTCTGTCGAATTGCGGAGCATCCCGCCGCCGGAAAGGCTCACGATGGTCGAGGTCTCGCTGTATGAATAGGTTTTTCTGACAATCTCCCCGCCAAGGGTGTTGAAATCTTCGGGATATGGCAGCGGCGAGGAGGGCTCCTCCGAATCATCCACAGGCGTTTCAATCTCCTCAGGTGCCTCATCAATCGCCCAGGTTCCCTCAAGCCCAATCAGGTCTTCGACAATTTTCGACAATTCAACCTTATTGGCGGCTTCTTCGGGCACTGCTGCCACTTCAAGCTGTTCACTTTCTTTTGCAAGCAAAAGACAAAATCCGACACCCACAAAAACGGTGATGCCGAGAACAATTCCGGCAAGGAATTCAGTGAGGGCAGATTTACGATTGGTGAGGTCGGGTTTCATTTGTATCATCCTTTCACCATCCACTATACATCACTTATCCGAAGCAAAATGTCGAACCGGTTACAATTTCATTAAGATTTAACCTAAGTTATGGACAACCGGGCGAGGACGTGCTATAATGATAGCATAATCTGGAACTTAACATAGTAATATAGAGAGGCATGATTGCAATGAAAAGATTTTTGTCCGCCCTGACTGCGGCGGTGCTGTTATTGACATTAGTTGCGTGTTCCAATGAAGCAAACGATGATGAGCTTGTTTCGGGGGATATCACCACCGAAGCACCCGTCACCGAGGCTACTGTTCCCGAAGAAGAGGTAACCGAGGCTCCGGAAGAGACCGAGATTTCCGAGGATGTTTCCGAGGATACCGGAAGCGTTGATGAATCAGAAGAGGAACCCGAAGAGGAGGAGACCGAAACCACCTTGTTCGAGGTCACCGAAATCGAGGCTACTACCATGTACGCTACAGATCCGCTCAATGTCCGCGAGGGACCTGATGCTTTATATGAAGCTATAGGTCAGCTTATGGTCGGGGACGCTGTGACGGTCACGGGCGAAACCTCAAACGGCTGGTATCAGATTGACTATGACGGAACCACGGCCTATGTCAGCGGCGATTACTTAAGAGAGGAAGAGGTCATCACGGAGGATGAATACACCGAGGCTGTCGAATCTGACGACCAGTATTACTTCCAGACCGAGGAGGACTACCTAATACTCGTCAACAAGACCCATCTTCTGCCGGACGACTACAAGATCGAGACCGACTATATCCAGGGCAGCTATGAAATGGAGAAGACTGCGGCATACTACTGCAAGCTTATGATAGAGGCTGCCGCCGCGGACGGAATCAACCTGAAAGTGCTGTCCGCATATCGCACCGTTGCATATCAGCAGAAGCTGTTCGATAGAAATGTCCAGTCCCGTATTGACGACGACGGCATGACCTATGAGGAAGCCTATGCCGACACGGCTGTCAACATAGCTCCCGCAGGCGGAAGTGAGCACAATGCCGGCTTGGCAGTTGACATCATCACCGAGAACGACTGGGACACCTACACAGGCTTTGAAGACACAGAGGAATTCGCCTGGCTCCAGGAGCACGCCGCCGAGTATGGCTTCATCATGAGATACGCCTCAGACAAGGTCGACATCACCGGCTTCATCTACGAACCCTGGCATTATAGATTTGTAGGCGTCAAATACGCCGCAGATATCCAGGCGAGCGGACTGTGCCTTGAAGAATATCTTGAGGCAAACGGGTACTTGGATTAACATATGTAGGGGCGGATATTATCCGCCCGCATCCAAAGTCGCTGAGATTTTTCGGGCGGATGATATCCGCCCCTACACTAGGAGCACAAATGAATATAGCTTTCTTCTTAACCCTAAAAAAAGACGTCGCATATCTTTATGACGACTACACCATCCGGCAGTCGCTGGAGAAGATGAAGCGGCATGGGTATTCATCCATACCGGTTATCTCCCGTGACGGAAAATACGTCTCTACAGTGACCGAGGGGGATTTCCTCTGGTATATGCTCGACGAGTCTATTGAGGACACCGACGGCGTGTCAATCTATGATGCTGAGGAGCTGAGGCTCCGGGACATCCTCAAAAAGGATCGCTACAACGCCGTCAGGATAACCGCCTCGATGGAGGAGCTGATTGAGCTTGCGATGAATCAGAATTTCGTTCCTGTCGTCGACGACATGGGAACGTTTATCGGAATCATCACACGTAAAGTCATCATCCAGTACTTTGCAATCAAGTCTTTTGACTCGGAATCGGAGCCAAGGCTTAAGCAGCTATGACAATTTTCGCCGAAGTTTTGGGCAAGTTGCATAGATTGGGGCGCACTTTTTGGTGCAAATCGCACAATCTTAAGGGTATATTTCAATTTTATGGTTGACATATCTGATCGGAAGAGTTATAATACTAGAGTGAAGTCATCTTGAATAAGGTCAAGAAGACTAAAATAAATTTTATCGGGGGATAAGTTACATGAAGAAAATAATTTCTGTAGCACTCGTAATGGTCATGGTTCTCTGCTGCTTCACCGCTTGCGGAACCATCGTTGAGCCGAATGCTGGCACATACACTGACAGCTCAGGAACCTTGGTTGTTGAGGTCGGCGCATACGACGGCGAAAGCGGAACAATGAAGACCTACAACACCTTGAACGACACAAACTCTTATGAGGGCACCTACGTTCTCGAACAGAATGAGTCCGGCGTTTCCAGCATCATCACTTTCACTGCCACTGACGGCAGCACCGTAGAGTTCGTTTACGACTCCACCATGGATGCTATGCAGGATCTCAGCTCCTCGACTGTTTACTACGGTCCTAATGCAGAGTAATTCAAAACGAATTAAAAAAGCACCGTCCAGCTGGGCGGTGTTTTTTTGCGGAACCTCTCAATTCTTCAAGCTATGCAGCGGTGCCGGGATCTGTCCGCCTCTTCCGATGAAACGGGAGGGGGACTTTTTGTTTATGGGCATGATTGGAGCCCTGCCGAAGAGTCCGCCCCAGTCTAGCTCCTCGCCCTCTTTTTTACCGATGGCGGGGATGATGCGGACGGCGGTGGTCTTTGAATTGACCATGCCAATTGCGGCTTCGTCTGCAATTATGCCGGCGATTGCGTCGGCTGTTGTGTCGCCGGGAACGGCAATCATGTCAAGACCCACCGAGCAGACGGCTGTCATCGCTTCGAGCTTCTCGATGGTTAAGCTTCCGCTTCTCGCAGCGTCAATCATTCCTGCGTCCTCGGAAACGGGGATGAACGCACCTGAAAGCCCTCCAACAGATGAGCAAGCCATAACTCCGCCTTTCTTCACGGCGTCATTGAGGAGAGCCAGTGTAGCAGTAGTTCCGGGTGCTCCGCACTGCTCCAAGCCGATTTCCTCGAGGATATGCGCGACGCTGTCTCCTACAACCGGTGTGGGTGCGAGGGACAAATCCACTATTCCGAACGGAACTCCGAGCCTTTCGGAAGCAGTCACTCCGACCAGCTGACCGACACGGGTTATCTTATATGCAGTTGTTTTTATAATATTTGCTACTTCGTTTATATTTGCGTCTGGATTCTTTGCAAGTGCAGAGCGGACAACTCCCGGTCCCGAAACGCCGACGTTGATGATGCAGTCGGGCTCGCCGACGCCGTGGTATGCTCCCGCCATGAACGGGTTGTCGTCAACCGAGTTGCAGAACACCACCAGCTTAGCCGCACCGAAACAGTCGTTATCGACGGTCAGTTCAGCAGTTTTCCGGACAATTTCGCCCATCAGCTTGCAGGCATCTAAGTTTATACCAGCCTTGGTCGAGCCGATGTTGACTGATGAGCAGACCCTTTCTGTAGAAGCCAACGCCTCCGAGATGGATTCAATAAGCTCCCTGTCCCCAGCCGCGAAGCCTTTCTGGACAAGTGCCGAATAGCCGCCGATGAGGTTTACTCCGACAGCCGCCGCAGCTTTGTCCATAGCCTTGGCAAACGGAATAGGGCTCTCATGGCAGGCAGTCGAGACCATCGCGATAGGTGTGACGGAAATTCGCTTGTTTATAATCGGGATGCCGTACTCTTTTTCAATTTCCGTCCCGACCTTGACAAGATTTTCAGCACACCTGGTTATTTTGTCATAGACCTTTGTGCATGCCTTGTCTATATCCGAATCGATGCAGTCAAGAAGCGAGATTCCCATCGTGATGGTACGGATATCAAGGTTCTCGTCCTGAATCATCCGGATAGTTTCTAATATGTCGCTGAGATTTATCACTAAATATGTCTCCTTTTATGCTAATTTAAGTTTGGCTTGTGCCAAACTTGCAGTTTCGGCGTTGCCGAAACTGCACCTCTCAGTCAGCTTCGCTGACAGCTCCCCTAAATTAGGGGAGCCTTTTTCACGGAGCACTACTGGCTCCCCTTACTAAGGGGAGCTGTCGCCGCAGGCGACTGAGAGGTTCTTCCTCAGATATGATGCATCGAATTGAAAATATCCTCATGCATGACGTAGATAGAAAGCCCAAGGGACTTTCCAAGTTCTTTCATTTTGTCGGAAAGCTCCGAGAGTGGGATGCTTAATTTCGAGATATCAACCAGCATGACCATTGCGAATACGTCTTGTAAGACCGACTGGGTGACCTCAGTCACGTTTGCGTTATATTCGGCGCACATCGACGAGACTTTCGCCAAAATTCCAACCTCGTCCTTGCCGATAACAGATATTACAGCTTTCATTTTAACAGTCCTTTCGGGTTTTGTCTTTAGTATTGTAGCACATTGCTGGCTATTTTGCAATCATTATTTGCCTCACAATTTCAGAAGCCATCACAATTCCGCACGTTGCCGGTGCAAACGTCACAGATGCCGGGATGTGCCGCCCATTTTCGGTGAGACCCTCCCTCGGTTTCATGGGTTCTTCTTTTGAATAGACAACCGTCAGTTCTTTTATGCCGTGCTTTTTGAGTTCATGCCGCATGGTTCTGGCGAGAGGGCAGACGGAGGTCTTATAGATATCCGAGACCTCAAACCGGGTCGGGTCGAGCTTGTTTCCTGCTCCCATCGCGCTTATAATCGGGACGTTTGCCGCTTTTGCACTCGTTATCAGAAGAATTTTCGATGAAACAGTGTCGATGCAGTCGGCTATGAAGTCGAATTCGGTCAAATCTATATTACTCGCAGTTGATTCATCATAAAATATACTATTCGTATATACTTTTGCACCCGGATTGATATCTAAAATCCTGTCCCGCATGACCTCTACTTTAGGCTTGCCTGTAGTGCTCTCAAGGGCAATAATCTGCCGATTGCGGTTGGAGACGGAGACATCGTCGCTGTCAAATAAACTGAGAGTCCCGACGCCTGTACGTGCCAGCATTTCGCAGACATAGCCGCCCACTCCACCTATGCCGAAAACGGCTATATGACTAGCTTTCAAGGCTTCAAGAGCCTCCGTGCCAAGCAGATTTTCGGTTCTTGAAAATATCTCGCTGTTCATGACTTCACCACTTTCCTTAGTGCGTTTATTAAGATTGCCGCGACTATTCCGATGATGGCTCCCGAAACTGCCCCTAAAATTATGAGAAGCGGAAGATACCCGAGTACCCCTGAGCCTAAGAGGAGAAATGCCGCCAGAATTTGCCCCAGGTTGTGCCCGACTCCTCCGGCTATACTGACGCCGACCGGCGAGAACCGGTCAAGCTTTTTGAGGAGAGACATTATTATGAGCGACACTATCCCTCCCGCCAGGCTGTAGATAAGCCCCGTGAAGCTCCCGAACAAGAGCCAGGAGAGGAGGATTCTCACCCCCGACACCGCCGCTGCTTCCCGCCAGGAGAAGAGATACAGTGCCACCAACACCGCCAGGTTCGCAAGCCCCAGCTTTGCCCCGACGATTCCGGGCGTCGGCAGGAGCATTTCAATATAACTCAGCCCGAAAGCGAGCCCCGCAAGCACTCCGCAGAGGGCGATTCTACGTGTTTTCGACATTTTTCGACACCGTCCTCAGTTTATGAAGTCATACTCCGGCTCATCTGATGTTATCTTCACAACAATCCCATTCGGCAGGCAGACGATAGATTCGCCCGAGCGTGAGATAGCCCCCATCCCCTCACAAAGCCCATCCGGGCAGGTGGAACCGGTGACCCAGACCTCGCCGTCCTCAATCACGACTGTGAGAAGCCCATCAACATCGATTTCGACATTAGCAGGCAATGAAGCTTCAGCATATGTTGTGCCATTAAGGGTGATTATAACGGTGGAGCCGGCGGATTTTCGACAATTTCCGACAAAAATCAGAGCCGTGGCCATCAGGACGATTATGGCGAAGAGAATTACGTCGGCTTTAAATTTAGACTTCATAGAAATTCCTCTTGTAGGGGCGGATATTATCCGCCCGAAAAAAACGATCGCCCCTACATCGATTCTGTCGACCCATCAGCGTAAACCCAAAGTGCCGTAACGCCCAATTCATCCGCAAGTGCTTTTCCGTCCTCAATATCCATGCAGAAAAGCGAAGTGGAAAGTGCATCGCCGAGGGAAGAGCTCTCGCAGATGACGGTTACGGAGCGGTAATGCCCAGCGGGGTAGAGGGTGTCGGGGTCGATTATGTGGGAATATGTCTTGCCGTCGATGACGGTATATCTTTCATAATCTCCGCTGGTGACGACGGACTGGTCTGCAACCTCGACGGTATTGAGGATGCCGCCGTCGGGGTCTTGGATGCCTATGACCCACTTGCCGGTGGGCTTTTCGCCAACCGTTTTGACATTCCCGCCGAGATCCAGAGCAAAGCTTGTGAGCCCGTAGCTTTCGGCAACCTCAGCCGCACAGTCGGCGGCATAGCCCTTGGCAATGGAACCGACATCTATAGACATGTCGGGGTCGGTTAGTGTGACAGTGTCGCCATCTATAACGAGATTCGAGATATCGCAGTGGAGGCTGACTTCCGTGAGCTCGTCGTCATCCGGGAGAACCCCGGTCTCCCGGGCATCGTGCCAGAGAGTTAAGACAGAGCCCATCGCGATGTTGAGCTTCCCGCCGGAAAGGTCATAGAAGAGGATGCCAAGATCCAGAAGTTCGAGAATATCGTGGTCGGCATTCTCTAAAATCCCACTCGAGTTCAGGTCTTTCAGTGACCCCTCCCCGCCGTCATAGATGTCAAAAAGGGCATCGAGCCTGGAAAGCTCGGCATAAACAGCGGCTGAGACCTCTTCAAACTCTTCATCCGAGCTGCAATAGGCAGTAAAAGTGCAGTCGGTGTCGAACAGGTCGGTGTAGACCGATTCGTATCTATTAACATTAGTCCCACAGCCGCAGAGCGACAGCAGGACTAAAGTTGCTAAAGCAACAGCCAACAAAATGGCTAAAAATCTTTTCATAGCTTTACTATTATCTTCGCCGGGCATTTCTCGGCGCACTTGCCGCAGCCGATACACTTCGAGTGATCTATGTGCGCAAGATTGTTTTCAACGGTGATGGCTCCGGTCTCGCAGACTCTCTGGCATAAGCCGCAGCCAAGGCACCCGACCGGGCAGACTGACTTCACGTCCTTGCCCTTAGCGTGGGATGAGCACTTGACCATGTATTTGGCACTGTAGGGGATGAGCTCTATGAGGTGCGCCGGGCAGACATTTACGCAGCTTCCGCAGCCCTGGCAGGATTCGCGGTCTATGACAGCCACGCCGTCGATTATCTTTATGCCGCCCTCGGGGCAGACGTCCTGGCAGGAGCCGAAGCCGCAGCAGCTGAATCCGCAGCCCTTGGGACCGTGCTTCGGAGCCATGTAGCATATCCGGCAGTCTTTCTCATCGAAATAGTCGTAGAGCATTGTTGAGCTCGAATTCGTTCCTGCACATTTGACATATGCGACCATTCTTTCGCCCTGGGATAAGCTCAAGCCTAAGATTTCGCCAATCTTCACTTTGTCTGAGGCGTTGCATAGTGTCGGTTCAGCCTTTCCCTCAGCCACTGCCTTGGCGTAAGAATCGCATCCCGCATAGCCGCAAGCTCCGCAGTTACTTCCGGCAAGGCATTCACGGATCTTTTGCTCTTTCGGGTCGACTTCTACCTTGAATTTCTGGGAGAGGAAGCCTAGGGCAACTCCAACGATAACGCTTATGACGACTATGACAGCCGCAGCGATAATGATTTCTGTTATCATACGCTCACCCTCCAGTTCACATTGTTCCCGAGAAGCCGACAAACGCTATTGCCATGAGCCCGGCAGTCACCAGTACTATCGGCATCCCCTTGAAAGCCTCGGGGACGTCGTTGTCCTCTATCCTCTCACGGATTCCTGACATGATGACTATAGCGATGAGGAAGCCTATAGCCGTTCCTACAGAATAGATCATAGTCTCAGCGAAGCCGTAGCCGTTGTTTGCGGAGTCTATGGCAACGCCCAGAACTGAGCAGTTTGTAGTTATCAAAGGAAGATATACACCTAATGACTTATAGAGCGAGGGCATTTTCTTCTTCAAAATTATCTCGACCGACTGAACCAGTCCGGCGATGATGAGGATGAAGACGATGGTGCGGAGGTAGGAGTATTTCTCGCCCAGGATATATACGTTGATGAAGTATGTAATGCAGGAAGAGACGGTGATGACCGCTATTACGGCAGTTCCCATTCCGACTGCTGTTGAGGTCTTTCTTGAGACACCTAAGAACGGGCAGAGTCCCAGGAACCTGCTTAAGACAACGTTATTTACAAGTGCCGCAGAGATAATTCCGACAGCCAAGGTAGTTATAGCACTCATTTGCCGTCACCTCCCTCAGTTCTGAACGAGCATGAAGCCTGACATCCGGCACAGTTGCCGGCGCAGGAGCTTGAACTCTTCTTATTCGTGACAGATGGCGCACCCAGTTTATTCTGCAAGGCAGTGAGTACTGCCAGTACAAAGAACGCACCAGGAGCCATAATCATGATTGAAATGGGCTCATATGAGTCGGGCATGATGCTTAGTCCAAAGAGTGTGCCTGCTCCGAGGAGCTCTCTTATAGCACCGATTATGGTCAAAGCCAGCGTGAATCCAAGCCCCATTCCCAAGCCGTCAAAGAACGATGCAACGGGAGGATTCTTTGAAGCATAGCTTTCAGCCCTGCCCATGATGATGCAGTTAACAACGATAAGCGGGATATAGAGCCCAAGCGAAGCATAGAGGCTTCTGACATAAGCCTGCATGAGAAGTTCAACTATTGTGACGAACGATGCGATTACGACTATGTAGGCAGGCATTCTAACGCTGTCGGGGATGAACTTTCTGAGCAGCGAGATTATGAGGTTTGAAAGCATCAGTACAAAGCAGGTCGAAAGACCCATTCCTAAGCCGTTCATGGCACTTGTGGTGACCGCAAGAGTCGGGCACATGCCGAGCATGAGAACTAAGGTCGGGTTCTCTTTTATGATGCCGTTATAGAGGCGTTCTAAAGCTGTTTTCATTAAGATTCCCCTCCCTCTCCGTAGCCGAAACAGTCGGCGGCAAAATCTAGTGCCGCATTGACGGCGTTTGTTATAGCACGGGTGGTTTTCGTGGCACCGGAAATGGCGTCTATCTCATTGTCAGCTGTTGCACCGGTTTTGGTGTAGGCGACCGAGCCGCTCTTGCCGATGTACTGCGAAATCCACTCCTCATTCTGGCAGTTGGCACCGAGTCCGGAGGTCTCGCTCATTGAAGTCACAACAATTCCGGTTATGACGCCGTCCGTGTCGATTCCAATAGTGATGTCGATATCTCCGCCGTAGCCCTTGTGGGAGGTGACGGATAGGACAGCTCCTATCTCGTTTCCAGCTGAATCATAGGCGTAGAGTGCTGTATTAAGAGTATTGTCCTCGCCAAAAGCGTCCGTTTCGGGGCTTTCGATTTCGACAAATTCCGACGCCAGAGACATTACTGCCGAATAGGAATCGGTCAGCTCCTGCGCTTCAGCCGCGGCTATCGTGTCCTTTGTGAGCTGATAGACTATCGAAAGGAGCACGCCTGCGACAAGGGTTATCGCAACGAGTTTAAGGGTGTCTAAAACTATTTTTTTCATTTTGCCGTCTTCTCCTTTCTTATACCGAATGGAGTCGGCTTTGTTGCCTTTTCAAGAAGAGGAGTCAGTAGGTTAGCGATTATGATAGCATAGCTCATGCCCTCAGTTGAGCCGCCGAAGCATCTGATAAACGCAACTAAAAGTCCTATCAGGACTGCATATATAACCTGTCCCCACTTGGTGACCGGTGCTGTGACGTAGTCGGTAGCCATGAATACGGCACCGAATAAGAGACCACCAGCCAGAAGCTGGGTCATCATGAAGTTTACATTGACCGTCTCGCCAGCCATGTTCCCGAATATCAATAAGAACACTGCCGCAGAACCGACAGTGCAGAGGGTTATCCTCGGGCTGATTACTTTCCTGAATACCAGGTAGAGGAAACCTACCAGGATAGCAATTACAGAAGTCTCGCCTATAGTTCCTATGTGATTTCCGAGGAGCAAGGAGCTTAAGGAAACCGTTTCCCCTGATGCAAGAGCCGTAAGAGGCGTCGCGCTTGAAACTCCGTCGAGTGTAGGATAGCTTGTCATTATCGACGGGAAAGAAATGAGCAAAAAGCACCTTGCCGCGCAGGCGGGGTTCATGAAGTTCTGACCCAAGCCGCCATATAGCATCTTGACAACGATGATGGCGAACGCTCCGCCGAGGATGGGGAGCCATATCGGCGCAGTTGAATATAGGTTGCAGGCGAGTATAAGCCCTGTGACCACTGCCGAGCAGTCTCCGATAGTGTTTGGCTTGTGCATGAGCTTGTCATAGAGAAATTCGCACAAGACGCATGAGCCGACAGAAAGGGCAACCACAAGTGCCGCCCGCCAGCCACCATAGTAGATTCCGATTATGATTGACGGAATCATAGCAATTGCGACATCGAGCATGACCGAGCGGGTTGTGTCATGTGACCTCACATGGGGCGAAATTGACATATTCAGCTTCATTTCTTCGCCTTCTTTCTTGCAAGAACCTCACGTTTAGCTGCAGTGATTGATTGTGACAGCCGCCTCTTTGCGGGACAGATATATGTGCAGGAGCCGCAGCTTATGCATTCAAGCCCGCCGAGCTTCTCGAATTCTTCATATCTCCGCTTGTCAGCCAAGTCTTTCAGCTTAAGCGGCATCAGGTTTTCCGGGCAGGCGTCCATGCACCGCCCACATCTTATACATGCAGTAGCTTCAA
The DNA here is from genome assembly GCA_021199795.1 of Oscillospiraceae bacterium. GTDB lineage: Bacteria > Bacillota > Clostridia > Oscillospirales > Ruminococcaceae > Faeciplasma. The sequence goes on from JAJQHJ010000004.1 coordinate 181,786, forward strand.
GACTCTTTACTTCATCGTGACTAAGACACAAAATGCATGAAGTTGTCTTTGTGACAGGGACATCGAGGTCTATGATAGACGCTCCCATCATGGGACCGCCGAAGATAATCTTTTCGGGATCAGATTTAAAGCCTCCGGCAGCTTCAACTAATTCTCTCGCACAGATTCCTATAGGAACCTCGAAATTGGAGGGATGAACAACAGCGTCGCCAGTTACCGTCACGACACGGGTCATAAGAGGAGTTCTCAGGCAGACGGCGTCTGCGGCAGCCATTATGGTTGCAAGATTGATTACCACACACCCGGCATCGGCAGGGAGCATTTTTGAATTTATCTGCCGACCGGTGACTGCTTCTATAATGAGCCGCTCGCCGCCCTGGGGATATTTGGTTTTAAGCGGCTGGACTATCATCCTTTCGCTGCCCTCGGTCGCCTCGGCAAGGGCTTCAATCGCTTTGGGCTTGTTATTTTCGACCGCGAAAACACCCTTAGCATTGTCGAAAAGCTTTAAGACCACTTTCAGTCCGAGAATTGCCTTTTCTGTCCTCTCAAGCATCAGCCGATAGTCGCAGGTTATGTATGGTTCGCACTCGGCGCAGTTTATTATTACGTAATCTATTTTCGAGTCATCCTTTACAGCCAGCTTGACCGACAGCGGGAAGCCCGCTCCGCCCATTCCGACAAGACCGGCATTCCTTATGGCTTCGCGGATTTCGTCCTTTGAAAGCTTGTCATAGTCCCTTGGCTGTCCCAAGCCCTCTATAGCTTCATACTCGTAGTCGTTTTCGATTGAGATAGCGGTTATATCGTCGCCGGACGAAGTGGGAACCGGCTTGATGGATTTCACAACCCCAGAAACCGACGAGCATATATCCGCAGACACAAACGACGGAGCCTTGGCAATGGTCTGCCCGACGAGAACTCTCTCACCGACCGCAACGCACGGCTGGGCAGGAGCCCCGATATGCTGGCTCATAAGATATGATATTTCGCCCTTGGGTGAGAGCTTCTCAATAGCGCAGTCCATGGACATTTCTTTATTGCCTTTAGGATGCACTCCGCCCTTAAAGCTCCTGACACGACTTTCGAGCATAATAAACACCTCGTTCTTTGATTGTTGGTTACACTATATTATAATATCACAGAATCTACAAAAATGCAATATTGACAGCCACACTAATTCGGAGTATACTTAATCTGAATGTATTCACGCAAGAAAGGAGCCATCACAATGGCATTTTTAGATAAAATATTCGGCACATACAGTGACAAAGAATTGAAGAGAATCGAACCCATAAAGCAGAAAGTCCTGAGCCTCGAGGACAAGTACAAGGCATTTTCAGATGCAGAATTGCGCGGCGAGACCGACAGATTCAAGTCGGAACTCAAAAACGGCAAGACCTTAGACGACATCATGCCGGAGGCTCTGGCGGTATGCCGTGAAGCGGCGGCGAGAGTTTTGGGCAAGCGTGCATTTCCTGTCCAGATTGTGGGCGCAATAGTTTTGCACCAGGGCAGAATTGCCGAAATGAAAACCGGTGAGGGCAAAACCCTGACCGCCTGCCTGGCATCCTACCTGAACGCCCTTTCGGGCGAGGGCGTCCATGTCGTAACCGTAAACGACTACCTCGCTAAATTCCAGTCGGAGGAGATGGGAAGAGTCTACAGATTCCTGGGGCTTTCGATCGGCGTTATCCTCCACTCGATGAATAACGACGAGAGAAGAGAGGCTTATGCCTGCGACATAACCTATGGAACAAACAATGAATTCGGATTTGACTACCTTAGAGACAACATGGTCATCTACAAGAAGAACCGTGTCCAGCGTGGTCATGCATTCGCAATAGTCGACGAGGTTGACTCAATCTTAATCGATGAGGCGAGAACTCCTCTTATCATTTCCGGCAAGGGCGACAAGTCTACCGACCTCTACCAGAGGGCTGACCGCTTCGCCAAGACCTTACAAAAGAATGTTGTTGTCGAGGTTGAAAAGAAAGTCGACACCGACGAGGCATATGACGGCGACTATATCGTAGATGAAAAAGCCGGAACTGCTACCCTCACAAAGAAAGGTACTGCCAAGGCGGAAGCCTATTTCGGAGTTGAGAACCTTTCGGACACAGAAAATATAACCCTATTGCACCACATCAACCAGGCAATAAAGGCTAACGGCGTCATGAAGAGAGACATAAACTATGTCGTCAAGGACGGCGAGGTCATCATAGTAGATGAGTTCACCGGTCGACTGATGTATGGCAGACGGTATAACGACGGTCTCCACCAGGCTATTGAGGCTAAGGAGGGCGTAAAGGTCGCGAATGAATCAAAGACAATTGCGACTATCACTTTCCAGAACTATTTCAGACTGTATAAAAAGCTCTCCGGTATGACTGGTACAGCCGCAACCGAAGAGAACGAATTCAAGGAAATATATAAGCTCGATGTCATCGTAATTCCAACCAACATGCCGATGATAAGAATTGACCACCCGGACGTCGTCTACAAGACAGAGCAGGCTAAGTTCAACGCAGTTATCGACCAGGTTGTGGAGTGCCATAAGAAAGGTCAGCCGGTTCTGGTCGGCACTATTTCGATCGAGAAGTCGGAGCTTCTCTCGAAGATGCTCAAGCGTCGTGGAATCGAGCATGAGGTACTAAATGCAAAGCAGCATGAGCGCGAAGCCCAGATTGTAGCTCAGGCAGGACAGCTTGGAGCCGTAACAATTGCCACCAACATGGCCGGACGTGGTACCGACATCATGCTCGGCGGTAATGCCGAGTTCCTCGCCAAGGCAGAGCTCAGAAAGCAGGAATACACAGAGGAAGAGATTTACGAGATAACCGGCTTCAACGAGACCGAGGATGAAAGAATCCTCGAGGGCAGAAAGCTCTATCACGAGGAATACGACAAGTTCTCGGCAGACATCAAGGAAAAGGCGAAAGAGGTCAAGGCGGCAGGAGGACTGTTCATAATTGGCACCGAGCGTCATGAATCGAGACGTATTGACAACCAGCTCCGTGGACGTTCCGGTCGTCAGGGCGACGAGGGCGAAAGCAGGTTCTACCTCTCGCTTGAAGACGACCTGATGAGGCTCTTCGGCGGCGACAGAATCACAAACATGATGAACACAATGAATGTCGACGACAATATGCCTATCGAGTCGAAGATGCTTTCAAACACCATAGAATCCGCCCAGAAGAAGGTCGAGGGACGCAACTTCAACATCCGTAAGAATGTCCTTAACTACGACGACGTCATGAACCAGCAAAGAGAAATCATCTATAAGGAGCGTTCTCAGGTTCTCGAGGGCGAGGACATCCACGAAAATATCCTGAAGATGATCAGAGACTTCGTTTCAAACAGCGTGAACACCTATCTTGCAGGAGACGAGCAGGAGAACTGGAACTTCGCGGGGCTCAGGGAGCACTTTGCCGGGCTCTTCACCGTTCCGAACGACTTCAACTATTCTGTCAAAGAGCTAGGCGACCTCACCCGCGAGCAGGTCACTGAGGAAGCAACCGAGGCGGCATTAAAGGCATATGATGACAAGGAAACGGAACTCGGCACCGAAATCCTCCGCGAATGCGAGAGAGTCGCGCTACTCCGAAGCGTCGACACCAAGTGGGAGCAGCACATCGACGACATGGACGAGCTCAAAAAGGGCATCGCACTCCGTTCCTACGGCAGCCACGACCCTGTTGTTGCCTACCGTATGGAGGGATTTGACATGTTCGACGCGATGATAGAATCCATCTGCGAGGACACCGTCAGAATCCTCTATCACACTCACTTAAGAAAAGACGCCCCCATCAAGCGCGAGCAGGTTCTTAAAGCCGACCCGACCGGCTCTTCCGACGGCTCAGTCAACGCCACCCGCAAGGTCGGGAAGAAGATAGGCAGAAACGACCCCTGCCCCTGCGGAAGCGGGAAGAAATATAAGAAGTGCTGCGGGAGGGACTTATAATAAATCTTCGTACTTTCTCTTTTCGTAGATAACACGGTAGACCTTGATTTCTTTGGACTTGTGGTCAGCTCGGTAGAAAATCAGGTATTTCTTGACTTTCAACCGTCTGAAATCAGGTCTGCTGACATGCTCATTTTTGACCAAAGGGCACATTTCGGGATTATATCTCACCAGATCAAGAGCATCGTAGATATCTTGTATGAGATTGACAGCAGCTGTCGGGTTTTCGAGAATTCCTGAAATATATTCAAATGCCTCGTCTAAATTCCGGGCAGCACAGGGAAGAATTTTCAATGAATATTTTTCAGGCACCGTACTTCTCCCTCATCGACGCAAAGAATTCATCTCCATCTATCCAGGGTGCACCGTTTTCTTCTTCCATAACTGCTTCATTGATTATTCCGGCAAGCTCAGCTTCTGCCATTTCTCGTTCGTAGAGCTCAACACTCATAATAACCATATCACTATAGCCATTTTTGGTTATGATAATCGGTGTATCGCTTTCTTTGCAGGTTTGCGAGATTTTTGCCGTGTTCTTTAGTTCATTTATCGGGATTACTTTTGGCAATGCCATAATTCATACCTCCATATCGGGATTATTATGGGATTATTATACCATAATTCGCCCATGATTACAAGTGGAAATTTTATATTTTGAGGAGCAATTTTATGCACACATCCTTCCATCCGGCGGATATTCTTCTGCCGAAAGAAAGTATTGATATGACCAAGTGGTCTGTCGTGGCTTGCGACCAGTTTACCGGGGAGCCGGGGTATTGGGATGAGACTGAGCGTCTTGTCGGGGATAGTCCCTCGACCCTCAGGCTCACCTTGCCGGAAATTTATCTTGGCAAGCCGGACACTGATGAGCGTATCGCCAGGATAAACCAGAACATCGAAAGCTATCTCTCAGCGGGAATTTTCCGGGAGTTTAAAAACGCCATGGTCTATGTCCGCAGGATTCAGTCGGACGGGAAGCTCAGGGAGGGCATTGTCGGGGCAGTGGATCTTGAGCATTATGACTACCATTCTGGCTCTAAGTCACAGATTCGCGCCACTGAAGCGACCGTTGCGGAAAGAATTCCCCCGAGGCTCAAAATCCGCGAGAATGCAAGGCTTGAACTTCCGCATATAATGATTCTGATTGATGACCCGGAGCGCACCGTTATTGAGCCGCTTTCGGGGAAGACAAGTGGGCTTAAGAAGCTCTACGATTTTGAGCTGATGCAGGGCGGAGGGAGCATTTCGGGGTATCTTCTTGAAGAGAATGAGATTTCGGAAGTCGATTCCGCATTGGGGGAACTTTCAAGAAAGTGCGAGCTCCTATTTGCAATGGGCGACGGGAACCATTCTCTTGCCACCGCAAAGGAGCACTACGAGCGGCTCAAGAGGGAAAATCCGGGAGTGGACATGTCGAACCACCCGGCGAGGTATGCCCTCTGCGAGATTGTCAACCTCCATTCAGAAGCTCTTCAGTTCGAGGCGATTCACAGAATTGTCATGGGAGTTGACCCCCAGCATCTTCTTAAGAAAATGGCTGAAAAGCTTGATACTTCCGAATCCGGCGACGGTCAGAAAGTGACTGTTGTCACCGGCGGCACTTCGGAGACTCTCACGATTCACAATCCGCTTTCAAAGCTTGCTGTCGGAAGCTTGCAGACTTTCCTCGATGAGTATCTTAAGGAATTTGGCGGCGAAATTGACTATATCCACGGCGAAGATGTTCTCAAAAATCTAGCCAAATCCGAAAATTCTGTCGGATTTATTCTTGACCCGATGGATAAGAAAGACCTTTTCCCTGCCGTCATCCACGATGGAGCATTGCCTAGAAAGACATTCTCGATGGGTCATGCGGAGGACAAGAGATATTATTTGGAAGCAAGGGAAATTTGAGAAAGGCATTTATGATATACACAATCACAAAACCGATTTACATCGTCTTTTTCGCGACCGACCTGAAAACCGGTCGCTTCATACGCACGATGACCAGGCACCGGTTCAACCATGCGGCTATCTCTCTTGACGGGATGAAGACGTTCTATTCGTTCTCCCGAATCTACATAGACCACCCGATGATTTCAGGGCTTGTCTGCGAGTCGCCGAAAAGGTATCTGATGACCGGAAAGACGGTCGTCCGGGCTTACAGGGTCGACGTCGACCTCGAAACCTATGAACTTATAAGGTCGCACATTTCTGAAATGATCGCCTCGCGCGACGACTATGTCTACAACTTCATTTCCTGCGGGACGTATATGCTTGGCAGACGATTCCCAAGGAAAATGGCGTTCACCTGCGTCGAATTTGTCCGGGGCACACTCGTCTATGGCGGAATTCTGTTTGACGACCACCACAAGCGGGTCGGGGTGGATTCTCTTGAGAACGAACTCGCCGCCTGCGGATATGAAATGAAAGAGGGCACCGCTCCGCAAATCTTAAAGCGCACCTCCTGGGGCAATGACCCCTACCTCGACGACTGCGGCGGCAGAATCGCCGTCATGAGAGAAGCCAGTAGGAGACTTTATAGGATGGTGAGAGGGTAAGTCCCTCCGCTACAGAGTGAATTTTCACTTTTCAGGGTGAAAATTCACTTTTTTTACTGCGGAAGCTGAATTTTCACTGTGAAATCTCAATTTTCACTGTGAAAGTTGGATTTCACATTGACAGAGTGAAAATTCACTGGTATAATAGTGAAAAAGCGAAAAGGAGGATATCAGATGAATTATGAAAATGAAAATACCGAGTTCAAAGTCATGTTTACTGAGGAGATATACAAGGAAGTTGTTGCATTTGCCAACACCAGTGGCGGTACTATCAAAGTCGGTGTTGACGATAGCGGCAATCCTGTTGGCTTGGAAAAAGTTGATGAAACCCAGACACGTATTTCAAACGGCGTTCGAGACTCAATTCTCCCGGATGCCACAATGTTCGTTCATTATGCCATAGATGGCAATGTCATCATAATTACTGTAAGTGAGGGAACCAACAAGCCTTATTATCTTAGGTCAAAAGGCTTGAAGCCGAGCGGGGTTTATGTCAGACAAGGCTCTTCTTCTGCTCCGGCTTCAAACGAACAGATAAGACTGATGATAAAGCAGAATGATGGCGACAGCTTTGAAGATTCACGCTCTTTGGAACAAAATCTCTCCTTTGAATCGACTGCTAAGGCATTTGAAAGGTATGGTGTGGAGTTTTCTCAGGAAAAATACCCGGCTCTTGGAATTACCCAGCTTTCATCAGGACTATATTCAAATCTCGGATTTCTTTTGTCCGACCAGTGCCGCCATACAATAAAAATCGCCGTATTCAGTGATGAGGCAAAAACGATTTTCAAGGACAGCAAAGAGTTTGGAGGTTCGCTTTTCGCCCAGCTTGACGGAGCATTTGACTATCTTTCCCTCTGCAACAGAACTGCGGCGAGCTTTAAAGGACTTGAACGGGTTGAGCACTCTGACTATCCGGAAGCCGCTTTGAGAGAGGCTCTTCTCAATGCCATCGTTCACCGCGATTACAGCTTCAGCGGAAGCATAATCATAAATGTGACCGATAATGAAATTGAGTTTATATCGATAGGAGGGCTTCTTCCGGGGCTTTCTCCTGATGATATAAGGAGCGGAATTTCTCAGCCGAGAAATAAGAGACTTGCAGAGGTCTTCCACCGGCTTCACCTGATTGAGTCCTATGGCACCGGAATCAGGAGAATCTATAATTGCTACAAGGACAGCCCCGAGCAGCCCAAAATTGAAGTCACAAGCAACACTTTTAAGATAACTCTCTATAACACTAATTCTTCCGAAAGCGTTATTCTTAAACACTCTCGGGAACTCAGCTCTCAGATGCATGCAGTTATTGATTATACAGAAAATCATGGCTCTATTACAGAAGAAGAGATCGGCAGGCTTCTGGGAGTCAAGAAAACCCGTTCCTATACCATAGCAAGTGAAATGTGCAAGCGTGGGCTTTTGGAGCAGGTCGGAAAGGGAAAAGACAAGAAATTTTTCTTGGTTTTTAAGTAAAAAGGAGATCACAATATGCCATCAACCCCTCAAAAGAAACCAATCCTCCGCCGGTTTCTTCCCTACTTACTGAAGTACAAGTGGATGATGATTTTCGACTTATTCTGCGCGGCGTTGACGACGCTTTGCGACATTATTTTGCCGAAGATGATCAGCTACCTCACCAATGCGGCGGTGGATTCTTCAATAACTTTGACTGTCGAAATCGTCCTCAAGCTTGCCGGGCTCTATGTTATTCTCCGGCTTATCGACGCTGCGGCGAACTTCTATATGGCTTCAACCGGACACATCATGGGCGTCTATATCGAGACGGACATGAGAACGGATGCGTTCAAACATCTGCAACGCCTGAGCTCGACATATTACTCCAACACCAAGGTCGGCACCATCATGGGCAGAATCACTAACGACCTCTTCGACGTGACCGAGTTTGCCCACCACTGCCCGGAGGAGTTCTTCATCGCGGCTATCAAGCTTGTGGCATCGTTTGTCATCCTCTGCGGGACTAGCATCAGCCTCACGGCGATAATCTTCGCCTGCGTTCCACTGATGGTTGTCTTAAGCTTCTTCCTCAACAAAAAGCTCAAAGCGATATTCTATAAGCAAAGAGTAAAAGTGGGCGAGCTCAACTCAACGATTGAGGATAGCCTCCTTGGTCAGCAGGTCATCAAGACATTTGCCGCCGAGGACGAGGAGGAGCAGCGTTTCGAGAGGAACAGCCAGGAGTTCAAGGCCGTCAAAAAGAAGAGCTACTACATCCAGGCGACCTTAAACACCTCCACCCGTGTTTTCGACGGAATTATGTACACCGTCGTCCTGCTTGCGGGCGGGCTTTTCCTTGTGAATGGGAAGATAAATGCCGGCGATCTGGTTGCCTACGTCATGTATGTCGGAACTCTTATCGCCACCATCCGCACCATCGTCAACTATCTTGAGCAGTTCCAGCGCGGAATGACCGGAATTGAGAGATTCCTTGAGATTATTGACACACCCATAGACATTGCGGACAAGCCGGATGCCCGGGATCTCGCCGTCAAATCGGGCGAAATCGAGTTCAAGAACGTCAGCTTTGAGTACCCCGATGACCACAACCGGGTCTTGCATAACGTAAATCTCACGATTCATCCGGGCGAGAAGCTCGCACTTGTGGGACCGTCTGGTGGAGGGAAGACCACCCTCGTAAGCCTTATCCCCAGGTTCTATGACGTCACCGACGGTGAAATTCTCGTTGACGGGCAGGACATCAGGGACGTCACTTTAAAGAGCCTCAGAACCTCAGTCGGAGTTGTCCAGCAGGATGTCTATCTCTTCAGCGGAACGGTTGCCGAAAACATTTCATACGGTGATTTTAACGCCAGTCGGGAAGACATCATCCGCGCCGCCAAGCTGGCAGGAGCGGACAGCTTCATAAGTGAACTCAAGGACGGCTACGACACCTATGTCGGCGAGCGAGGCGTCAAGCTTTCAGGCGGGCAGAAGCAGCGGATTTCAATAGCACGGGTCTTCCTCAAGAATCCCCCGATTCTGCTTTTAGACGAAGCCACAAGTGCCCTGGATAACGAAAGCGAAGTCCTTGTCGGCAGGAGTCTAGACCTCCTATCCGAGGGCAGAACCACCCTGACGATTGCCCACCGCCTCACCACCATCAAAAACGCCGACCGTATAATCGTCCTCGGCACCGACGGAATCGAGGAAGAGGGGACGCATGAGGAATTGCTTGCGCATGGCGGGCTCTATTATAGATTATGGAATGGAATGGTTGAGGGAGAGACTATGGGAAATAAAATTTAAATTTCCTATTGACATCTTCCTCAACCTGTGCTATACTCTGAAATGACAAAGAAAGTTGTCAATTTGACAACCAAATCTGTCAAAGGAGGCTCAAGTATGCCAATACTTAAAAATCGTCTTAAGGAGAAGCGGGCAGGGCTTGGGGTCAACCAGCAGGAAATGGGGCGACTCTGCGGGGTTTCGAGGCAGACCATCAGCCTTATCGAGCGCGGCGATTATTCCCCGTCGGTAACCCTGGCTCTGACTATAGCCCAGGTCTGCGGCTGCTCTATCGACGAAATATTTTATTTGCAGGAGGATTCGGAAAATGGAAAATAATGAAATCAAAAAGGATAACAAGAAAGCTCTGCCTATGTTTATTGCAATAATCATCCTATCTGTGGTGGTCGGATTTGTTCTCGGACTTGCGTCCGTGTTCGTCGACCATTCAGACAAAATAGGAGAGCTCGGAGTTCTTTTCGGAAAATATGTCGCGCCATGCCTGATGGTGGTGCTTGCAGTTGTTGTACCGCTCATCTGCATTCCCATGTACAAGAGTGCGAAGAAGATTCTTCAGGGCTGGGACGGCGAGGACGAGGAGGTTTATGAAAAAGCAGACAGTAAGCTCTCGGGCGTCATCCACACAACTAGCGTTGGTCTCATAATCTCTTTCTTCCTGATTGCGGCTTCCTATTCGGGAGGGTCGGAGAACATCAGCATCTTCACTGCGGTTGCAATTGCCGGGTTTGTCGCCGTGATGGCTGAGGCAACTATTCTCCAACAAAAGTCGGTTGACCTGATCAGGTCCCAGAACCCCGAGAAGAAAGGCTCTGTTTACGACATGAAGTTCCAGAAAAAGTGGCTCTCAAGCTGCGACGAGGCTGAAAAGGCGATGATAGGGCAGTGCGCCTATAAGGCATATCAGACGACCAACACCGTCTGCGCCGCCCTTGCCGTGATCCTGGCGTTGTCGGCGATAATCTTCGGAACCGGCTTCCTGCCATCCCTCGCTGTCTGCATTGTCTGGTTTGCGAACACGGAGGCGTATATGAGGGAAGCGAAGAAGATGGGGAAAGTAGGGGTAATGTAGAGGAACCTCTCAGTCAGCTTCGCTGCCAGCTCCCCTTATCAAGGGGAGCCATGAGTACTTTGTGGAAAGGAAATCAACATGAAAAATCAAAATTTTGAAAGAACCCTCCCAGAGGGGTACAAAGAAGCCTATGTTATAGACGCGACATCGGGCAAGTTCTCGATCTGGCTCAACGTCGTTGCGATGGCTTTGATGATCGTTATAGCCGTGCCGCTGGTTGTGATTATTTTCATGACCGCGGAGGAAATCACGATAAACAGCTGGTTTTTGCTCATATTGTGCGGATTGCTTATCGTCTATACGATTCTCCACGAGCTGACCCACGGGATTGCTTATAAAGCGATGACCGGCGAAAAGCTGACGTTCGGGCTTACGCTGACAGTCGCCTACTGCGGCGTGCCGAAGATATTTGTATATAGAAAAACGGCGATGATAGCACTTCTGGCACCGTTCACCGTCTACTCGATTCTGTTTTTAGTGCTCCTCGTCGCTCTTCCCGACCCGACAATGAAGCTTGCGGTCGCCCTAATCTTTGCCGTCCACTTCGGCGGCTGCGCAGGAGACCTGTATGACACGTTCATCTATCTAACAAAGTTCAAAGACCCGAAAACCCTCATGCAAGATACGGGTCCGAGGCAGACGTTTTACATTCCTGAATGAGATTTCCCTCGGAAAGCTATTGACAAACCCACTAAATCCGGGTATAATATAAGTGAACCTAGTGTTCAAATGTCTGTTGGTACTCGATATCCAACTGAAATAAGGTCGAGAGCAAATGTTTACCGGTACTCGATATTCCGGTATAAACAAGGTCGAGTTCAAATTTTTCGGCTGTTGGACTTTTCCGACAGCCTTTTGTTTTATGGAGGCAGAAATGGTTGAAAATCCAGTCGCCGGCGGCTTCTACTTTCACCAAGGAGGACATCACTATGCAAAAAATCGCAAGTTTTCAGGTTGACCACCGCAAGTTTGGGGTCGGGCTTTATATTTCCAGGATCGACGGGGACATTGTCACCTACGATCTTCGGATGGTCAAGCCGAACGGCGGGACTTACGTCTCGAACCCGTCTCTTCACACTATTGAGCACCTTGTCGCGACCTATGCCCGGTCATCATTCATGGGCGACAAGGTCATCTATGCAGGACCGATGGGCTGCCGGACGGGGTTCTATCTTCTTCTAAGGGACGACAACAAGGAAGCCGCAATCAGACTTGTCCGGGAATGCCTTGAATTCGTTCGCGACTTCGAGGGAGACATCCCCGGAGCCACAGAACCAGAATGCGGAAACTACCTTGAGCACGACCTCGAGTCCGCCAAGGTCGACGTCCTGCCGCTGCTGGAGAGGCTTGAGGGGTATAGGGCGGAGGATCTCACGTATCCGCAATAATAAAAAATGGCTATTGACAAAACAACAGCCGTGAGTTATAATAATAGTGGTGAGAGGCTACCCGAACTGCAATTCAGGTAGCGGTCACTCTCCCAAGACTATAGAAATAGATTCAAAAAAGTGCCGTATCTGACTCGAAGTCAGGTGCGGTTATTTCTTCTGGTTACTACCAACGGTGTAACCGATAGTGAAGGCAGCAATAACAATAGCTATTACGTCCAAGATTAACGATAAAATCGAAATAATCTCCATCAGCGTCACCTCCTCTCGCGAGGGAAGAGCGACCACCTCTCACCATCGACAATATATCACACAAAGAGACAACTGTCAACACAATTATTCGCTTCTCAATTAAGTACAGATGTCTTGACAAATCCCCAAAATCGGCTATAATATAATAGCAAGCTTTTGGGCAGCCGGAAGCAATTTTGTGAGAGGAAGGAATCATCATGGACAAAAAACCGTATCTTATTACTACCGCTATTGCTTATACATCCAAGAAGCCGCACATCGGCAACACTTATGATGCAGTATGCGCTGATGCTCTGGCGAGGTTCAAGCGAATGCAGGGATATGACGTTTTCTTCCTTACCGGAACAGACGAGCACGGTCAGAAGATTGAGCAGCAGGCTATCTCTGAGGGCATCACTCCGAAAGAGCATGTGGACAAGGTCGCCGGCGAGGTCAAGGAAATCTATGACATGCTCGGTATCTCCTATAACCGTTTTATAAGAACAACTGATCAGGACCACGAAAGAAACGTCCAGAAAATTTTCAAGAAGCTCTACGACCAGGGCGACATCTACAAGAGCGAATACGAGGGCGAGTACTGCGTCACCTGCGAGAGCTTCTACACAGAGACTCAGCTTGTAGAAGGCAAGTGCCCCGACTGCGGCGGCGAGGTCAAAAAGACAAAGGAAGAAGCCTATTTCTTCAAGCTTTCAAAATATCAGAAGCAGCTTGAAGACTTGTTTGAGAATAACCCCGAATTCATCCAGCCGGTTTCAAGGCGCAAGGAAATGGTCAATAACTTCCTTAAGCCCGGTCTCCAGGATCTGTGCGTAACCCGCTCCTCGTTCAAATGGGGAATCCCGGTCGATTTCGACCCGAAGCACGTGGTTTATGTCTGGATCGACGCTCTGACGAACTATATCTCTGGTCTCGGCTACGATGTTGACAACCCGAGCGACGACTATAAGAAATACTGGACTAACTGCACCCATGTTATCGGAAAGGATATCTTAAGATTCCATTCTATCTACTGGATTGCCGAGCTTATGGCTCTGGGACTCGAGCTCCCGAAGCAGATTTTTGCACATCCGTGGCTTCTCTTCGGAACAGATAAGATGTCAAAGTCCAAGGGCAACGTTATCTATGCCGACGATCTCGTGAAGAGATTCGGCGTTGACGCTACAAGATACTATCTTCTCAGCGAAATGCCTTTCACCGCTGACGGCTCAATCTACTATGAGAACGTCATCGAGAGATACAACACTGACCTTGCAAACAATATTGGAAACCTTGTCAACCGCACCGTCACGATGGTCAACAAGTACCAGGGCGGCGTGGTTATCGCTCCTCACGACAAGACCGAGAACGATTTCGACCTGGAAGCCTGTGCAGTTCAGGCGAAGAAGAACATGGAGGAACGCTTCGAGTCGTTCCACCTGGCGGATGCGGCTAATGACCTCATCACTCTTGCCAGACGTGCAAACAAGTATATCGACGAAAACGAACCCTGGAAGCTTGCCAAGACCGACGAGGGCAAGTCGAGGCTTGAAACGGTTCTCTATGAGCTGATTGAGGCGATAAGATTTATCGGCGTTCTGGCAGCTCCGTTCATGCCGGAAACAAGTGACAAGATTCTCTCCCAGATCGGAACCGACGTCAAGGAACTTGAGACATTAGACAGCTTCGGCGGATATGTCGCAGGGAATAAAGTCGGTCAGGCAGTTCCTCTGTTCGCGAGAATCGATTCGGAAAAGGTTCTGAAAGAATTGAACGAAGAGCGCGAAAAGCTCCAGGCAGAGCTCGCCCACAAGGATGAGCCCGCAGATGAAGCTGAACCCGAAAAGATAGAGTTAGCCCCCGAAATTACAATAGATGACTTCATGAAGACTGAGCTGAGAGCCGCAAAGGTCAAGGATTGCGTAAAACTCGAAAAGTCAAACAAGCTCCTTAAGCTCACGCTTGATGATGGTATGGGCGGCAGACAGGTTGTCTCCGGAATTGCCAAGTGGTATAAGCCGGAAGACCTCATCGGAAAGACGATTGTAGTCGTTGCAAACCTTAAGCCCGCCAAGCTCTGCGGAGAGATATCCCAGGGAATGATAGTCTGCGCCGAAATGCCTGATGGCACGGCGAAAGTCACTTTCCTCGACGATTCTGTTCCCGCAGGAGCGAAATTAAGATAAGCCAGTTACGTCCTTCCCATAAGGGACGGGCTGTCGGAGGCATCCGGCAGCCCGCCCTCCCACATCTGTCCGTAGCTCAGTGGATAGAGCAATACGCTCCGACCGTATGCGCGCAGGTTCAATTCCTGTCGGACAGACCAACATGACAAAAAAGAGACCTTGAAAAAGGGTCTCTTTTTATATTCCCATAACATCATGAAAATACGGCAGTGTTGAATATTGATATTTTCTCGCAAACTCTCTCGGGTGAAGAGTCTTCCTGCCCGTGACATGGTTTATGTAGGTATCGACGTAGCTCACAGCGTCGTTCACGATAGTCGGCAGGTTTCGCTTCATTTCTGCATACTCATCCTGGTCGACAATCGCAGTTTCTGAATCAAAGTAGCTTGTTTCTTTTATGATGACTATTTTTGAGAAATCCAGTCCCAAATGTGAACGTTTTGAACGTTCGGTATTTGTAAACAGGAAAGCATTTTTATGATGGATGTCCGAGCGGAATGGGACACAGATGAAATAGTCATCGTGAGTGTCTATTAGCAAGCAGGTATACGGTCTGCCATGCTTGTGCATCAGCTCCGGAAACTTTTCCGGCGGATAGTCAGCCGTGAATTTCGGAGACAAAAGGTACAAATCAGCGTCAAATTCCAAGACAATCACCTACAAAAAACGAGGATGCCCAAACGGTCACCCTCGAGGATTTTCTTCGCCCGGTCAGTTTTATTTTACCGATGTGTCAGAACCGTCACACATCATCTTCGCACGGTCAGTTTTTATTTTACCGACGAGTCGGAACCGTCACTCGTCATCGTTCAGCGAAGCAGAGGAGACTATCCGAAGATTTATCTTCTCTACTTATATTATACACGAAATCCTGAAAAATGCAAGCCCTGTCAAGCAGGAAAATTAAATTTTTCCGACAAAAAAGCCCGACCATTACAGTCGGGCAATTTTTATTGGTTTCAATCAGATTACTTGATCTCAACAGTAGCTCCAGCTTCTTCGAGCTTAGCCTTGAGTTCGTCAGCTTCTGCCTTGGAAACGCCTTCCTTGACGTTCTTGGGAGCACCCTCAACGAATTCCTTGGATTCCTTAAGACCCAAGCCAAGGATATCCTTGACAGCCTTGATAACGGGCATCTTAGCATCGTTAAAGGAAGCGAGGACAACGGTGAATTCAGTCTGCTCAGCGGGAGCAGCAGCGGCAGCACCTGCAGCGGGAGCAGCAGCAACAGCAGCGGTTACACCGAATTCTTCCTGGATTGCGTCAATGAGTTCCTTGAGTTCCAATACGGAAAGACCCTTGACGTCTTCTACAAACTTTAAAATTTTCTCTGAAGCCATTTTAGTAAATCTCCTTTAAAAGTAATAATTAAAATTGTTGGTGAGGATTGCGAAGCTTTGATTAAGCCGCTTCCTCCTGCTTGTCTGCCAAAGCCTGAAGTGTAGCTGCAAGCTTCTGCATAGGACCCTGAAGAGAACCAACGAGCTGTGCCAAGAGTACTTCTCTTGATGGAATCTTTGAAAGTGACATAACTCCGTCAGCATCGTAGATTTCTGAGCCGATGAATCCAGCCTTGAGCTTGAAGTTCTCGTGCTCCTCAGCATACTTGCCAAGGATTCTTGCTGCTGCGGTTTCGTCATCAGCGGAAACTGCAAGTGCAGTGGTTCCTGAAAGAACATCGGTAAGAGCATCGTAACCGGAATCCTGCATGGCGAATCTAAGAAGAGTGTTCTTCTCGACTGTGTACTTGACGCCAGCTTCACGGAGCTCCTTACGAAGAGCAGTGTCCTCCTCAACAGTGATACCGCTGTAGCTTACCAAAACACCAGCCTTTGAGTTCTTCAAGAGCTCGCTGATTTCAGCGACCTTAGCTTTCTTCTCGTTCAGAACGTTAACGTTGGGCATTATTTTCACCTCTTTAAAATAGGATATTGCAAATAATAGCTTGCTATTATTTGCTACGAAAGAACATAGTTCTTTCGTATGTGCCCCATTTCATATAAGAAAAGTCCTCTTCCCGACAGGTCGGGAAAAGGACGTAGAATCATAAACTACTCTTTTCCTCGGCAGGAATTACATCTCGGATTGAGAAAACCGGCTGTCTTTAGAAACGAAGCATATTATTTATACCATACAAAATGGTATTTGTCAAGAGTTAATTTTGGGTCAAACGCCGTACTTAGCGGTATTGACCTTGACGCCGACACCCATGGTGGATGCTACTACGACGCTCTTGAGGTACTGACCCTTGGCAGCTGCCGGCTTAGCCTTTACAATTGCTTTGAGGAGAGTCTCAAAGTTCTCTGCGAGCTTTGCTTCACCGAATGAAGCCTTGCCGATGGGGCAGTGGATGATGTTGGTCTTGTCGAGACGGTATTCAATCTTACCAGCCTTAGCCTCGGAAACTGCTCTTGCAACGTCGGGAGAAACGGTTCCGGACTTCGGGTTAGGCATGAGTCCCTTAGGACCTAAAACTTTACCCAAGCGTCCTACAACGCCCATCATGTCGGGAGAAGCGATAACGACGTCGAAATCGAACCAGTTCTCTTTCATGATCTTGTCGACATACTCGATGCCGCCGACATAGTCAGCTCCTGCTGCCTTTGCTGCCTCGTACTTGTCCTCCTTGCAGAAGACGAGTGCTCTTATTGTCTTACCAGTTCCGTGAGGGAGGATGACTGCGCCTCTGACCTGCTGATCAGCGTGACGGGAGTCAACACCCAGGCGGATGTGAACTTCAATTGTCTCGTCAAACTTAGCCTTTGCATTTGTGCTTGCAAGTGCAACAGCCTCATTGACGTCATAAAGCTTTGTTTTGTCTATTGTCTTTAACGAATCGACGTATTTCTTTCCGTGTTTCATGTAAATTTACTCCTTATCTAATTGTTAGTGGTGATACCTGAACTGCTTTGCAGCTCAGCTAGCGGAAAAGGGTAATTCCTCCCACTTATATTTCTAATTCGTTCAAATTGTTTTCATCGCTGGAAGTTCACCTCTGGTGAACTTCCGTAGTTGGCGACGTCAGTCGGCAACTACTACTCCCATGGAGCGTGCGGTACCAGCGATCATGCTCATTGCAGCTTCAACGGAAGCAGCGTTGAGGTCGGGCATCTTCTGCTCGGCGATAGCTCTTACCTGATCCTTGGTGATGGTTGCAACCTTGGTCTTGTTAGGTGTACCTGAAGCGGTCTCGATTCCGCAAGCTTTCTTGATAAGAACAGCTGCCGGCGGAGTCTTTGTGATGAATGTGAACGAACGGTCGGAGTAAACGGTGATGACAACCGGGATGATAAGACCCATGTCGTTCTTGGTTCTTTCGTTGAAGTCCTTAGTGAACGCCATGATGTTTACGCCGTGCTGACCGAGCGCAGGACCAACCGGCGGTGCGGGTGTTGCCTTGCCGGCGGGAATCTGAAGCTTGATAATTCCTGTAACTTTCTGTGCCATAATAATTTCCTCCAATTTTGTGGTGATAGACGAGCCGGAGACAATTTACATCTTGCATCAAATCTGCTTGCAAATTGTTTGCACAATCCACCCCGTCTATTAGGCGAGCTATCAAAGCAGCTCTCCCACTGAATTTTGATGCGAATTAATCCTCGAGCTTTTTGAGCCGAGAGATTGCGATGGTGGCGGGGGTTTCACGACCGAACATCGAAACGACGATATCAGCAGTCTGATCATCCATATTGATATTCGTTACCGAACCGAGCCATCCGTTGAAAGGACCACCTGTAACGGTGATGGTGTCGCCGATCTTGAAGCCGACGGTCGCCTCTGAGACTTTCTTGAAGTCAACGCCCAATGCCGCCACTTCCTTGTCTGTGAGCGGAACCGGCTTGGATCCGGGACCTACAAAGCCCGTGACGCCTCTGGTGTTTCTGACGATATACCATGTGTCGTCGGTCATCACCATCTTAATAAGGACGTAGCTTGGGAAGAGCTTGTTGTCTTCCTTTTTGCGCTTCTTTCCGCCCTCTTCCTCGGGTGCCTCAGCCTCTTCGGTGGTCTCAGTCGGAATTCTGACCTCCTGGATCATGTCCTGGAGTCTGCGGTTCTCAACAACCTTTTCAATATTCTGTTTTACCTTGTTCTCATATCCGGAATAGGTGTGAGCGACATACCATTTCGCCTGAGCGTTATCTTCCATGATTTATCTCCTCTGCCTTGTGTCAGCCAGTAACGAGCTGCAAAAGAAGTCCGAATATCGAGTCGACAGCGAACAGAGCCGCGCCACAGATAATGCACACCGCCAGAACTACTCCGGTGTTGTTGAGGACCTGCTTGCGGGAGGGCCATACAACTTTCTTGACCTCGGAAATAAGGTCGCGGACGAACTTGACAATCCTGTTCGGCTTTTTGACCTTTTTCTTGGCTTTCTTTTCAACCTTTACGTTTTCGTCTGCCATTCCAGGGTCCTCCTTACTTGGTTTCTCTGTGAAGAGTGTGCTTCCTGCAGTGCTTGCAATACTTGTTCATTTCAAGTCTGTCGGGATCGTTCTTCTTGTTTTTCTTTGTGGTGTAGTTTCTCTGCTTGCACTCGGTGCAGGCAAGAATTACATTGTTCCTCATTTTTCGGCACCTCCTGAAGAATTTTTCCTGCGAAAGCCGCAGGTGTTTGCCTCCCTCTATTTGCAGGAAAGCAGCCAAAGACCTGCCTCCCGCCCGCGAAGCCCGTCCGCATCAAAAAATGCGTACCAAAAAAAGACCCCGCAAAGAGGTAGGACTATAATATCATATTAAAATAAGGTTGTCAAGAGGTTTTTAATAAAAAATCTGCCCAGGGGACAGATTTTGATTTCGGAATATCGATTTATGTTGACAAAAATCATTTTGTGATGTACAATTACATTGACAGAGAAGTGAGGATTATGAGCAGGTGCACATACTTGTGATCCAATATGGTCGACCTCTTCCTGAGGAGCAGTTACTGCTCCGGTAGTTTCTGCTCCGCAGAGATTACATAAAATAAGGAGAGTCGATAAATATGACAACTTCCGAAGTTTTATTGCTTCTCAGTTTAATATTTACGGTTGTTTTTAAGCTGTTCGACGTTTGGTCGGACGGACAGAAAAAATAACCGCCCGGTAGTGTAAAAACAGGAACGGTCACTTTCCACCCTTGATGCGGACTTGAATTCGCATAACGTGAGGTTGACTCGGAACTGTTGGAGCCAGTTCCGCTTCTCTGTCATTTATTATAACCCAGATAGGTCGTTTTGTCAACGGCTATTTTTATTTTCCGGGAAAACTTTATTCAGAAGTATATATTTCGAAATAGGGTTGTAAATCCATGTTTTATGTGGTATAATCCTAATAATGATAGTAACAGGGGCGGTGATTTTGTGCGGATTTATCTTGATAGCTGTTGTTACAACCGACCATTTGACGATTTGGAACAAGAAAAAATCCTTGTAGAGGGTGAAGCTATCCTTGGCATTCTTACAAAAAGGATTGAGGGTGAGTACGAAATTGCCGGGAGCGACGCACTTGAATATGAGCTTTATCAAATCAAAGATCCTATAAAACGTCAGAATGTCCTTGACCTGTATGAGGAAAGCATAAATCTTCAGATCGAAGAAACTGAAGACATCAACAACCGCGCAAAGGAAATCAGAGAGCACTCAAATATTCACTTTTTTGACAGTCTTCAGATCGCCTATGCTGAAGCCAGTAAAGCCGAAGTAATGCTGACTACAGACAATAAACTCGAAAAAATGGCGTCACATCTGTCTCTGAAAGTGCAGGTTATAAATCCGGTCAGATTTATTTTTGAAGAATTATATGGGAGATGAAATTATGTCGCAGGTTAATCTCAATAATCCATTGGAGATACAGATTGTCGGAATGAACGCCCTTAAGGAAGCACTTGGTCCTATTGGAACGGTCAGATTCCTCCGGCAATGTAATCCCGGAACAAGCGATTACACGAGTGAGCGTCAGGCTGAGCCGGACGTTGACCCGGATGAAGCAATCGCCAGAATTCATGAGTTCAAGCAAAAGAAACAGCAGGGTATGCTGTAGGCGTTTTGTGTAAATCTAAAAGCTGACGTTTGAATATGGACGTTGGCTTTTTTGCTGAGACGACAGTTTCCCGCAAGAATTTCTTAAAAATAAAATTTCCTCTTGACAACCGTCGTGCAATGGTATATAATAGTGGCTGTAAAGTTTTCGGGCTTTACCGGGGACACAAGATTTAGTATTTATTTCGGAACAGGACGGGTGATATTGTGGCTAAGGATCTTAAGTACTCAACGCTTTTGGATATTTACGGCGGTATGCTCACCGACAAGCAGCGGGAAATGATTGAGCTTTACTACAACGACGACCTCTCTTTGTCCGAAATTGCCGACAACTGCGGAATCTCCCGCCAGGGCGTCCGGGACGCCATCAAGAGGGGCGAAGAGTCGCTTGACGAACTCGAAGAAAAAGTCGGCGTGACCCGGATTATGAAAGAATACTCCGAAAAGCTTGATTTCGTAGCTGCATCCTGCGACGAAATCATCCACGATTGCAAAACATACACCACGACGAAGAGCGTTATAGAAAAATTGGAACGTATTAAGTCCGTTATAAATTCGTAATGAATGATTGTAGGGGCTGGATATAGAAGTTCGCTTCCGAACTTCTCCGCCCGTGTGGTCACGCATTAAGAGAATGGGAATAAGGAGCAAAAATGGCATTTGAGGGTTTAAGCGAAAAGCTGAATGGCGTTTTCAAACGCCTGAAGTCGCATGGGCGGCTCACCGAGGCGGACGTCAAGGTCGCCATGAAAGAAATACGCATGGCTCTTCTCGAAGCCGATGTCAGCTACAAGGTC
Organism: Oscillospiraceae bacterium; assembly: GCA_021199795.1. Taxonomy (GTDB): domain Bacteria; phylum Bacillota; class Clostridia; order Oscillospirales; family Ruminococcaceae; genus Faeciplasma. The sequence goes on from JAJQHJ010000004.1 coordinate 203,244, forward strand.
GTAAAGGACTTTGTCGCCAAGGTCTCCGAAAGGTGCGTAGGCGTTGAGGTTCTAGAAAGCCTCACCCCTGCTCAGCAGGTTATAAAGATAGTAAATGAGGAGCTCATCGCCCTGATGGGCAACTCAAATTCAAAGATAAACTTCCCGTCGAAGCCTCCGTGCGTTATAATGATGTGCGGTCTTCAGGGCTCCGGCAAGACAACCCATTCGGCAAAGCTCGCGAAATACTTCAAGGGCATGGGCAAGCGACCTATCCTGGTTGCCTGCGACATCTACCGCCCTGCCGCTATTGAGCAGTTAAAGATAGTCGGCGAACAGGCGGGAGTCCCGGTCTTTGAAGAGGGTCAGATTGATCCAAGGAAAATTGTCAAGGACGCTCTTTCCCACGCAAGGGATCACGGCAACGACATTGTCATCATAGATACAGCAGGACGACTCCAGATTGACGAAGAGCTCATGGATGAGCTCGGTGACTTAAAAGAGATTGCCCAGCCGAACGAAATTATCCTCGTTGTCGACGCCATGACCGGTCAGGAAGCAGTCAATGTTGCGAAGTCCTTTGACGAAAAGCTCTCGATAGACAGCGTAATCCTGACGAAATTGGATTCCGACACCAGAGGCGGTGCTGCACTGTCAGTCTTGGCTGCAACAGGCAAGCCTATCAAGTTCGTCGGAACGGGCGAAAAGCTCGACGAGTTCGAGCCGTTCCATCCGGAAAGAATGGCTTCAAGAATCCTGGGAATGGGCGACGTCATGTCGCTTATAGAGAAAGCCCAGAGCGCAGTCAACGAGAAAGAGGCTGAAAAGCTTGCCGACAAGATGAGCGAGGGCAAGTTCGATATGAACGACCTCCTCGAGCAGATGCGGCAGATTGAGAAGATGGGCTCGATAAAGTCAATACTTTCGATGATGCCCGGCGGAAACAAGATCGACGAATCCCAGATTGACGAGAAGCAGATTCCGAGGACTGAAGCGATGATCCTCTCGATGACTTCCGAGGAGCGCGCAAAGCCCGCAATCATCAATCCAAAGCGCAAGCGCAGAATCGCTGCCGGAAGCGGCACAAGGGTTGAGGATGTCAACCGGCTCTTAAAGCAATACGAGCAGATGAAAGACATGATGAAGAAATTCGGTCTCACCGGCTCCGGCAAAAACGGCAAGGGCAAACGCAAAAAGATGCCAAAGCTCCCGCCGGAGATGCGCAACCTTATGAAATAAGGGAATAACCCCTCAGTCAGCCACTTCGTGGCTGCCAGCTCCCCTTGACAGGGGAGCCAATAATCGACAATTACTATTTCAAATAAAAATACCAACCATGGAGGTGAAATATATGGCAGTTAAAATCAGACTCAGAAGAATCGGTGCTAAGAAAGATCCTTTCTACAGGGTTGTAGTTGCTGATTCGAGATACCCCAGAGACGGTCGTTTCATCGAGGAGCTCGGTTACTATGATCCTACTGTCGAGCCGTCCGTTCTTAAGGTCGACGGCGAGAAAGCAAAGAAGTGGATTGCCACCGGTGCTCAGCCTACCGATACCGTCAAGGAGCTCTTCAAGAAGAACGGTATCATCTGAAATGTAGTATAGCCGGCAAATCGGCGAGCCGAGGTCATCACCCACCTTATCGCCGATCGCCGGAGTAAACTACATCTTTTGGTCTGCAAAAATAATAGCTTCGGGTGAGGAATAATGCTTGAAAAGGAGATTCAAATGGAGTTACTGCTCAAAACTATTGCGGCTGAGCTTGTCGAAGACAAGGATGCTATCGTCGTTACCTGTGACGAGCCGAATGAAGACGGTGTAATCGTCTATCATCTTCATGTTGCTCAGGATGACATGGGCAGAATCATCGGCAAAAAGGGAAGAATAGCCAAGGCTATCCGTACTCTCATGCGTGCCGGTGCTGCAAAGGTCAACGAGAAAGTCATGGTCGAAATAGAATAAGTCGCTGGGTGGCTCGGAAACCGGGAGGATGCTTCCGAAACCGAACTGACCTGTGTAAGCAGCCTGTTACTTTCGCATTTTTGCCGGGAGTTGTAGGCTGTTTTGATTGAACGACACTTATATAAGCAATTTAGCATGTAATTTCTGCAACGCTAAATTAGAACTGAAAGGAAACACTGTATGGAAAAATATCTCGAAGTGGGGAAAATAGTCACAACGCACGGAGTAAAGGGCGACGTCAAGGTTATTCCGTGGTGCGACACAGCCAATTTTATCTGCAACTTTGAAACTCTCTACACCAAGAACGGCGAGTCGTCATTCAAGGTTATAAGAGCAAGGGTTTTGGGTAATATGGCAATACTCAGGTTTGAGGGAATAGACAACCCTAACAAAGCGGACACGCTCAGGCAAACGGTTTTGTATATCAACCGCGACGATGCCGAGCTTCCCGAGGGCTCCTATTTCGTTGCCGACCTGATTGGTCTTGAGGTCTACGACGAGCAGGGAAAGTGCTATGGCAAGATAAAGGACGTCCTGAAGACCGGTGCAAACGATGTCTACGAGATTATCGACGCCGGCTCAAAGCTCTACTACATACCAGCAATCCCTGATGTTGTTCTCAACACTGACATTGAGAGCGGCAGAATGACTATTCACCCTATGGAGGGTCTTTTCGATGCGAATTGACATCGCAACCTTATTCCCCGAGCTCTGTGAAACCTGGCTCGGGGCTTCCATTATAGGAAGAGCCCGTGAAGCGGGAGTTTTTGAGCTTCATTGCCACCAGATCCGTGACTACGCCGAGGGGCGTCACCAGAGAGTTGACGACACCCCCTACAGCGAACGCCAGGGGATGCTCATGATGGCGGAGCCTATATACCAATGCTATAAGGCAGTGGCAGGGGACAGGCACCCCTATGTCGTATTCATGTCCCCGAAAGGGAAAATCCTGAACCAGGAAAAGTGCCTTGAGCTCTCGAAGAAAGAGGATCTATTCATCCTCTGCGGGCACTACGAGGGGGTTGACCAGAGGGTTCTTGACAAGATTGTCGACGAGGAAATCTCTATCGGCGACTTTGTCCTGACCGGCGGCGAGCTTCCGGCTGTCGTACTGGTGGACGGTATCGCCAGAATGCTTGACGGAACCTTAGGCAAGGATGTCTCCCACGAGGACGAAAGCCTGTTTGACGGGCTTCTTGAATATCCGCAGTATACCCGCCCTGAAGTCTGGGAGGGAATGCCGGTGCCGGAGGTCTTACTCAGCGGGCACAGGGAGAACGTCCTCAAGTGGCGCAGGTACAAAAAGCTTGAAGAAACCTACAAAAAACGCCCCGACCTTTTGGCGAGAGCGGAGCTTGATGATGTAGATAAGGCGAACTTGTCGGAGATAAGCGCAATACTTGATGAGAACCCGAAGTGGCTATGAGGACGCAAGCGTCCTCAGCAAGTTCGTCTTCGCCGAACTTGCACCTCTCAGTCAGCTTCGCTGACAGCTCCCCTTAACAGGGGAGCCATTTACTTTCTATGCGGGTTTGCTATTGGCTCCCCTTGATAAGGGGAGCTGGCTGCGACGTAGTCGCAGACTGAGAGGTTACTCCCGAGCTGTTGGAATGCGTCCAAGTATCTCCACCGCCTGGGAGGTCTGCCACATCTGGGCGGTGAGCATGACGGTGAAGCCCTCGCCGAAGTCGCAGGCAAAGTCGTTCGGGTTCTTTTTCGGGAGCCCGAAGCAGCTCATAACATTCATTATAATTCCGCCGTGGGTGACTACGACGGCATTTTTATAGCCATTTTTCATGATATCCTCGGCAAGAAACTGCATTCCCTCAATCGTCCTCATGACAACCTGCCTGAGGCTTTCGCCGTTCGGAGGGGGATTGTCAAGCCCGCCCTTTAAGAATTGCTTGTAGTCCTCTCGGTTCATAAGGTCAACTGCACGCTTCCCCTCAAAGTCGCCGAAATTCATTTCCCGAAACTCTGGAACAACCCTCGCATAGCCCTCAGGATAGAGGCAGGCGGCGGTCGAAATGCAGCGTTTAAGCGGGCTGACATAGACCTTGTCCGCAGGAGGATAGACCATCTTTTCGCGCTTTTCAAGGAGCTCGCGGCGTCCTCTTTCGGAAATAAGCGACTCGGTGATGCCTACGTATTTGCCCTCTTCATTGGCAACCGTTATTCCGTGGCGGATGAAATGTATTCTGTAGCCGACCATATTAAGATTCCTTTCGTCATTATATACAAATTTTAGGGTGAAATTTTGGTGAAAAAGCCGAATCAAAAAGTCCTTTACAATCTGTAAAATTCGGTGTATAATATTCTCTACGTTGACTTTACGCAAGACTCGAGGAGAAACAATGAACTCAGATTTTGCCAGAATCATGGCACTTTTAAGAAAAGAAAAGAAGATTTCGCAGAAGCAGGCGGCAGCTGACCTCGGCATTTCCCAGGGTCTTCTTTCCCATTATGAAAAGGGCAAGCGCGAATGTGGGCTTGACTTCCTTGTCAAAGCTGCGGACTACTATGGCGTTTCCTGCGACTATCTCTTAGGGCGTTCCCCCGAGCCGGAGGGCAAGGTGATTTCCCTTGATGAGCTTCCGGACGACGACCCGTCCCGCAAGGAGAGGGTCACTCCCGGAACGATGATGATAGCTTTCAACAAGAAGCTGATTGTGAACTCGCTGAATGTGGTCTTTTCGCTACTCGGCAAATTCCGCTCGGCAACCGTCATCAAGGAAGCCTCGCAGTACCTCATGCTTGCGGTATATAAGGTTTTCCGGTATCTCTACTCCGCGAACCCGAAGAACGACCAGAACTTCTTCATGGTTGATAAAACTGTTGCGAAATCCGGCTGCGACGCCGCCATGAGTTTAGCGGAGGCAAAGCTCAATGCCGCTCTCAAAGGAGTTGTGACCGCCGGCGAGGACGCTGTTTCGGAGGACATGGTTCCCGAAATCACAACCCAGACCCTTTCGGAAGAATACCCTCAATACTACTCCTCCACCGTCAACCTCATTAAAAATAGTGAGTCGAGGATAAGGGAGATCAGCGAATAAACACTATTGATTATTTTAACCTCCTGCCAGGTTTGGCAGGAGGTTTTCTATTTATTATTCTTCCGTCTCGTCTTCCTCGTCTTCGGGTTCCTCAGAGGCTGCCTTGAGTTCTTCTTCCTCTTCGGCTTCCTGCTTCGCTTCCTCGGTGGCGAGGGCTAGGAGCTCTTCCTCCGAAAGCTGCTCAACCTCTTCGGTCACGGCTTCCTCGTCGTGCTGAGCTGTCGTGAACGCAGCAACATAGCGGTCGGGGGAGTCTTTCGTGCGCATGATGGTGACGCCGGTCGAGTACCTGCCCATCACGCTGATGTCAGCAGCACGGACACGGATGATGATTCCGTCGGTGGAAATGAGGATTACGTCCTCGTCCTCCCTGACAGACCGGATTCCGCATACATGACCCTTTTCGTCAGTAACTTTGTAGCCCTTGATTCCGTAGCCGCCGCGGTTCTGGAGACGGTAAGCGTCGTTCTTGACACGTCTGCCGTAGCCCTTGTCGGTAATAGTCAGGATGTCGCAGTCTTCGCGGACATTCTGGAGAGATACAACCTCGTCGCCGTCACGGAGCTTGATAGCCCGAACGCCGTGAGCCGAGCGGGACATAGCCCTGAGCTTCTCCTCATTGAACCGGATGACCATGCCGTTGCGGGTAGCTACGAGCAAATCTTCGTGACCACCTGTCATCAGAACGCCTCTTATCTCGTCGCCCTCGTCCAAGCCGATTGCGATGAGACCAGACTTTCTTACATTCTGGTACTTCGAGAGGTGGGTGCGCTTGATCTTGCCGTTTTTCGTTATCATCGTGACGTACTTGTCGTCGTCGAAATCTTCACACTGGAGCATCGCGGTGATCTTGTCTTCACCCGGAGTCAGAGGCAGGATGTTGACAATATTCGTGCCGCGGGAGCTCTTTCCGCCCTCGGCGAGTTCATATGTCTTGAGCTTGTACATAATGCCCTTGTCGGTGATGAAGAGGATGTTGTCGTGGGTCGAGCAGACGAGCATCTGGGAGACAAAGTCTTCCTCTCTCTGCTTCATGCCGCTGACGCCTCTGCCGCCGCGCTTCTGGACGTTATATTCCGATGAACTTGTCCTCTTGATATAACCGCCGGCTGTCAATGCCACAACGTTGGTATCTTCCGGAATCAGGTCTTCAATATCAACCTCGCCGCTGACCATCTGGATTTCGGTTCTGCGGTCGTCGCCGAATTTGTCGGCGATCTCTTCCGATTCACTTACAATTATGTCTAATACTCTCTGATGATTGGCGAGAATATCCTCGAAATCCTTGATCTTAGCTTCAATAGCGTCGAGTTCATCATAAATCTTCTGACGCTCCATTCCGGTTAGCTGGATGATACGGAGGTTTGCGATGTATTCAGCCTGAATCTCGCTCAAGCCGAATCTTTCGATGAGTCTTTGCTTCGCTTCCGAAGCTGTCTGCGATGAGCGAATTATCTGCAAAACTTCATCTATAAAGTCGAGTGCGATTACAAGACCTTTGAGGATGTGTTCGCGCTCACGGGTCTTCTTTAAATCAAACTTTGTCCTGCGGACTATAACTTCTGTCTGGAAATCGAGGTACTCCTCGAGAATCTGCTTCAAGGTGAGTACTTTCGGGACGCCGTTCACAAGTGCGAGCATGATGACGCCGACGGTGTCCTGGAGCTGGGTGTAGGTGAAGAGCTTGTTGAGGACGATCTGCGGGTTGGCGTCTTTTTTTAGCTCGATTACGATTCGCATACCGGTTCTGTCCGACTCATCGCGGATGAAGTGGATTCCGTCGACACGCTTGTCCTTGACCAGCTGGGCGATGCTCTCGATGAGGCGAGCCTTGTTGACCATGTATGGAATCTCGGTTACGATGATGGACGTTCTGCCATTGACCTCTTCGATTTCGGTCTTTGAGCGAAGTGTAATCTTTGCCCTGCCGGTTGCATAGGCAGCCCTGATTCCCGATTTGCCCATGATAATGCCGCCGGTCGGGAAGTCGGGACCCTTGATGACCTCCATCAGTTCATCCAAAGTGCAATCCGGATTCTCGGCAACCAGCTTGACGCCGTTTATGACCTCTCTCAGATTATGCGGGGGAATATTCGTCGCCATACCGACGGCGATTCCGACGGAGCCGTTCACCAGAATATTCGGGAAACGGGAGGGGAGAACCACAGGTTCCTTGAGTCGGTCGTCGAAGTTCGGCTGCCAGTCGACAGTGTCCTTGTCGATGTCGGTGAGCATATGGACAGCGATTTTCGCCATTTTTGACTCGGTATAACGGTAGGCAGCCGGCGGGTCGCCATCGACAGAACCGAAGTTGCCGTGACCGTCAACGAGGGGATACCTAAGAGAGAAGCTCTGGGCAAGTCTGACGAGTGCATCATAAACAGATGCGTCGCCATGGGGGTGATATCGACCCAAGCAGTCGCCGACGGTTGTCGCGCACTTCAAGTACTTTTTGTCAGGAGTCAAGCCATCTTCATACATAGTGTAAAGGATTCGGCGGTGGACAGGCTTCAAGCCATCCCTAACATCCGGCAGAGCGCGCTGGATGATAACCGACATCGAATACGCCAGGAATGACGACTTCATTTCATCGTTAATTTCCGTAAGTATAACCTTTTTGTCTTCAGCTAGCATGTTTTTTCTCGCTTTCTTACTTGTCTGCATATTTTAAGCTCTGGATATCTTTCTTAATCTTTCAAGCTCTTCCTCGCTCAAATCCCCTTTAGGAATAATACATTGCGTATATTTCGTATAGACCGCAAACATCTTGTCGGTTTCGGCGGTTTTGAGGGTTTTGTCACTTAGGTCTATTACCGTCTCAGGAATTTCGGGGTAGGGTTTTAAGTTTCCGGATTCATCCGGTTCCAAATACTGTGAGTCATCTTCAGGCAGAATTGTACGGACAGTAATTTTTTCAGGATAGATTTTTAAGATATATCGGTCATTTTCGATTGCCGGAAGAGCTTTCTGGACATTTTTCCGCTCATACCACGGCGACAGAGCATAGACCACCGCGACCGCCAGGCATATAGCCAGGCACATCCATCCGACGCCATACGTGGGATCCATGACCACCTGCTGCACAAACAGCAGACCCAGCACCAAAAACAGAACGACAAACAGAATCGTCCTCTTTCTTTTATACAGTTTGTAATACATATCATACCCCTCCAGCCAGCTCTCCTGGTTGAAGCCGTACTCAATGGTGTCGCAGGAAGCGACATACTCCGCCGGCTCAGTTGGGGTGATTTCGGTTGAATTGATTTCGTCTGTCATGGGGACTCCTTTAAGATTTACTCATTATTGTCTGCTAAAATGATATTCAGCATCTGCCGCGGTGTGACGATGAAAGGCTCAATTGGGAAGTGCTTGAGGTTTCCAGTGACGAGGTAAGACTCCACATCCTTGCGACTTTCCATAACAACTTCGTAAAAGACGCGGTCATCTTCATCAGGGAGGTCAATATCTATACTTTCCCCAGCTAAAAAGATGCCTGCTTCTGAAATTCTATACAGTAGCCTTTCTATAATTCCATTATTAAGTTTGAATTTCGGACGAAAGAGAACATCTTTGTATTCTTCAAGAATTTCCTCGTTCACAATTGGAACTATATCTCCATCGATTACTAACTGCAAAATGCTACCAGGAACGGAGTTCCATTTCAATAATGCTGATACCAGCACGTTGGTATCAATGACTGCATAATACTTCATTTCCTGCTTTTCCTTGCTTCCGCTATTTCTGCGTTAATTTCGTCAAGAGTCATGTCCGCAATGCCATTTTCCTCAGCAATTCTGCTTGCCTCTCTCATTGCTCTGTATGCGGCAACTGCGCTGTCTTCTTCCTCTAGTTTCATGCTGAACGGTATCCCATTTTCCTGAACCAGTCTTGTGATGCAGATTCGCATGTAGGTCGGAAGATCCATTCCTAACTGTTCGCAAATGCTTGTAGCCCGATCTCTTGTATTTTCATCTGTTCTGAATTGTACTAATGTGCTTGCCATAATAACACCTCCTAGTGTATTCTGATTACATTATACCCTATATTGTAATCAAATGCAAGCATCTGATGACATAATTTTTAGAATACACACCGGAAGTTTGCCGCAGGCAAACCTTCCGATCCTAGATTTCTTTAAAAGCACTACCTCAAAATTGCACAAGCATAGAAGTTCGCTTTCAGCGAACTTCCGAACTTAGACTTCTTTAGAAGTCTAAGTTCTGGACATATTGTGCATTCTTCTCAATAAACTCTCTACGTGGATTAACCTTATCTCCCATAAGAATCGAAAACGTCTCATCAGCCTTGACAGCATCCTCAAGGGTTATCTTTATAATGGTTCTCGTTTCCGGATCCATTGTCGTCTCCCAGAGCTGCTCGGGGTCCATTTCACCAAGACCTTTGTATCTCTGGACATCCGGCTTCGAGCGTCCGTCGGGGCTGGTGAGTTCTGCGATATAGACGTCCCTTTCCTCGTCGGAGAACGCATACCGCACTTGCTTGCCTCTTGAGACTTTAAACAGCGGCGGCTGGGCGATGTAGATGTGTCCCTGCTCGATGAGGGGGCGCATAAATCTGAAGAAGAATGTGAGTAAGAGTGTTCTGATATGGCAGCCGTCGACATCGGCATCCGCCATTATGATGACTTTGCCGTAGCGGAGCTTCGTGATATCGAAATCCTCGCCAATTGAGGTTCCAAGAGCAGTTACGACCGGCGTCAGCTTCTCATTGCCATAAACTTTATCAATTCGTGCCTTTTCAACATTGAGCATCTTGCCCCAGAGCGGCAGGATTGCCTGATACTTTCTGACTCGACCCTCTTTTGCGGAGCCTCCTGCGGAATCTCCCTCGACGATGAAAATCTCGGTGAGGTCAGGGTCTCTTTCCTGGCAATCGGCAAGCTTTCCGGGGAGGTTGGCGGACTCGAGAGCCGACTTTCTGCGGGTTAAGTCTCTTGCCCTCTTCGCAGCTTCACGGGCTTTCTGAGCCTGGACTGACTTATCAAAGATAGTCCTTGCAACGCCCGGGTTCTCCTCAAGATAGTTCATCAGCTTCTCATATACCATTGCTTCGACGAACGGTCTCACTTCTGGATTACCAAGTCTGCCCTTAGTCTGACCCTCGAATTCACAGTCGGTAAGCTTGACGGAAACTATAGCTGTCAAACCCTCGCGGACATCGTCTCCAAGAAGCTTCTCGCCAGCTTTGAGGAGGTTGAACTTCTTGCCGTAGTCGTTTATAACCTTTGTCAGAGCATTCTTGAAGCCTGTCTCATGGGTTCCGCCGTCGGGGGTGTGGACGTTATTAGCAAACGACAGAACCAGCTCGTTGTAGGAGTCGTTATACTGCAAAGCGACCTCTGCGGTGTAGTCGTCTTTCATTCCGGAAATGTAGATGACGTCAGGGCTTAGAACCTCCAAGCCGCGGGTGGTGTTTATATGTGTGACGAATTCACGGATACCGCCCTTGTAGCAGAGGTCAACCTCGACCGGCTCTTCGCCACGTTTATCAGTGAAGACGATTCTGACTCCTGCATTCAGGAAAGCCTGCTCGCGGAGCATCGTTAAAAGTGTGTCGTAGTCGTATTCTGTCGACTGCTCGAAAATCTCCGGGTCAGCTTTGAATGTGACGGTGGTTCCGGTGCGGTCGGTGTCGCCTATAACCTTGAGTTCTTCTGAATACTTGCCGCGCTCGAAACGCTGGAAGTGGACGTGTGTGCCATCATAAACGGTCAGCTCAAGCCACTCGGAAAGAGCATTTACGACAGATGCGCCGACGCCATGAAGTCCTCCTGCGACCTTATAGCCGCCACCACCAAACTTTCCTCCGGCATGGAGAACTGTATATACGACCGTCGCCGCAGAGATTCCCTCTTTCGGATGGATTCCGGTTGGGATTCCACGACCGTTATCTATAACCCTGACGACATCGTCCGGCAGAAGCTCAACATCGATTCTGTCGCAATAGCCGGCAAGAGCCTCGTCTATAGAGTTGGTTACAATCTCGTATACAAGGTGATGGAGTCCTTTGGGTCCTGTGGAACCGATATACATACCGGGACGCTTTCTTACCGCCTCAAGACCCTCCAAGACCTGTATTTCGCTTGCATCATAATTGTTGTCCTTATCGACCTCGGTAGCCCGAGAATCGAGTTCGCTGTAGTTGTTATCCAAAATCTGATCCTCCATTTATCTCAATGTGCGTTATTTAACCTTTTTATAAGCGTCCTGCTTGCAAGTGACGATATATATACCCTCTCCGTCAGGTCGTCATCCAGAGTGACAATAAAGCTTTTCGGCATGTCGTAGGAGCAGTATATAACCTGCTTGCTACGTCCGACCTGGGAAAGGTATTCTTTTGTAATCTTCGACGTCGACGCTTTCTCAATGTCCATGATGGCGATGATGTTTTTTTCATAGACGGATACGTTGTTGCCAAGGTGTAGGTACATGTCACCCAAGTCTCCCTTGCTTCATTTCCACGCTTTTTCCCTTGAGCCTTTCCCCCTCGCAGCAGGTAATGAACGTCTGCGACTGGGTGAATTCTCCCATGACGAACTCTCTTCTGTATTTATCCAGCTCCGAGAGGACGTCGTCGAGGAGTACTACCGGTCGGTCGCCGGTTTCGGAATAGAGAACCCTTGCCTGACCTAGCTTCATGCAGAGTGCTGCTGAACGATTCTGACCCTGGGAGCCGAAATCCTTTACAGGCATACTGTCGAGATACACTCCCATGTCGTCACGGTGAATTCCCGCCTGGGTGAAGCCGAAGCGGATGTCCTCTTCACGAAGACTCCTTAAAAGCTCAATATATTCATCCGCCATGGCGGTCTTGTAGTCGCTTCTGCCACGCAGATTGTTGAAAACTGTTGAAAGATATTCTAATCTGAGCTGTTCCCGGCTGCGGGAAATGCTCTCATAAAGCCTTGAGGCACTACTATTCAGAACATTGGTATACGCGCACCTCATCATTGAGATATAAGCGCAGGGCTTTGCCAGCTGCTCATCCCAGATGTCGAGCTCGTCCCTGGTGGATATTCCAAGGTAGATATTTTTTAGGACTGCGTTCCGCTGAGCCAATACTTTTTCGTATCTTGTCACGACGCCAGAATAGAGCGGCTTTATCTGCGATATGCACCTGTCGAGATAGTCTCTTCTTCGCTCAGGCGAGCCCTTTGTCAGCTCCAGGTCTTCAGGAGTAAACACCACGCAGAGGAGCTTTCCAAGCAACTCGGACATTGATTTCAGCTTCACGCCGTTTAGGAGAATCCTCTTCTCCCTAGAATTTTTTGAGAGGGTGATGCTTATAATCTGCTCACGGACACTGTCCCGGAAACCGACCTCAATCTCGGCCTTGTCTTTATCAAATGCTATAAGGTCTTTTTCCTTAGCACCACGGAAGCTCTTTTCGCCGGTTGAAATCCAGACGGCTTCCATCAGGTTCGTCTTTCCCTGGGCATTCTCGCCGAAAATAATGTTGGTGCCAGGCTCAGGCACAAAGTCAATTTCCCTTAGATTCCGGAACCCGTCCGCCTTAATATGAGTGATGATCATTCTATTTCAAGTGTAAGGGACAGCTCCGGCAGTTCAGCCTTGTCCCCCGGGCGAAGCTTCTTGCCGCGCATCTGGCAGACCTCGCCGTTCACAAGCACCTTTCCCATCCCGATAATCTCCTTAGCCTCCCCGCCGGTGGCAGTAACCCCGGCAAACTTGAGGAGGGAATCAAGCTTGATGTAGTCGGTGGATATCTGAATTTTTTCGACAGATGTTTCTTTAGACATAGTTTATTTACTTTCCTCTAAGCTTTCCTCAATTTCCTCTATTGTTGGCATGGAACCTTTGAAGTCTGCTGGATAGATTTTTGAAAGCTCATACTCAGATATTCCAATCGGCTGATTTGAGGATTCCAAAGAATACTTTGCCGTCAGATTGTTTTTGTCTTTACAAATTAAGAGACCAATTGTGGGATTGTCATTTTCTGATTTCACCGAATGATTCACAGCACTTATATAAAATCCGAGCTGTCCCAAATCTGCCGGTTGAAACTTTCCGGTTTTTACCTCCAGAACAACATAAGCATGAAGCTGGACATGATAAAAAAGTAAGTCTATATAGTAATCATCTTCACCAACAGAAACCCGATACTCTCTGCCCATAAATGCAAAGCCAGTTCCAAGCTCAATCAAAAATTTTGTGATATTTTCAAGCAGAGCATCTTTAAGCTCTTTCTCATCATATGAATCACGCAATGTCAGAAAATCAAAGCTATATGGGTCTTTTGTTATTTCCTGTGCCAAATCACCCTGTGGCATTGGGAGAGTTACAGCATAATTTGAGATTGCTTTTCCTTGACGACCATACAAATCAGAGGAAATATAGTTCAGAAGAACACTTCTGCTCCAATTATTTTTCAACGTCTGCTTGACATAAAAGATTGCTTTTTCGGTATTGTTTTTGCATTTATCTATGATTGTGCGATGATGACTCCACGGTATCATAAATAATTGGTTTATTGAGAAATCGTCCACAGGCTGTGGACGATTTTCGTCCGCAACTATTAATAAATTTGAATTGTTTGAACTGTCATCATAACTCATTTCAAAATGCGGAGAATAGAGCTCGTAAAAGTATCGCGTGTACTTAAGATTTGTTGCAGATAAGCCTTTTACATCAGGAAGCTCTCTGCGGAGATCTTTACTGAGTGTTTCATAGAAAGCAGAACCATATTCATTTATATAATTCGATTGAGATATATCTCTTCCAATGGAATAGTAAAATTCCAATAAAGAAGTATTCACGGCAACCGCCGCTTTCATCCTGCTGCTCAGATATCTGTCTTTAAGATTATTCAGCCAAACAGAATAATCAGAATTACTTTTACCTACGATACTTGTACTCATTCTAAACCTCCAATCTATGTAATTTCTATTAAAGTCAAAATCAATCCGTCTTAAGTCTCACCGGCAGCACCAGGTAGATATACTTATCCCCATCAAGCGGCAGAATCTTCATTGGGAGGTTGCCGCCGTTCATCAGGAGCTTGACCTTGTCGTCCTCAATAACCCTCAGCGGGTCGAGGAGGTAGCGGCAGTTGAAGCCTATTTCGATTCTCGGTCCCGAGGTGTCCGCCTGGATGGTCTCATAAATCTTTCCAAGCTGGGTCTGGCATGAAAGCTTAAGCTCGCCGTCCTCAAATATGCACCGGACGGGTGCCTTGTTCTTGTCATTTATAAGAAGCGATGCACGGTCGAGGCAGCTGACGAGTTCACGCTTGTCAATTATGACCTCTGTAACGCTCGACTTCGGGATGGAGCCGCGGTAATTGTGGAACTCGCCCTCGAGAAGCCTCGAGAATACGGTGTATCCGGAGAAGTCGAAAACAACCTGCTTCTTGGAAACCAGGATTGAACAGGAGTCATCGTCGTTGTCTGAAAGGAGTCTTGAAACCTCATTTAAGGTCTTTGACGGAACGACAAACTTGAAGTCCTTGTCACACTTCATCGCTTCCGTTCTGACAGCAAGCCTGTAGCCGTCGATTGCGACTACGTTCAGGACGCCGTTTTCAATCTCAAAGAGCTCGCCCTTGAGGATTGGTCTCGTGTCTACCTGGGAAACTGCAAATACCGACTGGTTTATCATTGCTTTAAGTATTGGCTGCGGTAGGGTTATCCTCTGGTCGTCGAAGAATTCCGGGAGCTGGGGATAATCGATGGCGTTCATAGCAGTGATGTTATACTCGGTTGAGCCGCCGGAAATGGTCATCGCATAGTTTTCCTTGACATCGATTGTGATGTTGCCAGACGGCATCTTGCGGATAATTTCGGAGAAGAGCTTCGGGTTGACAATTGCCTCGCCCTCAAAGTCCGTCTCGACCTGAATGGATGTCTCAATACCGATTTCAAGGTCATAGCCGGTTAAACTCAGGGTATTGTCAATGAGCGAGAACTTGATTCCCTCAAGGGAGGGTATAGTCGAACGTTCAGCCACAGCTCTCGATACATTAGTAAGAGCCTCGTGGAGCTCTTGCTTATGGCAGGTGAATTTCATCATTGTTTAAAACTCCTTTACAGCAGTCTCGGATTTCTCCGTTTTTAAAAATAAAAAGAGATAGATATATTTAGTATTAGTAGTAGGGGCTGTTGAAATGTTGAAAACCCCTTTCAGCCAGCTTCCAGACTAGCCCCGCCGTTCAACAACTCTTTCAACCGCCAGAAACCGATTTGTTGAAACCGAAAATTCCTGTTGAAATCGTTGGGAATGTGTTTGTTGAATGCTAGAAATTCGGTTGAAAAGTTGAATGTGGGTTGAAAATGAAGTTGAAAAGTGGCTTCAGACCGCTTTCAGCCTCTTCTCAATTTCTTCAACAGTCTCTCGGAGATCTGAATTCTTGGCGAGGGTATCTTTTATGTCGGCATAAGAAATAGTCATAGTGGAATGGTTTCTTCCGAATTCCTTTCCTATGTCGGTAAACGACATGCCTTTGAGTTCGCGGATTATGTAGACGCAGACCTTTCTTGCAAGGGAAATCTGAGCTGAACGGTTTACCGAGCGGATATCCTCGGCAGTTACTCCGAATGCGTCGGCAACATCCTTGATGATTCTGTCGCAGGTAATTTCAGCCGGCTGGGCATCGATAAGGGTTTCCTTGATGACCCTCTGCGCCATCTGGAGGGACGGCACCTCGTTTGAAAACATCGTAAGCCCTTTCATCTTGTTGACTGCGCCCTCGAGCTGCCTTATATTCTTTGTGATCCTTTCGGAAATCAGCCTTGCGACATTGTCGGGAAGCTTGAGATCTAAAAGCTCCGCTTTTCTGTTAACAATCGCCATTCTCGTTTCAAAATCCGGCGGCTGGACGTCTGCCTGGACACCCAAGGTGCATCTGGTCTTGATTCTCTCCTCTAACCTCTTGATTCTGTTCGGAGAAACATCCGATGTGAGAACTATCTGTTTTCCGGCATTATAGAGCTCATTGAATGTGTGGAAGAACTCCTCCTGGGTCATTTCCTTGTCGACCATGAACTGAATGTCGTCGACCAAAAGAAAGTCGCAGTTGCGATACTTTTCATGGAACTGGGTTGTAGTCTGTGTGGAGACGGCACGGACAAGCTCGTTGGTGAAGTTCTCGGCTGTAGTGTAGATAACTTTCATCTGTGGGTGGCTGGTCTTGACCTCGTTCTCAATAGCTTTCAAGAGGTGGGTCTTTCCGAGTCCAGAATCGCCATAAATAAGCAGGGGATTGAACATCGAACGGTTCATCTGCTCGCTCGGTCTGTTCTTGCCGCTGACAGCAATGCAATAGGCATAGGCAAGCTCATTAGACTTGCCCTTGATGAAGTTCTCAAATGTCAGCTCGTAGTCGCTGCGTTTATGGGAATTCATCAGGTCTTCCATTCTGCGCTCAATTTCGTCGAAGCCGTCCTCCTGCTCCTGGTCGGGATTGGATTTGACGGCGAAAGTGATTTCAACCGGGAAGCCCATGACCTGCTCGAAAGCGTGCTCAAAAACAGCACCGTAGATTTCCTCAGTGGTGCGTCTCATAAAGTCGGAGGAAGCATAGAGAGTGATTTTTGTGCCCTCCATCTTCCCGGGCTCTATATTCTTTATCCAGCGGTTGTAACCGATCTCAGAAACCTTGGGGTCAGCCTGACAAGCGCGTTTTACGTTTTCATAAACTTCTGCAAATGTTTCCATAACACTCGTTACCTTTCTCTTTGTTGTTTTTAATTGTCCTCAGATTTAACTTTATTTTGAGTCATATTTTCCTGATTACTATGATACCACATTTCGGCTTCATTTTCAAGACTATTTTATAATATACCCCTAAAAAAAGAATACAAAAAAACGCTTGACAAAGCCTTGATTTTCCTATATAATACTAAACTGTACGGTCATATCATAGGATATTAACGCCTGATGGCGGAAAACGTGATAACCATAAGTTCCATGTGGAACGTGAAAATAACTTCCATTACGTAAGGAGGCGGGAAGAATGCAGGTAAAAAGACCCTACCAGCCCAAGAAGCTTCACAGAAAGAAAGAGCACGGCTTCTTCAAGAGAATGTCCACTCGCAATGGCAGAAAGGTTTTAGCACGCAGACGTGCTAAGGGAAGAGCAAAGCTCACCTACTAATCTGAAATGACGCACCGGTTGCATGGCATCAGTCTGCGCCGGTGCAAAGATTTTCAGCTGACGCTGAAAATCGGAAGTTCACCAAAGGCGAACTTCCATTGCTAATTAAGAAATGCTAATTAAGAAAATATGCTTTATACAGAACATATAAAAGACAACAAGCTTTTCCTTAAGCTCTACCGCAAGGGTAGATACACTGCAACTGAATATTTCACCGCCTACTACCTGCCAAACAAGCTGCCCTATAATCGTTTTGGCATCACCGCCGGAAAGAAGATAGGTTCGGCAGTTGTGAGAAACCGGGCTAAGAGGATTTTAAGAGAGGCATATCGCAAGAACGAGCTCTCAATGCCAATTGGCTATGATATAGTGTTTGTGGCGAGACCCGGCATCGTTGGCACAAAGACTGACGATATTGAGAGAGTATTGGTATCTAAAGTTTTGAAATCAATGAAATCCCAATGAAATACATTGTTATAGCTCTAATAAAATTCTATCAGAAACACCTGTCCAAATTAAAGCCGCCATGCTGTCGGTATTATCCGACCTGCTCGCAGTATACACTTGAAGCGGTGCGTAGGTTCGGTGCTATAAGAGGCTTGATTTTAGGCTTCTGGAGAATACTCAGGTGCAACCCCTACAGCAAGGGCGGAGTGGACTATGTCCCAGAAAAGTTTCATCTATACACACTAAAATCGGAAAAACGCCGAAAGGCTAAAGAACAATTACGTAAGAAAAACAGATCCACGACCTGAACATTGGGGGAATATAAATCATGTGGAGTATCATCGCTTGGCCATTCGGCAAAATTCTTTATTTTTGTTACCTGCTGGTTAGAAATTACGGATGGGCATTGTTCCTGTTCACGCTCATTGTAAAGCTTATAATGCTTCCATCCTCTGTCAAGCAGCAGATTTCGACGGAAAAGATGAATCGCCTCAATCCTAAGATGGAGGCTTTGAAGAAAAAATACGCGGGCAATCAGGACAAGCTCAACGAAGCCACGATGGAGCTCTATAACCAGGAGAACGTCAACCCGATGGGAAGCTGTCTGCCGACGCTTATCACATTTGTCCTCCTCTTCGCGATCATCGAGGTTGTATATACACCTCTTTCCTACATAGGAAATGTCGACAGCGATTCACTCGATGCCGCTGAGGAAATGGTCACAGATGTCTATGCTATAAGCTCGGAGATAAGCGAGCACGAGACCACCGTTTCAGAGATTCTTGCAGAGAACACCAATCTTTATGATGTACTCTTGGAATACAAGGCTGAGGAAGACTCAGATCTCGCAGATTATTCCGACGAAAGACTTGAAGAGCTCGCCGGCTACTTTGAGGAATATAACGACGCCTACGACAATAAGGGCGACATGATTGGTCTTGATGAGTACTTCCTAGACTCGAACCTCGTTTCGTCCCGACTTGTTGCAACCAGCAACCGAGCACAGCTTCTTGTCATTTCTGTTGCAAAAGTTTATCCAGACCTGTTCGCAGACGACGTTGTCGACCTCTGCTCTGACTTTGATTATACATTCCTAGGGATAGACCTCGGAGACTATCCGAGCTGGAGATCAGTCTTGGTTCTCATCCCGATTCTCTCGCTTGCATTGCAGCTTATTCTCACGTTCGTTTCCCAATACTTCACAAAGAAAAAGGGCGGAGCTGCAACAAGTGGTTCCATGAAGATAATGCTCTATGCGATGCCGCTTCTTTCATTCTGGATCGCATTCAGCTTCCCTGCCGGTATCGGTATCTACTGGATATTCTCGAGCTTACTTTCACTTGTCCAGACAGTTGGGCTTAACCTCTATCTCACTCCTGCAAGAGTTGATAAGATTATAGCCAAGGACAACGAGAAAGCTAAGAAAAAGCGCAAGAAGAAGTCTATCTACCAGCAGGCTCTCGAAGCCCAGCAGGCAGAAAACGCCGGCAGAGCAAGACCCTCAAAGTATGATGATGACGAAGACGATGACGACGCCTCCGAGGAGGTCAAGCTTTCCCGTGCCCAGAAGAAAGAAGCCGAGAGAGCAACCTTTAACGAAGCAAGACGCAGATATGCTGAGAAGTATGGGGACGATATAGATGTAGATGTTCCCGAAATGGAAACCACTTCAAAGAAGAAATAAGATCAATTCAGTAAGGCACCTCTCACCACACACCACCACTTTCGGTGCTTGCTGTCTAATAAAGGAGACCAAAAAATGAAGCAGACAGTAACAGCAAAAACAGTTGACGAAGCCAAGGCTAAGCTTTGTGAGGCTCTCGGCGTTCCGGCTGAGAAGATCACATTCACTATTCTCGAAGAGCCCAAGAAAGGTCTTTTCGGAATGAAAGGTGAGGCTAAGGTTGAGGGTGAGTATGTAAAGCCTCTTACCAAGGCGGACATCGCTGCAAAGTATGTCAGCGATATCATGGTGGCTATGGGCTACAATGAACCTACAATCACCATCACCGAAACAGAAGAGGGCGCAGTTTTAGACCTTTCCGGCGAGGGCGTTGACGGAATCATCGGAAGACGCGGAGAGACTATCGATTCACTCCAGTATCTTGCATCTTTAGCCTGCAACAAGCAGGACAAGGAATTCTACCGCATCACTCTTGATTGCAACGACTTCCGCGCAAGAAGAAAGGTTCAGCTTGAAGAGCTCGCCAAAAAGATGGCTGAGAAAGCAAAGAGAACCGGCAGAACAATGTCTTTGGAGCCTATGAACCCATATGAGAGAAGAATCATCCATGCAGCAGTTTCCGAGGTTGAGGGCTGCACCTCCCGCTCTGTAGGCGAGGATCCGTATAGAAAGGTTCTTATCTCCTCCACCGAGCGCAAGCCCTACAACGGCGGCAACAGACGCTATAACAATGGCTCTAGAAACGACCGCAGAGACGGCAACCGTAACGGCGGCTATCGTAAGAACGGCGGCAGACGCCGTGAGGACTTCAAGGCAAGAAGCCTTGATATCTCAAGCTCATTCGAGAAAGACTATAAGAAGCCGAAGCCTGAAGACGACCTCGGTTCCACAGGACTCTATTCAAAGATTGAATTCTGAGATAAGTAAAATTTATCACGAACGGCTTCCCCGGCGGTTTCAGGTTTATGTGAAGCCGCCGGGGAATTTTGTGATTTGAAATGTATTTTGCAACTAAAAACAGTTGCAATTCCGGACGTAGTGTGATATAATATCTGTAGAAGTAAAAGAGGCGGTGTGATATGGGACAAAAAGAGAAGCTGATATTGAAGCTGAAATCGAAACCAAAGGATTTTACGTTTGAGGAAGCCGAACGGCTTCTCGGCTTCTTTGGATATGAGCGGTCGGACAAAGGCAGAACCAGCGGTTCAAGAGTCATGTTCTGCTGCGAGGGTCGCGCACCGATTTTGCTCCATAAGCCACACCCTAGAAAAGAATTATTGGAATATCAGGTCAAGCAGTTGGTTGAAAAACTGACGGAGGAGGGTCTTATATGAGCAACACTATGAAATACAAGGATTATATCGGAAGCGTGGAGTTTTCCGAAAGCGATGGCGTCTTTTTTGGAAAGGTCATGGGTATCCGTGCGCTTATCTCTTATGAGGGAGAGACGGCTAAGGATCTTGTTGATGATTTCCATGGGGCAGTTGATGACTACCTGGCTCTTTGTGAGGAACAGGGCATAGAGCCCGAAAAGGCATATAAGGGCAGCTTCAATGTGAGAATTTCTCCAGAGCTCCACCGCAGTGCCGCTGTCTATGCTGCTGCCCACAACATGAGCCTCAACAGCTTCGTTGAAACTGCGGTTAATCATGAACTGAGAAGCAATGCATAAAGTTGCGGAAAGGATCAGTAGAATGAGTTCAACCATCGCCGCAATCTCAACCCCTGTATATCAGGGAGGGCTCAGTGTAATCCGCATGAGCGGGAGCGATTCACTTAGGATAGCTGATAATATATTTGTGGGGAAAACTGCGCCGTCAGCGATGGCGGGGTACACCTGCCAGTACGGCAAAATTGTCCGCGAGGGGCGGACACTCGATGATGTGATACTAACTGTTTTCCGTGCACCCCACAGCTACACTGGCGAGGACACAGTTGAGATTTCCTGCCACGGCGGGGTGTATCTTGCAAGGGAGATTCTAAAGCTCCTCATTGAAAACGGCGCCGAGCCTGCGCCGGCGGGTGAGTTCACCAAGCGTGCTTTCCTAGCCGGGAAACTCAGCCTCACTCAGGCGGAGGGCGTGCTGGATATTATTTCCGCAAATGGTGAACGGGAACTGGTAAGTGCGAGAGCCATGAGGGACGGAAACCTCAGCAAGAATATTCATTCTGTCGCCGAGGATATGGTTAAAATCTCAGGCAACCTTGCCGCCTGGTCGGACTACCCCGACGAGGACATCCCCGACGCCGACACGACTCACCTTGGCAATGACCTTTCAGAAATAATCAATCGTCTTGAACATATTTTAAACAGCTACGACAAGGGAAAAATCCTCCGTCAGGGAATCGACACCGCTATTGTCGGAAGACCGAACGTCGGCAAGTCGACCCTCATGAATCAGCTTCTTGGGTACAAACGTTCTATCGTCACTGAGAACGCCGGAACCACACGCGACGTCATCGAGGAGTCGGTGAGGGTGGGGGATTTCGTCCTGAAGCTTTCGGACACAGCCGGCATCCGGGACACAAATGACCCCATCGAGTGTATAGGCGTTGACCTTGCCACCGAAAAGCTCGAAAATGCCGAGCTGGTTCTCGCAGTTTTCGACTCCTCCGAGGAGCTAACTGAAACCGACCGCGAAATCCTTGAAAAAATCCGGAATAAGCCGCATATTATCCTTTTGAACAAGTCAGATTTGCCGGAAAAGGTAGACCCAGAGTATTTTTTTGATAAATATATACTCTCAGTATCGGCAAATTCCGGCTCCGGGCTCGAAAAACTCCCCGAAATGATAGCCGAAATCTTCAAGCTGGGCGGCTCCACCGACTCAGCCGAGATCTATATAAATGAGCGGCAGCGCAGCCAGGTTCAGAAAGCACTCGACTTTGTCAGGCTCGCGCTCAGCGAATACCACTCCGGAATCACCCTTGATGCCGTCACTGTCTACATGGACGAAGCTTTGAACGCCCTCCTTGAACTGACTGGAGAACGTGCTACCGAGGCTGTTGTCAACAATTTGTTTGAAAGATTCTGCGTCGGAAAGTAATATTTGATTCTAAATATACAATTTGTAATATACAAGAGGACACCAAAATGGATTCTAATATCAATTATATGGGAAAATTTGATATTGTCGTCATCGGCGGCGGGCACGCTGGAATTGAGGCGGCTCTGGCTCCTGCCCGGCTTGGGCTCAAGGTCGGGATATTCACTATCACCCTTGACGGCATCGCGAATATGCCTTGCAACCCGTCCATCGGCGGCACTGCCAAGGGCAACCTTGTCCGGGAGATCGACGCTCTGGGCGGCGAGATGGGCAAGGCGGCGGATGCTACGTTCATCCAGTCGCGAGTGCTGAATCTCGGTAAAGGTCCCGCCGTTCACAGCCTCCGGGTCCAGGCGGACAGGGTCAAGTACCACATCTATATGAAGCAGGTGCTCGAAGCTGAGCCGAACGTTGAGATCAAGCAGGCGGAGATCACCGAGATTCTGACCGACTCCTCGGGAGCAGTTTCGGGTGTGAGAACCAAACTCGGCGGGTACTATGATTGCAAGGCTGTCATCGTCGCGACGGGTACTTACTTGGGCGGGAAGATTCATGTCGGCGAGTCGAATTATGAGTCTGGTCCCGATGCAACTTTGCCGGCTAAAGCACTTACTTTATCACTTAAATCCCTGGGAATTACCATCCGCAGATTCAAGACCGGAACCCCGGCTCGTGTCCACAAACGTTCAATCGATTTTAGTGTCCTTGAGAAGCAGGACGGCGACGAGCACATCATCCCGTTTTCATTCGAGACAAAAGGCGAGCTTAAGAATCAGGTCTCCTGCTACATCAGCTACACAAATTCCGAAACACATAGAATCATCTTAGATAACCTTGACCGGTCGCCTTTGTATTCAGGACGGATAGAGGGAGTCGGTCCCAGATACTGTCCGTCCATCGAGGACAAAATTGTCCGTTTTTCGGATAAACCAAGACATCAACTATTCATCGAGCCGATGGGTCTTGACACCGAGGAATATTACCTCCAGGGGATGAGCTCATCGCTTCCGGAAGATGTTCAACTTAAATTTTTACGAACAATCAAAGGGCTTGAACATGTCGAGATAATGCGCCCGGCATATGCTATAGAGTATGACTGCTGCGACCCGACAGAGTTACTCCCGACCCTCGAATTCCGTGAGCACCCCGGGCTATATGGTGCTGGGCAGTTCAACGGTTCTTCCGGCTATGAGGAGGCTGCGGCGCAGGGACTGGTCGCCGGAATCAACGCCGCCCTCAAGCTTCAGGGCAGGGAACCGATGATTCTTGACCGCGCTTCGTCCTATATCGGGACTCTTGTCGACGACCTGGTCACGAAAGGCGTCACCGACCCCTACCGGATGATGACCTCCCGCAGCGAATACCGGATTCTCCTTAGAGAGGACAACGCCGACGAGCGTCTCACGCCGATTGGTCACGAGGTCGGGCTCATTTCGGATGAGAGATATGAACGACTCCTTGAAAAAGAGCGGCTGATTGCCGAGGAGGTCGCAAGGCTTGAGCACACCAACGTCGCGCCAAGCGAATCCCTAAACGAATACCTTATTAATAGCGGCACCGAGCCGATTTCAAACGGCACGACCCTTGCAAAGCTGATTCGCAGACCTCAAGTCAAGTATGATGGCTTGATTTGCGCCGATAAGAACCGTACGGAGCTCCCGGAGGAGGTCACCGAACAGGCAGAACTTCGCATCAAATACGAGGGCTATATCAACATTCAGCTCAAGCAGGTCGAGGACATGCGCAAATTGGAGGCAAAAAAGCTCTCTCCGGACACCGACTACTCCAAGATTCAGGATCTCAGGCTTGAAGCGGCGGAAAAGCTCCAGAAGCGCAAGCCCCTGAGCGTCGGTCAGGCTTCGAGAATTTCGGGCGTCAACCCGGCGGATATCTCGGTCTTGCTCATCTGGCTTGAGAAGAAGAGGAGGGAATCTAGTGGCGACAATTGATTTGGAACGCCTTGAATCTGTCTTTTCTGGAATAGATATCCCACTTTCTGACGGTCAGATATCGAGTTTTGCAACATATTCTGACATGCTTGTTGAGAAAAACAAGGTCATGAACCTGACAGCCGTTACCGACCCGGAGGGCATAGTCATAAAGCACTTTGCGGACAGCTGCCTGCCGCTTAAGATTGCGAATGTTCCACGTGGAGCAAAGCTCATAGATGTCGGCACCGGAGCCGGTTTCCCGTCGATCCCGATGAAAATTGTTCGTCCGGATCTCGAAATAACGCTTTTAGACAGCCTGAACAAGCGCGTGAACTTCCTGAACGATGTGTCCGCAGCACTCAATTTAGGTGCAGAATGCATCCATTCGAGGGCGGAGGACGGTGCGAGAACGGCTCTGCGCGAGTCTTTCGACGTAGCCACCGCCCGTGCAGTCGCAAGGCTCAGTGTCCTTAGCGAATACTGCCTCCCATATGTCAAGCCGGGCGGCATGTTCTTGGCTCTAAAGGGCTCCGGTTGTGCGGATGAAATCGCCGACGCAAAGGAAATAATCGCAAAACTGGGCGGGAAAATCGCCCAGATCACCGAATACCAGCTCCCAAATGGCGATGGGAGGACGCTGGTGGTCATAGAAAAGATCAGCCCGACGGGGAAAGAGTATCCTAGGAGGGTTGTGAAATGATTGTAGGGGCGGATATTATCCGCCCGTATCTTTCTCGTATTTTAATTTCGAGCGGATATGCAGTAAATATAGCGGGCGGATAATATCCGCCCCTACTTTTTGCACAAATGCTCGAATCTTCCCGATAATTTCCTCTGGAAATCCTACCATATCTATGGTAAAATATGGAGTAAGAACTACACTTATTTTACAAGGACGTGATATTATGGCAAAAATATTCCTGCCTAAGAAAGAAAAAATTGCTGCTAAGGTCATTGAGATTCCGTGCGAGGCTATCTCGCCGAACCCTTATCAGCCGAGAAAGACCTTTGAGCGGGACGAGCTTATGAACCTTGCAGCCAGCATCAAGGCGGATGGCATCATTTCTCCGCTTTCTGTTCGGGAGACCAGCTCTGGATATGAACTTATAGCAGGGGAGAGGCGGCTCCGAGCGGCTATGATTGCTGGGCTTGAGACCGTTCCGTGCATCGTGACGGAGGCTAGCGACCGGACTTCGGCACTTTTATCCCTGGTTGAGAACCTCCAGCGGGAGGATCTCAGCTTTTTTGAGGAGGCTGACGCTATTTCAAAGCTCATAGATCTCTATGGGATGACCCAGGAGGACGCCGCATATCGCTTGGGCTATGCGCAGTCGACTCTTGCAAACAAGCTGAGACTACTTAAGCTATCGAGCTCTGAGCGGCAGATTATCATGGAAAATGGGCTCACAGAGCGTCACGCAAGGGCACTTCTTAAGCTTCCGACCGAGGAAAAGCGGTGTGAAGCCCTGAAAAAGGTCGTAAAAGGAAAGCTGAATGTCGAAAAAACCGAGGCTCTTGTCGAAAGCATGATTGAGCATGACAAATACTGCGCCAGAATTCGCAAGGGTTCAGCTGTCCTCAAAGACCTCCGCCTCTTCACGAGCACTATTAATAAAGCTGTCGAAACCATGCAGATAGCCGGGGTGGATGTGAATGTCGATAAAACCCAGACGGAGGGGTATGTGGATTATCATATCAGGATACCGTTGAAGCGGTAAACCTCTCAGTCTGCCCTGCGGGCAGCCAGCTCCCCTAAATTAGGGGAGCCTTTAGTAGAGAGCCGTAAAAGGCTCCCCTTGTTAAGGGGAGCTGTCAGCGAAGCTGACTGAGAGGTTCGCGAACGCAGTGAGCGGAGAAGTTCGCAAGCGAACTGTTCCACGTGGAACATCGGAAAATAAAATTTGCTGAAAGTAGTTGCAAACTCCGTAAAATGTGCTATACTTATAAGTAGAGGCAGTGAGAGTACGCTTGGATAGAGGTATTGACTCACGCAAAGCTATAAGTAAGGGAGCGTATCATGGGGAAAATTATCGCCGTATCAAATCAGAAAGGCGGAGTTGGGAAGTCAACTACCGTTGTTAATCTCGCCGCCGCACTCGGCGGGAAAGGAAAAAAGGTCCTTGTTGTCGACATCGACGCCCAAGGAAACACCACAACCGGCTTGGGAGTCCGCAAACGTGCCATAACCAGCACCGTTTATGAGGTTCTGATAGGACAGTGCAGGGCTGTTGAAGCCATCGTGCCGACTGCTTTCAAGGGCGTTTCGCTTCTGTCATCGGCGCAGAAACTTGCAGGTGCGGAAATTGAGCTCGCAGGTGTCGAAAACAGGCTGATGAGGCTGAAAATGCAGCTATTGCCGGTCAAAAATGACTTTGATTTTATATTGATAGACTGCCCGCCGTCACTGAGCATCATAACTCTTAACGCATTGGCGGCTTGCGACTCGGTTCTGATACCGATTCAGTGCGAATTCTACTCGCTAGAGGGGCTTGTCCAGCTTATGGACACGATAAAGCGCATCAAGGACGGCTACAATCCGTATATGTACATAGAGGGAATCCTCTTCACAATGTATGTGGGACGGTATAATCTCACAGCTCAGGTTGTTTCGGAGGTCAAAAAGTACTTCCCGAACGACATTTATGAGACGGTTATCCCAAGAAATGTTGCACTTTCCGAGGCTCCGTCCCACGGAAAGCCTATTATGTACTATGACCACACCTCAAAGGGTGCGGAAGCCTATGAAAAATTCTGCATAGAGTTCCTTGAGAGGGCGAAGAAGAAAACCGGACAGACCTACGGCAGGAAGTCGTAAAAGTGAGGGGAGGATTTTATGGCAAAGATCAAAGGACTCGGAATGGGAATGGACGCGCTGTTCACCCAGAACGAAACCGAGCAGCAGCACCAGAAAACACTCCGTTTAACGGAAATATCACCGAATCGCGAGCAGCCGAGAACCGATTTTGACGACGAGGCACTCTCGAAGCTTGCAGAATCGATCAAGCAGCACGGCGTTTTGCAGCCGCTTCTCGTTAGACCGCTTGAATCAGGCGGATATCAGATAGTAGCAGGGGAGAGACGCTGGCGCGCAGCCAGAATGGCAGGCTTGGACGAAGTTCCGGTCGTCATAAAGGACATGGACGACAAGGGAGCGATGGAGCTTGCGCTTGTCGAGAACCTCCAGCGCGAGAACCTCAACCCGGTTGAAGAAGCACTAGGCTATAAAGAGCTGATGGAAAAGTGGGGATACACCCAGGAGCAGGTCGCTCAGGTTGTGAACAAGTCGAGACCAGCAGTTGCTAACTCAATCAGGCTTCTGAGCCTGGATGAGAAGACCCTCGGCATGGTTCGCAATGGGGATATCTCAGTCGGACATGCAAAGGTGCTTGCAGGAGTTGAGAATGAGGAG
Organism: Oscillospiraceae bacterium; assembly: GCA_021199795.1. Classification (GTDB taxonomy): domain Bacteria; phylum Bacillota; class Clostridia; order Oscillospirales; family Ruminococcaceae; genus Faeciplasma. The sequence continues at coordinate 230,889 of JAJQHJ010000004.1, forward strand.
CTTAGAGCCGAGCTTGCCTTGCAGGTCAAGCGCGACATGCTGACTGTCAGAAATCTCGAACAGCTCGTCCGTGCAAAGCAAACTCAGAAAAAGCCGAAGAATTCGCCTCAGAAAGAGACATTCTTAAGAGAAATCGAGCTGTCCCTCGCCCAGACCACCGGCAGAAAGGTTACTGTCTCCGGCAAAAACGGCAAAGGTAAGCTTGAAATAGAGTACTATTCTGAGGAAGACCTCGCAAAGATAGCAAGAATCCTTGAAAACCTAGGGGAAGGCTGATTCCGGCTGCGCCGTAATCAGCACCTCTCAGTCGCCTGCGGCGACAGCTCCCCTTAAAAAGGGGAGCCATAATTGAGTAGCACAAAGAAATTTGAAAGGAAAGACCCAATATGATAGACATAAAACTAATCCGTGAGAATCCGGAGATTGTAAAAGAGAACATCAAAAAGAAATTCCAGGACGAGAAATTGCCGCTTGTTGACCAGGCGGCGGAGCTTGACAAAGAGTATAGGGCTGCAATTACAGAGGCAGACAGCTTAAGAGCACAGAGAAACAAGCTTTCAAAAGAGATTGGCGGCTTGATGGCTAAGGGCGAAAAGGACAAGGCTATGGAGGTCAAGGCTCAGGTAACTGCTCAGGCTGAGAGGCTTGCGGAGCTTGAGAAGCTCGAAGATGAGCTCCAGGAGAAACTCCACAAGATAATGATGGTCATCCCGAACATCATCGACCCTTGCGTCCCTATCGGCAAGGACGACTCGGAAAACGTCGAGATTGAGAAGTTTGGCGAACCATATGTTCCGAATTTCGAGATTCCCTACCACACCGACATCATGGAAAAGCTCCACGGAATCGACCTTGAGAGTGCAAGAAGAGTTGCCGGAAACGGCTTCTACTACCTGATGGGCGACATCGCAAGGCTCCATTCGGCTGTTATCGCATATGCGAGGGACTTCATGATCGACAGAGGCTTTACCTACTGCGTGCCTCCGTTCATGATCAGAGGAAACGTCGTCGACGGAGTCATGAGCTTTGCCGAAATGGACGCAATGATGTATAAAATCGAGGGCGAAGACCTCTACTTAATAGGAACATCCGAGCACTCTATGATCGGCAAGTTCATCGACCAGATTATCCCCGAGGAGCAGCTGCCTTTGACACTCACCAGCTATTCGCCCTGCTTCAGAAAAGAGAAAGGCGCGCACGGAATAGAGGAAAAGGGCGTATACAGAATCCATCAGTTTGAAAAGCAGGAAATGATTGTCGTCTGCAAGCCGGAGGACAGCCCCTATTGGTTCGATAAGCTCTGGAAGAATACGGTGGATTTGTTCAGATCTATGGACATTCCCGTGAGAACACTCGAATGCTGCTCTGGCGACCTGGCAGACCTGAAAGTACGTTCACTCGACGTTGAGGCATGGAGCCCGAGGCAGAAGAAGTATTTCGAGGTCGGCTCCTGCTCGAACCTCGGCGACGCTCAGGCACGCCGTTTGAAGATCAGAGTCAACGGCGAAAACGGCAAATACCTCGCCCACACCCTCAACAACACAGTAGTAGCACCCCCAAGAATGCTCATTGCGTTCCTTGAGAACAACCTCAACGAGGACGGCTCAGTAAGAATCCCTGAAGCTCTGAGACCTTATATGGGCGGGAAAGAGGTTATTAAGGGGTAAGATTTATAGAAAGGTGATGTACATGTCAGAAAAAAGACTTAACAATACAATATTTTTGATGTACGTTGCCACGGACAGCTATTGCAAGGCTCATAACCTGACTCCGAGGGAGTTTCTGAAGTTCGATGAGGAGCATGCGATCCTTAACTACATTTCTGAGTGCCCCGATATTTTTGACAGCATGACGGATGATGAAATGGTGGAGGAGATTGAGCGGTATGTTTCCTGAGATAAAGACAATTCTGTACCATGGAACTGTGTCGGTAATTGATAAAGTCGATGTTTCAACCGGCAGAAGCCGTAAAGATTTCGGAAAAGGGTTCTACATGGCTGTGAATAAAGAGCAAGCTATCGGTATGATGCATAAGAAACATCGTGAGGCATTGAGAAGAAACAAGAGCTCTGATTCTATTGATCTTACTGAGCATTTATATGAAATAGAGCTCGACAGTGAAGTATTGAAAACACTTGATATCAAATTGTTTTCATTAGCAGATCTTGAATGGCTTGATTTCGTACTTATGTGCAGAAAAAATGGCGGAATGCCACATAATTATGATATCGTAATCGGTGCAACAGCTGATGACGATACTGCGTTGTCATTGAGGTTATATGAAGATGGAGTTTATGGAGTAAATGGTAGCCTTGAAGCAAAGCAGATTCTTCTTAAAAATCTTGAGGTGGAGAATCTCGGAATTCAATACTATATCGGCAAACAGAGTGTAGCAGATAAAGTAATCAAAGGTATCCGTGAAATAAGTTGGCGGTGATATTATGACAGAGAGTAAAGCAAAAACCGGTTTGGCTTTATCAGTCGTGGCTGTAACGAAATACCTTATGGAGAGATATTCAATCTCGCATGAAGAAGCCTATAGAAAGCTTACTTCTACTGACTTTTTTGAAAAGCTAAACGACATTGAAACCGGTCTCTACCTTGAAACTACCGACTATCTGTGCCGGGCTTGCACTCTTGAACTTGAGACAGGAAAAGACGCAATGTATGAGTTTATTAATGGGGAGTAAAAAATGTATAAAAACGTAATAGACATACGCCGTGAAGTTTCGCAGGAAGACCTGCAGGTCTTGATGTCAATAGCGGACAAGGCTTTTGACAACCGTGCCGGAAAGGTTGAAAACTCAAGCACTTCGCCCTACCGCCTGGTTTACCAGGGCGGGGAGAGGGAGTATGGGTGCCTCGAAGTCGGAATGCTCAACCTCAAGCGGGAAGCAAAGTTTCTGAACTCAGTTGCAGCCTGGGCATGGGTGGACGACGACCCAAGCGAATGCTGTGATATGCTTCAGCTGTTTACAAAAAAGAGGTAGCACTATGCCTGCAGGAAGAAAACAGGTGGCGTTTGACCTCGATACCGACGCGCTGAATATTTGCATGAGAGATTGTCGCGAGACGAATATTGGCAGAGAGCATGACAAAAACCACATTTTTGACAAGACAGCTGAGGTAAAGACGAGAGAAGAATTGAAAGGACCACTATGCAAAAATCCCTGAAACAAACCTATGCCCCCTATTTCACCGTCGGCGCAGCCGTATCTGCCTGGTGGCTGGATGAGGCGGCAGAGGTTATTGCCGCCAATTTCGACACGGTTACGTGCGAGAACGAGATGAAGTACCTTTTCATCCACCCTCATGGCTATGAGGCTCCGGAGGATGTCAATAAATTCAACCGCGGCGAGATTGATTTCCGCCCGGAAATTTCTGATCGTGAGAGTCTTGTTCACCCGTCTTTAGTCGTAGACACATCGGGTGCCGACAAAATTGCTGATTTCGCACGCTCAAATGGGCTTAAAATCCGCGGACACAACCTCGCCTGGCACGCTTCCTACCCCTGGGGAGTGTTCGAGCAGCTGAGCCCGAGTGAACTTAGATCAAACTTAGATGAGCACTTCAAGCTGATGGCTGAGAAGTATGGCGACTGCTACTGTTGGGACGTTGTCAACGAGGCTATCAACGACCGCAGGGAGGGGGACGACCTGCGGTCAAACGTCTTCCGTGAGAAGCTTGGCGACGACTACCTCTTCGAGCTCCACGGATTGGCTCGGAAGTACTTCCCGAATTCTCTACTTTGCCTCAACGATTACGGCGAATTCCGCCCGGACAAGCGGGACAGAATCATCAGAACCGCAATGGCTTTAAAGGAAAGGGGACTTGTCGACGTCATCGGTCTTCAGTGCCACACGAATATAGGAATCCTCAAGCGCGGCTTCGACGATGTCAGACGGTCTCTCGATATCTACTCGAAAACCGGTCTTCGGCTTCACATAACCGAAATGGACGTCGGCTGCATCGACTGGCACGAGAAGCCGAGGGAAATCACTCCCGAAATGGTTTCAGACGTCGCAGAGGTCTATGAGAAGCTGTTCCAAATCTTCAAGGAATACTCAGACTATATCGACAACGTCACCGTCTGGGGAGTCTCGAACAAGCACTCCTGGCTCAACCATATGGGACCGGTTGAGACGAGAGGCAAGAACAAGCCGCTCCTATTTGACGACGACTACAACCCGACCGAGAGCCTTTTAAGGCTTTTGGGAGAATAAAAAAACAATCCCCGCAGCTTTGCGGGGACTTTTTATGAGCACTTTTTGAACACTCACTCAGCATCATTATTCTTCATCCTCGACGATATGTCGAAGTGATTCGTGTCATGGTGTTGGTTGGGAATTTTGCTATAATTTGAAAGCTTTGTGGGGACGATTGAAACATCCTCCGAGTTGAGCACAACCTTTTCGTCGTTCGCCGTGTACACTACCAGGTGAGCATCCTTATCAAGACCGTATGCAAGAGCAAGATATGGCTTATCGCCATTACATGGTGTGACAATGACAGCGTCACCCAAGTTGAGAATACGTCTTCCGTAATCCTGCATGAACTTCCTGCCGGGGATCTGATTAAGCCGGACGACAAGGTTATCAAGGATACTGGCTCTGAGAAGAACAAGATCGAACGGGTCATATTTTTTCTTCAGAACCGTGGTAGTCTTGTAGGCAAATTCCTCGGGGAAACCGTCCTCCGGCGGGAACACGTTAACTCCGATTCCGATTACATAGAAGCGATCACCTGCATAATCAACACACGACTCGGTCAGGATTCCTGCAACCTTTCTCAGGTCAAGATATATGTCGTTCACCCATTTGATTCCGACTTTTCTGTAAACATAGTTCTGAATTGCATCGGCAACAGCACATGCAGTGGCAGGAGTTATGAGAAGTGCATCTTCGGGTGAGAGCTCCGGGCAGATGGGGCGACCGGTACTGTTGAGAGAGGCACTGACGGAGCTACCCGGTCGGACGAGAACCGACATGTACAGACCCGAAAGCGGACTGTAAAAGCTCCGACCTTTACTCCCTTTGCCAGCGGTCTGCTGCTTGGCAAGAACCACAGTTCCTGCCTTTGCGCCCTCTTTTCCGGCTTTTACAAGAAGATCGTTTGTGGATGTGACCTTATTATAGGCGTAAATCTTGAAGTCCTCATAATGAACACATCCGCTCTTTGGTCTTTTAAGCATGGCTGCACCTCAATACAATCTGTATATTTTGATATAAATATTACTAAGAGGAACCTCTCAGTCAGCCTTACGGCTGACAGCTCCCCTTAGTAAGGGGAGCCTATTTCTATTCTCTCAAAAGCCTCCCCTGAAATGGGGATCGCCGCGCGAAGTCCGGTGGTGGAGGGGTTAGTTTTGAACAGAGTAGTTCGGAGCTTCCTTTGTGATGAAGACATCGTGCGGGTGGGACTCCTTTAAGCCGGCACCGGTGATTCTGACGAACCTGGTTTTGGTTCTCAGCTCCTCGATTGTGTGGCAGCCGCAGTAGCCCATTCCTGAACGGAGACCTCCGCAGAGCTGGAAGATGGTGTCGGAGAGCATTCCCTTGTAAGGAACTCTTCCCTCAACTCCCTCGGGGACAAGCTTCTTCGAGCCGGTCTGGAAGTAACGATCCTTGGAACCTGCATTCATGGCACCCAGGCTTCCCATTCCTCTGTAGACCTTGAATGAACGTCCCTGATAGATTTCAATCTCTCCGGGAGCTTCGTCGCAGCCGGCAAGGAGCGATCCGAGCATGACAGCGTTTCCGCCGGCAGCCAGAGCCTTGACGATGTCTCCAGAATACTTGATTCCGCCGTCGGCGATTATCGGAACGCCATACTTGGCGGCGACACACGCCGAGTCGTAGATTGCAGTGATCTGAGGAACACCCACTCCGGCGACAACTCTTGTTGTGCAGATGGAGCCGGGACCTATTCCAACCTTTACGCAGTCGGCACCAGCCTCGATGAGAGCCTCTGTGCCCTCGGCAGTGGCAACGTTTCCTGCAATGACGGGAGTGTCCGGGAAAGCGTTCTTGACCTTTTCAACGCAGCTTAAGATATTGTGCGAATGACCGTGAGCGGAGTCAAGAACCAGGCAGTCAACTCCGGCAGCAACCAGAGCACCTGCACGCTCAAGCACGTCGTTTGTGACACCGATAGCCGCGCCGCAGATAAGTCTTCCCTGAGAGTCGGTTGAAGAGTGCGGATACTTGACAGCCTTTTCGATATCCTTGATTGTTATGAGACCCTTTAAGTAGCCCTCCGAATCCACGAGAGGAAGCTTCTCGATCTTGTATTTTCTTAAGATTTCCTGAGCCTGCTCAAGTGAAGTTCCGACAGGAGCAGTGACGAGGTGATCCTTTGTCATGACCTCCTCAATCCTGGTTGAGAAGTCGGTGATAAAGCGCATGTCGCGGTTGGTGATGATTCCGCAGAGCTTTCCTCTTGCGTCGACAATCGGAACGCCGGAAATGCGGTATTTACTCATCAGGTCGTTGGCGTCAGAGACGAGGTTGTCCGCGGACAAGAAGAACGGGTTGACGATTACGCCGTTCTGGGAACGCTTGACCTTGTCGACCTCATCAGCCTGTTTTTCGATAGTCATGTTTTTGTGGATGATTCCCAAGCCGCCCTCGCGGGAAATTGCAATAGCCATAGCAGACTCGGTGACAGTGTCCATAGCAGATGTCAGAATCGGGACATTAAGATGGATTCCCTTAGCGATATCAGTCTCCAGACTGACGAGGTTAGGGGTAACATCCGATTCCGCCGGCACCAAAAGAACATCGTCAAAAGTGAGTCCTTCTTTTCCAAACTTTACATCATAATTAGATTCAAGCATAACGTCCTCCTCGATTTTGTTGATATTTAGAATAGTGTAACACAAAAAGGGTATGGTGTCAAGACTTTCGCGAGCGAAAGTCGCATTATTATATAAGGTGTTGCCGGATGCAAAAAGCCGTTGACAAACACGGTAGAATAGAGTATAATGTTCGTAGTGGGAAATCCCACAGTGGGATATATTATGAGATATGGAGGTGATATAATGGAATCTGCAAGAGAAGTAGTAAGGAATTATGATGTTCACATCGACTCAAAAAAGCGTGTAACCCTCCGCGGTGCAACCTATCATTATTATAATGTAAGGGAGTACGAAAATGGCTGCATCATCCTTGAACCGAGAGAGCTTGTCGCACCGGTGGCAATCTCCAAGAGAACGCTTGCCGGAATGGATCAGGCAGTCGCAAACTTCAAAAAAGGCGAAGTGTCAGAGCCGATAGATTTGTCAGATTTTGAAGAATAAAAAACAGGGGACATCGATGTGAATTATAAAATCAGAATGGGCGTTCCGGAAATGGCTGAGCTTTGGAATAGATTGCAAAAAGTTTACCGCGATGGAACCATAAGTAAAAGCGATGAGAGACTATATAAGAAGTGGGGAAAGGCTATTCATATCCTGTCAGAGAATCCTTATTATCCGGGACTTCATACTCATGAAATCCAGCCACTCAGTAAGAGATATGGTATCAAAGTGTGGCAATCGTATCTTGAGAACCGTACAAGCGGTGCAATGAGAATGTACTGGGTTTATGGTCCTGATAACGAGGAAATAACTATAATCGGATTGGAGCCTCATCCCGAAGACAAGAAAAACGGAGCATACGATAGAATTGTGCTTTCAAAAACGTAACATCTTTGTAGTTTGAACGCAAAAAGCCACCTGACGACAGCGGCTTTTTGCGTTCTTTTGGTGCTTTATCCCGTTGCGGATTTATCCACCCGCATATCCACTTGCGCTATACGGGTCGTAGGAGGCAACGTCTTCGTTGAGCTTTTCAACCCAATACTCAACCTGCTCACCATAGGCTTCCTTGAGGCTTGCCCAGGTTGAAGCGTCGCTCTGGACTGCGAATCTTTCGAGAGCGTCGGTGACAGTATAGAGCTTGTCGCCGTAGCCCTCACCATAGGTGACGATTACGTTTGAAGCAGTTGAAAGAGCATAGCAGGTGTCATACATGTCGAGCATTTCCTCTGTCCAGAGGTAGGTCTCTTCAAGCTGTCTTCGGTCGAGTGAAACAACTGTCGGGTCGACAACCTTGAATCTCATGCAGGCTGCCAGGAGTGCAACTCCCTCAGGGTTCTTTGCGCCCTGGATGATGGCATAGCCGGTCGGGATGGATTCTGTGTAGTAGTTGCCGTCGACGTCGTCATCCCTGGGAAGCGGAACGAACATGACTTCGCCCTCGGTTACGTCGCCCCAGTTGGTGCTGATAACGTCAACCGTTCCCCAGATGATGGTTGAATATCCGAAATAGAACAGGCGGAGCCCCTGCTTGATACCGTTGCCCTCTCTTGTTGACCAACCGTGATCCCAAACAGGATAGAGGCAGCTGTTCTTCGAGAGATCGTAGAGTAAGCTTGCAGCGCGCTCAATAGCCGGCGAGTCGATGTTTGACTCGAACTGTTGAGTCTCGGTGTTGTAGGTAACAATCGATTCGCCGCATGAGTGCATCAGTGCCAGGCTGTAGTACCAGCCGTCGAGGGCATACATGTCCTCATCCGGGTCGGTGAAGTCGACGCACATTTCGTAGAATACGTCCCATGTCCACTCGTCGTTGTAGAAGAGCTCGGCAGGATCTTCATATCCAAGCTCGTTCATGACCCGGCGGTTGTATACGACAATGTTGTCATATGTATTGTCGTATACAATTACGTAGGGTCTGCCCTGGATTGAATAGTAGTTATATGCGTAATCCCTTTCCCCCGCCCAGAGTGGGTCGTCGTAGTCAATGTAGTCGTCAACCGGTACGAACATGCCTTTCAAGCACTTCGACGGGAAGATGTCGTCATGTCCCGGATAGAAGTCGGGTGATTCGGAGGAAAGAATGAGAGTTGCGAGTTCGTCAAATCTTGTTCCCCATGTGCACTCAACCTATGTAGAAGAATATTCTCTGGTAAAACCAGATGAATGTAATTTCAGAAAATATGATAATTTGAAACAAAATATATTAAACGGAAGTGGATTCTGGGTGGCAGGAAATTTCAACAAAAATTTAACCCACATTTAACCCCAACTTTCACCCGGACTATGCTATACTAGCTCTGAAAGGGTGATTTATATGCAGACAAGGCTAAAAAATTACGCCGCCATTGTTCTGGCGGCAGTGGTTACTTTTGCGGTGCTCAGCTATTTTGCACCGAAGCAGCTGGAGATTCCCGATGGCGAAGAGATATATGTCAGCTATGTTGAGCCGACGCTCGAGGTCATCGACATGGATTCGACTGCCCGGGTGGAGACAGCGGACTTTCATTTCTCCCCAGGTGACGACGGCTATGATGAACTGATCGAAACGCTCGAGGGGATCGCTTATCATAACTGCCTCAAAACCCTGATCGGCTCGACCTCCGTTTCGGATATTGACTATGTAATCTATGTCTGGGTAGGGGAGGAATGCTACTGTTTTTATGACAGAGGGTATCTAATTGCGGATAAAATCTATTACGTTGCGGAAAATAGCGTTGAAAATATACGAAATGTAATTATGTAGAGGTGCAAGTTCGGCTTTGCCGAACTTGCCGACTTGGCGTCAGCCAAGTCATTGATACATCCCATTTGCCGCCAAAAAGCTATAGAGCTGTTCGCCGTGCTGCTGCTCTTCTGCCTGGATGTGGTTGAGGAGGCGGCGCGCCTGGGGGTCGCTGAACTCGAAGACTGAGGTGTCGTAAAGTGCCGAGACGTGCTTCTCCATCGCGAGCATATCGCTTGCTAAAAACTTGTCGATGTCCGCAGAGCGGGTGTCCTTGTAGCAAATCTTGTGGCACCAGCCGTTGTTCTCGTTCTTGAGAATTCCCTCCGGGACAGTCGGGACGTTCCCGGAAAGCATACTGTTCACCGTGTCGTAGTGGTTGTGCTCCACCTGCGAAATCAAGTCGAAGAGTGACTTGAGCTCCTCCGAGCAGGCTTCGCAGGAATATTTCGAGTACTTCTCCCAGCAGAGCTTCTCCTGATCCTTGAGGTCTTTGAGTAATCCGGTTTCTTTTTGAGTTAAAGTCATGCCATAATCTCCTTTATTTAAAGTATGGGAGTATTATGGCATGATTTTTTGGAATTATGCGCGGAGGATTGAAATCCGGTCTCAGGCTTCTAATTGCCTTCCAAGAAACATCGCCGCAGTCTGCGCCAAGGTGAGCTGCAGCTCCGTGCCCTTGGTCTGGCTTTCGGAATTCAGGAAGCAGACCGCTCCCGCTAAATCGCCCGAAGCGATAATCGGTGAGACGGCAAGAGCACTTTTCGAGACGCCCTCAACCGGCAGAATCGCCTTGCCCTGTTCATCGTAAACCCAGCTCTTGCGGGTCTCCATGAGCTCCTCGAGACCCTGCGAAATCCTCCGCTCGGCATACTCTTTCTTCTGGACGCCAGCCGTCGCAACGACGTGGTCGCGGTCGAAAATGACCACGGGAGCCGCGCCGAGCTTGTGAATCACGTCCGCCGCCGACTCGGCACTCTCCATCATTTCGCCAACAGGCGAGTACTTTTTGAAGATGACCTCGCCCTCGCCGCTTGTGTATATTTCAAGAGGATCGCCCTCGCGAATCCTCATAGTCCGACGAATTTCTTTGGGGATGACCACCCGCCCGAGGTCGTCTGTTTATGTCAAGGGGTTTCCGAAAAATTCTTTGGAATGATACAGATTTGAGGGGAGTGTTGATTTTATCGCTATGCACTAAAAGAACGAAAATTTTAAATTGACACCCGCCGGTGCCAATTTAACTGATGAAGCAAATACTGAAATTTGGCACCCGCGAGTGCCAAAAATAACTTTTAACATATTTTCACCTCATAGTATTATAGTACGATACTACGAGGTGAAAATCAAGTGTTTTTGCAAGTTTTTTCTGTCGAACTATTAAGCATTTCTTAACAGTTGCTCCTCACCATCCACCTCCCCAAACCTCCACACAATCTCCACGCTCTTCCCGTCATACACCAGCACTTTCTCCACCGCATCATAAAGATGCTCCCGGAGCTGTTCATCAGTGAGGGTCGAGAGGTGAGTTGCGGTCTCTCCATGTTTTTCTGCCGTGTTTTTATCTTGAACGCTTGCTTTCAGCTGTTCTTCGAGGTCTGCAATCTGCTGTTTCAGCTCCGATTGCTTCACCGTCAGGTCGTCCTTGGTGGTGAGGTACTGCTCGGCGGTGATTTCTCCCTCGTGATAAGCTTCGTAGAGGGTGAGCTTTTCTCTGGCGAGATTGTCGAGTTGGGAATGGAGCATTGAGAGGCTGAGTTCCAGGCTTTCGCTCTTTTCTTTCGAACTGTTGCCGAGCTTTCTTGCCTCAACTTTTGTGATTTCAATCTGGCGCTTGAGGGCTTCGAAGAGGATTTCCTCAAGGTCGGATTTGCGCCAATGAACCTCCTCGCAGGGGCTTCCGTCGTGGTAGCGGCTGTAGCGGCAGGCGAAGACGGTGCCGTTCGCCTTTTCGAGCTTGCCGCCGCAGTGCCCGCAGTAGTACACTCTGTCCGACTGGTCGTGAGCCGAGCGGGCGGACTTTCGCCTTCTTGAGATGGCGGTCATCGCCGCATCGTATTCTTCACGGGTGACGATGGCGGGGTGTGCGTTCTCGCGGATGTACCACTCCTCCCTCGGAAGTCGCCGCTGATTCTTGTCCCGAATAAACCTGCTTTCGCGAGTGTGGTTGACCATCGCGCCGGTGTATTTGATGTTCCCAATCAGGTTGTGAATCATGGTGTGTGTCCACTGGGGAGTGACGGATGAAGACTTGCGGATATTCTTCTGCTGAGCCGGAGTCGGCACGCCTTCCTCGTTCAGAGCCTTCGCAATGGCGGTGCAGGACTTCCCGGAAATGATGTCCAAGAAGATTTTTCTGACGGTCGGGGCGGTCTTCTCGTCGATAACAAGCTTGTGCCTGTCGTCGGGACTGACCTTGTAGCCGTAGGGGACGCAGGAAATCAGCTCGCAGTTTCTTTGCATCACGCCCATCGCCGACTTGACTTTTTTCGACAAATCCTTGCTGTAGTAGTCGTATACAAGATTTCTGAAAGCCACGTCCATGCCGATGGTTTTGCCCTTGAGCCGATCGCTGTCGTATTGGTCGTTGATGGAGATAAATCTGATGCCGAGGAAGGGGAAGATATGCTCGAGATAGTCGCCGACTTCGAGATAGTCTCTGCCGAAACGGGAGAGATCCTTGACGACGATGCAACCGATTTCGCCTTTTCTGGCGAGGTCAATCATACGCATAAAATCAGGACGGTCGAAATTTGTGCCGGAGAAACCGTCGTCGCAGAACTCAAGACGGGGAATGTCGCAGAGAGACGGAGCTTCGTCCAGATACCTGTTTATCAGCAACCGCTGAGAGGCGATGCTGTTGCTGACGTCCTTAATCCTGCCAGAACGCTTGTCAACGTCCTCAAGAGACAGCCTGAGGTAAATTGCAATCTGTTTCACTATGCCGCAAGCTCCTTTCTGAGCCGCTCGCTGAGATTCATCAGAGCCGCAAGCTCGTCCATATAGCTGAGTCTGATTTCGAGAGAGCCGTCCTCGTGGAGCCTGATGGATTCGACAAAGGCTTCGACCATCCCGGCGGAGATTTCCGTGGCATTATAGAACCGCTCCACCATGCACCGCCACTTCATCTCACCGGTGAGCTGTTCCTCGGTCTCGGACTTTGCGGATTCAAGCTCCGACAGCTCAATCTCCAATGCCGAAATGTCCGAAAGAATTATCTCCCTGTGGTGGCAATACTCATCCTGCGAAAGAAAGCCGTCCTTCAAATCTATATAAAGACTACTGAGGACAGACTTCTTTTTCTCAAGCTGTACGCTTAAGCCTTTTATTTTCTGCCGGTTGTCGCTTTTTGCGAGCTTCGACTTTTTCAGAGCAAGAAGCCTGTGCAGACTCTCGTCCACGTCCACAAACACGTCCATCTGGGACCTGATGAAGGCGAAAACCGCCTCGTCCAAGGTCTCTTTTTTCATCTTCACGTCCGAGCAACCGGCTTTGCCATGCTCGGCATAGGTCGGGCATTTGAAGGTGAAGTAAGCCTTGGTTTTGTCCCGGCTGATTGAGCGCTTAAGCTTCATGACGTGTCCGCATTCGGCGCAGGTGAGCTTCCTGCCATAGATATTCTCGGCTTTCGAAAGGTTCGGGTATTTGCCGGAGTTTGCTTTGCTTTTCTCCGAAGCCCGCCGGTTGATTTCCTGCACTTTCTCGAACAGTTCAACGCTTATGATAGGCTCGTGGGTGTTCTCAACGATAATCCAGTCTTCTCTGTCCGTGGCATGAAACGGCAGACCCTCATAGAGGCACTGACTGCCCTTTCTCTGCGCCGTGTGACCGAGATAAACGATGTCGCCGAGAATATCGGATATGACGTGCCTGTTCCAGAGAATCCTGTGCGCCACACTATCCCTGTTGGTCTTGATGCCGTTGTCCTTCTTGTACTGACAAGGCGAGGGGATGCCGGCATCGTTCAGCTTTCGATTGATGCCGCCGTAGCTCATGCCGTCTGCCCGCCACTCGAAAATCTGCCTGATAACCGGCGAGGTTTCGGGGCAGGGGATGAGGTGGTTTTTGTTGCAAGGGTCTTTTAAGTAGCCATAGGGAGCGTAGTCGCCGATGAAGTCTCCCCGTTCCATCTTCGCCCGAAGTGCCGAGGTGACCTTGCGGGAGATGTCCTTGGCATAATAGTCGTTGACGATGTTAGAAAGAGATGCCGAGAGCTGAGCCTCGTTTGTGACGGTTGCAGTGTCGTAATTATCGTTGACGGAAATAAACCGAAGCTCGAAGAAAGGACATATCTTCTCAATAAAATGTGAAGTATCTATATAATTTCTGCCGAGACGTGAAAGATCCCTCACAATCACGCAGTCGATTTTCCCCGCCTGAACAGCTTCCATCATCTTCCGGAACTGCGGACGGTCGAAGTTCGTACCGGTGTAACCGTTATCGACGAACAGAGATACTTTCTTTAAGTAAGAGCGGGCAGAGACATATTCTTCAAGAATGGTCGTCTGATTCTCGATTGAGTCGGAGTCCTTGCCATTGTCTTCAACTGAAAGGCGGACGTATAAGGCGGCGTTCCAGACACGGACGGCGGTGTCGGGCTGAGCGACTATGTTTTTTCTTGACGTTCTCGCCACTTAAACCGCCTCCTTGGTCTTTTCATTAAGAAATTCGACTATCGCCGCAAACCTGTCCCGGTGCCTGAGCTTTACGTCGATGTCCTTATTATCGCGGATGTAAATCCTGTCAATCAGGCTGACGACCACGCTTCGTGATAGCTCCTGAATGTTTTCGTACTGCTTGAACTGCGCGAGCCAGCCCTGCTGATCCGACATTCCGCTTTCAATGCTGTTCCGGTCGCCGATGAGCTGAGAGACTACCGCCTGCGCCTCGGTGATGTTACTATTAAACTGCTTCTTGAACGCCTCGTATTCCTCGCGCGAGATGAAATTCGAGCAGAAATCCTCATATGCTCCCGCAGAGAGCCGGCGATTCCTGTCGATGATTGCCTGTTGGAATGAGATTTTGTCCTCGATTTTCTTAAGCTCCCTCGCTTCCCAGTCGGCATTTTCGATGCAATTCATAGCGTCCTCCATGACGAGTGCCGCACTTATCTGCCCCTGAATGACGGCGAGAACAGTGTCGTAAACGGTCTGCTCCTTTATCCTGTGGGGTGAGCAGGCGGAGCGGTCGCCTTTGTTGCCGTTGCAGATGAAATAGACATATTCCTTGTCGCCGCACCGCTCGACTTTGCGAATCATCGGGCTTCCGCAGTCGGCGCAGAAAATCTTCCCGGAAAAGAGATGCACTCCGTTTGCTCCCGAAGGGCTTCGGGTGTCGGTCTGCATTATCTCCTGAACGAGGTCGAACTGAGCCGAGGAGATAATCGCTTCGTGGGCGTTCTCCGTCCGTGACCACTCGCTTTTGTCCTTGAGCATCGTCTTTTTGACCTTGTGATTGGGGGTCGTGGTCTTCCCTTGAAGCAGTGTGCCGGTATAAATCTCGTTCTTGAGAATCCGGTAGATTGCGACCGCACTCCAGAGAGCCTGCGGCTTGGTCTGGAAGACGGTTCTTTGCTTCGAGCCTTTTGCTTTTTTGTACTCAATAGGGGAGAGAACCCCGCCACGGTTCAGCCTGTCCGCAATCTGAGCGGGAGACATCCCCTCAAGCTTCCACTTGAAAATGTCCTGCACCGTGGCGGCGGCATCACGGTCGATAACAAGATGATTCTTGTTTTCCGGGTCTCGCATATAGCCATAGACAACCCGACTTCCGACGAACTGACCGCTCCGCCTCTTGGCATCCAGGTTAGTTCGCACCTTGATTGAAATGTCCCGGCAATAGGAGTCGTTGATAAGATTCTTGAACGGCAGAACGAGATCGTTTGCCCCCGAATCGGGTCGGGCGTTGTCGTAACCGTCGTTAATCGCAATGAACCGGACACCGAGCGTCGGAAAAATCTTCTGGAGATAGTTGCCCGAGTCGATGTATTCACGCCCGAAACGTGAAAGGTCTTTCACAACGATGCAGTCAATCTCTCCCGCCTTGACCGCATCCATCATCATCTGGAACTGCGGACGCTCGAAGTTTGCGCCCGAATATCCGTCGTCGCAGTATTCCCGAATTACCGTTATTTCCGGGCATTTCTTCAGGTACTCCATAATCAGTAGCCTCTGATTCGAGATACTGTCGCTCTCCTGCTTGCCGCCTTGGAACGAAAAATCGCCATCTTCCTTTGATAATCTCAGGTAGATGGCGGCTTTGTAATCTCTGTCAAGAGTTAATTTCAGCATAAATCGCCACACCTTTCTTTTTTCGTCGGAAAACTGAAAGGGCGGCGTTCCACTGATTTTGTCCACAGTCATTATAGCAGAACCGGGCGGAAAAGTCCAGCACTTCTTAAAAAGAATCATTTTCCAGGCGGCAAGTCAAAGACTCGCAATGAGGTTTATAAAATTGTCGTTGATGGTCTCCGGGGTGTTCGCATATGAAACCCTGACCACAGTGTCGCCGACCTTGAACATATATGGGTTCTTAATCTGCTCGACATAGGATTTCATCCGCTCCTCAAGAGGCAAGGTCCTGTCAATCCTGACATCCCTGATGTCCACCAAAGAATCAAGAAGCTCGCTCCGCTTCTCATCGGGCTTCATAGCCATATAATCAACTCCTTTTGGATTAGTTTGGGCAGAATGTTGGTATGGTATGCGGCAAAATTTGGTTTTAATCTATCCACCCAGCACCTCAATCGCCTTCTGCATATTCGCCTTGCGGTTGACTTCCCGAAAATTCTGTCCTTTGAACTGCACTGGGACGCACACCTCAAGTATTCGGTCATAAATCCGACGGTCGTCGAGGGCGGTTGCACTCTTCATGGAGGAAAGCGTGATGTTGTCGTAACAATCATCGGCTTGCCGGAGAGAAGACGGCGGTTGACCACATCGAAAACGCATTCCTTGCCGAAGCTTGTGCTTCGCTCCGCTCCGAGGTCGTCGAGGATAAGAAGATCGGGACGCATCAGTTGTTTCATGAAGTCATCACGGTCGGCTCCGAAATTTCCCTGCATCCTGTTGACGATATCGGACACTGCCGAGAACCGAACGACGACCGACTTCTCAATCAGAGCGTTCGCAATGCACCCTGCGGCATAGGATTTCCCCGTCCCGACATCTCCGAAAAGAAGAAGCCCGATGCCGTCATTTCTGAAAGCTTCCCAATTATCCACATAGCTCTTGACTTTGGATAACTGCGGGGTCATAACGGCGGCGTTTTCAAAACGCCAATTCAAGGCGGGAATATCTTGGAACGCTTCCGAACGCAGTTGAGATATACGCTCCATTCGCTCAGATTCTTCCTGTTGAGCCTTCTTTCGTGCCTCCTTTTCGGCGGCGCATTTGCAAAGGATGGGATAACGGTCGGAATTGCCGAAGTGAGACCCTTCCGGGAAGAACGCTTCTTTCGGCGTGTGGCACTTTCCGCAGTATTTCAGTCCGTCGGGAGCTATGTAGTCGTCGGGCGAGCTCTGCGCCTTGGTCACTGTTTCCATAATGTCGGATAAAACAGAATCCATATTCATAAACATTCTCCTTGTTCGTAAGTAGTGTTGTAATCATAAACCTTGCCGGACTTCGGCTTGCTGTCTTCGTCAAGCCACTTGCGGATAGTGGCATAGTGACTGGCATAGTGCCTGCCGCTCGATGCCATGTAAGTTGACAGGCGGTTGATGTATTCCGAATACCTGTCGGGATATTCAGCTTTGAGCTTGTCCATCTCGTCATCTGAAAGAAAAACATTCCGGTAGCAACCGTAGCGGGTGCGGTTCTCTCCTCTGTCTTTCTTACTAAGTTCTTTATACTCTTTTTCATTATTACTTAAGGGTAGATTTTGCCCTTCCTGATGGGTAATTTCTTGCCCGTCCGTGGGGTAAGATTTACCCTCCGGTTGGATAGATATTTGCACTTCATCGGGAAGCCTGAGAAAGATGAGATTCGCCCGATTCAATCCTTGCCGGACTCGTGACAGAAGCCCTGCATTTTCAAGCTCGTTAAGAGCGTTCTTGACCGTTTTTTCGCTTCGGTTCAAGTTCTCGGCAAGTTCCCTGATGGATAGACAACGTAAACGCTTCCGTCCTCCGAAACCCAACCGGATTTTTGCGAAAGCATAGTGCGGCTGAGGAGCAGTCCATACAAAAGTTTTGCATTCACTGAATACTCGCCTGCAACAATGAACCGTGGTAGAGGTATGAACGGCGGCAGAACGGTATCTTTTTTGAAATAAGGCATTTGTCACTTCCTCCAACTAATACGAAATCTCCTGCTGTTTCGTCTTCTTAACTTCCTTTTCCTGTTGTGGCTTCAAAATAGCATCCACGTTGGCGCAAACCGTTTTCAATTCCTGCGTGTAATCGTACAGGTAATTGTAAGAGCTCTGTTTAGCATCCCTGCGAATAGTCAGACTTTGCTTTTCTTGTTGCAAAGCCTTCATCGAAGGAATCTTGCCGTCGGGATAACGTCCCTTTAGAAACCTCACCGCTGTCTCGTAAGTCTCTATCTCTGACAAATGTGATTCACGGAACTTTTTCTTATTCTTTGCGTTCAGCATCTCGCCGAAAACTTTCTTGTTTGAAAGATACTGCCCCATGTAACGAATCACCTCGTTGATGTCCTTCAACTTGTCCTCCGTTGCACGAAGTTCTTTCTTTGCTTCGATTCTTTTTGCTAAGATTTCGTTGTAAGAATCTTGCAGGCTATCTCTTGTCTCATACCCATGTTGCTGAACATAAATGATGGTGTTCGCCATCTGCTTCAGGTTCGTGAGCTTGACTTTCTGTGCATACGCTCGGCTCTGCTGTGCTTTGACGTTGTTTTGCAAGTCAATGACCAATCTCAGGTCAGACTTTAGGAAGAAGACTTCGATGTAGTCGGGTGGTGAATCTCCGAAGATGGAGTAGTCAAACTCAGCGTTGCTCTCCTTGATTTCGGGTTGCTTATTAAGTTCAGCTTGCCGACGTATCGCCCAATACTCACGCTCAGAGATTTTATTCTCGGACGGAGTGAGTAAATCGACTTGGTGAAGTCCTTCACGCTCGCAGATTTCCATCAGGGATTTCTGCATATGGGTGAGCAAGCTTCTCGTCTGGTGATGCTTGAATCCCGCTTTGCAGTCGCAGGGTTTCTCCGTAAATTCCTGCGGCTCAATGTCGAGCTTTCTCAAGCTATTGAAGATAATATGCACATGAATATTGCCGCTTCCGTTGTGACCGTCCATGTGAGTGCATACCAAAGTCTGATGTCCCGGAAAGTTCTTTTTTGCAAATTCCAAACCGAGCTGTTGTGCTTTCTCTCCGGTCAGTCCACACTCACTCTGGTCAAGCGGATCGAAGCTGATGATGTAGTGGTGCGCTTTGACTTCGTCCGGTTTCTGATTCTTGCGGAACCGCTCATTAAGCTCCCGGCACTCCTCGGCATAGGTGAACGGGTCGCAGTTGATGCCGTCGAGGATATAATCCCGCCGTCGCACCATGTTCCCGCTCTCGTCAAGAACCGGCTTCATCGTGAACCCGTCATGCTCGAACAGCAAGTAAGTGAGAGCGTCCCCGTAGTTCGCATTCTTACTTGTACCGTGCTTTAAGATTGCCATGAACCTCGTTCACCATCCTCGTGACGTCAAGCTGAATTTTGAGAACAGCATCGAGCGCACTTTCCAACTCAGCGGTGATTGCTTGAGAACGAAGCCCACCGGTGTTGAAATATCTCGCAATCTGGTTGATGTTGTTCGCGATGTTGCTTAGAAGCAGACTGATTCGCTTCATTTCCTCCCGAATGTCTGGGAACGACGCAACAATCTCGTGCGAGATGGTGAGCCGCCCGCCGAGCAGAGCCTTCCGCATATATTCGGACATACTCACTCCCGCGCCCTCGCACCGTTTCTTGACTATCTCGTACTCCACGTCCGTCATACGGAACGTGATTCTGTGCGGACGAACCAGGTCCGCATCTTTCTTTGGTCTTGCCATAATCGTTTTCACCTCTTTCGTTTTTTGCCACTGCTCTGCCACTGCAACCGGCTCCGCCGCTGTGACCATTTTTAATGGGAACCAAAATGCAAATACGATGAATTTGCAAATTCGAGGGTATGGGAAACTGAAATTCCCATCAAGATTGTCGGGGGCGGCAGTTCTCAGAATTGAGTTACTGTCTGACCGGGCGTATCTTGCTTTTGCGCTTCTTTACCCCCTCACTAACACAGGCGAGGGAGGGGGTTCGACAAGTCGTTTTTGAAGATTTCAAAAAATTTTTTTGAGCTTGCGTTTTTGTCCCCTCACTAATACTGAAAAAACAGGGGTCGTGACAAGCCTTTTTTCAAAAATTTTTTGCCCCTCACTAATACAGATTTCAGATGCCTCTGGACAAGCTGTTTTGAAAAAATATTTCGAAAAATTTCGGCACAGATAAAATAAAACTTCGGGATTATGGAGTAAATCCCGAAGGCTTGCTTTATTTTCAGCATTGTTGTATAATATTTGGAGGATAGTTCTATGTTGTGCATACAGAGAACAGATAAGTGAAAGTTTGATCAGGAGGGCTTGAGATGACTATACTGAGCAAAAAGCAAATGACCGAAGAAGACATAAAACTGAATTACATTACGCCGGTCATTCAGAAAGGTTGGAAAGGTCACATTACGATGGAGACCAAGATTACCGATGGTCAGATTAACATCAAAGGTAATATAGTAACTCGCAATAAGCCCAAGCACGCAGACTATATGCTTTATCTTAACGACGGCAAACCGATTGCGGTTGTTGAAGCGAAGGACAACAACCATTCCATTTCTCATGGCTTGCAACAAGCGATGACATATGCTCAGATGATGGATATTCCTTTTGCGTATTCTTCAAACGGAGATGCTTTCTGCGAGCATGATTTTCTGACAGGAAAGGAACAGCAGATTGCTTTAGATAAATTCCCCACTCAGGAAGAACTCGTGTCGAGATACTATGCTGAGTTGAATGACGGCGAAGGCGTTTCAGAGATGGAAAAGAAAATCATGTCTCAGCCTTACTATTCTTCCCAGAGTACATATCCTCCCCGGTACTATCAGCGCAACGCCATAAACAGAACAGTAGAAGCCATTGCAAGAGGACAACAAAGATTGCTTCTTGTTATGGCGACAGGAACGGGTAAAACCTATACAGCTTTTCAAATTGTGTATCGACTGCTCCGTTCAGATATGAAGAAAAGAATTTTGTATCTGGCGGATAGAAACATTCTTGTTGACCAGAGTATATTGCAGGATTTCGCACCGCTCGAAAAGACAATCTACAAAGTGGATTTCTCTGACAAGGATTGCCTCGGAAAGATAGCTTCTCATGAAGTGAACTTTGCTCTCTATCATCAGATGGTGGGACAGGACGATGCAGAGCATTTCAGACAGATTCCGGCGGAATACTTTGACCTTATTATTGTTGATGAGTGTCACAGAGGAAGTGCAAAGGAAGACAGCAACTGGCGCAAAGTGCTGGAATACTTTTCATCCGCTACTCAGATCGGTATGACCGCAACGCCGAAGGAGAGCGAAAAGGTATCGAATATAGATTACTTCGGTGAACCTGTTTACACTTACAGTTTGAAGCAAGGCATCGAAGACGGATTTCTTGCTCCGTTCAAGGTTATCAACATCACAACCAACATCGGAGACGGATGGAGACCCTATCGGGGTCAGACCGACATCTATGGGAATGAGATCGAAGACCGCATATACAACAACAGAGATTACGATTACAATATCATTATTCAGGACCGTATCAACGAAGTTGCAAGGGAAATCACGGAATACCTGAAAAGCACAGACAGAATGCAGAAGACTATCGTTTTCTGCGCTTCTGAAGAACACGCCGAACAGATGAGAATAGCTCTTGTCAATTACAATTCCGATATGGTAAAGGAGAATCCCGATTACTGTGTCAGAATCACAGGCTCGGATGTTTATGGCAAATCAAAGCTTGATTACTTCATTTCGGTATCAAGTCCTTATCCGGTTATTGCAACCACTTCCGAACTTCTCTCCACCGGTGCCGACTGCAAGATGACCAAGCTGATTGTTTTGGATAAGACAGTTGAAAGCATGACTATGTTCAAGCAGATTATCGGACGTGGAACACGTCTGAGAGAAAAAGAAGGCAAGACCCACTTCGTCGTCATGGATTTCAGAAATGTCACAAGGCTCTTTACCGACCCGGACTGGGACGGACCTATCGAACAGGACGAAGGCTTCCATAAAGGCGGCAATCAAGAGACTGAACCTGAGCATGAATCCGGATCCGGACATACAGGTGATTCTGACGGTGAGGGAGGAACTGAATATCCCGTTGCTCCCGCCGACACTCCTATAGTAGATAAAGACGGATGCAGGGTTAAAATCATCAACAAGACCGTTTCGGTCTATGATGTCAACGGCAAGTTGCTCAGACAGGAAGATATTATCGATTACACGAGAACCAACATCAAAGGTGAATGTGCTTCTCTGTCCGACTTCATTCACAGATGGAAGTCGGCTGATAAAAAGAAAGCCATTGACGAATCACTCAAGGCGGTTGGCATTGACCTTAAGGCAATGAAGGCAGACCAAGGGATGGAGGATGTTGACGACTTCGATTTCATCTGCTACGTTGCATATGGCAAGAAGCCGCTCACCAGAAAGGAAAGAGCCGACAATGTCAAGAAAAAAGACTTCTTCGGCAAATATTCCGCCGATGCCCAAGCGGTTCTTGACATACTTCTGGACAAGTATATGAATCAGGGCATCACCGAGGTTGAAGACATAAAGGTCCTTTCTCTTGCGGACTTTGCCGACTTTGGTAAGCCTGCCAAGATTGTCAAGCTGTTTGGCGGCAAGGTGCAATATGAAGCCGCTATCAGGGAGCTTGAAGAAAATATTTACGAGGTTGAGGTAAGTTAATTATGGCTATGCAGTCCGGATTTATAAAAAGAATCAGAGACATTATGTGGATGGATGCAGGTATCAACGGCGATGCCCAGAGAATCGAGCAGATGGTGTGGATGCTCTTCCTCAAAGTCTACGACGTAAAGGAAGACGACTGGGAGCTGAACGAGGATAACTATGAGTCCATCATTCCGGAAGATTGCAGATGGAGGAACTGGGCGAAGGCTGACAGCAAAGGTCACGCCATGACAGGTGACACTCTCCTTAACTTCATCAACAACATCTTGTTTCCGGTTCTCAAGGGCAACGACATCAGGGATGGCGACAAGATTATCTATGAGGGCGTAAAGGTTACTCCGAACACGCCGGTCAAGAAAGCTATCGTCAAATCGACTTTTGAAGATGCCAACAACTATATGAAAGACGGCGTTTATCTTAGACAGGTTATTGATCTTATCGACAAGATTGAGTTCGACGACGTCAAGGAAAGTCATGATTTCGGATTTGTATATGAAGAAATTCTGAGAAGCCTGCAATCTGCCGGCTCTTCCGGTGAATTCTACACTCCGAGAGCTGTCACCGATTTTATGGCTCTGATGATTAAGCCGAAGCTCAGTGAGAAAATGGCTGACTTCGCCTGTGGCACGGGTGGATTCATCACCTCGTGGCTTGGACAGCTTTCAAAGCAGGTAACCGACACCACGGCTCAGAGACAGCTTGACGACAGCATCTACGGAATTGAAAAGAAGCCTTTCCCTTATTTGCTCTGCGTGACCAATATGCTGTTACACGACATTGAGGTCCCGAACATCTATCACATGAACTCGTTGCAACACAACCTGTTGGATTACACGGACGACGACAAGTTCGACGTTATCATGATGAATCCTCCATTTGGCGGAAGCGAGGACAAGTCAATTCAAAGCTTCTTCCCGGACGATTTAAAGAGTTCCGAAACGGCAGATCTCTTTATGGCGGTTATTCTGTATCGCCTGAAGAAAGGCGGAAGAGCCGCCGTCGTCATTCCCGACGGATTCCTGTTTGGTTTGGACAATGCAAAAGTAAACCTCAAGAAGAAGCTTATCGGCGAGTTCAATCTGCATACTATAATAAGATTGCCAAGCTCCGTGTTCAGCCCATACACTTCGATTGCCACCAACATCCTGTTTTTTGACAACACGAAGCCCACCACGGAAACATGGTTTTACAGAGTGGATATTCCTTCTGACAGAAAGCATTTCTCCAAAACAAAGCCGATGGAATTAAAGCACTTTGACGACTGCATTGCTTGGTGGAATGACAGAAAAGTTATTCAGGACGGAGAGTTCTTCAAGGCTCAGAAATATCCGGCGGAATATCTCCTGAACGACCGGGGATGCAACCTCGACCTCTGCGGTTATCCCCGTGAGGAGGAAGAAATCATTTCTCCGTCAGATCTGGTACAAAAATATGAGGCAGAGTGTACATTTCTTAATGCAGAAATATATAAGGCAATTTCAATATTAAAGTCATCATTGAACGGAGAAAATGTTGGTAGTTACACGCAAGACATGATTGGTGCTTGTGGCAAAATGAGTGAGTTACATGAGCATTTTCCCGAAGATATGCGGAAATCAATCCTGCAATATGCCATGCAGGGCAAGCTTGTGGAACAAAGACCGGAAGAAGGTACCGGCGAGGAGCTTTATCGGCAGATTCAAGCAGAAAAACAAGCTCTCATGAAAGCCGGAAGACTTAAGAAAGAAAAAGAGTTGTTGGAAATCACAGAGGATGAAGTGCCTTTTGATATTCCAGACAGTTGGAAATGGGTTAGGTTGCCCGAAATAGGCACAAGCTCTTTGGGCAAAACTCTCAATAAAGGCACTGATGAAGGAGATGTAGTGCCTTATTTATGTAGTATCAATGTTTATTGGAATGGTATTGACCTTAGTCATGTGAAGACGGCTAAGTTTTCTGTTATAGATAAGGAAAAATACCTGCTACACAAAGGAGACTTGCTTGTCTGCGAAGGTGGAGATGTGGGTAGAAGTGCCGTTTGGGATGGAGATATGCAGATGTATTACCAAAACGCACTTCACTGCGTTAGATTCTTTGGAACGGTAAGCCCATACTATTTCAAATACTGCCTTGAGTTGTATAAGTACAATAAAATTATAGAAAGCGCAAGCAAAGGAATGACAAATAAACATTTGGTCCAAGGCTCTTTGTATTCTATCTTGTTTCCGTTGCCTCCTCTCGCCGAACAGAAGCGGATTGTTGAGAAGTTGGAGGAGTTGTTGCCTTATTGCGAGAGGCTTGGAAAGTAGGATAATGGCGGGTTTATCGTCCGACACGATTAAAAAACCTGTTGACAACATCCAAATAATATGATACACTTGTGATAGTTCTGAGAATAATGCTCTCAGGCTGTTGAATTGTGGGGGGGGTAGTGCTTCGCACTCCCAGTTATCAAACCTCCGCTCCCTATAGGTAGTCCGGAGGGTTCGGTGTATCATGCGTGTCTTTAAAATCTCTTTCGGTTTACTGAAAGAGATTTTTGTTTTGAAAAATTTTTTGGAAGGATGGGAAACCATGAAGTTAAGAAAAGTTTTGTCTCTGTTCGTAGCTCTCGTGATGATGTTCGAGGTCCTGCCTCTGTCATCGCTTGCAACGGAGATAGCAGACGCTACTGAAAATGTGGAAGTTTCAGCGGAAGCGGTTGAGGAGGAGACTGAGGAAGCGGAGACGGAAGTAACCGTTGAGGAAACTGACGTCAGTGATGAATCTGATGTTGCTTCGGGAAACACCGCCGAGGGCGTGCTGATGATCTCATCGTCAGCTACCAGAACTGCATCTCTCGCAGTAGCTTCAGTGTCGGCGGTATCTTCAAGCGAAGAAGATGAGTCTGTGTCAGATGAAACGGAAGCTGATTCTGAAGACGTAGCAGATGATGTCACTGTTGATGATGAAACTATTTTTGACGAAGAGACTGTGGAAGATACTACTAACGAGTATTTGATTGCAACTGTCAGCGATGATTCTACGGTTGTTGATTCAGGCACTTGTGGCGCAGATGGAGATAATCTGACTTGGGTGCTGACTTCGGATGGAACTTTGACCATTTCGGGTGAAGGGGAGATGGAGAATTTCTACTCGGATTACTACGTTCCTTGGTATTCTTACAATGAAAGTATTTTTAATGTAGTGATAAGCTATGGAGTAACCAGCGTTGGAAGTAATGCGTTTAGTGGCTGTAGTTCAATAACAGATGTATCTCTAGCAAATAGTGTTACTACTTTAGGGGACTTTGTTTTTTCTGGATGTACGAGCTTGTCCGAAATAACCATTCCATCAAGTATAGTTACTTGTAAGACGTATGGACCATTTAGTGGCTTAAATATAGAAAGAGTTACATTTGAATCAGATGTTATTCCCAAGGGAATATTACGCAATTGCAAAACCCTAAAGTATGTTGTTTTTAGTAACGGCGTTACTGAAATCGAACAAGCCGCTTTCAGAGATTGCATTTCGTTAGAGACCATCGATTTGCCAGAAGGATTAACCACGATAGGTAGCTATGCCTTTGCAGGATGCACCGCACTTTATGATGTCACTCTGCCTGAAAGTGTAACAACCATAGGTAGTTATGCTTTTTTAGATTGCACGAGCTTATTAGATATTAACTTTCCCTCAAGCATAGAATCCTGTGGAACTTCTGGACCATTTAGTGGATCTGGTATAGAGACTGTTGTATGTAACGCTACTACTATACCTTCATATACATTTCGTGATTGCTCAGAATTAAGATATGTTATATTTTCTGCGGATACAACTGAAATTGGAATATATGCATTTTGGAATTGTACTTCATTAAGTGATATTACATTACCAGAGAGTATTGAGACGCTTGGATACAATATCTTTTATGGATGCACGAGTCTCACAGAGATTAATATTCCATCGAGTTTTGTTAGTGCAGGTCATCATAATGATTATGGTCCCTTTTACGGCTCAAGCATTGAGTCTGTAACTTATGAGGCAACTGTTATACCGGCATATACCTTCAAGGGGTGTAGCACACTTACCAATGTAAATTTTGTAGTTTCGACGATTGAAATAGGCAACTATGCTTTTGAAAATTGCACATCTTTGCAAAGCATAACTCTGCCGCAGGAGTTGACCTCGCTTGGCGTGATGGCGTTCTATAACTGTTCATCGTTGGAAAGCATAGAATTGTCAGCAGGCTTAACTTCAATCGGAGGCGTTGCTTTTGGAGAATGCACTTCGTTGCAGTCTGTAGTGTTGCCTGATTCTTTAACCTCTATAGAAGTGCGCGCTTTTAGCGGATGTACTTCGTTAGTTGATATTACGTTGCCGGATAAGCTAGTATCTATAGGTGCATATGCTTTTGAAAATTGTACGTCTCTAAGTAATATTGTCTTGCCTGATAGTTTGACTACTATGAATAGCTATGTATTTTCTAACTGTACTAGTCTTAAAACTATTAATATTCCTATAAACTTGAGTGAAGCGAGTTATGCGTTTACTGAGTCTTGTATAGAAGAAGTTTATTGCGATGCAGCAGTGGTAAGTGTACGTGTATTCTCTGACTGTACAACACTATCTAAAGTAACTTTTACTGAAAACACGACAGAAATAAAAGCATATGCATTTAGCGGTTGTACCTCGCTAAAAGAGGTTTCATTACCAAGTAGCTTGACTGATTTAAGAAACTATGTTTTTGCGGATTGCACATCACTTGAATGCGTGGAAATATCAGAAGGGTTACTTTCAATTGGCGACTATGTATTTAGTGGATGTTCATCTTTATATGACATATCATTGCCTGATACTGTAACAACCTTAGGTATATTGATTTTTTCGGGTTGTTCAAGCTTAAAAGAAATCAATCTACCCCTTAATCTTGAATCAGTCACATATATGGCTAAAGGAGGAACGTTCTCCGATTCATATATAGAGAAAATAGTGTGCAATTCTACTACTATACCAGAGAATACTTGTAGAGACTGTACATCATTGAAAACAGTAGAGTTTGTTGGCAATACAGTAGAAATATCATATAATGCATTTAGGGATTGCACGTCGTTATGCGAAATAACACTACCCGACACGCTAACAACAATTGCTTCACGTGCTTTTTCGGGGTGTACTGAGCTTAAATCTATTAATCTCCCTGAAAATTTAAGCGATGCCAAGTATGCATTTACTGACTCGTGTATAGAAATTGTTTATTGTCAACTTTCTGTAATTCCTGAGTTTGTGTTCTATGATTGCTCTAC
This sequence comes from Oscillospiraceae bacterium, assembly GCA_021199795.1. Classification (GTDB taxonomy): domain Bacteria; phylum Bacillota; class Clostridia; order Oscillospirales; family Ruminococcaceae; genus Faeciplasma. The sequence continues at coordinate 258,631 of JAJQHJ010000004.1, forward strand.
TCTTGTAACCGTTGAGCTTTCTGAAAGTACTACCGAAATTGGAAGCGATGCGTTTAGTGAATGCACCTCTTTATGCAATATTTCTTTCCCAGAGGGAATAATATCTATTGGTGTCTTTTCTTTTGGCAATTGTATATCTTTGTCCAATGTTACTCTTCCAGATAGTTTGACTACAATTGGTGCAGAAGCATTTGAAGGATGCACAAGTTTGACATCAATAAATATTCCTGCTAACGTTACAAGTGCATACAAGGCATTTTGTGATTCCTCTCTTAAGAATGTTTCCTTCGATGCAACGACTATACCGAGCTATACTTTCTATGGTTGCGATGCACTTACGACAATAGTGTTTAATAGCGATCTTTTGGAAGTAGGTGACTACGCATTTTGTGGTTGTACTGCCTTAAGCGACTTTACTTTGCCAAGCAGTGTAACGACACTTGGTTCCTACATATTTAAAGATTGTACAAGCCTAACGAGTGTAAATCTTCCGAGAGATTTGAATGTAGTTGAATACTCTTTGTCCCTCACCGCCTATTGCCCATTTACTGGTTCAAGTATAGAGACGATAGTTTGTGAAGCTGACGTCATACCTGCATATACATTCTATGGTTTCACAACTCTTAAGACTGTAACTTTCACAGGGAATACTACAGAGATATGCGGTCATGCTTTCCAAGGCTGCACAGCATTGAGTGATATTACATTACCCGATAGTCTAACTACAATTGGAGAAGGAGCGTTTTATGGCTGTACGAGTCTAACGAGCATAAATCTTCCAATAAATATAGCTACAGTTGAATATTCTACACATGGTTATTGCCCATTTGCCAACTCAAACATAGAAACAGTAGTGTGTGAGGCAAATGTCGTACCAACTAGTACATTCCGCAATTATACAACCCTGAAGACTGTAATTTTCACTGGAAATACTGCAGAAATAGGCGATTATGCTTTCTATGGCTGTACAGCACTAAGTGATATTGTATTACCTGACAGTCTAACTACTATTGGAACGCGTGCTTTTAATGGATGTGACAGCCTTAAAGAGATTAATCTTCCTATCAACTTGACAACAGTAAGTTATTATATCTCAGGTCTCACTTATTACGGACCTTTCACAGAGTCTGGACTTGAAACTGTCATATGTGAAGGCAGTATAGTTCCAAGCTACTCTTTATACAAGTGTACTTCTCTTACTAGTGTAATTTTCAAAGGAAATACTACAGAAATAGGAAGTTATGCTTTCTGTGGATGTACTTCTTTGACCGAAATTGATTTGCCTAATAGCTTAACCACTTTGGGCAATGGGGTTTTTGATAGTTGTAAAGGCATTACTGAGATTGTCATACCTGAAAGTTTAACAACTTGTAATAGTGGTGGTGCATTTAGTGGCTCAAGCATAACTACTGCTACCATATCTGATGGAATGACAACTATTCCTGAATATCTTTTTAGACATTGTACGACTTTGACTGATCTTATTATTCCAACTTCCGTCACTGAGGTTGGAGAGTATGCAACTTACTACTGTTCAGGCTTGACAGATATATATTACGCTGGTACCGAGTTGCAGTGGAATGAGATAACTATCAATAGCTATAACAATCTTACTGCTGGCAGAACGAGAACAATCCATTATCTCAACGGCTATGACTATGATCTTAAGTATTACACTACTACCGCCTCGCTCTTTACAGAGGAGGAGACAATAAGCGTCGGCTCAACAGATGTCCTTGCGGCATATTGGGGAATTGTTTTCGAGGAAGATAGCGAAGAACTGACAATCACTATTGAAAGCAGTGATCCGTCTGTAATTGAGATAACTTCTGATACTGAAACTTCGTATACCCATACCGCCGGTACTTGGGAGTGGAAAGTTGGCTTGATTTATGTCAATGCCTTGTCTGTTGGTACAGCAGATATTATCCTTACTACTTCGGAGGGGTATACTACTTCGGTTACGATTGAGGTTGTGGAAGAGGTTGATACTTATACCGGATTCAAAGCTGAAATTGATGGGTGGAGTGAAATAAATTCTTCATGGTCATTTGGATATGAGGATGGATATGTAATTCCGTGGAATGCGTACTTCCAGTCTTCAAATTACGACGTGTGGGATTCATTTGTATCCGCCATATATAAGAGAACCAATACATGGAAGGGCAATTGCTTCGGACTATCAATATTAGCAATCGCAAATTACAATGGTCAAATCGATTTGAAAGATTACTTTAGTTCCAATAGTTCTTATCTCAATTCATACGGCTACGAAAGTATCATTTATCAGAGTATATCTTCTTCGGGTGGCTCTTATGATGGAAATGTTTATACACTAGATGGCAACACAGAAATCATACGAATAATTGAGAAAGCACAGGTAAGTCAATTCTCATCTATATTTTATGATTCGGACACGCAGAGTAAAGTTGGCACAATAGGTAGCGGTGATTCTGATTTCTCTGAAGTCATTGAATTTCTGAATGAGAATCCAGAGACTCCATTACTGGTCGATATGCTGATTAATGGTAGTAGGCACGCTGTTGTCTTAACAAGCCAAAAAGAAGAAGGCGTAGTAAGCCGGTTGGGCTTAGATGAGTCAAAATGGATTTGTTATGTGTTATACGATTGTAATGTTCCTCAGCTATCTGAACAATTGGATGATGCAAATGAATGGTATGAAACATCTACTTCATATCTCCTTTTGTGCCCTGAACAAGAACAATATGGGTACGCATACTTCTATAGTAAAGACCATGACGGAAGTTCAGCATTCATATCCTATGGATTGAATGAGGGTGATAATATTGAGTTTTATGATATTAGAGAAGTTGATTCTTCATACTTTGAGAGTATCTTAGGTGAAACATTGTTAGACTTAATATATGGTTGCTATATTACAGTAAGTGGTGCTTTTAGCGTACTGGATGAGAGTGGATCAACCATATTTGAAATGACAAATGGTGTTTATACTGCTTATTTAGATGATGTTGTTTACATGGGGTATGTAGAGTCCTCAGAATATGATGGTGTTTCAAAAGGTCTTTTAATTCTTCCGTCAGAGCAATATCAAGTTGTTTGTGAGGGAGAAACTTCGATTTGTAGCTATCTTGATGATGAGAGTGCTATTGCTTACTATGTGAGTGGAGACGCTACAATCACCGTAGATGAGGAAGGCTTGAGCATATCAGTCGTTAATAATTCTGACTCATATATTGAAATTGAAGTTGCACTTATTAGTAGTGAGGGAGACACAATTGCTGACGCAACCGGAACGCTTGAAGCAGGTACTGAGCTTGACATTCAGTTAGCAGAAGATGAGAGCGGAGAGACTGTTGCAGTCGCTTCTACAACAAGCACCCTGGAAAACATCACAACTGAACTGGTAGTGAATGGCGAAACAGCTGATGAGGATTATCATTATACCACCATGGCAAATAATGATGCTGAACTCATCTCCGAAGCTAAAACCACCCTCTCCTCCACCGACTGGACTCTTACCCAGAGTGATGTCGAGTCCGCAACCGGCTCTACAACTGCCGACAAGATTTCAACTTTGATTGACGCAATCCTCGCAGGATTGGGCATCGACAGCAATGTAACGGTTACCTACACCATTACCGACATAACCGAGGCGATTGCCGGTGATGCAACTGATGTGGACGGAACCGACGGAAGCTTCACGATTAACTTCACGATTTCCGCCGGCAACGAATCGGATACATTGACCGAGACCGGAGCGATAACCGCAACGGCATATGTACACACCCATTCGCTCACTCGCGTTGAGGCTGTAGATGCAACTTGTACTGCCGAAGGCAACACCGAATACTGGTATTGCTTTGGCTGTGATAAGTATTACAGCGACGAGAACGCCGAGAATGAGATTACACTTGCCGACACAGTTACAGCAAAAATTGCTCATAACTATGAAGCAGTTATAACCGAGCCGACCTGCACAGAAGGTGGTTACACAACTTACACTTGCTCGAACTGTGGCGACAGCTATGTTGCTGATGAAACAGAGGCAACCGGTCACAGCTACGAAGCAGTAGTAACCGAGCCGACTTGCACCGAAGCGGGAGTAAAGACTTATACCTGCACCAGATGCGGTGATACTTATACAGAAGAAATTCCCGCCACCGGTCACAACTACGTCGCAACCGAAACCACTGCAACCTGCACCGAGGGTGGTTACACAACTTACACTTGCTCGAACTGTGGCGACAGCTATGTTGCTGATG
>JAJQHJ010000004.1:262974-359081 GCA_021199795.1 Oscillospiraceae bacterium
CCGCCACCGGTCACAACTACGTCGCAACCGAAACCACTGCAACCTGCACCGAGGGCGGTTACACAACCTATGTCTGCTCCGAGTGCGGTGACACCTACACCGACGAGGAAACCGAGGCTCTCGGACATGATTACGAGTCCGTAGTCACCAAGGAGCCGACTTGCACGGAAACCGGTGTCATGACTTACACTTGTACAAGATGCGGCGACAGCTACACTGAAGAGATTGACATGATCGACCACACTTACGGCGAACCCGAATGGACTTGGACATGGTCTGAAACAGAGCAGACATACAACGTAACCGCCAAGTTCACCTGCACGGTATGCGGCGGAACCGACACCGAGACGGCGCTTGTCACTTCTGAGACAACCAACGCAACCTGCACCGCAACCGGAAGCACCGTCTACACCGCAGTTGTCGATGTGGACGGCACTTCCTACACTGATACAAAGACCGTAGAGCTCCCGATGATTCCTCATACCGAGGGTGAAGCGGTTACCGAAAACGAAGTAGCGGCGACCTGCACAACCGACGGTTCTTATGAATCCGTTGTTTACTGCTCAGTTTGCGGCGAAGAGCTTTCAAGAGAAACAATCACAGTTCCCGCAACTGGTCACACCACCGAAATCCGGAATGCCAAGGACGCCACTTGCACCGAGGACGGTTACACCGGCGACGAGGTCTGCACCGTTTGCAGTGAGACGGTAACTGTCGGCACTGTAATCCCGGCAACCGGGCATAGCTTCAACAGCGATGGCGTATGCGAGGCTTGCGGAGCAAAGACGGGCGAAGACGGAACCACTTCTACCGTAACGATTGGATCTGATGATACCATATTCGCAAACGTTCTTCCTTCCGGATTGGTTACTTCTACCACAATCTCGATTTCTAACGACAACGGCGGCACGCTCGTCGTTTCAACCGTCGTAGAGGTCAGTGCTTATCCTTACCTCGTTGAGCATATTGCGGACACTCTCAGCTTCACCCTCTATAACAAGGCACAGGGCGACGACCTTATCAGCGACACCAACAGCCTCACGATTACCACTACCGAAAACAACAAAAAGACTCTCAAGAAGGTCACAATCCTCTTCTACGGAGATGTTGATTACAGCGGCACCGGCACTTCCACCGTAACGATGGACTTCGCCTCTGCGTCAGACCTTTCGTCGAGCGATATCTATGTGCTTCACTACACCGGCTCATATCCCACATGGGAAGTAGTAGCCAGCACCGTCACATTCGGCGATACGACGGTCACCGTTGAGTTCGAGGCTTCCGACTACTCACCGTTCGTGGTTTTGTCAGTCGCAAGCGCATCCTCCGGCGGAAGCTCATCAGCTTTGGATATTCTCCTGAGAATCTCTGCGAACTACTTCGCAGTCACCGAGGCTATAGACAGAGCGAACGCTCTCAACCCGAGCGACTACGAGAACTTCTCGGCTGTAACCGAGGCGATCAACGCCGTTAATTGGAACCTCAAGGCAATCAACCAGCTGACCGTCAACGCCTATGCCGACGCAATCAACACGGCGATTGACAATCTGGTCAAGACCACAGCCAACATCACCGAGGAAACGGTCAATATTGATGAGCCGATTGAGGGTACAAACTCAGATACAAAAGAGGATGTTTTCTGACATCGTACCGAACTGAATAGAAGCCAAAAGGCGACTGACTGTCAAAAGTTGAAGGTTGGTCGCCTTTGTTATTCTGCAAGGCAAAACTCTAAAAATCATGAATCCCTCTTGCAATTCCTGATAGAATCCTGTATAATAGAAGTGCAAGCTTTAAGGCTTTAAAGCAGAAAAGCGCAGATAAAAGACAACCTATCTAAATTACAGGAGGAAACAACCATGAAAATAACTTATCACCGCAAAGGAGACTACCTGTTCCCGAATTTGACAGTGACAGAGGAAGAATCGGCAGTCATCAGTAAGTACGGAATGCTTTGGAAGGCGTATCTACGGGAGAATCACCCGAGCTGGTACACTAGCATGACATTGACAGGAAAACTGAACCGACACTTGGCAGAAGTCGAAACATCGGCTCAGGAGATGATGGAGATATTGATGCCGAAGCTACTACAGAAGTATCCTGCACCCGATAAGTCGAAAGACCAGCTCAAGTGGGTAGCGCATATGAACAACCTGACGGCAATGGCGGAGGAAATCGTTTTGACGGAGGTGGTGTATAACTGATTGGTGAACTGCGGTCAGTGTACAGTGGAGTGTACAATTAAAAAGGAGCCCTCCCATGCCCGTAAAAAATTACACCGGCGTAATCTACATCCTGACAAATCCGTCATTTCCGAACTACATAAAAATCGGCTATGCGACCGACCTCGAGAAGCGGCTGAAGCAGTTGAATCGGACCGAGAGGGAGGAGCAGGGGAGTTATAAATAGGATTAGATACAATAACCCCGCCATTACCATGCTTTGAGCAAGTGTAGTGGCGGGGTTCTGTTTTGAAATCAAAGCGATAAGATTATACTTTCACATACTTCTGATGTTTACTGCTCGGTTTGTCAGGTAGAATGGGTTTAATCTTTTTGGCATCCATCAAGGGCTTTAGATAGTTCTTTCTGAAGTTTGCTCTGTCTTTTAAGCCGAGAAACTGTATCATTTCCTTTTGGCTCCGAGCTTGTGAGCAGAACTCGACGAGAGAATCCATTTTATCTTGTATGGATCGAGCAGTACTATTACTTGTTTCTGTTTCTTTATCCTGGTGGGTATCCTGGTGGGTATCTTGGTGGGTATCTTGGTGGGTCACCTGATTCTCCGCCCACTTATGGTTCCTCAACGTTGCAAACACCATGAACTCGACAGTTCTGTATTCCGGCTCCGGAAGGTCTGCTTCGCTCATTTCGCGGTACATTCGGTCGACACCCTCGCCGAACTCTTTGACGTACTCATATTCATGCAGAAACTCGAAAATTTTCGGGTTGCGGGAAAAGTGAATCTCGCGGATATTATTTGTGCGAACGATTCCCGGAAGCATACCCGGACTCTCGACTGTGAAATGGTCGTCAAACATCTTTATCTGAATGTCCGTCCCCATTATGCTGTAGTCACGATGTCCGATTGCGTTGATAATCAGCTCGGTCCAGCAGAACTCCGGCAGTTCAGGAATCGTAACGAAGCGACCGTTGCTCCCCAGAAAAGTATGCTCACTGATTTGAGTTTTCACAAACTCCGTGGAATTCTGAGCCATATCAAGGATTTTGCCTTCAAAGGTGACGTCTTTGATTACATTCATCTCGGTGCCGACCTTCGCTTCGGTTCCCTCATAGCGGATGAAGCGAACTCTCGCTCTTGGGAAGAAGCGTTGAGGATTCTTTCCGAAAAGCAAAATAGCGGCGCCGCTTATCTCATCCTCGCCGTTGCGTGTTACAATGAAATTCTTGTTGCCACGCAGGTATTCCAACGAACTTTTGCCATAGCCAATCTTCTCGACGTAGCTCTGCACGAAGTCCAGATCAATATCGTCAATCGTTGCGTCTCTGACGGGTGCATCTTCGAAAAATCTCAAGCCTTTTGCGTACATCAGGCGGGTACGTTGCTCAAAATTCATTTTCTTGGATTTGTCGCCGATTCGGTAATACACTTCATCCGCCTGATTCGCGTGGAGCTGATTGCTCTGCAAAACGTGCATAATCAGAATGTGATTAGGATTACCACTGACATCGGTGCAATCCATAATCTCAGTATCAACACTGACCGTCGGGACACAGTAGTCGAAGGGAACCCTCAGAAGCTCATTGACATTTGCCTCATAGCCGTCAATGCCGGTAACATCGCCCTTGTCTTCAATTCCGATAGCAATATCGCCACCGTCAGCATTCGCAAAAGCGACAACCGTCATCGCCAACGACCTTGCATCAATTCTTGCGCTTTTTCTGTCAAACGTCTGCAACTCCGTTGTGAACCGCATGGTCTCGATGTCTTTGATTTGATTCATGGATTTCCCTCCTCGCTTCGGTGCGCTATTTATAGATTATCACAAAATCGCCCGCTATTCAAGAGGAAATTTAAATAATCGCTTTATATCACAAAATCAGTGCGGTTTTTCACCTCCTCCCTCATACATTTATGTACATCCAGTCCGCCATCCCTCGCCACCAATTCCAAATCCTTGGACAAAATCAATGAAACGCCGCCGAGGGGTTCCGACTTGGTCTTATTATAACGTAATCGTCAATCCTCCGAACAATTCCCGTCGCTTTCATAGGATCAGTCCTTTCGATAGTTTTCTGATTGCCACGGGATGTGGCAATTAGTGCTATTATTTGCCGAAATGGCGGGAATATGCGGGAGAACGTTTTTGAAAATCTGGTGCATGTGCTTGTGTTCACAACTTTTATATGTTATACTGTTAGCAGAGACAATTTTTAAAGAGAAAATGAATATGAACACTAAGTACACGCCTGCTGAGTTGTTTGTAGTTCTTCCTTACCCACTCATCTTTGTCGACGAGATGATTGATAACTCTCGCATTGTGGAAGTGGGAGGAAATCCCCCGGAAATCGTTTTTAGACGAGAAAAATATAGCAGAATTGAGAGGTTACCCAATGAATTCCGACCACATCAAACAAGTCTTCCAAAACTACATAGAAAACTTCGAACGCACGAACAACCAAGAGCATAAGGAATATGTCAAGTGGATAGTGACTGGGAAATTCCGCAGGCTTATGGATGAGGCTTTATCGAAAAGCGGAACGGAGTTTGCCGAAGCTCTTAAAGAAGTCAGGTCGAATACATGGATAATGATTGACAACGGTATGATTCAGCCGTTCAACGGGCTGGTCGAATTTGCCAAGCATGAGCCGGATACTGTCCGTCAGATGTTTATCGACCTGTATTCCGACTATGGCGGAGACCTCCACGTTCTTGAAAGAAAAATAAGTGAATTTGCCGCCAAGAGTAATGAGCTTCTGGAAAAGTATAAACCGGGAAGCTTCCGCTATAGACAGGATTTTCATGCAGTAATGGGATACCTGTTCTTGTATGAGCCGGATGTTCACTATATGTACAAGAGTACGGAAGCCCGTGCATTTGCAGATTGCATAGAGTTTTATGACGACTGGGATTACGGCTTCAATGTCAAGCTTGATGTTTACTATAGAATGTGCGACTGGGTAATAGAGCAAATCAACGATTGTCCCGAACTTCTTGCAACTAACCAGAGCAGATATGAACTGCCCGACGGTGCCGATTTTGCTCCCGATGAGAGCAAGCATCTTCTTCTGTTTGATATTATCTACTGCTATAACACCTACGACCTTGACAAGGGTATAGAATACAGTCGCCTTAATACGGCTGAGAAAAAGCTTCGGATAGAGAGACAGAACAAGGCAAAAGAGTTGCTGGCTGACTATGAAAAAGGGGCTGAAAAAGAGCATAAGCTCGATGAAAAGCTTGATTTTGTGAAGTCGCACCTTACAGAAGGCACTGTGCTATACTACAAGATAGGGATTGGGTATCTGGCGAAGTATCAGAGAAGAGTTGTCAAGTCGTGTGATGACCAGTGTATGATTGAAGTGACCGATGACACCGGAAATATTTCTAAGTTAAATGCTCCGCATATCTTCTCAAGTAAGTTAGCCAAGACTGATGACGGCATTCTCGAAAGTCTCGCTGAGACCGAGGAAGACTATTGGAAGGATTTATGCGAGCCTCAAAAAGTCTATAGCAGAGTTAAAAACGCAGAAGAAGCCTTGGAACCATACCGTGAATATCTTTAATCCATATAGAAAGGACGTATCCCCATGACCGAATCCATCACCCAAGAAAACCAGAAACTGAACGAAGCGATTATCTTCGCCGTGAACCAGCACGCAGGACAGCTTCGCAAGGGTACCACTCGCCCGTACATTCTCCACCCCATCGAAGTCTTGCAGATTCTTCATTCGATGAAGGCGGACACAAACCTCATGATTGCTGGACTTCTCCACGACACGGTTGAGGACACTGGCGCGACTGTAGACGAAATCCGTGAGCGTTTCGGCGAGGACGTTGCCATTCTTGTTGCCGCTCATAGTGAGGACAAGTCGAAGACCTGGGATGAACGCAAAACCTTTGCCATCGAGGAGTTGAAAACTGCCGACAAACGTCTCAAAATGCTTGTCATGGCGGATAAACTCTCGAATATGCGGAGCATCGAGTCGGACTACAACGAAATCGGCGAGGAACTCTGGAACCGCTTCAATGCGCCGTTCGAGAAACAGCAGTGGTACTACACCGGCATCAAGGACACCCTCTGCGACATGGCAAACTATCCTGAAACCAAGGAGTGCTATGAGGAGCTTGTGGGAATATGGGAGAGGGTGTTTAGATGATGGGAGCTTCCTTTTCAACTGCAATAATATCCAATATCTATCGCAACATTCTCCAACTGTCATCTTCTTTTTGAACTCGCCTTGGATGTATTCTCTGTCCTTCATCACTCGCTCCTCGGCACCTTCTTCGGAATGACGATAATCGCAAAGCACAAGATACAAGAAACATGAATCCCTCTTGCAATTCCAGGTAAAACCCTGTGTAATAGAAGCATAAGATTTAAGGCTTTAAAGTGAAAAACAAGTAAAAGACCAGTCGGCATGGGTAGCGCACATGAACAATCTTGCGGCAATGGCGGAGGAGCAAGTAGGATTGCTTTTTGTAATATCACCGTTTCGCCAAAGCCACCCCAATCAACCGATCCGTCTGATCCGCCATAAACAGCGGAATGTTCAGCACATCGCCGTCCAGTTTTAAATTATCCAGAGAAAACCGGATGCGGAGTTTTACTTTGTCGGGAAACAGCTCCTTGAACTTTCTGAGGCTCTTGCTGGTGGTATTGGCTTCGGACTTGACCTCAACAGGGAAAATATCATTTTCCCGCTGAATAAGGAAATCGACCTCATAGGGAGGATTGGTTTGCGACCAGTACCGGGGAATGACCTCAAACTGTGTCACCAGAGTCTGAAGCACAAAATTCTCCGTCAATGCACCCTTGAACTCGGTAAACAAGCGGTTGCCTTCGCCAAAAGCAGTCGGTGCAAGCTGTGCCAGGCGGCGAAGCAGACCCACATCCGCAAGATAAATCTTGAAAGCAGATAGATCATCATAGGCGGCTATGGGGAGACCGGGTGCTGTGCTGCGATAAACCTTGTGTACCAGGCGAGCATCCACGAGCCATTGTAGAGCATCTTCATATTCACGAGCCCTTGCCCCTTCTTTGACAACCTTGTAAAGGAATTTCTTGTTTTCCCTCGCCAACTGAGAGGGTATTGACTTCCATATCTTCGAAATCTTCGGGAACTCGCTGACATCGGGATGCTTGGCGAAGTCCCGTTCATAAGCACCGATAATCCCTGACAAAGCTTCCTGCATGGCAGAAACATCCCGCGCCTCCGTCCACATCTTCACCGATTCGGGCATACCGCCAGTCACATAGTACATCTTGAGCTTTTCGTACAGAGGGTTAAAGAAGGCATCAGGAATTGGTTCAATGGTATCAACTGTTTCAAGATATTTCGCCAGATTTTCATCGCCATTTGCCAGCAGGAACTCCGTAAATGTCATTGGGTCAATCTGCATGAAGTTGACCTTGCCAACAGGAAATGAAGACGGTTTTGCCAAAGCGATACCTAGCAAGGAACCGGCACAGGCGATATGATACTGTGGCGCATTCTCGCAGAAGTATTTCATAGAGTTGATGACCTTGGGACAATCCTGCACCTCATCGAAAATGATGAGCGTTTTTTCCGGCTCTATTTTCTGCCCACTGGCAAGCATCAGGTTCTGTAAAATGCGATCAACATCCTTGGTTGTCTTGAAGAACTGCTTATATTCCTCGTTTTCATCGAAGTTAAAATAAGCTGTATTTTCATAGTATCGCCTGCCGAATTCCCTCAGAACCCAGGTCTTGCCAACCTGTCGGACACCTTTCAGAATCAAAGGTTTGCGATAAGGTGAATTCTTCCACTCTGACAGATTCTTAAAAATAAGCCTCTCCACAAAAACACTTCCTCACATTATTATTGATGTTTTGGCGCCTCAAAATCACATTTTTATTATAAACCTTGTGCGATAAAAATGCAATCCCTTTTCACACAATTATACCGTTTTTGCGTGAGAATTATCCAACTTTTATGTATTTGAGCTGCTACTGCATCAAAACTCTGCCTCCTCTCCTCCCTCCCAAAATCCATTGACAATCCCGAAATGATATGTTACAATTTCAGCATAGCATGGGGGATCGGATGGAGCGGTGTATATTGCATTCTGAATCTCTTCCGGTCTTCGGAAGAGATTTTGTTTTGCGAAAATTCAGGTAAAAAGACTATGAAATCAAGAAAAATCTTATCCATAATTATTGCCATAGTGATGGTGGTTCAGCTCATGCCGGTGTCCGCGTTTGCGGGCTACTCCGGCGAGGATGCGCTGAGCGGCGTAAATCTTGAGCTATATAACAAGCTGAAAACGGCGGTAGAAAGAATTTCAGACGGCAGGACTTCTTCGACAGTAATCCAGGTTGAAGTCAGCTGCGACACTGCTTCTCTGGGAGTGTCCAGAATTACCGATGACAGGACGCTTGAGGATGCGGCAAACGCTTTTTCGGAAGAGCTCGACTACATCCTGGTTCTCAGCTATCTCATCTATGACTGCCCATATGAACTCTGCTGGCTTGATAAGACCGGCATGGTTTATACAGACCAGGAGTTTTACGGCAACGGCACCACTCTGACCGTCACTATTACAGTTTCTTTGCCTGTGGCAACCGCCTATCAGGCGAACGGCTCATCCAACACCGTTGATTCATCCAAAATATCCATGGCGCAGGCAGCCGCCGCTTACGCTCAGTCTGTCGTGAAAAAATATGAAAGCTACTCTGACGAGGAAAAGCTCGCTGCTTTCAAGGACATTATCTGCTCCCTGGTTTCATATGAGAAAGACTATTCCGGCTCCGACTATGGCGACGTCTGGCAGCTTGTCTATGTCTTCGACCAGGATTCAACCACCAACGTCGTCTGCGAGGGCTATTCAAAGGCATTTCAGTATCTTTGCGACCTTGCGGGGCTGGATTGCATCATAGTTTCCGGGACGATGACCGGCGGCACAGGTGCAGGGCAGCACATGCGGAATATCGTCTGCCTCGACGGCGTCAACTACCTTGTTGACGTCACCAACAGCGACTCAGGCACTGTCGGTCAGAACGGCGGGCTCTTCATGGTTTGCGCCAGCGATGCTAATTCAAGCGATGCCTCGGGCTACTCTTTCACAGTTGGCTCAAAAACCATCACCTACTCATACGACAGCCTGACCTTGTCGCTGTATCCGTCTAAGTATCTGACCCTCGGAACCTCCGGCAAGACAACTGAGGAAACAGCCAAGGAGGCAGCCGAGGAGACAACTGTGGAAGTTCACACCCACTCTTTAACCAGAACCAAGGCTAAGGACGCCACATGCACAACGAAAGGCAACATCGAATATTGGTACTGCTCCGGCTGCGATACATATTTCAGTGATAAAAACGCTACAACCGAAATCGCTCTTGAAGATACCGTTCTGGAAGCGACCGGTCATAATTACGAATCGGTTGTAACCGCCCCGACCTGCACCGAGGGTGGATACACAACCCATACTTGCTTAAACTGCGGCGACAGCTATGTTGACAATGAGACGGAAGCTACCGGGCATAATTACGAAGAAGCCGTCACCGCCCCGACCTGCACTGAGAACGGGTATACAACTCACACTTGCGCGGGCTGCGGCGACAGCTACACCGACAGCGAAACAGAGGCTCTCGGGCACAATTACCTCGGCAGTGCACCTGTCCTATCCGGGGGCGATAACTACAGAACTGCAACGTTTACCATAGCCTGTCTGACCTGCGGCGAAGAGCTCACCGTGCTTGCCTCCGAGTATATGGATGAACCATTGGAGGCAATCATCCGGTCAGTCTTGAGGATGGCGTCGGAGTTCCTTTTGTAGACAAGCCGCCGGGTTTAAAGCAAAGTATGCAACTATAATCCTCTATGTAATAGAAATTTTTCTCCATCATATTTTCTATCGTGTAAAATTACTGCATTTAAATATTACGATTGAATATCCTCCCTGTTCCATGTTAAAATATTCACCAGGGAAAGCTCCTGTGAAAAAGCAAAATAACCTGGAGGGAAAGGCATGGGAAAAAGAATTTTAAGCATGATTCTGGTCTTAAGCATTTCGCTTTCGCTTTGCGGATGCGGAGAAAAAGAGGCTGGTGCAGAAATGGAGGATATAGCAGTGACTAATGTTGAAACTGAACAGCTCCCTTTGCGCACGGTCTATGATTCGCCTGCGGAGGATTGGGAGTCGGAGGCAATGCCGATTGGCAATGGCTTCATCGGCGCGATGGTCTTCGGCGGAGTCAGCTCGGACAGGATTCAGCTGAACGAGCACACCATCTGGTCGGGCGGTCCTGGGGCGAGCTCGAACTATGACGGCGGAATGAGCGATAATACCGCCGAGGAAAATTATGAATATTTAAGAGAAGTCCGCGAAATTCTGCAGGATGCGATGACTGAGTTCTTGGAAAACTATTCGGCAACAATCGGAGAGGACGGAGAAGTTATCGCCTTTGATTACGATCCTCCGTCAATGGCAACGTTCCTCATCAGTGAGCTTATGGGTGAGAAGAGCTACTACGGCTCCTATCAGACATTGGGCGACATCTACATCGACGACGTCAATCCGGAAGACTCTTATTCCGATTATGAGAGGGCACTCGACCTCGATAATGCCGAAGTAACCGTTACATATAGTCAAAATGATGTCATTTATGACAAAGAGTATTTTATTTCCTACCCGGATAACGTCATGGTCATAAGGCTTACAGCGAGCGAAAGCGAATCTCTCTCGAAAATCATTTCTTTCAGCTCACCTCAACCAAACCTGACCGTAAAGGTCAGTGGTGACACAATCAAGGTCACTGGACGTCCCTCCGACCACAAGGAGGATATAGAGCACCTGGAAATCGCTGCGCAGATAAGAGTCGTCACCGACGGAAAGAAGTCTGCCGTGGAAAACGGAATCCAGATCGAGGGCGCAGACGAAATCCTTATCATCTTTGCAGCCGGGACGAACTATCAGCAGTGCATGGATGACTCTTTCGATTTCTTCTCAGACGAAGACCCGATGAAAGCAGTCAAAAAGAGAGTCAACAGTGCGGTCAAAAAGGGCTATGATGAACTCAAAGCCGACCACCTCGCCGACTATACCGAGCTTTACGGAAGAGTTACCCTGGATCTCGGAGCATATGAGGTTCCGGACGTCACGACCGATGTTCTCTTAACCCAGCTTCAGAGCGGCGATATCTCGGACAACGACTATAAATATCTTCAGGTTCTCTACTATCAGTTCGGAAGATATCTGCTGATTGCGTCTTCAAGAGAGGGTTCTCTGCCTGCAAATCTCCAGGGAATCTGGTCGGACGGGCTCTATGCCGCATGGAATTCCGACTACCACACTAACATCAACATCCAGATGAACTACTGGCTTGCCGAGACAACCAATCTCACCGAATGCCACTACCCGCTGATCGACTATATCAACTCGCTGGTTGAACGTGGAACGATAACGGCGCAGCTCTATCACTGCACCGAGGACGGCGAGCCTGTCCGTGGCTGGGTTACATATCACGAAAACAACATCTGGGCGAACACTGCACCATCAAATGCCGCTGGCTCCTTCTATTTCCCGGCTGGAACAGCGTGGATGTGCCTTGACATCTGGGAGCTTTATGCTTTTACGATGGACGAGGACTTCCTCCGGGAGAACTTCGACACGATGCTCGGCGCGGCTATCTTCTGGGTCGATAACCTCGTTACCGATGAGCGTGACGGAACCCTTGTCGCAAGCCCGTCATTCTCGCCTGAACACGGTGAATACAGCTTAGGTGCATCCTGCGACCAGCAGATAATCTGGGAGATTTTTGAGGACGTCATCAAGGCGACGGAGGTATTGGGAATAGAATCCTCCGAGATAGAAGAAATCAAAGACTCGCAGTCGAGGCTCTGGCTCCCGACAATAGGACTTAGCGGCATCTATCTTGAATGGAAAGACGAGACAGCACTCGACATTTCCGGAGACGATCACCACCGCCATGTAAATCAGCTCTTCGGTCTCCATCCGGGCACCTTAGTTGTCGCCGGAAGAAGTGAAGAGGACGATGAGATAATCGAGGCGATGAAAAAGGTTCTGGAAATCCGTGGAGACGGCGGAACCGGCTGGTCAAAGGCTTGGAAGATCAATTTCTGGGCTCGACTTAGAGACGGTGACCATGCGGGAACTATGGTTCGGCAGATTCTTGCGGAATCAACCCTATCTAACCTCTTCGACACCCATCCTCCGTTCCAGATTGACGGCAATTTCGGCGCAACTGCCGGAATGACAGAAATGCTTCTCCAGTCCCAGGGTGATTCTGTTGACCTCCTCCCGGCACTTCCGGAAGAATGGGCTGATGGCTCCGTATCTGGAATCAAGGCGAGGGGAGACATCGAGGTTTATATGACCTGGGAGGATTCAACTCTCACAGAGCTTGCGCTGATTGTGGGAGCGGATGCAGACGCCCTCACCCTCACCGGAGCAGGTCTTGAAACCGCCAAGGTATATAACGCCGATGGCAAAGAAGTAGCCAGCACCTATGAGGATGGCAAGCTCACGTTTTCCGCAGTGGAGGGGCTCTATACGTTTGAGTTCTGATGTGAAGATTATTTCCCGCCATGGCTTTTATTGAGCTGTGGCGGGGATTTTTCCTTGCAGCCTTGACTCATCCTTTAAAGTGGTGTAAAATAAAAGTGTAACCTTTAAAAATGAAAGGACAGTGCAGTATGAAATTCAAGACGATCGACTCTATAGAACGCTTCAAGGGCAAAAGTATCCAGGACGTGTTTTCTGAACTCAAGGAGGTTGAATATACCGACGAGGAGACCGCCGTTATCCTCGAAGAGGCGGGGAAGTACAGGGTTCACACCTGGTGCATACTCCAGAATGTCACCGGCTACACCACTCATGAGGACGGCGACGTAATCGGCGACTATGTCAGCCCGTTCAAGGACTACCAGATTGTCGTCTGCGACAAGCATTTCTGCGGGGTAACCGGCTCAAGCGGAGCAGTAGTCTCGATGAGTGAGCTCCTGCTTCTGGCAGACGGCGTCAAGGTGGTCCAAAAATACTCCGCCGGCAACGATGACTGGGACGCCGACGGAACCGAGTATGCCAAGCTGGTGTGAGAAAGTGAGCATGGAAAACACTCAGAACGAAATAGTAATGTACGAGTCATCCGACGGCGCAATCAAGCTGCCGATTCGTGTTGACTACGGTGAAGAGACGGTGTGGATGACACAGGCACAGATAGCGGATTTATTTGACAGAGATACTTCCGTTATTTCGAGGCACATAAATACTGTCTTCAAAGAGGAATTGCCAAAGGAAAGCAATTTGCATTTTTTGCAAATTGCAAATTCGGATAAGCCAGTGGCATTTTACAGCCTGGATGTCATAATCTCCGTCGGCTACCGTGTCAAGTCCAAGCGAGGTATCGAGTTCCGCAAGTGGGCAAATTCCGTTCTGAAAAGCTACATAATGAATGGCTATGCCGTCAACAATAACCGTATCAAACAGCTTGGAGAGGTGATACGGATTATGAAGCGCACAGAGCGGTCACTTGATGCCGGGCAAGTGCTGTCGGTTATTGAGAAGTACAGTGCCGCACTTGATATGCTTGATGACTACGATCATCAGACCATGACTCGTCCCAAGGGCAATGATTCGGTCTATGTTCTCACCTATGAAGAGTGCCGGAAGATTATAGATGAAATGAAATTCTCATCTGAATCGGATCTTTTTGGAAATGAGAAAGATGATTCTTTCAAGGGAAGTATCGGCAACATCTATCAGAGCTTTGGCGGGCAGGAATTGTATCCGAGTATTGAGGAGAAAGCCGCGAATCTTCTTTATATGATCACCAAGAACCACAGCTTTTCCGACGGAAACAAGCGCATTGCTGCGACTATGTTTCTTTACTTCCTTGACAAGAATGGTGTTCTGTTTGCAGATGGCGAAAAGCTTATCGATGACCACACTCTTGTTGCTCTCACTATTCTGATAGCGGAATCAAAGCCAGAGGAAAAGGAAATGATGATCACTGTGGTAATGAACTGCATTTGTGGGAAGTGAATAATCGCCACTATGCAATCAGGAGGATGGAGTTAAATGCCCTCAAAAACAATGCACCTATCAGCCGGGAAAATCAAGGTAGTCTTTGACTGCGAAAGTTTAGGATACACGATTGAAACGCCCGGACACACTTGGAAACAGTCTGGGTTATCATGCATTATCATGCAGGATGGCGGGTGCGTGCCCTTTTGCAGTGCGGACGAGATAAGCCACGACTACTACAATAGCGGCGTGGGCGAGGGGATTCTCTCCCATTATAAATGGTGCGAGCAGGGCTTCTCTTTCGAGACCCTTTGCTGGATCGAGACTGCAACTCAGGCGGTGCATTTTGAACTGATTCCAGGAGAGGGCTCAATCAAGTTCAGGAAAATCCTCTATCCCGGCTGCTTCTCGTTTGAGAAAAACAGCGACTCAGCTTATACAGTAATGCCGGTTTTGCAGGGAATTCTCATCCCGAACAACTGGCAAAACGAAGTCGGGAAGCTTCCGTTCGACGGGCAGTTCTGCTCATCCGGCGCATATATGCCCTGGTTCGGGCAGGTTGAGGATAAGACTGGCTACATAGCCATCTGCGAGACTCCCTGGGACGCCGGATATTATGTTGAACACCCGGCAGGCGGCTCATACACCCATGTCGGGGCATATTTCCTCCCGAGCCTCGGGGAACTATCCTACCGCAGGAGCATGAGATATATTTTCTCCGACAACTGCGACTATAACGACCTGTGCAAGATATACCGGAGCTATGCCATTGAGACCGGTCTTCTGACCACTCTCCGGGAGAAAGCGGCGAGAAATCCTCTTGTCGACCGACTCATCGGCTCGGTCATCGTCCACAAGGGAATCAAAAAGCATGTCTCCCCAGATTCGAGGTACTATGATAAGGAGAACCCGGAGAACAACGACCTTGTTGTGCCTTTCCATGCCAGAACGACCGAAATTCTCCGGTATCACGATAAAGGCGTCAGGAAGCTTTATTTGCACCTCGACGGCTGGGGTGCGCCCGGGTATGACAACCAGCACCCTGATTACCTGCCGGCATGTCCCGAAGCTGGCGGCTGGGAGGGCTTCAAGGAGCTTTCGGACACAATTCAGGACTGCGGCTATCTCTTCGGTCTTCACGATCAGTACAGGGACTACTATATGGACGCCGCGACCTATGACAAGGAGTTTGCACTTCATTCTCCCGACGGCTCAGTCTTTGAAATGTCCGTCTGGGCGGGAGGACGGCAGAACTACCTCTGCGCCACCCAGGCTCCCTACTATGTGAAGCGGAATTTCGAGGAGGTTCTTTCGCACGGAATCAGCCTACAGGCTTCATACCTCGACGTTTTTACCTGCAACGAGCCGGACGAGTGCGCCCACCCGAGGCATAGGATGACCCGGCGCGAGTGCCTTGAATACCGCAGCGCATGTTTTAACTACCTCTGGTCAAAGGGAATCCTCCCCAGCAGCGAGGAATGCTCAGACTGGGCGATGAGAAGCCTTGTCTTCTGCCACTACGGACCCTATGACTTTATGCTTGAGAGCCCCGGAAGCCCGAGAAGAGGAATACCGGTGCCGCTCTTCAACCTCGTCTATCACGACTGCATGATTCTCCCGTGGTTCATGGATAATACAGGCGGCGAGGACTATATGCTCTATGCCATGCTCAATGCCGGTGCGCCCTACCTCGACCGCGACGGAGCCTATCCGAACACCGACGGCTCATTTGATTCTGAAGCTGAAAAGCGTCTTGAAGAGGAAATCGCCCGGTGCAAGGTGGTCACCGGCCTCCATGAGCGGGTTGCAAAATGCGAAATGCTCCGCCACGAATTCCTCGGCAGCTATACCACCCAGCGCACCACTTTCTCCGACGGCACAACCGTAACGGTCAACCTTGCGACGGGGGAGTATGAAATAAACTACAGGACGGAGGAATAGAAGTTATGGAAAATTATATTGCCAATAAAGATGAGTCTGTTATCCTGGAAGAGTATAAGAGCACGGATAATATCGTTGCCGATGTGAAAGCTATTATCGAAACCGCTCAGAACAGTGCTTATGAGGCGATAAATGCCGTTATCATCCGCAAAAACTGGCTTATCGGTCGGAGAATTGTAGAGGAAGAACAGCAGGGAAAAGATCGGGCAGTGTATGGCACTCATCTAATCAGCGAGCTGTCTAAAAGCCTGACTTCCGATTTGGGCAGTGGTTACAGTCCCAGAAATCTGAGAAACTACAGAGATTTTTATCAGACTTATTCGGAAGATGAGATTTGGCACACGCGTGTGCCAAATCTGACATGGTCGCATTACAGGGCTTTGCTACGGGTTGACGACAAAAAGGCAAGAGACTGGTATATGTCAGAAACTGTCCGGGAGGCGTGGAGCGTCAAAACTCTTGAGCGAAATATTTCCACGCAGTATTACTATCGTCTTCTGAAATCGCAGGTCAAAGAGCCGGTTATCGAAGAAATGAAGGACAAAACAAAAGCTTATCAGCTGGACAAGCTTGAGTTTATCAAGAATCCGATTATTGCGGAATTTCTTGGGCTGTCCCAGAACACGTCCTTTACCGAAACCGAGCTTGAAAGTGCCATTCTTAATCATTTGCAAAAGTTTCTTATGGAGCTTGGAAAAGGCTATGCCTTTGTTGCAAGGCAACAGCACATCAGAACCGAACTTTCAGACTATTACATTGACCTAGTTTTCTATAATTATATCCTGAAATGCTTCGTTTTAATCGACCTGAAATCGGGTCCTATAACTCATCAGGACGTCGGGCAGATGGATATGTACATCAGAATGTACGACGAAATGAAGCGTAGCGAGGGAGACAATCCAACTCTTGGCATCGTCCTTTGTTCTGATACCGATGAAGACGTCGCAAAATATTCCCTGCTGAATGGCAGTGAACAGCTCTTTGCCTCGAAGTACAAGCTGTATCTCCCATCCGAAGATGAGCTAAGGCAAGAAATTGAAGTACAGAAATCTATATTTTTACAACAAAAAGAAAGCGAGACTGGATTTTGCTGCCCGGGATAAACATTTCCCACTAAAACCTCTTGACATAATCGGGATTCTATTATAAAATAAAAGAGTATGTGGGCTGTTCTTCAGCACGGATGCTCTTAAACCCGTGCCTGCAGGAGCTCAGCATATGTAAACTTTGGCAGGGATGGAAGACCGGCTTTTTTCGGGAAAGCCAGCAGCTTGCCTTGTTAATTTCATGAGCTTCCCCTGGGCTTTGGGGAATCTCTTTCTTAAAACGGAGGATATAAATGCGCCTTGACTTTGTCGCAAGTGGGGTTGGGGACAGTTCTCCGAATAAAATACTCAGAAAGGAGAGTTGTTAGTTGACATTACCAGTTACGATCCTTTTATGTGTTGTTGCCCTTGCGATAGGTGCCGGCGTCAGCGGAGCAGTTTGCTACCGCATGGGAATTGAACATAGAAAGAAAATTGCTGAAGCGCAGATCGGTTCCGCCGAAGAAGAGGCGAAGCGAATCGTAGAAGAAGCCGGCAAACAGGCTGAATTTCTGAAAAAAGAGAAGCTTGTCGAGGCCAAGGACGAAATCTACAAGAACCGTATGGAAACCGAGAAAGAGCTGAAAGAACGCCGCTCGGAAGTTTCCAGACAGGAAAGACGTGTTCAGCAGAAAGAAGAAACCCTTGACAAGAAGATTGAATCTGTCGAGAAAAAGGACGAAAACGTTCAGCGTAAGCTTAAGCAGGCGGAATCAAAACTTGCCGAGGCTGAAAAGGTAAAAGAGAGCCAGCTCCAGGAACTCGAAAGAATTTCCGGATTCACGACCGAGCAGGCAAAGGAATACCTCCTCAAGTCGCTTGAAGATGACCTGGTTCACGAGAAAGCAGTTAAGATTTCAAACTATGAGGCTCAGGCAAAGGAGGAATGCGAGGCAAAGGCAAGACAGCTTATTTCGCTGGCTATTGCAAGATGCGCCGCAGACCAGGTTTCCGAGTCGGCAGTTTCAGTTGTCCCGCTTCCTAATGAGGAAATGAAGGGACGAATCATAGGAAGAGAGGGCAGAAATATCCGCGCTCTCGAACAGCTCACCGGTGTCGATCTCATCATCGACGACACACCGGAGGCTATCACCCTTTCCTGCTTCGATCCTGTCAGAAGAGAGGTTGCAAGGCTGTCTCTTGAAAAGCTTATTCAGGACGGCAGAATCCATCCGACAAGGATTGAAGAGTGCGTCGACAAAGCTAGAAGAGAGGTTGAGCAGGTCATCAAGTCGGAGGGCGAAAGAGCAGTCCTTGAGACTAATGTACATGGCTTGAACCACGAGCTTGTCAAGCTCATAGGAAGACTTCACTACAGAACAAGCTATCGCCAGAACGTTCTGGATCACTCTATAGAAGTGGCTCATCTTGCCGGAATGATGGCAAGCGAGCTTGGAGTTGACCCGACACTCGCAAGACGTGCAGGACTTCTCCACGATATAGGAAAGGCTCTGAGCCACGAAATCGAGGGCTCACACGTCCAGATAGGCGTCGATGTTTGCCGCAAATATAAGGAATCTCCCGAGGTTATCCACGCAATAGAAGCACACCACGGTGATGTTGAGTGTCATTCAGTGATTGCTGCACTCGTCCAGGCTGCGGACACTATTTCAGCCGCAAGACCGGGCGCAAGAAGCGAGAACTTCGAGAACTACATCAAGAGACTCGAAAAGCTTGAGGACATTTGCTCCTCTTATGACGGCGTTGAGAAGTCGTTTGCAATTCAGGCGGGCAGAGAAGTGCGGATAATGGTCTATCCCGAAAAGGTATCGGATGAGCAGATGGTGATTGTCGCCAGAGAGATTGCTCAGAAGATTGAGCAGGAAATGGACTATCCCGGACAGATTAAGGTAAACATAATCCGAGAATCCCGCGCCGTAGAGTACGCGAAATAGAAAAAAGCGGGCTGAGTCCCGCTTTTTTGTTTGGAGGTAAACCAATGATAAGACCAGCAACCATATCCGACGCCCCTGCCATCTATTCGCTTCTCAAGCAGGTTGGGGCAGTTCATCAGAAGATCCGCCCCGACATTTTCGGGGAGAGGAAGTATACCGAGGAGAAGCTCTCAGGGCTCTTTGGCAACGAGAAGTCCCCCATCTTCGTCTATGAAGAGGACGGCAAAGTCCTCGGGCATCTCTTCTGTTCAATCAAAGATTATACAGGTTCAAATCAGCTCATGCCGATCAAGAGCCTCTACATAGACGACTTCTGCGTAGACGAAAACGCCCGTGGAAAGGGCATCGGCACGAAGCTATATGAGTTTGCCAAAGAGTATGCCAAAGAGGTAGGCTGCTATAACCTCATCCTCTGCGTCTGGGAGGGAAACGATTCCGCCAAGGCGTTTTATGACAAGATGGGACTCGGGGTGCAGAGAACGATTAGGGAAGTTATACTTTGAATGTACAATGGCTCCCCCTTTTTGGGGGGAGCTGTCAGCGAAGCTGACTGAGAGGGCGCGCGAAGCGCGGAAAGGACGCCGACACAATGAAAGACTTCTTCACCAGCACCAAGTTCAAGGTCATACTTTGTATTGCCGCCTTGATGATTGGGATTATGATTTATGCGGCGGTGGCGTCGGGGAGCGTTATCAGCTCCGCTTTCGGCACAATTTTAGAGCCGTTCCAGTCGGCTTCCCAGAGCATTTCAACCTGGGTCACAACCAGGATAGACATGTTCGTCAACGCCGGGAAGTATTATGAAGAAAACCAGCAGCTTAAAGAGGAGATTGCCCGCCTGACAGGCGAAATGGCTGATTATGAGACGGTTATGCAGGAGAATGAGCAGCTCAGGGAAATGGTCAGCCTTGCCGAATCATCGGAGGGGATGGAGTTCTCTGAGCCCTGCAAGGTCATAGGACGTACCGCCAACGATGTCTACGGCTCATTCTTCATCGACAAGGGTTCAAAGGATGGAATCGAATATTACGACCCCGTCGTGACGGCTAATGGCTTGGTCGGATTCGTCACCGAGGTTGAATATACCTACTCAAAAGTCACAACTATTCTTTCAAGCGACGTTTCTATAGGAATCTATTGCGTTGAGACTGGCGAGACCGGTGTCACCGAGGGGTCTTATACTTTGGCTCTCAACGGCAAGCTCAGGATGATATATATTCCTCTTGACTGCGAAATGGAGGAGGGCGACATAGTCGTGACATCCGGCTATTCGGGGCTCGTCCCAAAGGGGCTTATTGTCGGAACGGTAGGCGAGACTGTGATCACATCGAGCGGTCTTTCCCGGACTGCCGTCATCACCCCAACTGTCGACCCTGATGACCTCACGAGCGTATATGTCATAGTTGATTTCGAGGGAAAGGGGAGCGGCTACGACGATGAAAGTTCAGAGTAAACAAAAAAGTGCCGGTCTCTCCCAGAACGTAAGAACAGTCCTGAAGTGGGTGTTCTACGTAATGACAATGATATTCTTCTACTGCGTGATGGTTTCCGGGAGCGGAAACGGTTCAAAGGCACTCATGCTCATCCCGTTCTCAACTGCAATTGCCTGCTATGAGGGAGAAGTTCCGTCGGCGGTTATCGGAGCTATTTCCGGACTGCTTATAGACATGGCAACCGGTCAGCTCCTCGGTTTCACCGGGCTCTATCTCTGCCTCTTTTGCGGAATCATAAGCGGAATGTTCCGCCAGTTCCTCCGAAAAAACATCATCAACTACTTTGCGCTGACCCTCGCGACCAGCCTGATATATCTTTACATCGACTATTTCTTCTTCTATAAAATCTGGGACTACGAGGGCTACCAAGAGGTTCTAAAGTACCGCCTAATCCCGAGCCATCTGAAGACGATTGTCTTCTCGCCGCTCTGCTACCTCGCATGTCTGATTGCCGAAAGGCTGTCGATAGTGAAGAGAAAGCTTGAGCTTGAGGAGAAGAGCGAGATGGTGGACAGAGTGTAACTTGCTTTTTCGTGCAAAATTGAGGTTTGTGAAGCTGCTTTTTCGTGTACCAGAATTTTCCTTTCAGAAAAAGTGTGATTTTTCGCTCAAAAAACTCAGAAAAAATGTATTTTTCGCCTTGTAAAACCCGAGAAAAAGTGTTATACTATCTTCAGAGCTTACGAGGCGGTGATTTTTTGAAACGAAATGCAATTAAAGACCTGATAAACTGGAAGTCAAGCGAAACCCGCAAGCCGCTTGTTCTGAAAGGTGCCAGGCAGGTCGGCAAGACCTGGCTCATGAAAGAGTTCGGGCAGAACTACTACGACAGCTATGTCTATTTCAACTTCGACGAGGAGGACGAGCTGAAATCCATCTTTGAAGCAAACAAGAATCCAGCCCGGATTATCGAGCTTCTTTCTCTGACTGCCGGCGAGAAAATTCTCCCGGAGAAAACGCTTATTATCTTCGACGAGATTCAGGAATGCCCGGAGGCTCTCAACAGCCTCAAGTATTTCAAGGAAAAGGCGAATGAGTACCATGTGATTGCGGCGGGAAGCCTTTTAGGTACGCTTCTTGCTCAGCCGAAGTCATACCCAGTCGGGATGGTGAATCTTCTTGATATTTATCCGCTCAAGTTTGATGAGTTTCTTGAAGCGGTTGACCCGGCGTTGTTCTCTTATTACGATAGCATCAGTATTGACACGCAGATTGAAGAAATCTTCCACAACCGACTCTTGGAAGCCTACAACAACTATCTCATAATCGGCGGGATGCCGGAGTGCGTTGACTCGTGGATTAAGTATAAAGACCCCGCAAAGATAAATCAGATTCAGCGGGAACTGATTGAGGTCTACGAAAACGACTTCTCGAAGCATAACGGCAAGGTCAACAGCGGTCGGATTCTGATGGTTTTCAGAAGCATTGTCACACAGCTTGCCAAGCCGAATGAGAAGTTCATGTATGGTGCTGTCCGTGAGGGCGGCAGGGCAAAGGATTTCGAGGAAGCGATTGAATGGCTCGTCTCGGCGGGAATGCTCAACCGAGTCTACAACGTCTCGAAAATGGAGCATCCGCTGTCGGCGTTCGACAAATTAGACCAGTTCAAGCTGTTTGTCTTCGACACAGGATTACTAAAGCACATGGCGGGAATTGACAACGGTGCAATTCTCCTCAAGTCCGACTATCAGTTCAAAGGCGCGCTGACCGAAAACTACGTCCTGCAACAGCTCAAAGGGCAGTTCGAGGTAGAGCCGAGGTACTATTCCGACAAGAACAGCGAAATTGACTTCGTCATCCAAAGCGGAACGGAGATAATCCCCGTGGAAGTAAAAGCCGGCGAGGACAAATCCGCACCGTCTTTCAAGAAATATGTCGCAAACAATCAGCCTGCACACGCAATCAGATTTTCAAAGCGAAACCTAAGAACCGACGGCGGGATTACGAATCTGCCGCTGTATCTGGCTGGGAAAACCAGGAGCCTTGTGTAGAATGCAGACTGTGGCTACTCTGCAATTCCCTCAGTCAAAATGTTTTATAATCTCCCCAAAAATGCCCGGTTTTATGTGCATAAGGGAGTAATTTTGCAAGTTCGGATTAAAAGAACTTGCAATTTTTCTTTTACAGGCATATAATTATAGGAGTACTATTTTACGGAGGACGACGTTATGAAGCTATCCGAATATTCAAAGAGTGATCTTGAAAAATTTTATAAAGACGAGTCCACAAAGCTTGAGGAGTACAAAGCTCTCGGCTTGAAGCTCGATATGTCAAGAGGCAAGCCCTCGCCTGAGCAGCTCGACCTCTCAAATGAAATGCTTACCCACTGCCTCGACGGCGACCACATTTCCGAAACCGGAATCGACTGCCGAAACTATGGCGTTCTCGACGGAATCTACGAGGCAAAGAGGCTCTTCATGCCGATGATGGGCGTCGGAAGACACGAGATAATAATCGGCGGAAATTCGAGCCTGCAGCTGATGTATGACACGCTTGCCCGCGCTATGCTCCTTGGAGTAAAAGGCAGCCCGGAGCCATGGTGTCATCGTAAAACCGTCAAGTGGCTCTGCCCGGCTCCCGGATATGACAGACATTTCGCAATCTGCGAAGCTTTCGGAATGGAAATGATCACCGTCCCGATGCTCGAGGATGGTCCCGACATGGACATGGTCGAGAAGCTTGTTTCGGAGGACGAGGACATCAAGGGAATCTGGTGCGTCCCGAGGTATGCAAACCCGACCGGTGTCGTCTACTCTGACGAGGTTGTAAAGAGATTCGCTAACCTTAACCCTGCGGCTCCCGACTTCAGAATCTATTGGGATGACGCTTATTGCGTCCACGACCTGACGGATGAGCACGCAGAAATCCTCAACATCCTGGAAGAGTGCAAGAAGACCGGCAAACCGGATATGCCTCTGATATTTGCTTCGACCTCGAAGATTTCGTTCCCCGGCGGAGGAATCGCCGCAGTCGGCGGAAGCGAGGAGAACATGGAATTCATGCGCAAACAGATGTCATTCCAGATTATCGGCTATGACAAGCTCAATCAGCTGAGACACGCCAAATTCTTCAAGGATTACGACGGAATTATGGAGCACATGAAGAAGCATCGTGCTATCCTCAAGCCGAAGTTCGATCTGGTTGTCAGCACTCTTGAACGTGAGCTCGCACCTCTCGGAATCGGCACCTGGAGCAACCCGAAAGGCGGATATTTCGTCTCGTTCGACGGAATGGAGGGCACTGCAAAGCGCATTGTAGCCCTCTGCAAGGATGCCGGAGTCACCATGACCGGTGCCGGAGCTTCGTTCCCCTATGGCAAAGACCCGAAAGACACAAATATAAGAATCGCCCCGTCCTATCCGTCACTCGACGAACTTGGCAAGGCGATGGAGATATTCACAGTTGCGGTTATGGTTGCAAGTG
This sequence comes from Oscillospiraceae bacterium, assembly GCA_021199795.1. Classification (GTDB taxonomy): domain Bacteria; phylum Bacillota; class Clostridia; order Oscillospirales; family Ruminococcaceae; genus Faeciplasma. Next base: position 287,002 of record JAJQHJ010000004.1, read on the forward strand.
CGGAACAGCTGCTGAAGTGATTTTGATATAATTATCGCCCACTCGATGGATTCGGGTGGGCGTTTTTTATCGCTTCATCATGAAATTTATTTCATGTGTACATCAAGCTGGTTATACGCCATCTGGACTCCGTGATCGGCAAATGTCTCACGGACTTTTTCGTACATGTCGAAGTTGACGTCCCAGTAGTTCGGGCTGTCGACCCACACGCGGACGGTGTATTCGATATCGGAGGCATTGTAGCCGCTGAGGCGGACGAACGGGGCGGGATCCTTGAGGATTCTGCTATCGGCGTTGATTGCATCCATGATAGCTGCCTTGACGTCGTCGGTCTCGGAATCGTAGGAAGCAGTGAACTTGAAGTCAACCCTGCGCTTCGGCTCACGGCTGTAGTTGAAGACGGAAGCGGCAGTGGCATCTGCATTGGGGATGCTGACGACAGTGTTGTCAACCGTGTCAAGGACGGTATAGAACAGCCCGACGCTCTTGACGGTTCCTGCCTTGCCGGCAATGTCGACATAGTCCCCGACTCCGAAAGGCTTTGTAATGAGAAGAGTGATTCCCGAGAACAGGTTCGACATGATATTCTGAACCGAAAGGGAAAGAGCCAAGGTTACAACGCTCAGTAAAGCTACAAGCGAAGTGGTCGAGATTCCCAGAGAATCGCAGACTATTATAATAGTAAGTGCCCAAAGAAGAATCTTTGCCGCAGTTTTTATGAATCCGCAGATAGTTTTGTCAAGGTGCTTCGCATTGTCGAGCAGTCTTCCGATAAAAGCGTTGAGAATCCGCATGACAAGGTAGCAGATGACGAAAATTACCACTGCATTGAGGATCCCGCCAAGTGTAAACCCACCAACGCCGAATCCCAATATGTTCTGAATTGTTTCAAGCATTTTTGTACCTCCGTTGTTTTAGACAGATGTTGAATTTTTACTACTATACATGATAGCACTTTTGGCGGAGGGTGTCAAGAATTCAATTCGTAATTCGGAATGTGGGTGTGAAAATAAAAAACTGTTGACAAAGCAACAGCGATGGGGTATAATGTAAATGATGAGAGGCTACCTGAACTGCAATTCAGGTAGCGGTCACTCTCACAAAACGTTGTGTTTTACGGTTATGACCGCACTTGATAAAACAATCAGGTGCGGTTTATTCTATTTTCGGTGTGATCCTACGGTGTAACCAATAGAAAAGGCTGTCATCAGCAGAGCTAAGACCGCTAAAATTACCGAGATAATTTCTAATTCCATCAGCGTCACCCCCCTTTTCAGGTAAGAGCGACCACCTCTCATCGGAAACATTATAACATACGAAACACCCGTTGTCAACATTATGTTTCGCCCCAATTGGCAATCACCCATGAATAACTCAAACTCCAAACTTGCAAAAATCCTGCAAAATTGCTTGTCTACTTGGCTCATTATGAATTTTTGAATCGGGCGTCCGTCATGTCTGATTTTATGTTCTCTTTACAATCACTTCCAGATTCGTTTACTTTTTGAGCGTCAAACTCTTCAAATTGTCCAAAACGGCGCGAAAAATGCGGACACGTTTTTTGCATTATCGCCTAAATTTGCGAGGTCTATTGACAAGTGAAGTTAAAAGGCGTATAATGAAACAATCGTGAAGATAGGTGCAGACTTTACTCACGAAGTCAACACAATTCAGATCGGTTCGATTTGTGTTTGTGTTCCGTACAAACTTCAACGGTTTAAAAAGCCTGAACCTGTCTCACACGGGAAACAGTCCGCGAAAACGCGGAATTCCAAAGCACGCATCGGACGTTGCGATAAACGTCCGCGCGAAATTTATTGGAGGTAAATTTAACATGAAAAGACTACTTGCTATGATCTTAGCTGTTGCAATGGTTCTTTCTTGCTTCTCTGCCTGCGGTAGCACCAGTAATACTGATGATTCCAGCAATTCCGGCAGCAGCACCAACGATACCGCTAATACCGATGACACCACCGGTACTGACGACAGCGAAGAGTCCGAGGAAAGCCTTTATGAGATCGTTTCTGCCCTTGCAGATGCTATTTACGATGCAGAAGGCAACCTCGACACCGAAGCTTATGGCGAATTCTCCGCTGCAGTTTATGAGTCTGCACTCGGCGAATTCAGCGCAGCTTATGCAACCGCTACTGAGGCTTCCAGCACATCCGAGAGATTCGCTCTCATGGCTATTGCTGAGGCTAAGCTCCTTGAAGCAGCTGTATTCATTCCTACCAACGCTAACGGCGGCGGCTACGGAATGTCCAAGGTTGTTTGGCGTACCACCGACTACACTCTCTGGGGCTCTGATGCTGACAGATACCACAGTGCAGTCGTAACCAACGAAATCATCACTGTTGCTGACAGAGATTATCTCAAGGCTCTCTGGAATGAGCTCGCTGGAACCGGCACCTACACTGAGTCTGCTAAGGCTTATCTCACTGAGCAGGGCTACACATTCAAGGATACTTACACTTTCGCTTATTCAGGCGATCCCGAAACTTTCGACGTTTTGGCTACTTCTCAGGCTACCGACTCTGATGTTGTTATCAACACCTATGACGGACTTCTTGAGTACAACAACGAAGGCGTTCAGGACTATGCACTCGCTGAGAGCTATGAAGTTTCTGACGACGGTCTTACCTACACCTTCCACATCCGTGAGGGCGTTTACTGGGTAGACTCTCAGGGCAGACAGATTGCAGAAGTTACTGCTGACGACTGGGTTGCAGCTATGCAGCACATGCTCGATGCAGCTGGCGGACTTGAGTACCTCGTTCAGGGTATCATCGTTGGCGTTAACGAGTATCTCGAAGGCACCATCACCGACTTCTCTGAGGTTGGCGTTGAGGCTACAGACACCTACACCCTCGTATACACCCTCGAAGAGCCTTGCTCTTACTTCCTCACCATGTTCGGCTACTCTATCTTCGCTCCTATGTGCAGAAGCTACTACGTATCCTGCGGTGGTAAGTTCGGCGACGAGTATGATCCTTCCGCTGCTGACTACACCTACGGCACAAGCCCTGACACTATCGCTTACTGCGGTCCTTACCTCATCACTAACTACACAGCTTCCAATACTATCGTATTCTCTTACAACGATTCTTACTGGAATCCTGACGGAGTTAATGTACACACCATCACTTGGCTCTACAATGATGGTTCCGATACCACCAAGAACTACAATGACTTCCTCGCTGGTGTCGTTGATTCCACTTCTGTAACCACCGCTATCATGACTTTGGCTAATTCCGATGGCTACACCACCGACAACTACATCTACCAGTCCAGTACTGATGCTACATCGTTCATGGCATTCTACAACCTTTATAGAACTGCTACTGCTAACTTCAACGATGGCACAACCGCTGTAACTCTCCTTTCTGACGAAGAGCTCGCAAGAACCAACCAGGCTATGCTCAATGTTCACTTCAGAAGAGCACTTGCTTACTCCACCGACAGAGTTACCTACATGGCTCAGAGATATGGTGATGCTATTGCTTCTGCTGCAATCATCAACTCTTACACTCCTGGTGACTTCGTAACCCTCCCTGAGGATGTTACTGTTGACATCAACGGCACTGCTACTACTTTCACCGCTGGTACTTACTACGGCGAAATCATGCAGGCTCAGCTCGAAGCTGATGGTTCTTCCCTCGTTGTTTGGGATGCTGAGAACTACGTTTCTTCCGGATTCGACGGCTGGTACAATGTTGACGCAGCTGTTGAGGAGCTTGAGATTGCTATCGAAGAGCTCGCTGCTGAGGGTCTCGTAATCGACGCTGACAACCCGATCCATGTTGAGTTCGTCACCAACGGTGCTTCCGAAACCTACATGAACATGGCTAACGCTTGGAAGCAGTCCGTTGAAGCAGCTACCGATGGTCTCATCATTGTTGACATCAATGCAACTGATGATATCTATGGTTGGTACTACGCTTGCTACTACTTCAGCTATGGCTACGAGGCTAACTTCACTATCAACACTCTCTCCGGTTGGGGACCTGACTATGGTGATCCTTCTACCTACCTCGAGACCTTCCTCGGTGACTATGCAGGCTACATGGTCAAGAGCCTCGGTATCTACTAATTCAAAATTAGTGAGAACTGAAACTCGTCAGATAAATTTAATCTGAACAAGCAAAGCTTTAAATCTTAATCAGAATGATCCCCCAAGAGTCAAGGCTTTTGGGGGATTACTGATAAAGATAAACCGACAAAATAAAACGGTTACGTTTAATTAATCCGAAAATAAAGGGGAATGGCACCGGTTATTTCCCGCATAAGGACAGGTGGACAAAGTGGCAAAATATCTTATAAAAAGAATAGTAACCGGTCTGCTTTCGGTAATTGCGGTTGTTGCGATAGTCATGATCCTCATCTACTCCCTGATGGACAGGCAGCTTATATTCTCGATGGACTCCGTCTTCACCAAGACAAGTAATAACTCGAGAACTGTTTATATGTATCAGAAGTGGGAAGAATACGGCTATCTCGATTATGTGACATATTCCGATTACATCAATCAGCTCTATAAGGATGGAGAGATTGATGATGAAACCCGTGACGCTGTCAAGACTATCGGCAGAACTGAAGACGCCGACTCTGAATTGGTTGCGGAATATGTGGCAAAATTCACTGAATACTACGAAAGCCAAGGCTATACTGTACAGAGGCTCAAGGCAATCACCACCGGAAACAAGGTTGTAACCGGCGGCAACCAGCAGCTCTTTGCATCCAAGGATATTCCTGTTATCCAAAGACTCTGGACATACTTAACAAGCATCATAACGTTTGACAACATTCACACGGTTGAAGATGATATTGGAGAACGCGGGCTGACATTCACTCTCTACGACCCCGTTTACGGCGGCGAGAAGTTCTCACCTGCAATCATCGGTAACGGTACACTTCATAAGTACCTGCTCTACTTTGATAATCAGTTCCCATATATCCATCAGAACTTTGTATCAATCAACCTCGGTGTTTCATATACGGTTAACCAGGGAATTGACGTCACCACAACGATGACGCAAGCCCAGGGCAGTTACGTCAAGACGACGACGATTTATCCGTCTGGTCTTACTGAGGAGAGTGCGGACGACCTCCACACGGCGACCTACGTTTCAGGAAGTAAGGACGCAAGCCTCGTTTACGTAACCAGATATACCGATGACTACACAAATACTATAACACGTAAATCTGGTATGTCGAAGATGGGCTATTCGTTCGTCATCGGTATACTTGCAACCATCATGGCTTATGCACTTGGTATTCCTCTTGGAATCCTGATGGCTCAGCATAAGGATGGATTTATCGACAAGCTCGGTTCCCTTTACATAATCTTCATGATCGCGGTTCCGTCTTTGGCATATATCTTCATCTTCAAGTCTATAGGCGGAAAGCTCGGATTCCCGACGACGTTCATTGTCGACAGCGCAACGCCGGCTTACTACGTTTTGCCTATAGTTTCGCTGGCACTGCCGTCAGTTGCAGGTCTGATGAAGTGGTTACGTAGATACATGATCGACCAGATGAACTCCGACTACGTCAAGTTCGCCCGTGCAGGCGGTCTTAGCGAGGGAGAAATCTTCCGCGGTCATATCCTTAAAAACGCCGTTATCCCGATTATCCATGGTATTCCGGGAAGTATCTTAGGAGCTCTCACAGGTGCCATCATCACCGAGCGTGTCTACTCGGTTCCTGGTACCGGTAACCTCTTAACAACGGCTATCAACAGGTACGATAACTCGGTTATCGTCGGCGTTACTCTCTTCTACGCTCTATTGTCGGTTGTCTCCCTTATACTCGGAGATATCCTCATGTCGGCTGTAGACCCGAGAATCAACTTTACAACGAAAGCGCGGTGATAGATTATGACAACAGCTGAAATATCTGAAAAGTACGGTCTTTCAAAAGAAGAACTCTTCGCGCACGTTGATAACAACGAGGAGGAATCAGAAAGAATAACCGCTCCGCGTTACTCCTACTGGCATTCCGTATTCCGCGTATTCTTCCGCAAGAAGATAAATATAGTCATACTTGCACTGCTTGCGCTGATGATTGTGTTTACATATATCTATCCCGCAGTATCGACATATGACAAGTATGCAAACATAGCCGACTCCGCTTCAAAGCATCTGGGACCGGCTGCTGCTATGGAGTATTTCGGTGCGAGCATCCACTGGATATTCGGTTCAGGTGCTTCCGGACAGTCCACCTTTGACGCTGTCTGGTACGGTGCAAGAATCTCAGTATCCCTGGCGTTCATCTGTGCTGCTATCAACATGACCATCGGTATTCTTGTTGGTGCTCTCTGGGGCTTCTCAAAGAGAGTTGATAACATCATGATCCCGATTTACAACATCGTCGGCAACATCCCTTACGTACTCCTTATCTCCGTGCTCGTAATGCTCTTCACCCCGTCATTCTGGACAATGGTATTTGCACTCACGATTACAGGATGGATTGGAATCGCGTCGTTCCTGCGAACGCAGGTAATCATCATAAGAGACCGAGAATATAACCTTGCATCCAAGTGTCTCGGAACCTCGACATTCAAGATAGCAATAAAGAACATTCTCCCGTTCATGACATCTGTCATCGTAACCCAGGCTGCAACTGAAATCCCGTCCTACATTTCCTACGAAGTATTCCTCGCCTACATCGGCATGGGTATCTCGGATATGTCTTTGGGACGACTCATCTATGAGGCAGAAACCGCAATGGTAACTCCCGGATGGGAAATGGAATTCTGGTGCCCTGTAGCGGTAGTATCCTTTATCACAATAGTTCTTTATGTTGTCGGACAGAACTTGGGCGACGCTACTGACCCGAGAACTCATATGTGACGGGGGTGAAGCTAAATGGAAAATAATGAGAAGAAAGTGCTCTTGTCCGCACAGGACGTGCATCTTCAGTTCAAGGTAAGAGGACGTACACTGAACGCTATCAGAGGAATCTCCCTCGACATCTACGAGGAGGAGTCTATAGCAATAGTCGGTGAATCCGGCTCAGGTAAGTCTGTTTTCACAAAGTGCTTCACCGGTATGAACGATAACAACGGCTACATCAGTGGCGGTAAGATTATCTTCAACGACCCTGAGCTCTCCGACACCCACGTCAACCTGTCTACTGATATCAAGAGACTCGGCAAGACAGCTTACAGCAAGCTCAACGAGTATTCAAAGCTGGAATTGGGCGCAGAGACCTATAAGGAAATCCTGAACCTTGAGTCTGAAAAGAAAGAGCGTGCTGGTCTTTCAAGCGACGAGCTTGAAGCAGAAAAGGCGAAAGAAAAGGATCTTGTCGCCGACAGAACCGACGCCTATAACCTCAAGTTGACCCTTGACCCGAAAAAGGAAAAGGACAAGATCAAGGAGCTTTCAGCCAAGATCAAGGAATACGACGCCGAAATCAAGTCTCTTCGTTCAAAAACCAAGGCTCTCGAAGCCGAGCATAAAAAAGCTCTCCAGGCTGACCAAAGCTACCTTGCAACCTACAACCAGAAGATGGCTGCTCTTAAGTCGAAGTATCAGCACGAAATCTCCGGAGAGATTACAGAAGAAACCAAGGCTCGTAACGAGATCCTCTCAAAGGAAATCTGCCTCTCAATCGGAAGATATGACCGCAAGCAGCGTATTTCCCTCCAGAGAAAGCTTCTCAATGCTCTGAAACAGGCTATGCAGCTGGGAGTCGACCTTAATGATGAGTCCCAGAGAAACGCTGTCTTTGACACAGTTGCATTCAGAGTTGCATACTTGGATGAGACAGAAGAGGCTCTTCACGGCACATGTGTACTTAACCTTGCAAACGTCAAGTTCGATGAGGACTGGGCTCAGATTCGTGGTAAGAGAATCGCAACTGTATTCCAGGATCCTATGACATCCCTTAACCCGATTATAACAATCGGCAAGCAGATCACTTCTATAATCATCAAGCACCAGGGCTGCAGCGAAGTTGACGCAAGAAGAAAAGCTTTGGAGCTCATGCACAAGGTTGGAATCCCGAACCCGGAGAAGCGTTTTGACGACTATCCGTTCCAGTATTCCGGCGGTATGAGACAGAGAATTGTTATTGCAATTGCTCTTTCCTGCCAGCCTAAGATTCTTATCTGCGATGAGCCGACAACGGCACTCGACGTTACAATCCAGGCTCAGATTCTGAAGCTTATAAAGGATCTCCAGAAAGAGTTCCACTACACGATAGTATTCATCACCCATGACCTGGGAGTTGTTGCTAATATTGCTGACAGAGTTGCTGTTCTGTATGCAGGACAGATAGTAGAGCTCGGAACAGTTGAAGAGGTATTCTACGAGCCGAAGCACCCCTACACATGGGCACTTCTTTCGAGTCTTCCTCAGCTCACACAGAGAAACACAAAGCTCTATTCAATCACAGGTACGCCTCCGTCGCTCTATAACGAGGTTGTTGGAGATGCTTTTGCACCGAGAAACCCCTACTGCCTTAAGATAGACACCCTTGAGGAGCCGCCGATGTTCAAGATCAGCGACACTCACTATGCAAAGACCTGGCTCCTGGATCCCGATGCTCCCAAGGTTGAAAAGCCCGACGCAATCGACGATATCCACGGCAAGCTCATCAGAGCATTCAACATATAGGGGGTGTAGACGTTGGCAAAAAATAATAATATGACAGCAACACAGTCACATCTGCCAGAGCATGGTCCTGTGGACGAAAGCGGCAGAGAAGTACTACTTTCCCTTAAGAACGTAGACATCACTTTCGGTAAGGGCGACAACGCCGTAAGAGCGGTAAAGAATGCGAGCTTCGACATCTACAAGGGCGAGACTTTCTCCCTGGTTGGTGAGTCCGGCTCAGGTAAGACAACCATCGGTCGTGCCGTTATCAGAGTAAATCCCTGCGCCGCAGGTGAAATCCTCTATAAAGGCGTACGAATTTCCGGAAAGATTCCGCATTCACTCGACCGTGAGGTCATAAGAAATATCCAGATGGTATTCCAGGATCCTGCTGCATCCCTTAATGAGCGTGCAACTGTTGATTATATCGTATCTGAGGGTCTCTATAACTTCCACCTCTACGAAAACGAGGCGGACAGAGTCAAGAAAGTTGAGGATATAATCAAGGAAGTAGGACTTTTGCCTGAACATCTGACAAGATATCCGCATGAGTTTTCCGGTGGTCAGAGACAGAGAATCGGTCTTGCAAGAGCAATGGTCATGAAGCCTGAGCTGGTTGTAGCCGATGAGCCTATTTCGGCACTCGACGTTTCCATCCGTGCGCAGGTATTGAACCTCATGAAGAAGTTCCAGGCTGAAGACGGTGTAACCTACCTCTTCATTGCACATGACCTCTCGATTGTAAGATTCATTTCCGACAGAATCGGCGTTATCTATAAGGGCGACATTGTTGAGATTGCGGACGCGGAGGAGCTCTTCAACTTCCCGCTTCACCCGTATACCCACTCGCTCATTTCGGCTATCCCGATTCCCGACCCGAAGCTTGAGAAGAACAAGGTCTTATACACCTACGATCCCTCCATCCATGACTACAGTGAAGACAAGCCCGAGCTTGTCGACATCGGTCATAATCACTTGGTCTATGGTAACAAGAAAGAGATCGAAGAGTACAAGGCATTAAGAGCTAAGGACGAGATTATCAAGTCGGTCACCATCCTCGAAGAGGGCGAGACCTACGAACCCACCGAGCAGGAAATGGATGCCGCTGAAAAGGCTGCTGAAGAGCAGTTCCTCAACGCTCCTATCCACGACACCGGCTCAAAGGGATATGCAATTCTTTCGTTCTTCCTGCCGATATTAGGTATCATCCTTGGACTGATCTTCAAGGCTAACAGGCATTACCGCAACTGGAAGATGTGCCGCAAGGGAGCAATTGCAGGCTTCGCGGTGATTGGAGTTATACTTATCCTGTTCATCTTAATGCTAATTATGGCAATTATTTGACGCATCTTCGATGCGTCAAATAAGCAAGATTTTGCGACGAGTCGCAAAATCTTGCAGGTAGCATATGTTGACAGACTTGCGGGTAACAAGGTTAAATTTTAACGATAGCAACCGCAAATACGCTTAGTTAAGTCCGACCCGTCCGGCATATTCGGACGGGTTGGATTGTTTTTTAAGGTGGATTTTATGGCAAAATCAAGAAAGCAAAGCATCTATCAACCTCCGAAAACGGTGGAAGTATCGTCAAGGTATGTCGGACTCCGGATTGCCGCAGTCGTCATACTCATATTGATTGCCGCAACCGCATTCGTTTATGGCTTCAATCAGCTCTTCTCGGCGTCGACCGGCTGGCAGGAGATAGAAGCGAATTCCTCCGACTATAACTGTTCTGAGGAGCTCACGTTCATATATAATATCGGCTCATCCGAGAGCGATTCCGCCACGGTTGAGAGAAAGGCTATTATCCGCCTCTACACCGAAGCCTGCGAGACCGCGTTCCAGCTCCTCAGTCCTGATGTCGAGATTGATAACCTGAACAACGTCTGGTATATAAACAACCACCCGAACGAGGAGGTTACGGTCGACGAATTCCTCTATTCGGCACTTGAAACCATGCTTGATTCAGGCGGGAGACTTCTCTATCTTGCACCGATTTACTCTGAGTACCAGGGCATTTTCTTCTCAATTGAGGACTGGGAGGCGTCGGAGTTCGACCCACTCCTGAACGACACTGAGGCGGAATATTTCGCGGAGGTGCTTGAATTTACGAGTTCAAGTGAGCATGTGTATCTCGAACTTCTGGGGGACAACACGGTAATCCTGCACGTTTCTGATGAGTATCTTGAGTATGCCGAGGAAATGGGCATTGACGGCTTCATCGACTTCTCCTGGACAACCAATGCGTTTATCGTCGACTATATAAGTGATCTGATGATTGAAAATGGCTACACCCAAGGCATAATAGCGAGCTATGACGGATTTGCCCGGAACCTTGGCGGCTACGACGTAATATTCTCATACACTCTCTATTCGAGACAGGGGACAACAATCTACTCTGCCGCCGACATGCTCTATGACGGTGCCCGCAGCTTCGCATATGCCCACGACTACCCGATCGACACCCTCGACTCCCAGCACTATTACACCTATGAAACCGGCGAAATAAGAAACCCATATATCGATCCCACTGACGGTCTCTGCAAAGCCGCAACAGAAGACCTCGTTCTCTATTCGGAAGATGCAACCTGCGTCGACCTGATGCTGAGGCTGATTGATGTCTATATAGCGGACGAATTGGATGAGTCAAAGCTTGAAAGCCTGACCTCGGACGGAATCTATGCCATCTATTATAATGGCTTCACCATCATGCATACCGAGGATGATGTCATGCTGGATGTCGCGGAGGGGTTTGAGGCGAAATAAAGTCTTGGAAATTTATTTGAAAGCCATTGACAATATCGGATATATCATGTATAATGGTATTGTAGAAAGGGCTACGGGGGAATTGGTTTGGGAAAAGTAACGATTGAGTTTTATGCACTGCCCGATGGAACTGAGCCGGCAAAGGAATTTATTCTGAGTCTTGATAAGAAGATGAGGGCAAAAATCATCTGCTCAGCTCAGTTGTTGGAAGCAAATGGCTGGGAGGTAAGAGAGCCGACCTCAAAAAGCTTGGGTGACGGTATATTTGAATTGCGTGCGCAATTTGGAAATAATATATCGAGAGTATTGTATTTCTTTTTCATTGGAAACAAAGCAGTTTTGACCAACGGTTTTATCAAGAAAACGCAGAAAACACCTAAAAGTGAGATTGAGAAGGCAAAAAGGTATAAAGCCGATTATGAAAGCAGGGAGGCTAACAAAAATGACTAACTTTGATGATTTCGTAAAAGAACAGCTCGAAGACCCTGAGTTCAGGGCGGAATATGAGGCTTTGCAGACTGAGTATTCGTTGATGCAAGCCATGATAGATGCTCGCCGTGAGAACGGAATTACTCAAAAGGAGCTTTCCAAGCGTACCGGAATATCGCAGAGCGATATCAGCAAGTTTGAGGGCGGCGGAGGAAACCCGTCTATGAAAACCTTGAAACGTCTTGCTGCCGGCTTGGGTATGAGAGTAAAAATCGAATTCGTACCAGTGACAAAGGTATAACACGTAAGCCTCCCGTTTGGGAGGCTCTTTCGTCATTTTGCCCACATCTGCGTTTTAATGTGATGAAAGTTCTTTGTGTTTGTACGATTGACAGTTGTATTTTGGTGGAGTATAATATATAGAACGGTATTTTATATATTACCGACTATACTAAATCAGCTGGCTCAGGACTGCAAGTGCCCTGGGAACTGATCAAGAGGTGTTTTTAATGAGAGTTTATAATTTCAGCGCAGGTCCCGCAATGCTCCCGGAGGAAGTCCTTAAGCGTGCGGCGGACGAAATGCTTGAATATGGTTCAAGCGGACAGTCGGTCATGGAAATGTCACATCGCTCAAAAGAGTACGGCGAGATTATTTCAAGCGTCGAGGCAAAGCTCCGTGAGCTTATGGCTATCCCCGATAACTACAAGGTTCTGTTCCTCCAGGGCGGCGCATCAAGCCAGTTCGCAATGGTTCCGATGAACCTTATGAACAAGAATAACAAGGCTGATTTCGTTCTCAGCGGTCAGTGGTCAAACAAGGCTTATCAGGAGGCTTCCAGATACGGCAAGTGCACAGCCGTTGCTTCATCCAAGGACAAAGTCTTCTCATATATCCCGGAAATAGATGAGAGTAAGCTCGACCCCGAGGCTGACTATTTCCACATCTGCTATAATAATACTATCTATGGCACCAGATTCACCAGCCTTCCCGACACCAAGGGCGTTCCGATAGTTGCAGATATGTCATCCTGCATCCTCTCCGAGCCAGTTGACGTTTCGAAGTTTGGCGTTATCTATGCCGGTGCTCAGAAGAATATGGGCCCTGCAGGCTTGACTGTTGTCATCATCCGCGAAGATCTCATCGGCAACGCTATGGACATCACACCTACAATGTTCAACTATCAGATCCATGCTGACAATGGCTCTATGTATAACACTCCTCCGACCTATGGAATTTATATTTTAGGTCTCGTTCTTGACTGGGTCTCGCAAAAGGGCGGACTCGAGGCTATGAAAGAGATTAACGAGAAGAAAGCCAAGCTTCTCTATGATTGCCTGGATGAATCCAAGCTCTTCAAGGCTACCGTTTCCGGAAAAGATCGCTCCATTATGAACGTTCCGTTCGTAACCGGAAGCGATGAGCTTGACGCTAAGTTTGTTAAAGAGGCTAAGGCAGCTGGACTTATCAACATCAAGGGTCACCGCACTGTCGGCGGAATGAGAGCTTCCATCTATAACGCTATGCCTTACGAGGGCGTTGAGAAGCTCGTGGAATTCATAAGAAAGTTTGAGGCTGAAAATGTATAACGTACTGACTTTAAATAATATTTCGCCCTCCGGTCTCGACTGCTTCGACAAGGAGAAGTATGTTGTAGGCTCGGAAGCCTCTAATCCCGAAGCAATTCTCGTTCGCTCGGCAAGTATGCTTGAATATGAGTTCGGAGATAAGCTCCTGGCAATCGCACGTGCAGGCGCAGGAGTCAACAACATCCCGATCGACCGCTGCTCGGAAGCAGGAATCTGCGTATTCAACACCCCTGGTGCAAACGCAAATGCGGTAAAAGAGCTTGTTCTTGCTGGACTTATCCTTAGTTCCCGCCGCGTTCCAGCCGCTATTGACTGGGCTAAGACCTTAAAGGGTCAGGGCGACGCAGTAGGGAAGCTTGTCGAAAAAGGCAAGGCTCAGTTTGCAGGTCCCGAAATCTCCGGAAAGACTCTCGGTCTTGTTGGACTAGGAGCAATCGGAGCTAAAGTCGCTAATGCGGCACTGTCCTTAGGCATGAACGTAATCGGTTATGACCCGTTCCTGTCCGTCAATGCAGCTCTGGGACTCAAGCCGACTGTCAAGGTTGTAAAGACTCTTCAGGAAATCTATGCTGAGGCTGACTATATCTCGCTCCACCTACCATATAACGCAGAGACAAAGGACACCGTCAACAAAGAATCCATCAGCAAGATGAAGCACGGCGTCAGAATCCTCAACTTCGCAAGAGGCGAGCTTGTAAACACCGCTGACATCATCGAGGCTGTTGACAACGGCTACGTTTCGACCTATATCACCGACTTCCCGAATGATGAGCTTTTGTGCCACGACGGAATCGTCGCTATTCCTCACCTTGGAGCTTCCACTCCCGAATCTGAGGATAACTGCGCTTATATGGCTGCAGTTCAGCTTATCGATTATGTCGAAAAGGGAACCATCCACAACTCTGTAAACCTCCCCGAGTGCGAGCTTGCGAAGACCGCCGACCACCTCGTCTGCGTCATCCACAAGAACGTCCCGGCAATCATTTCCCAGATCACCTCGTTCATTTCTGCCGACGGCTGCAATATCGAGAATATCGCCAGCAAGTCGAAGAAAGACTGGGCATACACCATGCTCGACATCACCGGCGACACCACCGCCGCAGTCAAGGATATCGAGAGCATTGATGGAGTCGCCAGGGTTAGGGTGCTGTAATCAGTAACAAATAAAGCCGTCCGATTTGGGCGGCTTTTTTATAATTTTATCCTTGACAGAGAAAGTGTTCTGTGCTATAATAATTGACGGTCTTCGAGGTGTGGCTCAGTTTGGTAGAGCGCTACGTTCGGGACGTAGAGGCCGTGGGTTCGAATCCCGTCACCTCGACCATAAAAAAGAGCTGTCCTATTGGGCAGCTTTTTTCATTATTCCACGGTAGATGACCAGGAAGCATATAAGGTGCGACAGCGTCGCCATTGTCCAGGAGATAGGGTAGGACAGGTAGAGAATCCTCAGACATGCGGCGGGGTCATCAAGGTGGGCGGCTTTATACTGTGCAAAGTAGGTGCTGATCCAGATGAGTCGAAATCCGCAGACGAACATTATCGTTGTGATGGTCGGGAGAACCGAGTGCCCGACGCCTCTTAAGAGTCCCACAAGAGTGTCCATTGTGCCGTCTAAGAAGTATGTGAACATGATGACCGACATTCTCACAACTCCGAAAGCAATCTCCTCCGAATTGTCGGTGTAGATGCCGAGCAGCCGCGTGTCGAACGCCTTTGCAAGAAGTCCCAAGCCCACTCCGACGAGCACGACAAAGCCCATGCACTCAAATGCGATTGTCTTGATTCGCTTATACTGCTTCGCGCCGTAGTTCTGACCGGTGAACGTGATCGACGCCTGATAAACCGAGTTCATCGCGGTGTAGATGAAGCCTTCGATGTTGGAAGCGGCACCGTTTCCCGCCATAGCTGCCGAGCCGAAGAAGTTGATTGATGACTGGATGATTACGCTTGAAATTGAGAATATCGAGCCCTGAATCCCTGCCGGGAGACCTATCTTGATTATCTCAAGAAGCTTTTTCGGGTAGATTCTGATTTTCTTTAAGTAGAGCCTGATTGCACCATCCGAGCGCATGAGGCAGACGGTGACGAGTACTGCCGAAATAACCTGAGAAATTATGGTTGCAAGTGCAACTCCGGCAACATCCATTTTGAAGCCGATGACGAATATGAGGTTCAGGATTACGTTTACAATTCCCGAAACGGTGAGGTAATAAAGGGGTCTTTTGGTGTCTCCAACAGCTCTCAGAACTGCCGCACCGAAGTTATAGAGCATGTTCGCCGGCATACCGATGAAGTATATCTTGACATAAAGTGCCGACAGGTCGATGACATTGTCCGGCGAATCCATCCATACTAATAGCTGCCGGGAAGCGAAGAAGCCGAATATTCCGACTGCAACTCCACAGACAAGAGCCGTTGCGATGGAGGTGTGCACGGTTTCGCTGACGTCTTTCATTTCCCCTGCGCCGAAATGCTGGGAGATAACGACCGACGTTCCGACAGACAGCCCCATGAAGACGTTTACTATAAGATTTATGAGAGCAGAAGTCGAGCTGACCGCCGCCAGGGAATTTTCGCTTCCCCAGTGACCTACAACCACGATATCCGCGGCGTTATATAAAAGCTGAAGCATTCCCATGACCATCAGCGGAATCGTGAACCGGATAATCTTCGGCAAAAGCGACCCCGTGGTCATGTCCATGGTTCTGGAGCTCTCGCCCCGTTTTATTTTAAACAAGAGATATTCCTCCTAAACATCACTTTACAAACAACTAACAATATTACTCCATTTCACACTCAATTTCAACTACATTTTCGACTTTTTCCTCACGAATTTTGCTGATTTCTCAGTTAAAAATCTGTTGACTTTGACCCCCAAATGCTTTATACTCATATTAGAATTTTAGAACTCAAGCGAGGGAGATTTTTTATGGCAGATTATAAGATTTTCGGAGTCCATCTGGGCAAGGCTAATTGCTCAGTTGACCTTTCAAACGGCAGTGAGCGTGGAGAATATGTCAACCAGGACTACATTTTAAATAAGCTCGGTCGTCCGCACAGAGCGGTCAACCTGATGTATTGTTACTACCCTCTTGATAAGGGCTTCCCGGTCAGGGCTAGTGTGGCTTTCCCGTCCAAGGACACCACCAACGCATGGGGATTCCCGTATGACGACTACTACACCTATGGCGGAGGCTTGAACGGCTCCAAGGATGCCCCCGTTTTTGAGCAGATGAGGGACATCCGCAGACACGGGCAGGACGTTATATTAACCCTCACCATCGACCCGCACGTCAGTGACGAGCACCTCATCGCAATTGCAAAAGACCTGCTTCCTTTCGGAAGACTTATGATAAGAATCAACCACGAAGCCACCGGCAACTGGTTCTCATTCAACAAGAGATGTTCATACCAAGAGGTCGGAGCTTTCTTTGCCCGGTTCGCGAAGATCATTCACGAATACGCACCGAACGTCAAGACCATTCTCTGCGCTGGATGCTATGACCCGGCAACCGGCAAGCTCGAAAAAGAGGAAGAGTTCGCCGAGGCAGCAAAGGAAGCCGACATCTGGTCGATAGATAAATACATGGCTCTTCACTGGGGCTGGCCTTATGATATAGCCGAGGTTGGCGGCGGCTCCTATGGCTACACCGGTGCCGAGACTGTCTATAAGTCCCTTGAGGACACCTATGAGAGATACAAAGAATCCACCGGCATGGTCAAGCCGATGGTTATGAGCGAGCACAACGCCGACGGCGACGTCACGGGTCCTTATGACCAGTGTAAGATTATGCGCCACTTCTGCGACATGGTTGTTGATAAGAAAGCAACCTGGATTGAGGGCTTCGCACTCTATCAGTTCCGTGATAGGGGAAGACTTGGCTTAGAGCTTGAAGACCCGAATAACCCCGAAGTCGGAATCGAGCAGCCGCTTCTTCAGGAATACAAGAAGATTATCCACGAGGATTGGTATCAGCCGAAGATGGATTATTCCGCAGAGGTTAAGCTTCCGGTAACCTTAAGATGGGGAGGCTCCGAGGATTCAGACGGAATCGCAGTTGCTCTCAAGTTTGAAAAGGACCCCGTTTTCTGCGAGCTCTGGTTTGACGAGGATGACGAGTCTAATATGATGATCGAGCTTAACGGCAGATGGTTCTATAAGTCGCCCAAAGCCAAGTATGTCGACCTGATGCCGGCATTCTATGAGAATCCCCTTGACGGGAAAACCAAGCTCAGTCTCAAGATATTCTGCCCGCCTGCAAGCGGTGAGAACGAGGACGGAGCTATTGACTCCTACACAACACTCGAAAAGCTCCCGAAGATACGCATAGCCTATGAGCCCTGCATCCCGTTCACGAACTGAGGCAAAAGATGGTTTACACTTACTTAAGAAAAGCCCACTACTACGAGACCGACCAGATGGGCGTCGTCCACCACGCAAACTACATCCACTGGATGGAGGAAGCGAGAATTGAAATGATGGACGATATGGGTCTCGGCTACAAGACGGTCGAGGAGAACGGCATCGTCTCCCCGGTTGTCTCCCTCTCGATTGACTACAAAACCAGCGTCATGTACGACGATATGGTCGAGCTGAGGGTCAGTGTCAAACGCTACACCGGCGTGTCGATGATAATTTCATACGAAATGTTCGACCGGAACTCAGGGAAAATCTGCGCCACCGCCGAATCAAAGCACGGCTTCATCCGGGACGGGAAGATAGTCTCTGTGAAGAGAGATTTCCCGGAGTTGGATGAGGCAATCAGAAAATATATTGAGGCATAATTGCAGGGGCGGATATGGCATAAAAAGCGGGCGGATGATATCCGCCCCTACTTTTTAATCGTTATTCTCTTGGCTGTTTACAGCCTTTTTCTTTTTACCTTTCTTCACCGCAACCCTTACAATAATCACAACTATTATAATGGGCACAGCAACGAGAACGAGATAGGGAATCGCACTTACGATCCAGACGAATGCGTCCTTGAAGCCCTCGCCGATGTCGTAGAAGTTGTCGCTTAGGTTCGAGCTGATTCTCTCAAACACGGTCGGGTTGCTGGTTTCGGTCGAAATGCGCCTTACTTCGCTCACGTAGATGTAGAATGTGCTGTAGGAAATCTGGTCGTCGTATGAATTGAGCCGCGCCTGGTAGGACTCGATTTCGTAGTTGACGTCCGTTAAGTAGCTCTGAATCTGGAGGATTTCCTCGACCGTTTCGGCTTTCTCCATGAGGGCTAAGAAGCTATCTCGCTCGGTTTCAAGGGCGGTGAGCCTTGCCTCTATGTCGACATAAGTACTGGTGACGTCGTTCACATATTCGTAGTTATAGGTGACCGTCGCAATGTTGCCGACTGCCTCGGAGAAATCGTCATAGTAATCGGCAGGAATCCTGATTGTGAAGTCGGCATAGCGGAGTGAGCTTGAATAGTAGGAGTTGCCCGACTCGGAGGAGGATTCGATATATCCGCCATATGAGCTGACATAGGACTTTAAGTCCTGGATAAACTGGTCATACTCAACCGTCTGCACGTCCATTGTGCGATTTTTTATGAGCTTCCGGGAAGAGGCGGATTCAACGTCCACATCGTTATAGACGGAGCCTGAGGAGGATTCGGTAGCTTCGACGATGGCATCCTCGACCTCATAGTCATCATACCAGCCGAAATCCGCTGCGGAAATCGTCTCGTTGCTAGCCGAGTCGGTAGCATAAGTCGCCCCGCACCCCGCAAGGGTCATCATAGCCATTGCCAGAGTAAGGATAATAATCAGTGTTCTTTTCATAATATCACGCCTTTCGGTTAAATTGGGTGTTCTATAAGTAATACACATTAGAAAGGCGGATTATTGCATCGACAGAAATAAAATTTTTGATTGTTTTGTTGACAATGAAACCGAACATATGCTATAATTACGATGGTGAGAGGCTGGTTTGCTCTTCCCTGTGAAGGGAGGTGGAACCTCGATGGAAATCGCAGAAATCCTCCAGCTATTACTTCTTGTTATAGCTGCCATCAACCTTGGTCTTAACCTCGGCGATCGCCGAAAGAAATAACCGCCCTGTACCTATTTCAGAGCGGCATCCTTGTTTTTAACTAATCATTAAGGGCAAGAGTGACCGTACCTGAACTAGCTCTTCAGGTACCCTCTCACCACTTCTATTATACCGTAGACTGGCTGTTTTGTCAACAGTCATTTTTTTATTTTGCCCGAAACTGAAAAAATTTTTTCAAAAAAGTGCTTGACAAGCCTTGGAAATTAGTGTATACTATGATACTGATTCATAATGGCTAAAAAGACGCCTTTTTATAATAAGCCCTGCTTTGGGGGTAATTTTTTCACGAAGTTTTCTTGAAAATCGGCTGAGGGCATGTGCAACCTGCACAAAAGAACGATTTTCAAGTGAGATTTCGCGACGGGAAAGGGCGGCTTTTTAAGTCTACTATCATGAAATTTGATAATAGGAATATACAAGGAGTGATAAGCTAATGGTCAATGTCAAGGACGTTCAGCTTGGCAAGCACGTTGTGAGAAAGAGCTTCGCGAAAATTGACGAAGTCCTCGAAATGCCGAACCTTATCGACATTCAGAAAGTCTCCTACAAGTGGTTTATGGACGAGGGACTCCGTGAAGTCTTCCGCGACACAGCCGCTATCAAGGACTACAACGAGACACTGGAGCTGAGCTTTGTTGACTACAGGCTCGACAGCGAGCCTAAGTACAGCATCGCGGAGTGCAAGGAAAGGGGCACCACCTATGCCGCACCTCTTCGTGTAACTGCGAGACTCCACAATCTCGAAACCGGCGAAATCAAGGACTCGGAAATCTACATGGGCGACTTCCCTCTCATGACTCCCTCCGGCACGTTTATCATCAACGGTGCGGAAAGAGTTGTAGTTTCTCAGCTGGTTCGTTCTCCGGGCGTTTACTATGCCGTCGAAAAGGACAAGGTAGGTAAAGACCTCTTCAGCTCAACAGTCATCCCTAACAGAGGTGCATGGCTCGAGTATGAAATGGACTCGAACGACGTTGTCTATGTAAGAATCGACAAGAACAGAAAGATCCCGATCACTACATTCATAAGGGCTTTAGGCGTCGGCACCAATCAGGAGATTGACGAATTCTTCAACCATGACCCACGTCTTTCCGAGACAATGCTCCAGAAAGACTCGACCAACTCTACCGAAGAGGGACTCCTCGAAGTCTACCGCAGACTTCGCCCGGGTGAACCTCCGACGGTTGATACAGCTATCACTCACATAAATAACCTCTTCTTCGACGCAAGAAGATATGACCTTTGCAGATTCGGTCGCTATAAATACAACAAGAAGCTGGGCGTTGCTTCAAGAATCACCGGCTACGCTCTCACAAGACCGGTTGTCGCTCCGTTGACTGGCGAAATCCTCGCCGACCAGGGAGACATGGTAACAGCTGAACTCGCTGCTAAGATTGAGCAGGCGGGCGTCAAGGAAGTCTATATCGACGTCGAAAAGAGAGAAATGATCACCGACGCCGACGGTCAGGTAACCCACAAGATCGAGCATGTTGAGGTCAAGGCTATCGGCAACGGCATGGTTGATATCAGTGAGTATATCGACTTTGACGCCAAGCCATTCGGCATCAACGAAAAGGTTTCGTTCACAGTCCTGAAAGAGATTCTCGAGAGCGCGGGAAGTCATGACGAGCTTGTCGACATGGTCAAGTCGAGACGCGAAGAGCTGATACCCATGCACATCACCATTGAGGACATCTGGGCTACAATCAGCTACTTCCTGAACCTCTGCGAGGGCGTCGGAAATGTAGACGACATCGACCACCTCGGCAACAGAAGAATCAGATGCGTAGGCGAGCTCCTCCAGAACCAGTTCAGAATCGGTATGGCTAGAATGGAAAGAGTCATCCGTGAAAGAATGAACATCCAGTCTCAGGATATCGAAACTGTCACTCCTACTGCTCTCATAAATATCCGTCCAATCACTGCGGCAATCCGTGAATTCTTTGGAAGCTCTCCGCTTTCCCAGTTCATGGATCAGTCGAATCCGCTTGCTGAACTAACCCATAAGAGAAGACTTTCAGCCCTGGGTCCTGGCGGTCTTTCAAGAGACAGAGCCGGATTTGAAGTAAGAGACGTTCACTACACCCACTACGGAAGAATGTGCCCGATCGAGACCCCTGAAGGACCTAACATCGGACTTATCTCCTACCTCGCTTCCTATGCGAAGATAAATGAGTACGGCTTCATCGAAGCACCCTACCGCAGAGTTGACAAGGCGACAGGCGTTGTCACCGACGAGGTTGTCTATATGACCGCCGACGTCGAGGATAACTACATGATAGCTCAGGCTAATGAGCCCCTTACCCCCGACAACAAGTTTGCCAAGGCTAAGGTTAACGGCAGATACCGTGACCAGATCATGGAGATTGACCGCGAGAACATCGACTTCATGGATGTTTCGCCTAAGATGGTTGTCTCTGTTGCAACTGCTATGATCCCGTTCCTTGAGAATGATGACGCTAACCGTGCACTGATGGGTGCTAACATGCAGCGTCAGGCTGTTCCGCTTCTTACCACCGAGAACCCGATTGTCGGAACCGGTATGGAATATAAGGCTTGCGTTGACTCGGGCGTCGCAGTTGTAAGTGACGCTGCCGGCGTAGTTGAGAGAGTGGATGCCTCCGAAATCGTTGTTCGTGAAGATAACGGCGAGCTCCACACCTATCCATTGACCAAGTTCAAGAGAAGTAACTCCGGAACATGTACGAACCAGAGACCTATTGTCACTAAGGGCGAGAGAATCGACGCTCACCAGGTAATAGGCGATGGACCCGCAACCTGCAACGGTGAAATTTCCCTCGGTAAGAACGCTCTTATCGGCTTCATGACCTGGGAGGGCTACAACTACGAGGACGCTGTTCTCTTAAACGAAAAGTTAGTCAGAAACGACACATATACATCAATCCACATCGAGGAATATGAGCTCGAATGCAGAGAAACCAAGCTGGGTCCTGAGGAAATCACCAAGGATATCCCCGGTGTCGGCGAAGATGCACTCAAAGACCTCGACGAAAATGGCATCATAAGAATAGGTGCAGAAGTCCGTTCCGGCGACATCCTTGTCGGCAAGGTAACACCTAAGGGCGAGACTGAGCTCACTGCTGAAGAAAGACTCCTAAGAGCTATATTCGGCGAAAAGGCAAGGGAAGTAAGGGACAATTCACTAAGAGTTCCTCACGGCGAATCTGGTATCATCATCGACGTCAAGGTATTCACCCCCGAGAATTGCGACGAGCTCCAGCCGGGAGTAAATATGCTTGTCCGCTGCTACATCGCTCAGAAGAGAAAGATTTCTGTCGGCGACAAGATGGCAGGTAGACACGGCAACAAGGGTGTTGTTTCAAGAATCCTTTCTCAGGAGGATATGCCGTTCTTAGAAGACGGAACTCCTCTTGACATAGTTCTTAACCCCCTGGGCGTTCCCTCAAGAATGAATATCGGTCAGGTATTGGAAGTCCACCTCGGTATGGCTGCCAAGAAGCTTGGCTGGAAAGTTATGACGCCGGTATTTGACGGCGCACACGAAGAGGACATCCGCGAGTGCTTCAAGCTCGCAGGAATGGCGGAGGATGGTAAGACAACCCTCTATGACGGCAGAACCGGTGAGCCTTTTGACAACCGCGTAACCGTCGGAATCATGTATTACCTCAAGCTCCATCACCTCGTTGACGATAAGATCCACGCACGTTCAGTAGGACCCTACTCACTGGTCACTCAGCAGCCTCTCGGCGGTAAAGCGCAGTTTGGCGGACAGAGATTCGGTGAAATGGAAGTCTGGGCACTTGAAGCCTATGGTGCTGCCTACACTCTCCAGGAAATCCTCACTGTCAAGTCGGACGATACGATAGGAAGAGTCAAGACCTATGAAGCAATAGTCAAGGGTCAGAATGTTCCTCAGTCGGGCATTCCTGAGTCGTTCAAGGTACTAGTCAAGGAGCTCCAGTCGCTTGCACTCGATGTAAGAGTCCTGGATGCTGACGGAAACGAAATCGACCTCAAGCAGAACTTCGAGGACGACAACGACATCATTCCTCAGCCCGTAAGTGAACCTGACGACGACTACGGCATGAGCGAAGTAGCCGACGACGGCATCGACGGCGACTACGGCGAAGACGGCGATTATGACGACTTTGATGACGAAGACGAGGACGACCTCGATGACAGCGGCTTCGACGGCTTCTCTGTCAAGGACGGGGAGTCTGACGACATCGTTGACTAAATCAGGCTGACGCAAGTGAAAATCTGAGGATTCCAGGCTGGGATTCTCAGAGATTCACAGGAATAATAGTGTAAAGAGGGTTTGCATTTTGGAATTTAACGTATTTGATTCTATAAAAATCGGTCTTGCTTCGCCAGAACAGATAAGAAGCTGGTCGCATGGCGAAGTAACAAAGCCCGAAACCATCAACTACCGCACGCAGAAGCCTGAAAGAGACGGTCTTTTCTGCGAAAGAATCTTCGGTCCTACAAAGGACTGGGAGTGCCACTGCGGAAAATATAAGAAGATTCGCTTCAAGGGCAAGGTCTGCGAAAGATGCGGCGTCGAGGTAACAAGAGCCAAGGTAAGACGTGAAAGAATGGGTCACATTGAGCTTGCAGCTCCCGTTTCCCACATCTGGTACTTCAAGGGCACACCGTCGAGAATCGGTCAGATGCTCGAAATCTCCTCAAAGCGTCTTGAAGAGGTTCTTTACTTCACAAAGTATATCGTAACCGATCCTGGCGACACAGGGCTGGTCAAGAAGCAGATTCTTACCGAGCGCGAATATCAGGACGCAAAAGAGCGTTATGAGGACAAGTTCACCGCCGAAATGGGCGCAGAGGCTATCCAGAAGCTCTTAAGCGAAATAGACGTTGAGGCACTTTCAAACGAGCTCAAGGCAGAGCTCAAGGATCTGCCGCAGGGTCAGAAGAGAATAAAGCTACTCAAGAGACTCGAAATAGTCGAGGCATTCAGAACCTCCGGCAACAAGCCCGAGTGGATGATCATGAATGTCGTTCCGGTTATTCCTCCGGATCTAAGACCTATGGTTCCCCTGGATGGCGGAAGATATGCTACATCTGACTTAAACGATCTCTACAGAAGAGTAATAAACCGTAACAACCGACTCAAGAGAATGCTTGAGCTCGACGCTCCTGACATCATTATCCGTAATGAGAAGAGAATGCTTCAGGAAGCAGTCGACGCACTTATCGACAACGGCAGACACGGAAGACCTGTTACAGGTCCTAACAACCGTGCTTTCAAGTCGCTTTCAGATATGCTCAAGGGTAAGCAGGGTAGATTCCGTCAGAACCTCCTTGGTAAGCGTGTTGACTATTCAGGACGTTCCGTTATCGTTGTAGGACCTGAGCTCAAGATGTATCAGTGCGGTCTTCCTAAGGAAATGGCGTTAGAGCTCTTCAAGCCGTTTGTAATGAAGCGACTTGTCGACACCAATCCGCAGATAAACATCAAGTCTGCAAGAAAGATGGTCGAAAAGGGCACAGACGAGGTCTGGGATGCACTTGAAAACGTAATTCAGGGTCACCCGGTTCTTCTTAACCGTGCACCTACTCTTCATAGACTCGGTATCCAGGCGTTTGAGCCTGTCCTGGTCGAGGGCAGAGCCTTAAAGCTCCATCCGCTTGCATGTACGGCATACAACGCCGACTTCGATGGCGACCAGATGTCTGTTCACGTTCCGCTTTCAGTTGAAGCTCAGGCAGAGGCAAGATTCCTCATGCTCGCAGCTAACAACCTCCTTAAGCCTGCCGACGGCAAGCCTGTAACCGTTCCTACACAGGACATGGTTCTCGGGTCCTATTACCTGACACTCGTCAAGGACGGCGAAAAGGGCGAGGGCAAGATTTTCCGCGACGTAAATGAAGCCATGATGGCTTACCAGTCGGGAATAGTCTCACTCCAGGCTAAGATAAAGGTAAGAGTCTCAAGAATGGTCGACGGTGAGGAGAAGACAAAGATCATCGACACCACTGTCGGAAGACTCATCTTCAACGAAAGCATTCCTCAGGACTTAGGCTATGTCGACAGAAAAGACCCCGAGAAGATGTTCGGGCTTGAGGTTGACTTCCTTGTCAAGAAGAAGCAATTAGGCAGCATCATCGATCACTGCCTCAAAAAGCACGGAACAACAAAGACGAGTGAAATGCTCGACAACATAAAGGCAATGGGATATAAGTACTCCACAAAGTCTGGTATCACCGTTGCTGTAAGCGATGCCGTAATTCCGCCTCAGAAGAAAGACATTCTCGCCGAGGCAGACAGAAAGGCTGACAAGATCGACAAGCAGTATAAGAGAGGTCTCATTTCAAGAGGCGAGAAGTCGAAGAGGTTCATCGAAATCTGGACTCAGGCGACCGACGAAGTGACCACCGCTTTGCAGGATAATATGGATAAGTACAACCCGATCTACATGATGTCCGACTCTGGAGCAAGAGGTTCTCTCGCTCAGATTAGACAGCTCGCAGGTATGAGAGGACTTATCGCAAACACTTCCGGTGCGACAATCGAAATGCCTATCAGAGCTAACTATCGTGAGGGTCTTACCGTACTCGAATACTTCATCTCTTCAAGAGGTGCAAGAAAGGGTCTTACCGATACCGCTCTTCGTACCGCCGACTCTGGTTACCTTACAAGACGACTTGTTGATGTTTCCCAGGATGTCATCATCACTGAGGACGACTGCGGAACCCACGAGGGCATCGATGTATTTGAAATCCGTAACGGCAACGAGCTCATCGAGCCGTTCGACGAAAGACTTGTCGGAAGATTCCTGGTTGAGGATCTTGTCGACGAATCGACTGGCGAGGTTATCATGTCAAATGACAAGCTCATGACTCAAGATGACGCCGTAACAGTTATAAATTACCTCAATTCTGTCGGAAGAGACAGAATCGCTATCCGTTCAGTCCTCGGATGCAAGTCCAAGCGCGGCGTCTGCGCCAAGTGCTATGGTATGGATCTTGCCCACTCCACCGTCGTTTCAGTCGGTGAGGCAGTCGGTATCATCGCGGCACAGTCCATAGGCGAGCCTGGTACTCAGCTTACAATGAGAACGTTCCACACCGGTGGTGTTGCATCGGCTGAAGATATCACCCAGGGTCTTCCTAGAGTTGAAGAGCTCTTCGAGTCGAGAAAGCCAAAGGGTGCCGCAATCCTTTCAAAGACTGACGGCGTAGTAAGCTTCGACGAGATCAAGAAGAGCCGTGTAATAGTTGTCACCAACCAGGAAACTGGCGAGGTTGAACAGTACTCAATTCCTTGGGACTATAGAATCGTAGTCAAGGAGGGCGAGGAAGTCAAGGCTGGCGATTTACTCACAGCCGGCTCCAAGAACCCATCAGATATCCTTGCAATTCAGGGCACCGAGGCTGTCAGAAACTACATCATCACCGAAGTACAGAAAGTCTACAGACTCCAGGGTGTTGACGTTAACGACAAGCACATCGAAGTCATTACAAGACAGATGCTCAGACGTGTCAAGGTTGAGGATCCGGGATCAAGCTATCTCCTCCCTGGTTCACTCATCGATCGTAACGAAGTCGAGGAAATGAACCGTCAGATTCAGGAAGAGATCGATGCTGGCAATGAGGACGCAAGACTCATCACTACTTCAGCTGCCATCCAGGGTATCACAAAGGCTTCTTCAAGCTCCGAGAGCTTCCTCTCCGCAGCTTCATTCCAGGAGACCACAAGGGCTCTTACAGATGCCGCAATCAAGGGCAAGTCTGACCACCTCCTCGGTCTTAAGGAGAACGTTATCATCGGTAAGCTTCTCCCTGCAGGTACTGGTATGCCGGTTTATAACAATGTCCAGGTTGTGAAAAATGAGGCGTTTGCTGAGCATAATGCAGCCGACCATAAGTCCGGCTCCTCAGTCCGTCCGGTTTCCAAGCCGATAAACGTCACACCCTTGGCTCCCATCGTTGACTATGAGCCGGATGAAGATCCGATTCCCGAGACTCCGAGATTCGTCGACACAAGAACTGCCGAGGAAATCCACGACTCCATCTATGGGGTAGTTCGTGATTCAGCGGCAAAGGCGACTGAGGAAATGAACCAGCCGACAACGACTGATTAATCCTGAAAGTTTCATTCCATTCTTTTTCATTCTCTTTTCGCCCCCAGCCGCTTCCCACATCGCGGCTGGGGGCAACCTTTTTCACTGAAATAAAAAAGCCGGCTCAGATTTCAACCGAGCCGGTTTTGTATTCTCAAGTTGTTATTCAGCTGTTTCTGTTTCCACCGATAGCGGGTAAATCTTGTCATAGATATATTCCGCCATGGCGTTGGTGGCTTCACTTGTGAGGTCGTATTCATACCATCCGGTTTCGTCGTTCCAGGATGGCTGCATCCAGACCATGATTCCGTTCCAACCGTTGTCATAGCACGCCTGGTACTTTTCAGTAAGGGTTAATCCACATTCATCAGCGTCGTCATTGCTCGTCTCACCTATAAGGCAGGGCTTCGTCCATTCAAGCCCGAATTCCTCAGGGGTTTCGGTGCAGGGGTAGCCAAAATAATTTTTCTGCCACATGTAGTAGTGGGTGGAGTAGAAGTCGAGGTAGGCGTTCTCGTCACCTGTGAGTTCATATAAATACTCATCCGAGACCATGTTGCCGTTGTAGTTATCCGAATTGTACTTGATCATTCCTAGTCCGACAGTCACAAGAATATCCGAATTCTCGTGTATAACTGCTGCGCACTTCCCGAAGAAGTAGGAAAGATTCTCCCATTCAACGTTGCCGCACTCTTCATTTTCATATACCCAGTCGGGCTCGTTCATAATGTCGATTGAGAAGAGGTATTCGCAGTCGCCATATCTCTCGCAGAACTCTTTCACATAGGTCTCGGCGAATGCGTCGGCGGTATCCTTGTTGTTGACTAACGCCTGCCAGTCTTCGCCTGATGATCCCTTGAAGTGGTCAAAAGACAGAAGCGTCGCCATCACATAGACCTCATACTTTTCGGCAAGAGCGAAAAGCTTGTCGAGGTCGTCCCAGTGACCGGAGTTAATCTCAACGATTTCGCCATCAGATGTGAGGCTTACGATGCTTTCACCCTCGCAGTTGATCCATATTCTCGTGCAGTTGATGTTATCTGAAGCCAGGAGTGCGAACGTCTCCTCCCAGGCTTCCTCGTCCATGCTGCCGGTGAAGTCGTTCCAGGCTATCCAGGGAGTGTTGACGCCGTTTATCCAGAGTTCACTGCCATCAACCATGAAGCTTGTTCCCTCGACATAAACCCTTGCGGAAGCGGCGGATTCCGTGCTGCCGCAGGAAACAAGCGAGAGAGTTATTACAACCGCAATCATTACGGTAAAAATTCTTTTCATAGTGTCTTACCTCCAATCATGCTAATATTGTAACATGCCTTAAGCTCGTTGTCAAGAAATAAGGCTTGACAACTTGGGCGTAATCGGCTATAATAGTCAGGCTGTGAGAAGCCTTGCAAGTGGACTTGTCGCGGCAAAAATTTAATACGGGTGTCACCTTGAAAACCACCCGGATAAAAAACAAGGAGTAATTTAACATGAAAAACTTATCCGTATCAAGACTCGTGAAACTGGCAGTTGTGACTGCAATCTATGTCGCACTGACACTGGCTCTCAGTTCGCTCTCCTATGGCAACATCCAGTTCAGGATTGCCGAGGCACTGATGCTTCTCTGTTTCTACCGTAAAGACTACAGCATTTCTTTGATCCTGGGGTGCTTGCTCGCAAACATCTTCAGCACAATTGGAATCGTAGACATGGTGTTCGGAACTGCGGCAACGGTTTTGGCTGTTATCTGCATGATGTACAGCCCGAATATCTATGTCGCGTCCATATTCCCGGTCATCTTCAACGGCTTGATAGTCGGAGCAGAGCTTTATTGGTTCGTGGGACTGCCGTTCTGGATTTCCGCTCTTGAAGTAGCATTCGGCGAATTCGTCTGCGTCTGCGTTTTGGGAATCATCATCTTCAAGCTCTTGGAGAAGAACCAGAAGTTCATGAAGCTACTGACGGATTAGACCAACAGGTCATGACCGATAGGTCGAAAATTTTTTCAAAAAAATGCATTCGGGGTGCAATAAAAATGCTCCCCGATTTGTATTATAGGTATAAGAGCTTCTTCCGAAAGGAATCGCACTTAACATGTTTTCAAAGAAATCTCCCATCCCGAAGCGCACGGGGTGGGAGATACTTTTGTTTGAGTTTTTGTTGACTTTGTACAATTTGTATGCTATAATGTGCTCGGTGGGAGGTTGGTTGCTCTTTCCTCGTGAGAGGAGGTGAGGCTAATGGAGATTTTGTCCATCATACTGGAAGTCATGGCTCTGCTATTGACCGCGTTCTCTATTGGTTACGCCGTCGGTTCCAACCAAAAGAAATAACCGCGCTTGAGTTCTTCAGCGCGGTCATCAGCTAACGTCTATGATGGGAGAGGGTGACCGTTGCCTGAACTGCAATTCAGGCAAGCCTCTCACCACTTTTATTATATACCATCCCCGCCGTTTTGTCAACGGCTTTTTTTATTTTCACAGAAATTGCGAATTGCAATCTGCCTCTTGATTTTCCCCGACAAACAGTATATAATATCATTGGTCAAGAAAACACTTTATCGGAAAGAGGAAGTAAATTGATTAGAAATGATTTGAGAAACATCGCTATAATCGCTCACGTTGACCACGGTAAGACTACCCTGGTCGACGGTATGCTCAAGCAGAGCGGTACTTTCAGAGAAAATCAGGTTGTCAATGAGCGCGTTATGGACTCAAACGACATCGAGCGTGAGAGAGGAATCACCATCCTCGCAAAGAACACCTCAGTCGTCTATAAGGACGTCAAGATCAACATCGTCGACACCCCTGGTCACGCCGACTTTGGCGGCGAGGTTGAGAGAATCCTCAAGATGGTTGACGGCGTAATTTTGCTTGTCGACGCCGCAGAGGGTCCCATGCCGCAGACAAGATTCGTTCTGCAGCACGCACTTGAGCTTGGACACCGTGTCATTATCGTTATAAACAAGATCGACCGTCCGGATGCGAGAATCGACGAGGTTATTGACGAGTGCTATGAGCTCCTTATGGACTTGAACGCTTCGGACGAACAGCTTGATTCCCCGATTCTCTTCTGCTCAGGAAGAGACGGAACAGCTTCTACGGACGAAAACGTCCCCGGCACCGACCTGACCCCGCTCTTTGACAAGATTCTAGAGTATATCCCAGCTCCTGAGGGCGAGCCGGAGGAGCCTTTGCAGCTTCTTGTCTCCTCCATCGACTATAACGAATATGTCGGCAGAATCGCCATCGGCAAGATTGAGCGCGGCTCTATAAAAGTAAACCAGGAGGTTACAATAGGCGACTTCCATGAGACCAAGAAGCCCTACAGAGGCAAGATTGTGACCCTCTATCAGATTGCGGGTCTTGAGCGTGTTCCCGCCGAGAAAGCCACAGTCGGAGATATCGTCTGCATAAGCGGTATTGAGAACATCACCATCGGCGACACCATCTGCGACACTTCAAAGTTTGAGCCGCTTCCTTTCGTCAAGATAAGCGAGCCGACTGTTGAAATGACATTCTCTGTAAACGATTCGCCTTTTGCAGGCAGAGAGGGCAAGTTTGTCACATCCCGTCACTTAAGAGACAGGTTATTCAGAGAGCTTTTAAAGGACGTTTCGCTTCGGGTTTCCGAGACTGATTCCACAGACTCATTCAAGGTAGCAGGCAGAGGCGAGATGCATTTGTCTATACTTATTGAGAACATGCGCCGTGAGGGCTACGAAATGGGCGTCTCCACCCCGAGAGTCCTCTATAAGGAGATTGAGGGCAAGCTCTGTGAGCCTATCGAGGAGCTTGTTGTGGACGTTCCTGAGACGTCTGTAGGCGCAGTCATGGAGAAGATGGGCACACGTAAAGCCGAAATGGTCTCGATGACGCCTATGGGCTCAAGAATGAGAGTTGTCTTCCACGTCCCCGCAAGAGGACTGTTCGGATATCGCAACGAATTCCTGACAGATACAAAAGGCGAGGGAATCATGAACTCTGTCTTCTACGGCTATGAGCAGTATAAGGGCGACATTCCGAGACGTTCAAACGGTTCGCTCGTCGCATTTGAAACCGGCGAAGCTGTCACCTATGGCTTGTATAATGCTCAGGAAAGAGGAGCTCTCTTCATCGGAGCAGGCACTCCCGTTTATGAGGGAATGATTGTTGGCGTATCCCCGAAGCCCGGAGACCTCGTAGTCAACGTCTGCAAGAAAAAGCACCTTACAAACACCCGTGCAAGCGGAAGCGACGATGCCCTAAGACTGATTCCGCCAAGAGTCTTGAGCCTTGAGGACAGCCTTGAATTCATAGCAGATGACGAGCTTGTCGAGGTCACACCAAAGAATATAAGACTCCGCAAGAAGACGCTTTCTAATATTCAGAGGGCTAAGGACAGGGCGAAGTTATAAAGGAAGAACCTCTCAGTCAGCTTCGCTGACAGCTCCCCTTGGTAAGGGGAGCCATTATCCGTTCTTCCAAAAACTTTTCAAAAACCTATTGACAAATAGGCTCACACACGCTAAACTTATGCTAGACTATATTTATACAGGAGGTACTGTTATGGTATATGATAAAATCGCAGCGATAATTGCAGATCAGCTTGATATGGATGTTGAGGACATCACTTCCGATTCCACTTTTGAGGACTTGGGCGCAGATTCTCTCGACGTTGTTGACGTTATAATGACTCTCGAAGACGAATTCGACATGGAAATCCCTGACGAAGCAATCGAGGGCATGAAGACCGTCGGCGAGTTGGTCAAGTATGTCGAGGACAACACTTGACGCGTTGTCTATACTTGATATCTGAAAAGCATAGCATTGGAGGGCAGGGAAATCTGCCCTCTTTTATTGTCTCTATTTTTCTCAATCCCCGGTTGCAAAACACGCTTATTTGTGATACAATATAAGTAACACATAAATACGCGTGGGAAAGCCACGCAGAAGGGACTAGTATGCTTCATGAAAAATCCTGCGGCGGAATTGTCTGGCGCAAATTTCATGGAAACACGGAAATACTGCTTGTCAAGCATGTAAACAGCGGGCATTGGTCGTTCCCAAAGGGTCATGTCGAGAACGGTGAGACTGAGATTCAGACTGCCGCTCGTGAGATTCTGGAGGAAACCGGAATCGAGGTCATAATCGACCAGACTTTCCGGGAGACCGTCTCCTATTCTCCGAAAAAGGGGACTCACAAAACGGTTGTGTATTTCCTCGCCAAGGCGAAGAACACCGACTTTGTTCCCCAGGAGGATGAGATTGCCGACATCAAGTGGGTGGAGATAGACCGAGCAGATGCCGTGTTGTCCTATGATAACGACAAAAGCGTCGCCCAAAAGGCACGTGGACACATCGCATAAAAGCCGGCTCAGCCGGCTTTTGCATTATAATACGCCTCTAAGATTTCCGATTCCATCCTGGTTCTCGCCTCCGTAGAGATTGGATGGACTATGTCGCGGAAAGTGCCGGTGTCGTCGCGGCGTGACGGCATGGCGACAAAGAGGCGGTCGTCGCCCTCTATCACCTTTATGTCGTGGACGGCGAATGCGTTGTCGAATGTGACGCTCACAATCCCCTTGAGCTTCCCCTCAGGAATGAGTTTTCTTACTTTGATACCCGTAATTGTCATGGTAAATTGTCCTTTCAAATTTTAGACTATCCCTATTTTTGCCGTGAAAGCGGGATTTTATACCATCCTGGTTCTGATTTCAAGCCGGAAGCGAAATTTTTTTGAGAAATTTCCCGAAAAGGTGTTTATTTTTTCGGCGAAATGTAATATACTTAAGGTGAACTTTTGTTGGAGGGGTTCTTATATGTCTGAACACTTTTCCCTCGCCCGGGATTCGATTCTCGCTGGCAGGAAACATATACATTTCATCGGCATTGGCGGGAGCGGGATGCTTCCTCTCGCACAGATTCTCCACGGGATGGGGTTCTATCTTACAGGGTCTGACAATAACGAGACTGAAACGTTTGAGCAGGTCAGAGCAATGGGCATTCCCGTTTTTATGGGGCAAAGGGCTGAAAACATTGAGGGAGCCGACCTCATCGTCCACACCGCCGCCATCATGAGCGACAATCCGGAGCTGATTGCGGCTAAGTCTAGCGGCGTGCCGGTTCTCGAGCGTTCGGAGCTGTTGGGACTAGTCACAAAGAGCTACGATAACGCCGTCTGCGTCTCTGGAACTCACGGGAAGACCACCACTTCCTCTATGCTTGCGGAGATCATGCGCGAATCCCAGGAGGATTTCGGCTGCGTAATCGGCGGAAAGCTCCGCTCAATAGGCGGCTCTGGCAGAACCGGAAACGGCGACAAGATGGTCTGCGAGTCCTGCGAGTTTGTCGACACGTTCCTGAAATTATATCCCGACATCGCGATAATCCTGAATATAGACGCCGACCACCTTGACTACTTCAAGTCGATGGATAACCTGAAAGCGTCGTTCCACAAGTTCGCTGAAAACGCCTCCAAGTGCCTTATCTATAACGGCGACGATGCGAACACCCTTGAAGCCGTTTCAGGCGTCACCGGCAAAGACCTGATCACTTTCGGCTGGACGGATAAGAACGACTACTACCCGGTCATAAACGAAATCAAGGGGCTTCTGACGACGTTCACCGTCTATTATAAGCATGAGAAGCTTTTCGACGCCGAGATTCACGTTCCCGGCAAGCATAATGTCCTCAACGCCACTGCGGCGATTGCGGCTTCACGGTACCTGGGCATTTCGGATGAGAATATAGTCAGGGGTTTAAGTGAATTCAAGGGCGCAGAGAGGCGTTTTGAGAAGCTTGCAGAAGTGGATGGCATCACAATTGCAGACGACTATGCGCACCATCCACGCGAAATCGAGGTGACACTCCAGGCTGCCAAGGGGCTTGGTTTCAACCGTATCATCGCCGTGCACCAGCCGTTCACATATTCGAGGACATATACACTTATGGACGACTTCGCGAGGGTTCTTAAGCTCGCGGATATGGTTGTCCTGACAGAGATTATGGGCTCCCGCGAAAAGAACACCTATGGCGTCAAAGCTAGTGACCTGGCTGAAAAGATTGACGGGTGCGTGCTGACTCCCACATTCCCGGAGTGTGTGGAGTTCCTGAGGTCTGAGATAAAACCCGGAGACCTCGTTATAACTATGGGCTGTGGAGACATCTATAAGGTCTCACATAAACTTTCAAAAATTTTAAAGGAGGAACGAAGCGATGGCAGAAGTCAAACTTAATGACAGAGACAGAGCGGTTTACGAGTGTATAAGGCAGGGTGCGGAGATAGGGGTTATGCCCACTGTCCGCGAGATATGCAAGATGGTCGGCAATCCGTCCACCTCAACCATTCACAGAAGCATCCAGAAGCTCGCAGCTGCTGGTCTTATCGAGAAGCCTGATACGCACCTCAACCGTGCATTGAAGCTTGTCGGGGAGGAGAGAGGCTTGAAAGTCCCGATTTTGGGAACAGTCACCGCCGGAGTTCCGATTACAGCTATCCAGGAGATTGAGGGCTACTTAAACTTCTCTTCAACAAAGCACTATGACGGGAAGCTTTTCGCCCTTAAAGTAAGAGGCGAGTCGATGATCAATGCGGCAATCCTCGATGGCGACACGGTAGTTGTCGAGCAGTGCCAGACAGCCGAGAACGGCGATATAGTTGTCGCCCTCGTAGACGAAGAGGACGCTACCGTAAAGCGTTTCTATAAGGAAGACGGACACTACCGTTTGCAGCCCGAAAACGACACTATGGAGCCGATTATCTCCGACTCAGTGTCCATCATCGGTAAGGTTGTCGGCGTCATAAGATATCTGGAGGACTGATAATGGCTGTCAGCACTGAAATTCCAGCACATCTGAATGAAGAAACCCTGTCCTCGGAGCGAATCTTCGAGGGCAAGGTTGTTAAGCTCAAGCGCGATAAAGTCAGGCTCGAAAATGGCGACACAAGCTATCGCGAGGTGATTGAGCACAATGGGGGAGTCTGCGTTCTCCCGCTCACGGACGAGGGCGAAATAATCTTCGTCCGGCAGTTCAGGTATCCGTTCAAGACGGTTCTTCTCGAAATCCCCGCCGGCAAGCGCGAGGGCGACGAGGAGCCGATTAAGTGTGGCATCCGTGAACTCAAAGAGGAAGTCGGCGCAACTGCCGAGAAGATTACATACCTAGGGCACCTCTATCCGACCGTCGCCTACGACACGGAGGTCATCCACATGTTCATGGCGGAGGGACTGGATTTCGGCGAGCAGAAGCTCGACCCGGACGAGTTCATCGACGTTGTGAAGATACCGTTTGATAAGGCGGTAGAAATGGTCATGAACGGCGAGATCCCCGACAGCAAGACGCAGCTGGCGATTTTAAAGGCGAAGATACTGAGGGAATAACCTCTCCGTCTGCGCTTCGCGCATCCACCTCCCCTTAACAGGGGAGGCTTTTTGCGTTCTATGCAAGTTTTGGGAGAATAAAAATGGCTCCCCTTGATAAGGGGAGCTGGCTCGCGAAGCGAGACTGAGAGGTGCCGCGACTGTTAATCATCATCCGAAACCGTTGTAGTTGAGCTTTGCGACAGAACCTCAATTGCTTTCTTGATGCAAGCGTCTGTCGTCTCGTCCAGGAGCTTCAAATCTGAGTTCAGGTCTGCTGCTATGATCACCTCATAGTCGGGCTTGACGCCGGTGCCGGAAAACTCGGTCAGAGGTCCTGAAAGGGTTGCCGTCGGGATGCTTATGGCGGTGCTGTCATAGAGACTGTAGACTGCTGTCAGCTGGGCGGAGCCAACGGTGGTGCTTCCTATAATCGTCGCGCCCAAACCGTCTCTTAAAGCCGCTGCAAAGAGCTCTGCGGGTCCCGAGGTTCTCGAATTGACCAGGACTACAACCGGCAGGGACGTGGTGTTTGTGCCGTCGCAGAGGTCGCCAGAGGACTGCGTTCCGTCAAGGGAGGTCGAAATATAGGGGACAGATCCCTCCGGAAGAAGCACATTCAAAAGGTTGAAAACGGGGTCGAAAATGACGCCGGAGTTGTTTCTAAGATCAATTATAATACCGGTGGTCTCGCTGTTTGAAAGAAGACTCAGGTAAGCCGCGATAAACTGGCGGTAGGTTATCTCAGAGAATTCTGTGACCTTGATGTAGCCGTAGCTGTCAAATCTGTCTGAGCTTACAGTGGCTACGGTCATCTGGACAGTCGTGAGGGTGTAGCTGGTGTCTTCACCAGAAGAACGGACAGTGAGAGTAAGCTGGGTTCCGGCTTCAGCTGTAAGCATAGAGTAAGCCCAGTCGTAGCCCATTTCGAGGACAGAATAGCCGTTAATCTCGATAATGCTGTCGCCGACAGAGATTCCAGCCGCCTCGGCAGGACCGTTGGGGATAATGTCCGTAACGCTAGGGCAGCCGCCGACATCCTCAAAATAGATTCCGATTCCAAGGTGGGTGCCGCTCACATGCTCCTGATAGAGCTCATACTCGTTTTCGTCGTAATACTCGGCGGTAGAGTCGCCCAGGACGCCGATATAAGCCTCCGCCAAAGATTCGATAAGCTCGTCCTCGTCGATGGTTCCGTTGTAGTAGGAACGGACGTAGGTGTCGATCTGTTCAAGCTTAGTATACATCTCAGCCCTCTCCTGAACGTCGGAAATGAGGCTGTTATAAAGGCTGACAGAATAGCTTGTCGAGATAATAAACGTCAGAGCCGCCGCAATCGCCATAAGAGAGATGGCGAGACCGAGGGATATTTTTTTGTTCATATGGTCGCTATCTCCTTAATGCCGATGGTTTTAATATTTGATAAGATTAAAGCTCTCCGGGTCGAGTCTTTCTCCATCTACACGGATTTCAAAGTGCAGGTGGGCTCCTGTGGAGTAGCCGGTGGAGCCGACGGTGCCGATGACGTCGCCGGTATTGACATAGTCGCCCTCGCTGACCGTTATCTTGGTGGCGTGGGCATAGAGGGTCACGTATCCGCCGCCGTGGTCGATGATGCAGTAGTCCCCGAAGCCGCCTCCGCAGCCGCAGGATGAGCTCTTGCCGTAGTTATGAGTGCAACCGTTATAGACGGTCAGGACGTAGCCGGAGTTAGCGGCGGTGATGTCTGCGCCCATGATGCCGGAGCCGGAGATATCGATGCCATAGTGCTTCGTGCCCCAACGTGAACCGTAGCCAGAGGTGATGGTGTAGTATCCCGGGCAGGGCCAGAGGAATGTGCCGAGCTCAAGGTCGCCGATGTATTCGCTTCTGGCGTTCTCGCGGATGATTCTTTCGATCTCTTCCTCTATCTCTTCCTGCTCCTTTTCGAGCTGGTCTTTATTTGCTTCATAGGAAGCCTGCTGAGCTTCGAGAGCCTTGATCTGAGCCTTGCTTTCGGCATAGAGCTCTTCAAGAGCGTCAAGCTGCTCCTCCCATTCAGCCTTTCTGTCCTCGACCTCAGACTTCTTCTGGTCGAGCTCGTCGATGGCATATTCGAGGTCTTCTATTTTGCCCTCGAGAACAGCCTTGTCGTTTTCATAGCTCTCCTTGAGGTCAAGAAGCGTCTGGATGAGGTTATTATTATACTCTGCAACCCTGGTTATAAGCTCCATTCTCATGAGCATGTCAAAGAAGTCGCTTGAACCTAGGAGAATCGAAGCTATAGAGTCGTTCTGACTGACATAAAGAGCCCTTATACGCTTTGAATAGAGGTCGACGTTATAGGCAATCTCTTCTTCCTCGGCGGCGATAACCTCCTCAGTCGCGGCGATGTCATCCTCGCGCTCTGCAATCTCGGCTTCGAGATCTTCAATCTGAGAGTTATATTCAGAAATAAGCTCGGTGAGGGTTCTTATGTACTCTTCGGTGGTCTCAATCTGCTCGTCGATCGAGTCCTGGTACTCCTCTTCCTTGTCGATGTCATCTTCAAGGTCGGAAATCTTGTCGTCGAGCTTGTCCATTTCGCTGGCAATCTCGTTGAGCCTGTCCTCAAGCTCCTCCTGAGTGGAGTCAGCATGGGTGACAGTTGCCGTCCCGGTTGACAGAACGATTCCTGTCAGCCCGACAACGATGGCGGTTAAGAATATGTTGAAGCGTTGTAAAAAAGTGCGATGTTTCATTAGGAAGTCCTTCCTGTATGGAGCAGGTGCGAAGCAACTGCTAGACGTTAAGATGTTTGCGTGTCGAGAACACTGTTCCTATTGCAGAGATCACGACTCCTGCGACGAGGTAGGCTATGGCGGTTATGAGGGCGATGTCTGACCATTCAACGAGTCCGTTCACGCCGAATATCGTCCATATCTCAAAGTCCTCAGAGAGGGTGTCGTATACGTTGACATAGGCGAGCCAGGTGAGCCCATAGGCTAAGACACTTGACAGCGCGCCTAAGACCACTCCCTCAACAAAGAACGGGATTCTTATGAAGCTCTTCGATGCTCCGACATAGCGCATGATGTTAATCTCGCGCCGTCTGGCATAGACGCTGGTTCTCGTGGTGTTGGATATGATAACGAAGCAGACGACAATGAGAGCCGCCGTGAGTGCTGTGAAGAGCACTCCTGCGATGTTTCTTATGCTTATTAAGATGCTTGCAAAGTCGGTTGATGCCGAAACGCTCTCGACTGACTGCAACGCTTCAATCTCCTCAACCGTTTCATCAAGAAGAGTGATGTCGGAAACCCGGCACTTGTATGAGTCGGGGAGGGGATTGTCCTGGATGAGCACAAACAGGCTCTTCTCCTCGTCGGTCATGTCCTCCTGCATCGATTCCCAGGCTTCTTCTTTTGAATAGAAAGTAACCTCGAAGATGTTGTCATTTGCGGCGAGCTGCTCGCCGAGGAGGGTGACATTGTTGTCAGGAGTTCCGTCCTCAATTATGACTACTACCTCGTTCTTGTCCTCGATCGCGCCGATCATTTCGTTGATGTTGACTCCTAGGAGAACCGAAACGCCGACCATCAGAAGAGATATAGTGATGATGCAAAGCGAGGCGAACGAGTTGATTCTGTTGTACCATATACCTCTGAATCCCTGACCCACGAGGTATTTAACGCTATTAGGCCTCATCTGCGCCTCCTATGACTTCATCAAAGACAATCTCGCCGGTGTTGATATTAATGATTCTGCCGCCGAAGTAGCGGACAAGGTCGTGCTGGTGGGTGACCATGAGTACAGTAGTCCCGCAGGCGTTGATGCCTTTGAGCAGATCTACTATCTCAAAGCTCCTTGCCGGGTCGACATTTCCTGTTGGCTCATCGGCGATGATGAGCTGGGGGTCGTTGACAAGTGCACGTGCAAGAGCAACTCTCTGCTGCTCGCCGCCTGAAAGGTCATTAGGATAGGACTTGGCTTTCTGCGCAAGACCTACAAGGCTGATGACATAGGGGACACGTGAGCGGATATATTTTGTCGGTGCGTCAATTGCTCTCAAGGCAAAAGCGACGTTGTCGTATACTGTCAGGTTCGGAATAAGCCGGAAGTCCTGGAATACAACACCGATGGTGCGTCGAAGCTCAGGAACCTTACGAGGCTTCAATTTTCCAAGGTCGAAGCCGTTTACGTGGATGTCGCCCTGGGTGGCGGTGAGTTCTCTTAAAATAAGCTTTATGAGGGTGGATTTGCCTGCGCCGGAAGCACCGACAACAAAGGCAAATTCTCCGTCCGCAATATCTAAATTAACCTTGGACAACGCATGTTGCCCGTTTGGGTATGTGTATGAAACGTTTTTGAATTCTACCATGATTCTCTCCGTAGTTTTTGCGACAGTTAAGCCGCGAAAATCGCGGCTTATTGGTTTTAAATCAGAACTTGACAGGGTTGGCGGTTAAATACTTCTTGACCATAAGTGCAATCTTGAATACGATTGCGTGGTCGAATTCTCTTAAATCAAGACCTGTGAGCTTCTTGATCTTTTCGAGACGATAAACCAGAGTGTTTCTGTGGACAAAGAGCTTACGTGAAGTCTCGGAAACGTTAAGGTTGTTCTCGAAGAACTTCTGGATGGTGAAGAGTGTTTCCTGGTCGAGCGACTCGATGGAGCCTTTCTTGAAGACTTCTTTTAAGAATGTCTCGCAGAGGGTTGTCGGCAGGTGATAGATGAGTCTTGCGATGCCGAGGTTTTCGTAGCTCACGATGTTCTTTTCGGTGTCGAACACCTTTCCTACTTCAAGTGCCATCTGGGCTTCCTTGAACGAACCTGCCAGGTTTCTGACGTCGTCAACGATGGTTCCAAGACCGATGTTGACTCTTGTGTAGAACTCGCTAAGAAGAGTGTCGGAAATCGAGTAGGCGAGCTTCTCAAGGTCGCTCGGGTCGTTAAGAGATCTCACTTCCTTGACTAAAACGATGTCCTTTTCGTTTATGGTGAACGTGAAGTCCTTTGTCTTATCCGGGAAGAGGTTCTGGATTACGTCAAACGCGGAAATATCGTTTGACGAGATAATTCTGATGAGGAAAACAGCTCTCGGGACATTCGAGTTGAAGTGGAGCTCTCTGGCTTTCAGGGGGATATCTCCCGGAAGAATATTGTCGAGAACGACATTCTTGACGAAGTTTCCTCTGTCGTATTTTTCATCATAGAGCTGCTGGACGTTCTCAAGGCTGATGCAAAGAAGACCTGCGTACTTATAAGCCTCCTCATCTGTGCCCTCAACGAAGACATAGAATTCAGCCGTCCCCTTGCCGCCGATCGGCATATAGGTATAACCGTCGCGCATGAAGTAATCATAAGATTCGCTCAGCTCCGAGGAGATCAGGTCGTTAGTGTAACCGACCTTAGAGGAATCACTGCAAGCAACGATGTGGGCGTCACAATCGATTACTCCCACTTCGCACTTAATAACCTCCTGCATCCGCTGAATTATACCCTGGAAAAGTCTGTTGGACATGATTTTCTCTCCTGATTCATTAGATTTAGACTGAGCAAAACTGCACTGCTCAATATAGACAAGCGCAATTATCGACTATTACAAAGATTGTAGCATATTTTCAGCCACAGTGTGTTACTAAATTGTGAATAGCGGCGATTTTTTCGTGAAAATGACCAAAAATGCGCCCGCCTGCAGCAGACAAAAGAAATCCCCGCGGGGGCGGGGATAATCCTAATTTTTTTCAACAGTTTTTTCCCTGTAATATTCGTCCACGATAAATTCCGCGCTTTCTGCCCACATTTCAGTATTTGTGAGCTGAATATTGCGGTATGTTCTCGACTTTGAGAACATCGCATAGCATTCGTCAAATGACTTGTTTTCTTTCTTTGCAATCAGTTCGACGACCGATTGAATCTTCTCGTAGACATCCATGGTGATGTCCATCCCGTGATAGGTATATTTTTCAATCAACTTGGTACCTCCTGACAAGCTTCAAACAGGAAACTGCCGCTTCGGTGTGGAACGAAACCTGATCGTTCGCTTTAGAAAAGCGCAAGCGTTCAAGAGCTTCTTCGTCTGTGTAGATGCCTTGGATGAATCTGTTTACTGTAAGCATGGTGTCGTCGTTAGCAACCGGACCTATGACGACGTTATAACTATGCTGAATTCCTCCATGCTGACGGTTTGCCCGTACCATCTCAAGCCATTCGAGGGATAAGCCATCGAAATTTTTCACCAAAATAGATTCGGGAATCTCAGCCTCGTATACATAAACGTAAGCGTGTTCACTTACATTTCTTGCTTTCTTGTTTAAAGCCCACCTTTCGGCTTGGGACGAAAGAGTTGTGGTATAAAATCCCGTGCCGAAGTCTCTTTTTTCAAGAGATTTTGACAAATCAATTCTTTCAAAGTCGCTATCCGTTCCGTGATATAGGGTCAATTTCATCATGCTACTGACCTTTCCAAGTAGTCCTCTACAAACTCCGTCCCCTCGCTAAGATCCATAGTATGAAGCACGTCATACTGTGACCTTAAGAGCTCGAAGATGCCTTTGTCTTCAAACAGCTTCAGAACCTCACTCATTTCCATATTATTTTTATATCCAAATTCTTCCGCAACTGCTACAACAATCAGGTCGGATTCTTTTTTAATTCTGTCGTTCATAAAGACACCTCGCTTCTAAAGATAGTATAGCATAATTGTGAATCTATATCAAGTGGGTTTATTCAAAATACAAATCCACCCCATTCTTTTCAAAGAACCCAAGTGTACGGTTGAGGCGGAGTCCGGTGATGACGTGCTTCGAGGTGCCGCGGGAGGCGGTGTAGATTACGGCGGAGCAGTTGCCGGTCAGGTGCTGGAGGTAGGTCTGCTTTATCATCACTTTCACAATCCTGTCTTTCGGGACAACCACAGTGTGGAAAGTGTAGAAGCTCGAATAGCGCATGGTGATATAGACGTCGCCCTCGTCGACGCCGTTGACGGCAATGCCGGTCTTGAAGATGGCAAGAGTCTTGACAATTGTGAGCCAGATTGCAGGAACCTCAGCGACGATAACTCCAACCCTTATAACCGACCGCCAGGACGGGAATATCACAAATAGTATAAAGAACGCTGTCAGCGGCAGGAGAGCAAGTGCCAAGGGAGCATAATAGAACATCCAGTAGCTCTGGTAGGTCGGCTTCAGGTCGAGCTTAGGCTTGTGGTAGACCGATTCTGTGGGAATGTTCGGGAATATCTCAACGACGGTGGAGTTTACCTCCCTCTCCGTCGCTATCGGCATGACGACCGAGGTCTCGGCACGCCCCGTCTCGCCGTAGCCTGCACAGTCGCAGTGCAGTGATGAAATCCTCAGAAGCTTCGATATGAGATTCTGCCTGAGGTCGACGCTGTTTATCCTGTCAAGCGAGAGGATGTGCCGGTTTCTCTCAATAAGTCCGCTCTTGATGTATAAGCTGTCCGAGCAGCGGGTGAGGGAATAATTCCAGAAGTAGAAGATATTCGTCATAAAAGAGACTGCCCAACCTATGATTATGACCACAGAAACGCCAGCCACAACCGGCGGCACAAAGGTGGCGACCCGGTTCACAACGTCACTAAGTGTATCCATGATGAGCTGAGCCTCGACCTCTCGGTCAAACATTCTCGATGTCTCGTATAAAAACGCAAGTATTACAACCGTTCCCGAAAGGGTCGACGACGAAATGAACGAATAGAGAATGAGCCTGACTTTGTTCGGGGTGACAGAGTATCTCAGGCTCTTCGCTCTTGACTTCTTCACCCGGGCATAGAGCCTGTCGGCGTCGGATTTTCTTAAAGTGAGAGAGATATCGTCTTGAGCCCGGCTTATGGCTTCTGCATTTGTGCCGATAGTGACGGTGCAGGCACCGAAAAGCTTTAAAAACAGGCTCTGGTTGACGCTCAGGGAGCTTATGGTGTCATAGTAGATGACGTCACAGGTGGAGTAAATCTTGCCCTTGGTGACTGAGATCCTTTTGTCGTCGAACCTGACATAAACATGCTCCCACCGCCTCCAGGCGAAGATGAGGATAGCTCCGATAACGAGCAAGTCCATCCACGTACCCATAAGCCACACCCGAAGCGAATCCACATCAAGGGAAATGGAATAAAGGCTTCTTACAAGAGGGATGATAAGAAGCCAGAAATAGTGTGTGGTGTAGGAAAACAGCTTTAGTGGGTGCTGTTTGACGGTGCGTTCAGTCATGGTTTAGCCCTCATTAATTCCTCAATTTCCCTCACGTCGTTGAGCCCGAGAAACGGCAAGACCATAGTTCCTCCCATTGCTCTTAAAATCACGAAATTGAGCCCTGTGTATTTTGAGAGGAATGTCGTGATGGTTGAGGCATATTGGATTGCGTCCGCTTTCATGTGGTGGCGTTTGACGTAGACTATGCCGGTTTTCATCGAAATGTCGGTGGGGGAAATGTATATAACGGTGCGCGAAAAATAAGCCGGCAGAAGTACTGCCGAAAATAAGATTGCCGCAAGCCAGAATAAACAGAGAAGCAAAGTCATAATAATTCTGTAGTTGGACAAATACCCTACGACTATTATCGTGAGAAGTATTGCCAGAACTACTATCGCGACATCTATAACGATAAGTGCCGCTCTTTTCGGTTGATATTTTCGCATGGGAGGAATTATGCCCTTTCTTGATAAGCTTTCAGACCTTGTGTGGAGTCTGCCGACGGTTTTTTTAATAATTGCCGTCGGAATTTATTATACTATTT
Organism: Oscillospiraceae bacterium; assembly: GCA_021199795.1. GTDB lineage: Bacteria > Bacillota > Clostridia > Oscillospirales > Ruminococcaceae > Faeciplasma. The sequence goes on from JAJQHJ010000004.1 coordinate 331,543, forward strand.
GTTTACACTTTCCGCAAGTGCGGTGTTTCGGACAGATGCTTTCGGTTGTCCGCAAAAGCTTCTCGGGAGACGGCGAAAACCGTTTTCGTGTGCTCTCAACTGCTCTCGCCGCAACTGTTGGGACGGGGAGCGTTGCCGGGGTCGCCACTGCCATAACCCTGGGCGGCTCGGGAGCAATCTTCTGGCTATGGGTGTCGGCGTTCCTTGGAATGGCGGTCTCGTTTGCTGAGGGCGTCTTAAGTATAGAATATCGCAACTGCGATGGCAAAAAAGGCGGAATAATGTATGCTATCCGTGACGGAATGGGCGAGAATTTCCTCTCAAAGCTCTATGCTTTCTTCACTGTCCTGGCATCATTCGGGATGGGAGGGATGGTTCAGTCAAACTCCGCCGCAGAAGCTATTAATTCAGAATCGGGGATAAGCACCGCCGCAGTCGGATTGGTTCTAGCACTTCTCACTGCCGCCTGCCTTTTTTCGGGGCACGATTTCACCGGTCGGGTATCTGGGGTTATGATGCCCATCCTGACGGTTATATACATATTCACTGTCACGGCGGTTATAGTCGCGAATTTCAGGAAGCTTCCGGAGGTTTTCTCGGATATCTTCCGTTCTGCTTTTGGACTTAAACCTGTAGCCGGCGCGGCTGTCGGGATTTCTGTTAAAGAAGCCGTGAGTGTCGGCTTCAAGCGGGGGATATTTTCAAACGAAGCAGGCTTGGGAACCACAGCCGCAATCCACTCGGAAAGCGGCTTAAGTCCACGTGAGCAGGGACTCATGAACATGTTCGAGGTGATAACAGACACTTTCGTCATCTGCACCCTGACGGCACTTGCGATACTTTCATCTGGTGCCACTGAAACCGGTCTTGACGGGACGCAGCTGGTATCAGCAGCATGTGAAAGCGTTTTCGGGAGCATTTCCGGAACGGTAATCTCCCTATGCACCGCTGGCTTCGCCACCGCAACCATAGTTGGCTGGTCGAAAATAGGTCTTTCCGCCGCGGAATATCTCTCAGAAAAGACGGTCACGCTCTATAAACTTGCTCTCACCCTTGCCGTCTTCACCGGAGCCGTCGTCAGCCTTTCTGCGGCATGGAAAATAAGCGATATCTTCAACGGGCTGATGGTGTTCCCGTGTGTGGGAGCGTTGATTGTGCTCAGGAAAGCAATAATTTATCAAACATCTCCGCACACGCAATAGTCAACCCATGCGGCACAGTCTCGCTTTCGATTTTTCCGGATTTAATGCACCTGATAACCTCTTCGGTCTCATAGACGAACCCGTTCTCTGTGACATCGTCCTTGAAGCTGTCTATGAGCTCGAAATTGGCGTCGTAAAGATAGCAATCGGTAGCAAAATGCGGTCTCGGAATTTCAAGCTTGCCGTTTGAGCCGTAGATAACAATCTTCTCATCCAGCTTGGCTAAGAAAGTGCTCTCGCAGACGGCAAGACAATCCCGAGCCCCATCTTTCGGGAAATTGAGTAGAATATGGTCTGTCAGGTCAACCCCATCATCAGTCTTGACAGCATGAGCCGAAATAACCTCGGCGGGTCTGTCGATAAGGAAAGTCAGGATTTCATAGTCATATACGGTCAGGTCAAACGCCGCACCGCCGCCAAGAGCCTTGCAGTAGTAGCGATTAAATGGGTTCTCCTCAGCCTTGAAGCCTATAGCGGAGGTGGCGTAGATTGGCTCGCCAATCCGACCAGACTGAATCCACTCTCTGGCTTTCACTACAGCCGGCAGGAATCTTGACCACATAGCCTCCATGGCGAAAACCTTTTTATTTTCAGCAATTGAAAATACTTCTCTTGCATCTTTGCTGTTAAGGAACATCGCCTTTTCGCATAAGACCGGAACCCCGGCTTCAATGCAGAGTTTACTCAGCTCATAGTGCGCATTAGAAGTCGCTGCGATATAGACGCAGTCGGGCTTGACAGCTTCAAGTATTTCAGAGTAGCTGTCGAAATATTCGGGAATCCCATTTCTCTCAGCGAAATCTTTTTCTCTGCCGGTCTGACTGGCAACTGCGACCACTTCGGCGTTATCTATTCTTCTCACGCAATCACAAAACTTGTTTGCGATGTGCCCGGCACCCATGATGGCAAATCTGAACATAGCGTTTCCTCCTTAAATTCTTCCGGTTGAGCCGAAGCCGCCCGAGCGTTCGCTTTCTGGCAGCTCATTTGCCTCAGTAACAGTGCATGTCGGCACAAATAGCGGGACAAGCTGGGCAAACCGTTCACCCGGCTCAAAGGTATAATCCTCGCTTCCGTGATTTATGATTGGGACTAAGATCTCACCCCTGTAATCAGAGTCGATAACCCCGACCGAATTGGCAAGCGTCAGCCCGTGCTTTCTTCCCAAACTTGAGCGGATTATAACCAGCATGACGACATTTCCGCCCGATAAGTCCGGGCAGACCGCAATCCCGCAGGGGACAGTCACAATCTCGCCGACGGGAATAGTCAAGGGCTCGTCTATGCAGGCGTGCAAATCAAGCCCGGCACTCAGCTGAGTTGCCGCAGCCGGCAGAATCGCACCCGGGCGAAGCTTCTTTATTTGCAGGTTTAAATCTGGCATTTCATTGCACTCCTCTGAAATAGAGTCCGTTTGTATATTCTTTCCCATCCCGGCGGGAAATTCCGGATTTATAGTCTTCTAAGACTGCTCTGACCTCTTCCGGGCTCTCGTCTGTGAACATGAGTATTCCGAAATCGATGTTGAAGTAGCCCTGCTTGTCGGGAAGATAGAGGGTTTTCGAGTTCAGGAGCTCGTTATAGTCCTCACTCTCATGCATCCGGCACCTGACTGGGAATACGGTTCCCGTTCTGTCGGTGAGACTGTGGGAGCAGGCTTTACAGCCGGTCTCTGCCTTGATGGGGCAGTTCGCCATCACCATAAGCGGCAGCCTGCCATAGAGGATGGCACCCTTGGGGACGACTGTCCTGATGCCTGAAAGCTGTGCGGCTTTTAATTCAAACGAAAGCGTCAGAGCCTTGATCCCGTCAAGGGCGTATTCGTCCGAAGAAAGCGAGTTAGTTATATTGAGCCCGAAGCCACCGACCACGTCGAAGCCAAGTCTTTCTAGCATCCGGATATATCCCGAATTTGTCGCCATAGCCGTTTCAAATCCAAGAGCTTTTGCGGCTTTCAGATCAGCTTCAACCTTTTCAGCATGAAGAGTGAACCGTGGAGGCGAAAGTATCGCCTTTTTCGGGTCAAAGCCAGAGTTTATATAGTCCTCCGCCAGCGGCAGGGGGATTATAACTCTGTCGAAGTCGATAAGCTCAAGCTGTGAAAGCTTTTCGACCGAAACCCAATATGTGATCGGCTTTTTCGGCTTACCGGAAATCTCGGGGAGATAGTCCGCCGGGGTGAAATCTTTCCTTAAGGTCAGCCTTTCCTGCCTCAGGCTGTCGAGAGCTTCCACTGCCTGCCGCCTGAGTGAATTGAGCTCCGAAAGCGGGAGCATGAGACCCTCGTCTATTTCAGCCGTGATTTCTCCCGGACGGTAGAGTGTTCCGCCAAGCTTCCCCAGCTGCGAAACTGCGGCTTCCACGCTCAGTGGACGGTTTATCGCCTCCTGCGGAACGGCTCCCGGAATGGTGACCCGCTCTGTGCCGTCGGTGGCGGTTAAAACTGCATTTTCGCCACGTCTGACGGTAAGCTTCATCGAGAGCATGAACCTTGGGTATTCGGATTTATATTTTTCATGGATCTGCGTGAGTGATGCTGTCATGTCGGTGACGTCTTCATATGAACGTGCCCCGAACATGCTCCCGTCGCGTCTACCTTGGAAGTAGCCGTCTGTAAAGCCGCTTCGCGAGAATGCAGACCTTAAGAGCTCATAGTCATACTCTTCACCTTGAAGAGCTGCCCTGAACTCGCCTGTTGCGGCGGAGACATACTCCGGTCGCTTCATTCTGCCCTCTATCTTAAGAGACGATACGCCCATATTCTGTAGCTCTTCGGCGTCGTTTATAAGTGTCAGGTCTTTTAAAGAAAGAGCGTATTTATCGCGAGGCTTGCCTATAGAAGAAAAAGGGAGCCTGCAAGCTCCCGCACAAAGCCCTCTGTTTGCCGAGCGAGAGCCGATCATCGCACTCAGGTAGCACTGCCCCGAGACGGACATGCAAAGTGCTCCGTGGACGAAAATTTCCGTCTCCACTCCCAGCTCCGACAGTTTCATAATAGTTTCCCGGTCAAGCTCTCTTGACAAAACGACCCGGCTGTAGCCGTGACCCTGAGCCCACAGGACGCCGTCAGCAAAGTGAAGAGTCATCTGGGTTGAGGCGTGAAGCGGCATTTCCGGGCAGGATTCAAGGACGATTCTTTCAACAGCCCTGTCCTGAACGATGAGTCCGTCGATTCCAGCTTCGCAGGCAAATCTGATTTCATCCGCTAGGAGCTCAATTTCGCTGTCAAAAACTGCGATGTTTATAGCCTGGTAAATCTTAACGCCACGGCGGTGACATTCCTTGGCAGCCTCTATGATATCTTCGTGGGAGAAGTTCTCGGCGTTCTGCCGGGCAGAGAAAAGTCTTCCTCCGATATATACGGCATCGCACCCGGCTTTAAGAGCCGAATAAAGCGACTCCATGCTTCCGCAGGGAGCCAGAAGCTCCGGCTTGGTGTTTTGTTTATGTGTAGGTGTAGGTGTCATCAGAATAGTTTTGTGTCGTTAAGCTTCTTTTCGAGTTCTTCAATCCGCTTCTTGAGCTGGGCTATTTCGCGCTTGGCGGCGTCGTAGCTCTGCTTGGAACGGTTTGCCGTTGTGACATACTCGCCGAGCTGATAGCGCATACTGTCCTCGTTTTCGGAAGCTTTCTGCGCTTCATCCATTGCATCCAACGCCGACAAAATAGCGACGTCAATGCCCGATAGCGTGTTCTTGACGGCAAGCATGGAGTTCATCTGTGCATCAAGCTTCTCCGCGAGAGCCTGGGTATACTCAGGCGAATTCTCTGTCACAAGTGTGTACTCTCTACCGATTATTCTGACCTTGACTCTGTTTTCCATGATTGCCTCCTATTCCTCCAGCACCGACGTTAGTCCGAAATATTCCTGAATCTCTGCCGCGGCGTCTTCATCCAGAACGAAATAGCCGCTTGAGTTCCATTCGCCTCTTGGCATACGGTATGTCGCGGGGGATGAAGCATTTTCAAGCATAAATTCGTAGGCGTTGCGGACACTTGCGAACGTTTTTGAAGTGATATCGGTGTCGGAATTATTGTAGATGGTGTTGAAGATGTTCTGAATGTTTGTCTTCATATTGTCGGCGTTGGTGTCGAATGCGTCGTTGATGAGTGCGACCGCAATCTCGCCGATGACCTGAACCCTCGTCTGCTCGCCGTTTGAGTAAAGGGGATAGGTGACGATTCTTCTTATGTCGTCGCCCCAGAGGGTGCGGTTTGAGTTTCCTGCCGAGAAGCTTGTGAGGTCTCCCGAGGTCTCATCCTTATAGTAGAGGTCTTCCGGGAAGACGTAGCTGGTCATTCCTCCGGTGTACTCAACGAGCTCAGCCCAGCCGTCGTTTGTGATTTTGATATACTTGTCGCAGGTTATACCGTAGGCGTTCTCAACGGCAGTCTTAAGATAGCTCATTCCGCCTGTGTCGAAGAGAGCTTCAATCGTTCCGCTTGAGGAATCGACAGTGGAAAGAGTATACTTGGAAACGGGGACAATGGCTATTGTGCCATCCTGCGGGTTGACCCTAAGAAGCACTATTGCGTTTATCTCCTGGCCGTCAGCTCCGACGAAAAGAATTGTTTCCGTAGCCTCAGAATAGTCGACCGTTTCCTCCTCGTCGTCAGAATCGCTGCCACTTTCGGCGGCTTCTGCTTCAAGAGCGGGCTGGGTTACGAATATATCCAAAAGTGTCACGGCGGCAAAGCCGAATATAACAAGGCAGATGAGCATGGTTGCCAAATACATTATTACAACCGATGCCTGGGATGAATTTTTCTTTTTTATACAGACCACCGTCTTTCTTATAAAAACATGTCGGAATTATTTCGACCGAATCTGCTATTGCAATTTGCGCCCGGATGTCTTATAATACAAGTAATAACAGTTCAGATGTTGAAAAAGTCACAGTTGTTTATGTCTATGATGTCGAGCTCCAGACCCTGGCGTCTGGCTTCTCTTATTGTATTCCCGGTGCCGCTCTTATAGTCGCTCACAACACCGATTAATCTGTTTGAATGGTCGACCATGAGCCGGTTGCGGATGTGGAAGCAAGCCTGGAAGTAGTCCTCAGAAAGGTAATACATTTCGTCGCAGCCCTGCCTGACGGTTCCGTATTCATAGATATCGACACCCTGTAAAAGGTCGAATTCACTTCTGTAGGGAGATATACCGATCATCTTAAGATTAAGCTCGGGTCTGCTCTTTTTCAGGGCATAGATTGCTCTACCACCCCAGATGTCGACCCCACGCGCCATTCCGCAGATAAACGTTCTGTAGCCGTCGTCGATGGCGTCATAGATGCGCTGGATGAACATCGACATCAGCATTCGCATCCTGATTTCGTCGTCATGGAAAGGAATCTTTTCCGGGCGATGACCTGTGAAGCAGGCGGCGTGCGCCCGGTCGGTTATAATGGTCGGATTGTAATCGTAAACTATTTGTTCTTTTTTCATATTTCCCTCACTCACAACACTTATAAAAATCATACCATAATACCGTTCTTTTTGCAAGTAAATTGCGGAAATTCTTTTAAAAAGTCGGCGTACACGTAGCTGAGTTTCCAAGGAGGAAGCATAGATAAATGAAAAATGAAGTATTGAGACGTGCCTGGGCAGAGATTCATCTCGACAGGCTGTTGCGCAATGTTGAAAAATGCCGGAGCCTCATCAGCCCCGATGCTGAAATAATGTGCGCGGTCAAGGCTAATTGCTATGGTCATGGCTGCGAGGGGATAATCCCGAGGCTTGAGGACGTGGGGATCAACTGGTTCGCAGTGTCGAATATTGTCGAAGCTGAGGAATTAAGAAACCTTGGCGTTTCCGGAGAGATTCTTATCTTAGGTTACACTCCTCCCGAGGATGCAGGTGAGCTTATAGAGTACGACATAATCCAGACTATCACTGATCTCGAGTATGCCGGAAAGCTTTCTTTAAATGCTCCCAAGGGCGAAAGAGTCCGCTGCCACATAGCTGTCGACACTGGCATGAACCGTATTGGTCTTAATTATGGCGACGATGTCTCAAGAATTGCTGATGACGCTGAAAAGATAGTCCGTCTGCCTGGTCTTGAAGTGGAGGGGCTCTTTACCCATCTTCCCGTTGCAGACTCTATCAAGCCGGAAGATATTGAGTTCACTGATCACCAGATTGAGCTTGTATCCGCCGTCCGGGATGAACTTAAGAAGCGGCTTGTCCTTATAGATAAGCTTCACTTCCTCAATTCGGCAGGGTCGATGTACCATTACGATGAGAGGAGCGACCTCGTCCGGTTCGGAATCATGCTCTACGGTTTGAAGCCGGATATTTCAAGGGATATGCCTGTCGAGCTTGAGCCGGTGATGGAATTAAAGTCGATAGTCTCGCAAATAAAAACACTCCCCTCGGGAGTGACAATAGGCTATGGTCGTACATATAAGACTGAGCGTGAAACCAGGGTTGCAACCGTCACAATCGGCTATGCCGACGGCTGCCCGAGGCTCCTTTCAAACGAGGGTGAACTTCTCCTGCATGGCAAACGGGCTAAGATTCTGGGGCGGGTCTGTATGGATCAGCTGATGATAGATGTCACCGAAATCCCCGAATCTAAGGTTGGCGACACGGTAACCCTGATTGGCAGGGACGGTGAAGAGGAGATAACCGCCGACGAAATAGGAGAACTCTGCGGCACCATAGGCTATGAAATAGTCTGTGGAATCTCACAGAGGGTACCGAGGATATTTATCAATTGATACCAAATAATCCTCCCAACCGTACGGTTGAGAGGATTATTTTCAGAACTTTCATAACATAATCTAAAAAATTGTGGAAAGAGTGACCGTTGCCTGAATGCCAGTTCAGGCGACTCTCACCACTTTTATTATACATTACGGCTGTTCATTTGTCAACAGCCTTTTTTATTTTCTGCGAATTTATAAGCCTTACAATCCCCCACACAATCAAGCTACCCACAATCACTCCTGAGAAGTCGATTGCTACGTCTCTTACACTGGCGGATCTGCCGGCGGAGGTTAGTTGCTGGAGCTCGTTCAATGCTGCGGCGCAGAGACCTATAATCAGAGTTGAGACATACGGTCTTAAGAGCAGCAGGGAAGAGGTGAATGAATAAAGGCTGGCACCAAGGATCGCAAAAATCGTGAAGTGGGCGAGTTTCCTTACTATGAACGTCACCGTGCTCACGGTTGCTGCATCATCAGACAGTCTGAAAAGCTTTATTGCGAAGTTGACAAATATGCTGCTGAGAGCGGATGACTCCTCGCCATCCTGCCCGGAAAACACAAACAAAGCGGCAAATGTAGCTAAAACAATCGCCGCCGAAATTATCAAAGGGAGCTTACTTTTGAGTTTAGAAAGTACCTTCAAATTCATGTCCTCAAGTTCTTATGTCTAGGTCTACTCAATCACTGTGTAGAACAGGTCGAGATAAGTCTCATACAATGCGTCCTCGTCATAGTAGAACTCCATGTAGGTGTCGCCAAGGGTGGCTTCGCCCTCGAGTGTCAGGTAATCGGCGAGTTCATAGTCGGCCATAGCACTGTAGATGTCGGAAAGCTCGTTTACCGTGCAGTCGGAGACCATGTAGGAGGTTATTGCAAGAGCCGTGTCAAGTGCAAAGCTGGAATTCTCCTCACACGAAGCCTTGAACTGCTCCATGAGAGCTCTCATATACTGCTCCTGACGCTCCATTCTGTGAAGATTGGTCGAGTCCTCAAGACCATACCTCGTTCTGACGTATGCAAGAGCGTTTGAGCCAAGAAGAGTGATCTCCTCGCCCTCGATGATGTCGTCGTTTATGGTGTCAAGAGCCGTCAGTGTAATTCCGCCGACAGCGTCGTTGATGATTGCGACCGCATCCATGGTTACAGTGATGTAGTGGTCGATATCGACGTCATAGAGAAGATTGGAGACAGCCTGAACGGTGTTCTCGGCACTGTCCTCCAGACCGGAGCCGTAGGTGTGCGCAAGAGCAATCTGCTCAACTATGGTAAACGCGACAGCACCCGTCACGCCCAGAGCCTGGACTTCGGTCATCGTGTCGCGATTTATGTGTAGAACCTTGTAGCTTTCCGCCTTTGTGTCGATAACAACGAGCATGATGAAGTCCGCTTGCTCTGTGTTGATATAGGTGTCTGAATTGGTTGAGGCGAGATATTTGTCAACGCCAACCAGAAGCACAGTCTCAATGTTTTTGTTGAGCTTGTACCCAGTCCCATTATATTCGATATCGGGAGTCACAGTCTGTGTGCTCTCAGTACTATCCCCACCGGAACTTCCGCTGCTACTGCTGGCGTCAGAGCTCTCCTCGGGGGTATAAGAATAGTACTGCTGCTCCCAAGCGTTCAGCAGCAGCACTATACCAAGTACTAGAAAGAATATGCACAAGACGTAAAGAATAACCTTGACAAGGTTTTTTCTTACCTTGAACTTCATATTATTTTCCGCCTTTTCCTTGAGGCAAAAGTCTCAAGTCTTACTTGACCTTCTTCTTGTTAGCAGCAACGAGAAGTACACCTGCAACAACTATGCAAGCTACGCCGCCGATAACATAAGGCATTGTGGAAGAAGATGCAACGCCAGAAACATCAACGCCATTGTCGATAACAGTACCCTCAACAGGCTCATCAACTACAACAGTGCTGTCGTTGCTCAAAGTGATAACGAACGGAGAAGTAGTGGAGAAAGTAACCTGAAGCTTGTTGGTTCCAACAACCGATGAAGGCTCTTCTCTCCAGTTAGAACCGGAGTAGTTATGCAAAACTCTGACATCAGATGCACCGCCGAGTTCAACTTCGAGAGTTACGGTGACAGATCCACCTGCATCGAGAATAGCCTTTGCATCGCCAGTTACGTTGATATCGAAGAGATAAGCTGCGGTGTGATCCTCAGGGATGGAAGCTTCAAGCTCAGCCAAAGACTCAGAGCTGAGAATCTGCTCATAAGCTTCTTCGAGGCTTGTCTTGTCCTCTTCAGCGAGAGTGTCCTTGTCCTCATAAGAGGTTACGATGATATCACCAGTGTCAATAGCAACTTCATTGCCCTCGGCATCAGTAGCTACGGATTCGGCGACATCAGGAGCAGTCTTCTGCTGGATGCTGGGAACTGCAGTATCTGCAACGGCTGATACGCACATTACAGCGGCAAGAGCGACTGCAAGTGCAACTTTCAAAAATTTGTTCATGATTTTTTAGCCCTCCAAAAAATACATATTTATATTCACGCACCGGCTTTTTGACCGGGACGAGAAAATCATTCATCCGGGATATTGGCTATCTCTCCCGAATATAAACTATTGTACGCCTTTTCATCCAGCTTGTCAAGCATATTATTGCCGATTCTTTTAGAAATTTCTTTTCTTGCATCCCCCAAAAGCGGTGGACGCCTGCCCATATTATGGCAATCTGACCCTAAAAGATCAATTCTGCCATCTTTCAGCATATTCATGACCTTTCGGGTCGCGAATTTGCCTCCGATGAAACTCTCGGCATTTGCCTGAATCAGGATGTCGTTCCTGTAGAACTCCGGCAAAAATTTTTCCGCACCAAACCGAAAATATCTTTCGACGTGCGCAATTATTACTTTTGTGTGTCTCTGGAATGCCAGCTCGACGACATCATTGACTATTCTCTGGTTCCATGTCATGAACGGCATTTCAACCAGCAGGAGGTCGGTGCCCTCTGTTTTCAGAAGCCCGACATCGTCAGCTCTCGAAATTCCCTCGAAATATTTGACCTCGGCACCCAAGAAAATCTCAGGCATGTCGGCATCCAAGCTTGGCTTGAGTTTCTCAAAGGACTCTTTACGCCTTTCAAGAAACCTTTTCGGCGAATTTTCCTCGGCATAGAAGTGCGGGGTTGCGACAATCTGCGATACACCCTGCAGAAAGGATTCCCGGAGCATTTTGCAGCTCTCTTCCACGCTTTTGCTGCCGTCGTCCATTTCAGGGAGAATGTGCGAATGGAAATCGATCATTTTCCAGACTTCTTTGCTGAATTGCCAGAAGCATCGCTACGGTTCTGGCTACTGTAACCGTAGCCGTATTCATAGCCATAGCTGCTACCGCTCTTGTATTTCTTATACTTCTTCTTGAGAACTGCTGAGTAGGTGAATACAAAGCCCAAGACCTTGACATTGTGGAATTCAAGCTGTCTTACCGTTTCGGCAAGAGTCTGCTGGTCACAGTAGTCTCTTCTTACGACGACAACCATTCCGTCCAGGAGGTTCGAGATAACCAAGGCATCCGAAACGGAAGAAATCGGCGGCAGGTCGAAGATGATGTAGTCATAGCCCTTTGAAAGAGCCTCAACAACCTTTGCCATTCTTTCTGAGCCAAGGAGCTCACTCGGGTTCGGAGGAATATCTCCGCCGGCCATAACATCTAAGCCGTCAACCAGCCCTGAGTGATGGATGATCTCGTTTCCGGAGCAAAGTCCGGCGAGGAGATTCGATAGTCCTGGAGCTTTCGGGACATTGAGACGCTTCGACATTGTGGGAAGTCTCATATCTCCCTCGATAACGAGGACTCTCTTTCCCGTCTCGGCGATCGAGCAAGCGAGGTTAAGGCTTGTTGTCGACTTGCCCTCAGAGGGAAGTGAGCTTGTCACTCCTAAGACTCTGCATTTGTCGCCGTCGTTGGGGAGGCTGAACATGATGTTGGCTCTGAGGAGCTTATATGCTTCCGATACAGCAAAGCTCAGGTTTGTGCCGATTCTCTGCTGCTCGGGAGTTACCGGATTTATATTTTCGGGACGTTTTACATTCATTTTGAACTACCTCCCGACTTGTAATCGTGACCGTAATATCCACCCTTGGACGAACTGCCTGTGATGTCCATATCGGGGATAGAAGCAAGAACAGGAATGCCCTTGTAGTTTGTGAGGAGATAATCCTCGTCGTGGATAAGAGTATCCATAAGCTCAAGGACTACTATTATGCCGACGCTCAGGACGAATCCGAGAAGTGCGCCAATCATAGTGTACCTTGTGACGCTCGGGGAGCTCTTGATTGTTGGAACCACAGCGTAGTCAACAATCTTTGCGGATGAACCCTCAACTATGTCATAGACGACATCCGGGAAGACCTCGGCAATTGTGTTTGCAATAAGAGCCGCTTCCTCCGGGCTCGCGCTTGTGACGACAACCTGGAATACCTCGGTGCTGTCAACAGAAGAGGTCTCGATCATGTCGACGAGCTCGTCATAGGTGTAGCTAAGGTTTGCTTCGTCGATGACCTGATTTAAAACTGTTCTTGTGCTCAGGATTACTGCGTAGGTGTCAACCAGGCTCTGGGAAGCAGAGATATCCGATGAGGATATGCTGACGCTTGTCGTGCTCAGATTGATTGAGCTGTTGTTGACGTACATCAGAACCTTTGACTGATAGAGCGGAGTTACCGCCAGTGTTACATATGCAAATGCGATAGCGGCACAGACTATCGTTGACAGAACAACTGCCCAGGCATGGTGCCACACCGCCTTGAAGAGGCGCATAAGATCTATTTCGACATAATCTTTACTGCCAGTTTTTTGTGTTTGTGAAGCCATTTGACTCCCCCTAAATGCTTTAGAACTCTTCCACGGTAAAGCGAGTACACCTAATACCCTATATACCAGTACATTGCTAGTATACACCTGTATGCCGTCAAAGTCAAGTGAAAAATTAAAATCCGCCTTAAAATTAAGTAAAAGCTCCACATTGCCGGGCTGTTAAGTCAGCTTTTTTGTGCAAATCGGGCGCAAAGCGTCTGAATCGGCATAAAAAGCCCGCAATTCCGCGGATTTTGCCAGGTTCAGCCCTTGAGACGACTAATTCGTCTTTTACACCACTCCGCCCAGAATTTCCAGTGCGGTTTGCTTTACGAGCTGGTCTTCATCCTGGCTGGCTGCACGCTTCATCCATTTTGCGGACTCAGCAACGTCTTTCGGGACTATTTTCCCATCTATGTACATCATTGCAAGTTTATATTGTGCTTTCGGGTAACCCTTTTCAGCGGATGATTTTGTATAGGAAAATCCTTTGGCTTTGTCAACATTCGTGCCCTCGCCATTAAGGTACATTGTGCCGCAGTTGAACATACCCTCTCCGCTTCCGTTCTTGGCAGCTTTCTCAAACCAGTACAGAGCCTTGGGGAGGTCTTGTTTCACCCCGTCCCCGAAGTAATACAGTTTACCGCAGCAAAGCTGATCATTTTCAAAAATCAGGTCGCCAGCCTGTTCATACCAATATAAAGCCTTTGCATTATCCTCTTTTACGCCTAATCCGTAGTAGTACGTCATGGCACAGGTGGCTTTTGCAAAATTATCCCCTTTCAATGCAAGCCTTAAAGCAAGTCCGAACGCCTTTTCAAGATATCCCGAATTGGAGAGTTCCGAAATCATAAGGAATATTTCACTGTTTTTGTACTTGCCATCCGGGAACTCCTGCTGCGATTTCGCAATTATCTCACGGTTTTCCTCTACAATCAAACTGTAGCGGATTTTTTCAGCAAGAGTGTCGGCGTTTCTGACATTGGCGGCTTCTGCCTTTTCAGCCCACCGGAGTGCTTCGCCTAAGTCTTTCGGAACGCCCCAGCCGCTCACATAGGAAACTGCAAGATGGAGATAGGCATTTGCAACGCCCTTTTCCGCCGCCTTGCGGTAGAGCTGCACGGCTTTTACGTCATTCTGCTCAACACCATGTCCAAGGTGATAGAGCTGTCCCATAAAGCCCTGCGCCTCCGGAACGCCACAGTCCACCATCGGCTGAAGAATCCTGACGGCAGTTTCGTAGTCTCCGCTATCGTGAGCATTGGACGCCACCCTTATCTGGTTAAGACAAGCCTCCTTGGCAATCCTTGCGTGTTCGAGCTCCTTGGCTTGCTCTCTCTGCTTCTCAAGCTCTGCCTCGTGCTTTTCCTTATCAAGCTCTTTCTGGATGGAGTCCGTGAACTTATATGCGTCCTTTGCACCGATTCTCTGATTCTTTTTTGCGTAGTAGAGAGCTTTTTCGAGGTCTCTTTCGCATCCCTTTCCGTCCCTGTAGTAGGTGATGCAGTAGAAAATAGCCTCCGGATGATCCGCCTCCGCCGCCTTTTCAAAATGCCGAAGAGCGGATTCATAATCCTTTACCTCGTGGGCTCTCATTCCTGCCTTGAAATCAAGACTCCCTCTTGTGAACAGTCCCATATTAATTCCCCTTTCTCTTACAGTTTGGAATTTTTTAATCTCTCCAGATCTCTCTTTGCGATTTCCAGGAGTTCCGGGTCTTTTATATTGGGATTGGCGACAACACTCTCCATGTACATTATTGCCTTGTCGAGGTCAGTACGAGTCCCTCTTCCACGGTGGTACATATCGGCGCAGCAGCCCTGAGCATTGTAGTTTCCCTGTGCAGCCGATTTTTCAAACCAATACAGGGCTTTTATGTACTCTCCGCTATTATAATAGTGCATTCCATATTCAAACTGACCGTCGGCGTGACCTTGCTTTGCGGATTTCTCAAACCAATAGAGTGCCTTTGCATCGTCCTTTTCTGTGCCCAGTCCGTTTTTGTATGAAAGACCATACAGATACTGTGCCATGGCGTCTCCTTGCTCCGCGGCCTTTTCGACCCAATAGAAAGCTTTTTCAGCGTTTAGGAGCTCAAAATACAGCGTGTAACATGCCATCTGATCTGTGATCTTGCCCTTTTCGGCAAGTTTCTCAATCCAATAGACAGCCTTTTCTTTGTCAGGTTTTATGATTTCGCCGGAGCCCTTAAGGTAGATAGAAAAGCACTGGCGTTGAGCGTCTGCATGTCCTTTCGCCGCCGCATGTTCATACCAGAACAGGGCTTTCTTTATGTCCTTAGCCACTCCGGCACCGCTCTGATACGCGGCACCGCAGACAAATTGAGCCTCAACGTTTCCATGACTGGCTGCTTTTTCGAACCAGTATGCGGCTCTTGTATGGTTTGTAGTTGTGCCTTTTCCCAAAGAGTACATAGTGCCGCAGAGGAGTTCGCTACTGCTGAAACCCTTTGAAGCGAGCCGGAGCGACAGCCCGAGTGTCTTTTCGTCTTCTTTTTCAGTATTGTATTTAATCAAAAGATCATTGAGCTCCTGCAGTGTGTACTTATCGCTCGGGAATTCCGCTTCCGATTTTTCAACAGCTGCTTTGGCTTCCGTGTTGGAAATGTCGTTGAGAATATTGGCGAGAACAGAGTCAGCATTCTGCGTGCCGACAGCTTTCGCCTTTTCCGCCCAGCGAAGAGCTTCGTATGCATCTTTTTCAACGCCCTTGCCGCCCCAGTAGAGCAAAGCAAGGTTGATATAAGCCGGGGTATTACCCTGTTCCGCCGCGAGACGGAAGAGCTCCACCGACTTTGCATCATTCTTTTCGACGCCCTGACCGCGGTAGTAGAGCTGAGCGAGGAAGCCCTGAGCCTCCGGAATGCCCTGGTCAGCCATCGGCTGAAGTATTTTCACAGCAGCTGCAAAGTCCTGGCTTTTGCAGGCGGCACTTGCAGCGGCAAGCTGCCTCATTTTGGCATCATTAGCTGCTTTGACAGCTTCCTGCCTTTTAGCCTCAGCTTCCTGATTCTCTTTTTCGATTCTCTGAGCCTCCTGCGCCTCAGCTTCCCTGTGACGCTCCTCTTCCTTTTTCTGCGAAAACAATCCCATGCTGATAATCCTTTCTGTCATCAGAAATGCTGATGTTGATGATTTTATTATATCAGTTACTTGATGCATATGTCAAGTATTCAGATTATTGCGAGAACACTTTTCGGCGTCGATTGCGAGGTTTATTACGGCGATTTCAGAAGAAACGCCATGTAGAGCGGAAGCGTGAGGACATTGTCTGCCGCACCGACATTGTAGTCGCCAAGCTTGATTGCGTGATTAACGTGGTATTTTTCCGGATGGTTGAGAATCGTCCTGGTGCTCTTTACATTTCCGGTTGTGGATTTGACCTCGACCGGCACACATTCGCCTTTATAACGAATTACAAAGTCGATTTCAAGACCGCTATCCTTGCGGAAATAGTAGAGCTTTCTCCCCATCTTTCCGAAAATATCGGCAATCAGATTCTCGAAAATCGCACCTTTATAGGCATACAGGTTTCCTTGAAGAATGTCATACTGAGTTCCGTCCTCAAGCATACTCACAAAGAGCCCACAGTCGCGCATGTAGACCTTGAAGCAGTCTTCTATGGCGTTTCCGTCAAGAGGAAGCTCGGTTATTGAGAGATTATAGCACCTTGCGATTATTCCTGCATCCTCAATCCATTGCAGATTTCCTGAATACTTCGAGGCTTTCGCACCTTTACTTACAACCGAATACTGGAATTTCTTGTTTTCCTTGCTTAGCTGCTTTGGAATCGACTGGAAGCACTCTTTGATTTTCGATTTGTCTGGATTGTTGGCGTATTTCGACATATCGTCTTCATATGAGTGGACTATGTCGCGCTGAATCGCTAAAACCTCATCCATCTGCCTGGTGTTGATGAAAGTCTGAACTGCGTCCGGCATTCCGCCGACGACAGTATATTGCAGGATAAGCTGCCGCATTCTTTCGTGCAACGCTTCCGGCACAGGCGTTATCGCTTCGAGAGATTTGGCAAGAAGAGAAATCGCATCTTCGCTTATGCCATTTGCCCAGAGAAATTCTTCAAAATCGAGTGGATACATGGTTATAACCGTTTCCGAACCAACCGGTACGGATTTTGGCTCTTTGCCGTAACCACGCACTCCCAGAAGTGAACCGGTTCCGATTATGTCGTATCTGCCGTCAGTTCTGAAAAATTTTAAAGCCGTCCGGGCTTCAGGACATTCCTGAATCTCGTCCAGAACAAGCACGGTTTCACCCGGCACAAATTTAGCAGAGTTTCCCAAGAGCGCAGAAGTCAGCATAACGATGTTGTCGGTCTCAAGAGAGCCCGAAAAGATTTTAGTGTAGGCGGGGTTCTCATAGAAATTGAGATATACTGTATTTTTATAGTTCTTGTGGGCAAAGTCAAGAACGGAGCTTGTTTTTCCGCATTGGCGACAGCCCTTGATAATAAGAGGCTTATGGTTGGGAGTGTTTTTCCAGTTTAAGAGAGTGGCTTCAATCTTTCTTCTGAGCATGATGTGAACCTCCTTTTCACTCTGATTCAATTATACACGATATTTGCCACTTTTTCAAGGGAGTTTCAAAGAAAAAATGCCACTTTTTCAAGCGACTTTTCGAGCAAAATTGCCACTTTTCTTGGAAAAGCATTTCGGTCGCCTGCCTTACTGGCAAACGACCGAAATAATTATTCCTCAATCAACCTCGTATTCCTGAAATAAAGCGAGACGCACCAGATGGCGCAGGCGGCTACTATTATATAGATTATTCTCGATATAATGGCAGCCGAGCCGCCGAAGAGGTAGGCGACAAGGTCGAACTTGAATATCCCGACCAGTCCCCAGTTGATGCCTCCCACGATAAGAAGAAACAAGGCGATTCTGTCCAGTATCTTTATATCACTCACTCCTTAATATTAAGAGCTGACCGATTTTATTTGTAACCGGCGCAGGATTAGTCTTGCACATGGGACGATTTTTTATTCATTTTTTGATAAAAATCCGGCGTTGGATATGGACAAGTGGAAGAAAATAGAGTATAATTGAGGAAACCCCTCCACCGGCTTCGCCGGTCCCCCTCCCCTTTCAGGGGAGGCTTTGACTGCTTCTCTCAAAAGTTTCATAGAAGCACAAATAGGCTCCCCTGAAAGGGGAGCTGTCAGCCAAAGGCTGACTGAGGGGTTTCTAAAAACAAGAGGAGAGAACGTATATGAAATTCGGTTATTTTGACGATCAGAACAAGGAATATGTTATCACCGAGCCCAAGACTCCGTGGCCATGGATAAACTACCTCGGCACAGAGAACTTCTTCTCGCTGATATCCAACACCGCCGGCGGATATTGCTTCTACCGCGATGCCCGGCTCAGAAGAATCACCCGTTACCGCTATAATAACGCCCCTGCCGACATGGGCGGACGGTATTACTACGTCAACGATGGCGGGGATGTGTGGAGTCCGTCATGGTCGCCGGTCAAGGTTGACCTCGACAGCTACTCCTGCCGCCACGGAATGGGGTATACTATTATAAATGGTGCCAAGAACGGAATCTCGGTAACCGAAACGTTCTTTGCCCCCGTTGGCTTCAATGGAGAGGTTCACAAGATTACTCTCAAGAACACTTCCGACCAGAAGAAAGACTTCAACCTCTATTCGTTCGTCGAGTGGTGCCTCTGGGATGCAAACGACGACGCCAACAACTTCCAGCGCAATTTCAGCGTAGGCGAGGTCGAGCTTGAGGGCAGCACTATCTACCACAAGACCGAATACCGCGAGAGAAGAAACCACTATGCGTTCTTCTCGGTAAATGCTCCTATTGCGGGCTTTGACACCGACAGAGAGAAGTTTTTGGGGCTTTACAACGGCTTTGACAAGCCTGATGCAGTCTTCGAGAACAAGCCTAGAAATTCAGTAGCCCACGGCTGGGCACCGGTCGCTTCCCACTGCGTAGCAGTAAGCTTAGAGCCGGGTGAAGAGAAAGACTTAGTATTCGTTCTCGGATATTGCGAGAACCCCGTTGACAATAAATTCATGCCAGACGGCAGCCTCAACAAGACTGTTGCTCATGAAATGCTTAAGAAGTTTGATACAGCCGAAAAGGCAGACAAGGCACTCGAAGAGCTCAAGGCTTACTGGGGCAAGCTTCTCTCGAAATTCACCGTCACCACTCCCGAGACCAAGGTCGACAGGATGGTCAACATCTGGAACCAGTATCAGTGCATGGTCACGTTCAACATGTCCCGCTCCGCTTCCTACTTTGAGAGCGGAATCGGCAGAGGAATGGGCTTCAGAGATTCTAACCAGGATCTCCTCGGATTCATGCACCAGATTCCCGACAGAGCACGTGAAAGAATCATCGACCTTGCTTCCACACAGATGTCCGACGGAACCTGTTATCACCAGTACCAGCCGCTTACCAAGAAAGGCAACGGCGAGGTTGGCGGCAACTTCTCGGACGACCCGCTCTGGATGATTCTCTCCACCGTTCAGTACATCAAGGAAACAGGCGACTGGACAATCCTCGACGAAAGCGTTCCTTACGACAACGATCCCGAGCAGGCTCAGTCAATGTTCCATCACCTCAAGATGAGCTTCAAGAGAGTTGCTGAGAACCTGGGTCCTCACGGTCTTCCACTTATCCAGAGAGCAGACTGGAACGACTGCCTCAACCTTAACTGCTTCTCGACCGAATCGGGCGAGAGCTTCCAGACCACCACTTCCAAGGACGGTAAGGTTGCAGAATCTGTATTCGTCGCAGCACTCTTCAACTTCACAATTCCTGGATACGTAGAAATTTGCCGCAGACGTGGTTTGGAGGCTGACGCTCAGGAAGCTGAAACCGCCATGAAGAAGATGGCGGATGCAGTTCTCGCATACGGCTGGGACGGCGAATGGTTCGTGAGAGCATATGACGACTTCGGAAGAAAGATCGGCTCAAAGGAATGCGACGAGGGCAAGATCTTCATCGAGCCTCAGGGATTTGCAGTTATGGCTGGAATCGGTGCCGAGTCCGGAAAGGACCTCCGGGCACTCGAAAGCGTAAATAAGTACCTTTGCTGTGACCAGGGACTCGTCCTCCTCTATCCTCCGTATTCAAGATACTATGTTGAATATGGCGAAATCGGTTCATTCCCCGAGGGCTACAAGGAGAATGGCTCAGTCTTCTGCCACAACAATGGCTGGATAATCTGCGCCGAGGCTTATGTCGGTCATGGCGACAGGGCATTCGAGTATTATTCCAAGATTTCTCCCGCATATAACGAGGATATTTCCGAGATTCACAAGACCGAGCCGTATGTTTATGCTCAGATGGTTTCGGGAAGAGACGCCCCCGTTGTCGGCGAGGCTAAGAACTCCTGGCTGACAGGCACTGCGGCATGGAACTTCGTTGCGATTTCGCAGTATATCCTGGGCATCGCTCCCGACTGGGACGGCTTGAAGATAGACCCGAGCATCCCGACAGGCTGGGACGGCTTCACCGTAAGAAGAGAATACCGTGGCTGCGTCTATAATATAGACGTCAGGAACCCCGACAATATTTCAAAGGGTGTAAAATCCATCGTCTGCGACGGCGTAAGACTCTCCGGAAATGTTCTGCCGGTCTTCGATGCGGGAACGGAGCACAGCGTTAGCGTGATTATGGGGTAAACTTTCTTTCATTTTCCTATTGACAACCTCAAGATATTGTGTTATCATAGAATACGAACCCAAGATTTATGGGGTTATGTTTCTGAGAAATAATACCGATAGGGAGGAAGTCAAATGAAAGTAAATGTAATCGGAGAAATGACCGAGGAAGAGGTCAATCAGTATATCGCAAGAGCTGAAAGCATTAACAAAGGCAAGGTAATCGACGAAATGACTCTTCGTCCCGATGGTGATTATGTCGACATCGAGTATCACTTCGCACCTGCAAACTTTGAGAGAATAAGACGCATCACCGGCTACCTCGTCGGAGCTCTTGACCGCTTCAACAATGCCAAGCGCGCCGAGGTTGAAGACAGAGTAAAGCACAGTGTGGCGTAACGTATACAAAGCTAATTTCTTTGCCCTCAGATAAATTTTGTGCTGATAGGTTGCTTGTGCAATCTACAGAAAAGAGAAGAGCCATCGAAAGATGGTTCTTCTTTTTAATATTCATCGCATTTTTTTACAAAATTGACTTGAAACCATGCCCAACCTATAGTATAATATTTCCGATTAGTATAGGTTACTATACCATGGAGGAATGAACATGAATTCTAATGATATAAATATTGTTCTGGCAGACGCGAAAAGTGCGGCTCCGATATTCATTGACAAGTCGGGTTCCGCTTTCGATGGGCTTTCGCTTATTGCTGAGGCTTATGCGGATGATGTTGAGGCTCTTTGCGGCATCCGTCCTGAAATAGTTTATAGCGAGCCGGAATCGGGAGTTTATCTCATGGCAGGTCTTGTTTCGGATGAACTCATCAAGGCTCAGGGCGTCGATTGGGCTATTTCACCCTCAGATGGCAATTTCAAGTCGCCCGACTGGGAAAGATACGAAATCAAGGTTATAGAAGACGGCAACAGAACCAAGGTGGTCATCGCCGGCTCAGACAAGAGGGGAGCCATCTACGGCATATTCCACATCACCCAGGACATCTTCGGCGTAAGCCCATGGATCTGGTGGGCGGATGTCAAGCCGAGGAAGCTTGAGTCGCTGACTGTGTCTGTTTCCGAGCTCGAAACGGTTTCAAAGAGACCGTCGGTCAACTTCAGAGGCTTCTTCATGAACGATGAGAACCCCTGCTTCAACGGCTTTGCCGACAGCCATTTCGGCGGACTTAATTACATGTTCTATGACGAGGTCTTCAAGCTTATACTAAGGCTCAAGGGCAACTACATGTGGCCTGCGATGTGGTCGAACGACTTCTCTATAGATGGCATGGAGGGCGTCACACCCGATTCAAGATTTGCAAAGCTTGAGAAGAAGTATCACCATAAGCTCGGCGGGCTTATGTATTGCGACCAGCCCGGGCATGAAAATGCACCTATAGATGAGCCGAAAACCGACACCGCAACTGAAAAGCCGGGGTATCTTAAGCCGGGAGAGTACCCGATGACTCTCGCAAATGCAGTTCTCGCGGACAGATACGGCGTGACAGTCGGAGCCTCCCACCATGAACCGATGGCTAGAAGCGGTCAGGAATGGGGCAAGCTCCAGGCTTACTGGAAAGGCGAAATTACCTACAGAGATCCTAAAATCGCAACCGACCGCGGTCAGCAGGTCTGGAACTACATGCTGAACCCGGATAATATCGAGAAATTCTGGAGCGACGCGATATATCGCAACGGCGGACTCGACACCATGTTCACAATCGGTATGCGCGGCGAGAACGACTCCGTCCTGATAGATGATAAGAACCACACTCTCACAACAGAGGAAAATATCGAGCTTCTCAAGGCAGTTTTAAGAACCCAGGACAGGATTCTCACGAATCACGGAGTTGAAAACGCCCCGAGGTTACTCGCTGTATATAAAGAGGTCGAGAACTGCTGGTATGGCGGCTCCCGTGACAACCCGGCTGAGGCTATCGGCAAGGGACTCCGCGACGACCCGGACGTAACCGGGCTTCTGGGTGCAGACACCAACCGTATCGTCATGCTCTGCGAGGACAATAACGGATACTTAAGAACATTGCCTGAAATCGGCGAGGGCGACAGGTTCAACTGGGGTCTTTACTATCACTTTGACTATGTCGGAGCTCCGAAAACCTCAATGTGGATCAACACCATGCCGCTCCAGCGTGCATGGGAGAACTTAACTGCCGCGTATGACTACGGAATCGATGACGCATGGATTGTGAACGTCGGCGATATAAGACCCATGGAGCTGCCCCTTAGCTACTTTATGAATCTTGCCTATGACTACGAGACCTATGGTTCTTCTAATCCCAACAACTGCGACGAGTATCTGAAGACCTGGGCGAGGGAAACATTCTCGGCTGATGAGACTATTGATGACAGCGAAATCGACGAAATCGCATCGCTTCTTTATGACTACACCTGGCTGAACGGCATCTGCAAGCCGGAAACACTCAAGAGCGAGGGCGAATTCAGCTACAGCCCACTATATTATAATGAGGCTCAGGAGAAACTTGAGTTCGTCGAGTCGATGATAGGCAGAGCTAATGACCTGATGGAGAAGATCCACGAGAGCTCCGAGTGCTATATCCCGTTCTATCAGATGGTCTACTATCCGGCGGTTGCAAGCGCGAATGTCGTGAGAATCCAGATTCTCTATTCTCTGAACAAGCTCTACTGCGCCCGCGGCTCAACTGTCGCCAATACTCTGGCTGCACTTATCGAGAAGTATCTTAAGTATGATGAGGAGCTTTCCGATAAGTATTGTGCACTGGGTGAAGAATTCTCCGGCACCTCAAAGTGGCACGGAATCATGCTTGCGGCACCAGACTATATGAAGACATTCTACGATGAGATCTTGGGAAGAGTGACTGCCCGTTCGCATATGAACTATTCAAACTGGAACACCGAGTCGGCTGTCAAGATTATTCCGCACACTGTTCATCCTCTTGAAAAGCCGCTCATGATAGTTGACCTCCCTGAAGAGGGAAGAGGCTACAAGAACAATTTCGCAAGGAAGCCTGCAAAGCTCCCTGTGTTTGAGTCGACCGCAAAACAGACCTACACCGTCAACCTCACAAATGGCGGCAAGGGCGAGCTCAGCTATGAGATTATCCCGTCCAGCGACTTCATCGTTATTGATGGCGGACTTACCGGCAAGTATGACGAATATACCAGCTTTAATGTCTCTATAGACTGGACTAAGGTTTCTGAGGATATGACCGGCACGATTACCGTTAAGTCGCCCTATAACAGCGTCAATATTGCAGTTTCTGTCAAGGTCACTGACTTTGGTGACTGCACACTTCCGAAGCTCCATCTTCCAGAAAACGGCTTCACGGTTATGAACTCAAACGAATTTGCCGGTTCCGGTGTTTCAAAGAACGGCGAGGTCAGCTTTGTTGAGCTCATAGGCTACGGCAAGGGCAAGTCTTCAATGAAGATGCTTCCGACGTTGTCTGAGAATTTCGATGCCGGCGATGGCGCATGGCTTGACTATAATTTCGCGGTCGAGGCTGACGGCGAGTATAAGCTCACATTCTATGTCGGTCAGAACTGCAATCTCTCGTTCGACCATGGCGACCACCTCAACATCGGTGTTAAGACAGACGATGGAGATATTCTGGCTGTCGACACCCTCGGCAAGGGCTATATTGCAGGAGCAGGCTACGAGTGGGACAACACTATCCAGCGTGCTGGAAGAACTGCTGAATACGTCACCACCCTCCAAAAGGGCGAGCACACCCTCCGCATCTATGGCATGGATCAGAATGTTGTTCTCCAGAAGATAGTCGTTGCAAAGAAAGGCATAGAGATAGAAAAATCTCTTCTGGGACCGAAGCCGACGAAAATTTTCTCTTGACAAATCCTGTCCCCGGTGCTACACTATAGAAAGTAAAGCGTTGATGGGGAAGCCTGTCTTATGGTCGGCAGAGAGAGCCTTGCAGTGGTGAAAGCAGGGCACGGCTTGGGATAATGGACACCGCCCCGGAGCAGTGCATGAAGAGTGCACCGTATAATCTGCGATAAAGATTTTTGAGCTACAAATCAAGGTGGAACCGCGCACTGCGCCCTTGTCCTGACAGAATTGTGTTGGGATAAGGGCATTTTTGATGCACGGGGAGAACCTCTCAGTCAGCTTCGCTGACAGCTCCCCTTATCAAGGGGAGCCATAAGTGCATTTTAACACAGTACAATATTCCAAGGAGGAACTATAATATGAAAGTAATTTTCCACGACGGACACATTGAGGAGCATACTTTTGAGGACGAAGTCGGCAGAGGTGCTTTAAGACATACTGCGGCGCATATCCTGGCGCAGGCTGTCAAGAGGCTCTATCCCGACACCAAGCTTGCAATCGGTCCATCCATCAAGGACGGCTTCTACTATGACTTCGACAAGGAGGGCGGCTTCTCTCAGGAAGACCTTGACGCTCTCGAAGTTGAAATGAAGAAGATCACAAAGGAAAACCTCAAGCTCGAAAGATTCACTCTTCCCCGCGATGAGGCTATTAAGCTCATGGAGGACCTGAACGAGCCCTACAAGGTCGAGCTTATCAATGATTTGCCGGAGGATGAGGAACTCAGCTTCTTCAAGCAGGGCGACTATGTTGACCTCTGCGCCGGTCCTCACGTAACCTACACTTCCCAGGTCAAGGCATTCAAACTCACATCTGTTGCCGGCGCATACTGGCGCGGAAGCGAGAAGAACAAGATGTTAACCCGTATCTACGGCACCGCATTCACCTCAAAGGCGGATCTCGAAGAGTATCTCCAGAGACTTGAAGAGGCAAAGAAGCGCGATCACCGCAAGATCGGCAAGGAAATGAAGCTCTTCGTGCTGAGTGAAGAGGGACCTGGATTCCCGTTCATGCTTCCTAACGGCATGATCATCAAGAACGAGCTCATCGACTACTGGCGTGAAATCCATACACGCGAGGGCTATGTTGAGGTTCAGACACCTATGATCCTCAACCGTCACCTCTGGGAGACCTCCGGTCACTGGGATCACTATAAAGAGAATATGTACACCACCGTTATCGACGACACCGATTTCGCAATCAAGCCGATGAACTGCCCGGGCGGAATGCTTGTCTATAAGTCAGAGCCTAGGTCTTATAGAGATCTCCCACTCAGAGTCGGCGAGCTGGGTCTTGTCCATCGCCACGAAAAGGGCGGCGAGCTTCACGGTCTTATGAGAGTAAGATGCTTCACCCAGGACGATGCCCACATCTTCATGACCGAGGATCAGATCACCGACGAAATCAAGGGTGTTGTACGCCTTATCGACGAGGTCTACAGCCTCTTCGGCTTCAAGTATGCAGTCGAGCTTTCGACCATGCCGGAAGACCACATGGGCGACCTCAAGGATTGGGAGCACGCAACCGACGCTCTGAAGCTTGCTTTGGAGGAAATGAACCTCCCGTACACCATCAATGAGGGCGACGGCGCATTCTATGGACCGAAGATCGACTTCCACATTGAAGACTCCCTCGGCAGAACATGGCAGTGCGGCACCATCCAGCTCGACTTCCAGCTTCCGATGAAGTTTGAGGCGGAGTACACCGGTGCAGACGGTCAGAAGCACCGCCCGATAATGATCCACCGTGTTGTATTCGGCTCAATCGAGAGATTCATGGGCGTTCTTATCGAACACTACGCCGGCAAGTTCCCGACATGGCTTGCACCCGAGCAGGTAAGAGTCCTCCCGATCACCGACCGCAACAATGAGTACACTGACAAGATCATCGAAGCACTCAAGGCTAAGGGTATCAGATGCACTGCAGACAAGCGCGCTGAAAAGACCGGCTATAAGGTGAGAGAGGCTCAGGTTTCCCGTGTTCCTTACATGCTCGTCATCGGTGACCGTGAGCAGGAGGAGGGCACAGTAGCCGTCCGCCGCCGCGACCATACCGACACCACAACCATGGCTCTTAGTGAGTTTGTGGATATGGTTGTTGAAGAGATCAAGAACAAGAAGTAATGCGAATTTTGTGGCTCACCTGGTGGTGAGAACCTCTCAGTCTCGCTTCGCGAGCCAGCTCCCCTTGACAGGGGAGCCTTTTGCGTTCTATGAGGGTTTACTATTGGCTCCCCTTCTTAAGGGGAGCTGTCAGCGCAGCTGACTGAGAGGTTACGAACAGAATAGATGATTTCCAATCTTCGTTATAACCGGTCTCGAAGTGATAAACGCATTTGATGTCTTATCCGGATTGTAATAGTAGATAGCACCGCCGGATGGATCCCAGCCGTTTAAGGCATCGCGGGCGGCGTCGTAGCAGGAATCCTCGACCGCCTCCCAGAACTGACCGTCATCGACTGCCGAGAACGCGCCCTCCTGGTAGATAACTCCCGAGATAGTGTCCGGGAACGACGGATGCTCAACACGGTTGAGGACAACTGCTCCGACCGCGACCTGCCCCTCATATGGCTCGCCTCTTGCCTCTGCGGAGATAATCTGCGCCAGGAGATTGATGTTCGACTCGGTAGCCTCCGGAACTGAGCCAATGCTGATTCCAAGTGCGGCTAGAGTCTCGGGACCGGCAATTCCGTCAACCGTCAGACCTTTCTGCTGCTGAAAACGCTTGACCGCAGTCTGGGTCTTGGTTCCGTAATATCCTGTGACCTCTCCGGAGAAAAGTCCTCGCTCCTGCAAGGCTTCCTGAATGGCTGTGACCTCCGAGCCCTGCGAGCCGAGCTTCGAGAGAGCCTCACTTGATCCGGTTCTCAAGCCAGCTGAGAGACCGCCGCCGATAGTTGAAGTTGCAGTGACCGTAAGGGTAAGTGCCAGAACTGCCACCATTATAAAAAGAGATTTGACTTTAGAAGTTATAGATTTCATTTTCATGTAATCCTTTCATTTGCTTTTGGAATTAGTATAGCGCGCGAATCCGGGATAATTCCTGAAAGAAAATGGATATACTGGTCGGAAATAGAGTGCTCAGTTGTGCAGATTGCACATAAGAATGTCGCGGTTTTGTGCAAAAGGTCGAATTTTCTACAAAGTGAAAATTGGGGGTTGACAATCAAATCCGGATGTGATATATTATTAAAGCTGCCTGCGAGGACAGCACCTCAAAAAGAAGCCCACAGGAGCTTGAGGCTCCCGAAAAATTTGAAAAAAATTTTAAAAAGGGCTTGACAAACCGAAGAGGACATGATATAATAATCAAGTTCGCTCGGG
>JAJQHJ010000027.1 GCA_021199795.1 Oscillospiraceae bacterium
TTGTTACGCTTGAGCCAGCGCACCGCCTTCTCTGCATCCGAAACCTCCACACGGGAAGTCTTGCGGTAGCTGAGTGTTGCGATGCCAAGGTCTGTCTTTTCACCGCCGCATTCACGGTCGAGAATCTCCATAAGGCTGGACTCCTTCCTGGCAAGGCGGCTCCTGCGGTCTTTCAGTCTGGCTTCCTCCTCCTTCAGGGCAGCAGCCTCCGCACGTGTGTTCAGCACCAGCTTCGCCAGGTACTCCAAAATCCTCTGACGCTCCATCTGGAGGGAATCCAGCTGAGCCATCAGGCTTTCCGAGTCAGATAGGATTTCGCCGGTTTCCGGGTCTACCATCTGTTCGAAGATTTCCTCGATTGCCTGGTTGACTTCATACAGCTTCATAGCGTTTCACCTCCGTCTGCCACCTCCGTGATAGCCACTTCCTCCACAGAATCGCCGGGGACAATAACTGTCAGCCTTGTTTTATCTCCCAGCAGAAAACGGAGGAATTTTTCACGGACTGTGACCTTTCGGCATCCGACAATTCCCGTGTCAGTATTCTGGGGAGACACATTGATTTGCAGTGTGTGCTTCATATCAGGCACCTCTCTTTCTGTAAGATGTGAGAGGAGGGATGCCCCTCTCACCATACGGACATTTAGAGAGCGGTTTGAGGGGGTGTTTTTACAGCGGCTCAGAAAAACTTTTTGAATTTCTTCTGGGCTGCGTAGATGGATTCCTTAACGGCTGAATAGTCTTTTCCCTCACGGCGGGCAATTTCACGGATGGAAAGCCCTCTGGAGTACAGCAAAAGTCTGCGCTTTTGTACTTCGGTCAGATGGGAAAATGCCCTGCGGACACGGGCGCTTTCTTCTGCCGTACCGTCAAACAGCCTGTCCGTAAAATCCTCCGTGCTGTAATCCTCGCCCTCGTAGAGAGCGGCATCCATTGAGTAGCAGTGGCGGCGTTCCTTCCTATCAGCAGAATCTTCGCTGCGCCTGGAATCGATAATGAACTCGCCAATTTCGTCATTGACCTCGACCTCTGTGGTCTCGCCTGTTGCAAACGTGTACTTGATTAACATAAAAATTCCTCCATTCGATTTGGGGAATGGAGGAAACTCACGGCAGCCGCAAAAAGGCAATAGGAAATACAACCGCAGCCCCGATGGAAATTTTTCTCCATTCCGGGATTGCAGCTTCCTTATCCAGTAGGCAGCTGTCATTATTCTGTTTATACCGGCAGTCTGCACTGGATCATTTGCGGCCAACAAATGTACAGAAAGCCGAGACTTGCCTTACGGCAAAAATGAAAAAAGCCATCAACAAAACAGTCCTATCCTTTACGATAGAAACTGCCTTGTCGATGGCTTTATCTTTCACTCATCGCTGCTGCTGACCTGGTACAGGACTTTCGCTTTCGCTGCCTGCCCGTCGTGCGAGCTTTTCAAGACAATTCTGATATGTGACCTGGAGCAGGAATTACGCGCAATGCCACACTGTCCGTCGTTATATCAGTAAAATTATTATATTTTTGAGACTGTGGTCAGCCTCTTCTTACCTGACCTTTAGGTGCAAAGATGTCTATGCAGTCGTGCTTTTTATCTTTAGGTGTCCGTACCATAGTGGCACGGCATCGTTTGCATTCGACTTTCACAGAGCCCTTTTTATTCTTGTAGCCTGTTACGATGGCTCCGCAATTGGGACAGTGCCACGAGAACGGAGTCCATTTTTCCTTTTCAACCATAGTTTCCGCATCTCCTTCATAAGTGCCACCGTCCTATCAGTGAGCAGCGCCGAAGCGGAGCATAAGCTGATGGGGAGTATATACCGGAACCCTTTTATGTGGGACTCCGTCTGCTGACAGAACCAGGACAGCCTGACGGCAATGTTCGCATTCCATCCAGCCGTCGGTTTCCTCCAAGTATAGATTTTTGTTGACCGTGCCGCAGAGCGGACACTTGATATTATAAACTTTCATAAGGGACATCTCTTTCTCTGGCGGTATCACGCCAGG
Source organism: Oscillospiraceae bacterium (assembly GCA_021199795.1). Taxonomy (GTDB): domain Bacteria; phylum Bacillota; class Clostridia; order Oscillospirales; family Ruminococcaceae; genus Faeciplasma. The sequence continues at coordinate 2,001 of JAJQHJ010000027.1, forward strand.
TCTTTAATTACTTTGACCGCAACACCCTGAATGATGCAGTCGTCTACATAGATGTCGTCCAGCATTACATTTTCAGGGTGCAGACGGACACGATGGTTCTCCGGCTCCGGGTAATACCGCTTCAGCGTTGCCTCGTCTTCCATGAGGGCAACTACAATCTGACCTTCGTCAGCATAATTCTGCTGACGGATAAGTACAAGGTCACCGTCGTAGATGTCAGCATCGATCATGGAATCGCCGTTGGCGCGCAGAATAAAGAACTGCCCTCGGCCAAAGAGTGCTACAGGAAGGCGGACATATTCCTCGATGTTCTCCTCGGCATATTTCGGTACGCCGCAGGAAACAGAGCCAAGCACGGGAACCTTAACAGATTCATCCCGTGTCTTTCTGCCTTCCTTCGTAGTGATGTTGCGGTGTCCGGCATAGTCAATCATGCCATTATCCCGCATATAGGAAAGGTAACGGGACACCGTGGCTTTGGAAAGCCCGATGCCGGATTCAATCTCCCTGACAGTGGGTGTCGAGCCGTTTTTGTCTTTGTAATCGTTTATATAGTCTTCAATTAGTCGGAAGTATTCCTCGTTCTTCGATCTCATATCACAAGCCTCCCTTCGAGCTATCTGTAACATTTGTTTCAGTTACGAATTTAATTATACTCATGGCGAATCCGCTTGTCAATAGGTTTTGGAGTGATTTTGGGGTGAGCAACGCCAGAAGTCAAAAAGTCACGACAGTAAAATTTATCTACAGTTTTAATCGTTCCGAAGCGAACAAAAATTCTAATTTCCAGAGAATTTGGACTTCAGAAAATAAATCGCCGAGCTGTCATGAATTTTTAACAGCAAAACATTGCAATTTGAATCCGCTTCGGATATAATATAAGTTGTATTTTTGTATTTACGCACATCAAGGACGTCGGAGGTGGACTCATGTCACAGAAAAACTGGCAGAAAATCAAACTGGTAAAGCTCTTGGAGCTGCTGCGTCAGGAATCGGATGAACAGCATCCGCTTTCCACGAACCAGATTTGTGATTATATGCTCAGTATCGACATTCCCTGCGACCGCAGGGTTGTGAGCCACGATGTAGGTCTTTTAAATGAAATGGGCATCGAAGTCCTGGAAACATGGGTTGGAAAAAGCAAAGCGTATTATATAGAGGATAGGAGCTTTTCCGTCCCTGAACTGAAAATATTGATTGACGCTGTGCAGGCTGCCAGTTTTATTACAGATAAAAAGAGCGAGGAACTGATAGACAAGCTGGCTCACCTCGGAGGTACACACAGAGCGGAAATATTAAAGAGCAACCTGGTATGTTTCAATACGAGAAAGCACAGCAACGAGCATATTTATTATAACGTGGATGCTCTGGAGACCGCTATCCAGCGTCAGAAGAAAGTCATCTTCCGTTACTTTGATATAGATATCGACAGGGAAAAGGTCTATCGCAGAGACGGACATCACTATGTAGTTGAGCCGGTGGCTCTGGTCTATAACGAAGATAATTATTATGCTGTCGTCTACAGTTCCAGACATGACAATACAGCAAACTACCGTATTGACCGTATGGACTCCGTGGAAGTCATCGA
>JAJQHJ010000021.1 GCA_021199795.1 Oscillospiraceae bacterium
CTTCCGTCTCCTATGGCAGTGGGACGATGGGGAATCGGGGTGTCTCTGACAGCGGTACCGTGACAGTTCCAGACAGTTCCGATGAAACCGGAGATGCTGACTTTAGAGAAAAGGAAGACCGCTCCGGTGTGGGCGGCTCCGATACGTCTGAAATGACAGGAGACAGGATGCAGGAAAACGGAACCAGCAGTGGCAGAGGTTCTATGTCCATTCAGACATCTCTCAGCAATCAGCTGTCCGTCACCGTTCAGCAGACAGGAAGTATCTCGTCCACGGAGGGGACGGCGTTGGACGCTTGGGTGGAAAGCTGCTCGACCGACTATACCGAAAACGTCAATCTTTTGGTAGAGAATTTTACGCTGGATACCTTTACCCTCTCAGACGGAACCGCCCTGATGTACAGCCTCTATCTGCCGGAGGATTATGACGAGGATACGGCATATCCGCTTGTCCTGTTTATGCCGGATGCCACCGGCGAGGGCAGCGATGAATATCTCGCTTTGACAGAGAGTTTGGGCGGTGTGATTTGGACAACAGAGGAATGGCAGAGCGAGCATGAAACCATTGTGCTGGTTCCTCAGTACGAAAATTCCAACACCGAAGACCCGGCCAATACAATGGAGCTGGTGACAGAAATCGTCAGTCACTACAGTGTGGACACGTCCAGAGAATACCTTGTGGGGCAGTCCTCCGGAACGATACGCTCCATCAAACTGCTGATCGACTACCCGGATGAGTTCGCCGGCGCTCTGCTGGTTGCCGGGCAGACAGATTCCGCCTATACAGATTCTATCGCAGACCTTGCCTCGCAGAACATCTGGATGATTTGCTCTGAAGGGGACGCAAGAGCTTATCCGGGAATGACCGAAATTACGGAAGCGGTGGAAGCAGCCGGAACGGAAGTCACCATTGCACAGTGGTCTGCCGCTCTTACAGATGCGGAACAGGAACAACTTGCGGCAGAGCAGGCTTCCGCCGGAACGACCATCAACTGGACAATTTTTGATACAGGAACCGTCATGAGGGATGACGTTACTTCCTCTGATGCCACAGAGCATATGAACACCTGGCGCGTGGCCTATGATTTGGACACAGTGCGTGAATGGCTGTTTGAACAGACAAAGTAGTTTCTCTACGTTAAGGCGCTGAGACAATAGACATTAGGACAAATTGAACCGGCGGGTCGTCCATCGTGACGGCCCGCCGGATTTTCTTTTGAATTCCCCCAGACTGCGTCACAAATACGGCTCAGCCTTTACATATGGCTTGCACAAATGTCCATAAACCCGTCTATACAATTCCCGATACAACTCCTCCACCGCATGGTGTTGACCCTCTATTCCCTGCGAGTTGGAAGCATCGTCAGGGGAGATGAACAGGATATTGTAGTCTACTCCGAACAGCAAGCATTTTGAGTTTGTCAGCTTTGCGCCGTTTGACAGATAGAAACGAATGCGGCGCTCCCGTGTCTGCCTTTCCGCCTCCGCTTTAGCGGAATCAGGACTCTCGGCCTCGATGAATACGCCACGCTTCGCTGATACATTTCCGTTTAGGCTCCGCAAAAACTCGCTGCCAATTCCTTTCCCACGGAGTTGGGGGACGACGGCAAAGTAATCCAGTAGCGCATAAGAATCGTTTTGGGTCAGGATGTAGCAGGCGTATGCCACAAGGCTGTCCTCCTGATAATAACCATAGCAGTCATACCGTCCTGCTTTTTGCAGCTTCTCCATACCGAAAAGGGGGCGGCGCTCCCCACGGGGAAAGTCTTCTCTGATATGCTCTTTGTAAATAATCCGCAGCTCGTCCAGCCCAATTTTTTTCAAAACATTCACACAGTCACCATTGCCCTTCCTGTTCCTCATTCAGGATTTCTTCTCGAATACGTCTGTACTCAGCCGCCTCTTTCTCGGTCGCTTTTCTAATAGCCGGATTGTTCGCACTGATGTGCGTCTTCCCGCAGTCAGGGCAGCTTTCCGGAATGGAATCCTCCAAGTGGCAGGCTATGCTGTCAAACGTGTAATGGCAATAATCGCAGTAACAAATCATGATGCAGTCCTTCTTTTTAATCGTTGCATTTTACTGATGCCTATTCAGTAAGCGAAAACTTGCCTGATTTTATATCTGATTCCAACCTTGCTTTGAGGCCGAGCGTATATTCCTCCAACTTAGCTTTGTCGCCTGTTCGCAGCGCCTCCTCCATTTTTGCCAGGTCTCCGGTCTTATCCAGATATTCTGCTAGCTTTACTAATTCGTCATCATCTTCAGTAGTTACACCAAATTTCTCCCGTATTCCATCCTTGAACAAATATTCAAGGGTCACATCAAAAAACTCACACAGCCGGAGACATCTGTTAAGATTCGGCCAGGAACGACCATTTTCATAACCGGCAATCGTTGATACGGAAAAGGAGAGTGAATCTGTCGTGAGCTTTATTGCCAATTCTCTCCGGGAAAGACCCTTCTCATGCCTCAATGATCTGAGCTTTGTGGGAAATTGAGATTCTATATGGTGGAGTTTTATTTGTTCTCTATCCATGATGTGCCCTCCGTGATTCTGTTTTTATGTCCGTAGGTAAGCGTTCCACAGGAATGCGCAGTCCATCCCCCACCGGGGATGTTCAAAAGGGGTTTGGGGATTCCCCCAACAAGGCAAGCGCAGCGGGTCTTTGTAGCACAAAGACATTGCCTTGCCGCTTAGTAAAATGGAGTGAAAACGTACCTGAACACTGCGAAATCGTGATTATCCAATCACATTAGTTGAGGGATTGATTGTGATAGCGGCTCGTAAATCTTGAAGGCAAGTATTCCATCGTTGCGCAGCATTTGTCGGCAATGCACACAACCCACGCCTCTTTATATTTGGGCGGTATGGGTGTCAGCGGAAACATATGTCGCGTGATAATGTTTTCCTCGATGTCATTGATTCCGTAGTCTTCTTTGGCGTTTTTCGCAGCAACCAAAGGGTGCCTGTATCCATGCGTGACATAAGTTTTCACGCTTTCATTCCTGTGATATAAAAAATAATCATGAAGCAGTGCGCCTCGCACCAGGGAATCTATGTCGAAGGAGAAGGGCAGAGCATTCGCCATTGCCAGACTGACTTCGGCAACATGAACGCTGTGGTCGTACACAGTTATTTTTCTGTGGTGCAGGAATGTTTTTTCTGATGCAAACCGCCCCTCATGGGACAGTTTTTGTATGGTCGTCTGAATCTCTTGCGTATTACGAACTGGATGGCTCCTTTTATACTTGATTGCTATCATACTTTACAGTATCACTCCCCATCATGCAAAGGAATCATCCAAAGGGCGGAACATCGCCCCGCTGATTTCTATAATCTCATCTATCTGAATTTCTGTTCCGTCCGTCAGCACAACAAGCCTCTGGAACTCATCAATCTTTTTTACGGTACCTGTGGCGGTACAGTAAGAGCCGCCCTCCTTACGCTTGTCTGGGACAAAATAGGTGATTTCCACTACTGGAGCAGCCGTCAAATTTTCTTGGATAAGGTTCAGGCGTTCCGATATTTTTCCCTTCACTTCTTCATCCAGTTC
>JAJQHJ010000007.1 GCA_021199795.1 Oscillospiraceae bacterium
GTGGCTTCAGTAGTTGTAGCCGATGTGGTAGTAGCTTCCGTGGTGGTAGTGGTAGCCTCGGTGGTGGTCTCCACTGTGGTTGTGACTTCAGTTGTAGCTTCTGTTGTGGAGGTGACCTCTTCGGTAGTTGTTGCCTCGGTCGTCTCCTCTGTGGTTACAGAAGTGATTTCAGGCTCTTCCGTCTGCTCTGTGACGCTTTCCGTAACCTGCTCATCTATAGAGTAGGATGAACCGTCATCGACGCTTTCGCTGTCATCGTATGTGCATGAAACTCCTGTCAGCATCAGGCTCAGAGCCATTAGTGCAACGATAATGCTGTTTTTGATTCTGAATGCATTTTCTTTGTGATTAATTTTCGGTTTTCCCATTTTCACTGCCTCCTCATCTGTAATTGTACAGCATTGCCCCGGAAAAATCAAGTACCAGTGTTACTTTTTAAGTGTCGGAAATGCTTGAATTATAATGCGCCTTATGCTACAATTAAACGATGTCGACCAAGAGAGGGAAAGCGATATGTCAAAAAAATCTGATACCAGCAAAAATGTCCATAAAGGTCACCGTGAACGCCTTAAGCAACAATTCATGCAGAAAGGCGTGGACTGCTTTTATGATCACCAGCTCCTTGAGCTATTGCTGTTCTATTCAATCCCTCGTGAGGATACAAATCCCGTAGCACATGCACTGTTGGATCGCTTCGGAAGCATTTCGGGTGTCCTTAATGCCGATTATGATGACCTTTTGACTGTCGATGGAGTGGGCGGCAATACAGCATTCCTTTTGAAGTTTCTTCCGGAATTTTTCACAAGATACATGCTGTCCGGCATGGATGGAGAAAGGCTGAATACAACCTCTTCGCTCTGCCACTATTTTCTGTGCAAGCTTGCAGCCATGCAGAATGAGCAGCTTTGGCTCACCTGCCTGGATGATAAGTCCTGTGTTGTTTCGAGCATAAAGATATCGGAGGGCAACGGCTCATCTGTGTTCCTTGATAATAACAAAATACTGATGGAGGTTCTCAAGAGCAAATGCACTAATTTTGTCCTTGCTCATAATCATCCGTTCGGAGATTCCAGCCCATCGGATGATGATATGAAGCTCACAGAAGCCGTCAGAACGATGATAGAGAATTCTGGCAAGAATCTCATCGACCATATTATAGTTTCTCGCAACGAGGCTCGCTCAATGTTCCATAATGAGGCTGTTGTTCTGGTCGACGACACAAAAGAGACATAATGTCTCAGAGCGATGTTACAGAGCTATTTTTCTTTTATTCATAATTAACATCGCACTGTGATTGTCACAAAACTTTCATATTTTCTTTGGATTTCATGTTGACAAACTCAACGGAAAGTGATATACTGTACAAGATGGTATTTAAATATTTCTAATGTGCAAATCGGCGTGGGGGGGGTAGTGCTTCCGGCACTACTGACTGGAAACTAGTGTCAGACCCGTTACCGCTTATGCCCCCTGGACTCGGCGTTTCTCAGAGGGTTTGTTTCTGACCTCCTGTGTTTCAGCACAGGGGGCTTTTTGTAAGTTCGCAGAGATTTGGAGGCGATCGGGTGGGACTTTTTAAAGCAAAACAAACTGGTGTAAAGCTGAAAAAGCTTAGTCGCGAAGAACTTGTTGAAATCATTTATGCTCTCCAGAAAAGTGAGAAATCCCTGAAAGATGAGAATGACGAGCTCAAGAAGCGAATATCAGAAAATGAACAGGTTATCAGCCACTTTGGAACGGTTGCTGATGCGTCACAAAGTCTTAACGATATCTTTACCGAAGCTCAAAAGGCTTTGGAGCAATACTTATTGGCAATCAGGGTTACTGCCGGCGGAGAATACAACAGTGAGGTTGATGTTCAGCTGGCACAGCATAAGGCAGAGGAAATTGTAGCCGAGGCAAATCGCCAGGCGGATGAAATTCTTGCAGAAGCCAGAATGAAAGTTGACAACGCCCTGGAGCTTGTCAGAAGAGTTGACAGCGAATATTCCTCGCAGGTTGCTTCTGACGGTGAAACTGAATAAGGAGAGCTTGCATTGTTGAAACGTAAAAAGAATCGCGATCTGGTTCTTCCGACGGAGGAAGAAGTCCAGTCGGAGCGCAAGCGTCTTAAACACAGAAGAAGATTCATTGCGACACTCAGGACAACTGTATATGCTTTGATTGTAGTAGCCGCGGTGGCGGTGCTTTTGGCAACGCTGTTTCTGCCTGTCCTGCAGGTTTCTGGTTCCAGCATGGAGCCAACGCTTTCTGATGACGATATCATTCTTCTCATCAAGACAGATAATCTTCAGACCGGAGATCTCATAGGCTTCTACTACCAGAACAAGCTTCTTCTGAAGCGCGTTATAGGAGTTGCCGGAGACACTATTGATATTGACGAAGAAGGCAACGTCACAGTCAATGGCGAGCTTCTGGACGAGCCGTATGTCACCAATAAATCGATAGGTGAGTGTGATATAGATCTCCCATATCAGGTTCCGGAAAACAGAGTTTTCGTCATGGGCGATAACAGAGCAACATCAATTGACTCCCGAAGCAGTGCTATTGGCTGTATCGAGGAGGATCAGATAGTAGGAAAGGTTCTCGTAAGAATCTATCCATTTAACAAGATATCAGTAATAAACTAGGAACGTACCTAAGAAGAAAGAAGCGTTTTTAAGATCAAAGGAGGAACGATTACAGTGAAAAACAAGATATTAAAAGTAATGTCCGCAGTTATGGCAGTGGTGATACTGACATTTTCCTGCATGATAGGAGCAGTGGCAGACACTGTTGGCTCTATAACCGTGACGGTTAAGTATGGCGACACAATAGTGACTGACGGTGTACTTACCATCTATAAGGTTGCCGACTACAGTAAGAACTTTACTGATGAATTCTCCGGTTGCGGATTGGATCTCAGCGACCTGGAAAGCTCATCACTTGGCTGGCTTCTGTGGAACTGGACAATTAATACCGGAGTAAATGGGACATCGATAGCAGTTGGCTCTGATGGAACAGTTACGTTTTCTGGCTTGGAAACCGGCATTTATCTGATCGTACCGTCAACCAACCCGACTGGGTATGACATTGAGCCGAGCGTGGTTCCTGTACCTCTTGATGGAGAGTATGACGTGGAGGTTGTTACTAAGATAGAACCTACCACAACTCCTGACACTCCCGACTATCCTACTCCAACGACAACCACAACCGTGACTGAGCCGGATGAGGAAGTAACTGTCCCCGAGGATGAAGAGCCCAGCGACACCGACGAAGAGGTCGATATCGATGACGAACCTGATGTGGAGGAGGAAACACTTCCGCAGACAGGACAGCTCAACTATCCGATTCCAATTATGGCTGGAGCCGGAGGAGTCTGCGTTGCAGCGGGATTGATACTCACAAAGACGGATAAAAAACGATGAGTAAGAAAACTGTTATAGGACGAATTTTAATAGTGATAGGCGCACTGCTTCTTATCGGTGCGCTTTCGCTCTATCTGTACAATCGCTATGATGCCGACAGAGCGTCTACCGCCTCCACTGAAGCAGAGGAAAAGCTCTCCGATGCAATGCTGAGTGCCGTCGGTTCAGAATATGACCTGTCGGTGGAGGAGGACGAAAACGGCGAAGCTTATTCTGTCATAAGCCTTACTGTCGGTGACGATAGTTATATTGGCATTCTGTCGATCCCATCATTCGGTCTTGAGCTCCCTGTGCTTTCAGAATGGAGCTATGCAGGACTTAAGAATTCTCCTGCCAGATACACGGGAAGTGCGAGTGCCGGAAATCTCGTCATCTGCGCTCATAATTATGAACGTCACTTTGGCAATATCAAAGATCTGTCTATAGGTGCATCAATAACGTTCACCGATGTAACAGGAACGGTCTATGAGTATGAGGTGACGGAAGTAGAAACCATCCAGCCGACCGCAATCACCGAAATGATAACAGGCGACTGGGATTTGACACTTTTCACCTGCAACTATTCCGGACAGGCAAGAGTGGCTGTAAGATGTAAACTGGTGAGCTGAAACTGAATAAGATAATTGATCCCTGCTGTAGAGATACGGCAGGGATTTTTTTGAACCCAATTTCGCGCCAATTGTGTCTGTTATTATAAGAATCCACAAAAGGCGGTATCAGAATGAAAAAACTATTCTCATTGCTTATTTCAGTCATCATTTGCATGTCATTTTTCTCATCCTGCGGGAATTCTCTTTCCGAAGAATCAGCTATAACATCTGCTTCGACAACCGAGCAGACCAACGGTGAGACAAGTGAGATTGACAACAATGCCCTCTACTCTGGTTTAACTCTCTATTCCTACAAAACTGCCGAAGAAATTCAAGCCGAATATCCCGATAAAACTGTTCTCGTTTGGGTCGGATTTGCTCTGACGGCTGATAGCGGTCTCGAAATCGAGATTCCGATAGATGAAATCAATGAGTATTTGGACTCCATCGGCAAGGAGTATGTTCTCTGCTACTATCCCTTGAATATGACTGCGGCAACAGTCAAGTACGATAACGGAGACTACGACTCCATTCTCGACTGCTTCACGGAATATATAGATTCTGGCGGGCAAGCGGACATTCTGACGGTTATGGTCGCAAGCTCTGACGAGCCGTTAATCACTGTTTATTACTACAACGCCATGAACGGCATATATGAGCCGCTTGAAAGCTACTTTGAAAGTTCTGAGGAGGCGACAGATTATTACAACTCGCTTCCTGAAGAATATTGGGAATCCTTCAAGGTGAACGGCACTCTCTACGGCTTCGGTGGCTTCAGTCTCGGAGTGAGAAGAACTTCCACAAACTACTACCTCATCAACACCGAGCTTGCCGACAAGTATGACTGGGACTACGATAAATCGCTGTTTGAACAGCTTGATCTCATAGAGACCATTATGACCGAAGAAAACTGCCGTGGAGTCAAGGTCAATTATTCGAGCCTTTACAAAGAGTTTGTTTTTGCCGGAATAATAGGCACTTCCTATGATGACGGAATTGTCAGTCTCGCTGACAGCGACAGTTTTTCTGAAAGCTTTGAGCTTTGGTATGAACTCAAAAACAGAGGGCTAATCTTTGACGATGCGGAGAATTACAGCGGTATGTATCTCGCAAGCTATGGCATATCGACAAGCACCTATTCCCTCAACTTGGGAAAGTCCTTCACAGGCGAACAGACCCAGTTTGAAACCGGCGACGACACCTATTCCGATTTCACCACCGTTGCCGATAATACAAGCTTTACCTACACCTCATCCTCCTCCGGTGGCGTGAGCATCTATTCCGGCTCGGAGCATAAAGACGGGGCTTTTGACTTCATCCTCCTAACTCAGACGGACAGCACCCTCAATAATCTTCTCTCATTTGGTGACAGTGAAGATGCGCCGTATCTGATAAATTACCGCTTCGCTAACCCGCTGATAACCGATTCCTACGGCGATATGACCGATAACATGAACGAGCTGTTCGCAGAGATTCTGGAAAACGCCCAGTCGGCAGATGCAAGTGAAGCAGTAGGCTTCGCCTTTGACGTTCGAGGATATGAAGACCTCTACAGTGCTGTTCAGGAAGCTGTGAAGAATCACTCCTACCTGTACTTTTCGAGTGCAGAAAATGACCTTGCCGCTCTGAAATCCGAACTTGAAGAAGCTGGAATTGATGAATTTTTAGAAGAAGTCAACAGACAGTATGAGGAATGGAGGGAGACAAACTCATGAAGAAATTCTTATCGCTTATCTTAGCAGCATCACTTGCATTTTCCCTCTGCGGTTGTGGGAATTCGTCTGAAGAACTCCCGCAGGAAAGCGAAACCACAACGGCGGCTACGACCTCAGCCGTCACGACCGTTCCCGAAAGTGAAGAAGAATATTACATCACTTCATGGACAGAGGAAAACGGTTTATTGATAGTAGAAGAGACCTATATAAGCGGAAACGGGGGAACCATCTACAGACATAAATACTATCCCAATTACTATGAATCGGCAGACGAAATTCAGGCAAAGTACCCCGACAAGACGGTTTTAGTCTGGCTGGGGTATGATTATCCTGCAGAAGATACAAGGCTCATACCCATCGACACCATCAACGATTATCTTGTTTCTCTCGGCAAGGATTACGTCATCTGCTTTTCGCCGGTTGACTTTTATAATGCCACGCTCTACTATGACGATGCAAGAGATGCGTATATAGAACAGCTTGAGTCGAGTGAACAGGTTGATATACTTACCCGCTGTTCACTAACTGTTGGAAACGGACTCATCCATGCTTACTACAGCAATATCTACGATGGAATCTATGAACCTCTTGACAGCTATTTTGAAAACTCTGAAGAGGCTATGGAATATTATAACTCCCTGCCGGAGGAATACTGGGATTCATTTCGCGTGAATGGCAACCTCTATAACTTTGGTGGTTATGAAGTCGGAGTAAGGGCAGATTGCTACTACTATATAAACACCGAGCTTGCCGAAAAATACGGTTGGGATTTTGATAAGACTATAACAGAACAGCTTGATATTGTAGAAGAAGTAATGCAGACCGAGGGCTGTGCTGGTGTTTCAGCAGGTTATTCTTCGGCATATCTTATTGATCGTTTCATCTACATGGACGGCATTTCTTTCGACGGTGAAAACGGCATTGCGGTAAGCCTTGCAGACAGCGAGAAATTGGAAGCGTATCTTGAAATGATGTACGAGTTGAAAAACGCAGGCGTTCTCGAGAATTACGACGTTGTTGGGTTTGACGACTGCTTCATTTATATTAATCCGCTGAGGTTTGAAATAAGGTCTCATATTCAGAAGATAGTTGATTCAAAAGATAACACCGAGGATTACACGGTTGTGCCGATGTCCGATTACCACTATACTCAGGCGTTGGGCGGAATCGGGATTTATTCCGGCTCGGAATATAAATCCGAGGCATTTGACTTTATACTTCTCAGCCAGACGGATTCATACTTAAATAATCTTCTGACCTACGGTATAGAGGGCAAGGACTATAATCTTGTCGATGGTGTCGTGTCGGGTGCTCGTCCGGTGCTTAGTATGTTCAGGTTTTATAACCCGCTTATAAGCTTGCCGTACTCCGACAGCTCGGGAGATATGCCACAGGATATGAACGAGCTTTGCAAGGAAATTCTTGAAACAGCTTCACCCGCCGATGAGAGCGAAGCAATAGGCTTTGCGTTTGATGTCAGAGGCTATGAAGAGCTCTATGCGGCTGTGGAAAGTGCCGCCAGTAATCACTCATACCTGTATTATTCATCGGTCGAAAATGACCTCGCCGCTTTGAAATCCGAGCTTGAAGAAGCGGGTATTGATGAGCTTCTGGAGGAGATAAACAGGCAGTATGCAGAGTGGAGGGAAACTTATTCATGAGAAAGCTTTTTTTACTGTTTTTAGCTGTATTACTTGCATGTTCACTTTGCAGTTGCGGAAGTATTTCGCCAGACGAACGCACCGATTCTCATATGGTAAGCAATGAAACAAACATCTATAACGACGGTGAGTTCTACTATGATTCTTATTCAAGGCTGAACTACTTTGATTTCACCACGATGCAATCAGCAGTTGTCTGTCCCTATCCGAACTGCACTCATGCTGATAGTAGCACCTGTTCGTCCTATGGGCTCTCTTGTTATCCGAGTGTATTTGATGGTAAGATGTACTACTTCTCAGATGATATAAAATACACAAATGGCACCTATGCTGAGACAATTACTGTCTGTCGTTGCGACATTGACGGCACAAACCGCATAGCCATTGAAACCTTTACCGACTGGGAAATCGCAGACTATAATCCGGCTCTTGTCGTCGGAAACACAATCTATATGACAGCAAAGCAGACCACTTTCAATGATTATGGTTCGACTGAAGATTATGTGAGCGTTTCTCTGATTTCATATGACTTTGAAACTAACAAGTTCAGTGAGATAGTAAAGATAGGCGAGGGTTACAGTGCTGGAGCGAGCATCAAGGGAGAAGCGGATGGAACTATCTACATCAGCTATTCCTATTATGATCACGAGCTTACCGATGAAGAAATTGATGCACTCTATACCGATCACATATTTCCGGAATCAATTCTCGAGTATTACAGATTTGATTTGTCCACGGGAGAATTTGCAGAGAATGAAGAGGCAGTCTGGAAAGCCGTTGACGGATATCTTGTAATCTATAATGACAACCTGACGGAGGCTATAATCAGGACTCCGAACGGGGAAGAGTACGACATCGGCAACAAAGTTGCGCTTCAGGTTTGCAATGACTATGCTTTTCACTTGTACTATGGTCTCTTAATCGACCTAGAAACAGGCGTTCACTACGAGTCCAAGCTTCCGCTTGAAACCGGATATAATGTCGAATATTATCTCGACGGGTCATACATCCTGAGAGACTCATTGAACAATGAATTTATCAAGCTTGAAGCAAGTGAACTCATCGGAAAGGAGACTACATCATGAAAAAACTACTATCCCTTATCTTAGCCGCATCCCTCGCATTTTCACTCTGCGGTTGCGGAAGTGAAACTTTGCAGGAAAGCGAAACTACAACGGCAGCTACGACTACAGCCGTCACGACCGTTTCCGAAATCAAGGATGAATACTATATCTCTTCGTGGATAAACGAGGACGGAGATATTGAGGTTCAAGAAACATATACTGACGACGACGGAAACCGTCACACAGACATATACTTCTACCCGCAGTCCTACGGCATGACTAAAGAAGATCTCCAGGAAGAGTACCCCGAAAAGATCATACTCGTCGTGGCAATGATAGGAAACTCTTACAGCGTTAATATTCAGAATGCGGTGAACGAATACCTGAACAGCATTGGCAAGGACTATGTCATATTTATTGAAACTGTAGACTTGAATGTTATCTACAGCGATTATTATCCGAGTAATTACGGCTCAGTCGATTACTATAGCAGTCTTAAAGCCTTGGTTGACAGCGGCGAGCAAGTCGACATTATCAGTACAGATAAATATTACTACTGCATACGGGATGATTTGCTTCTGCCGCTCGATGATTATCTTGAATCGACAGAAGTCGGTCAGACCCTTTACTCGATGATGCCGGAAAATCTGTGGACTTCACTCAGGTACAATGGAACAGTATACGGCATAAACTGCAACGGCTCGTTGAGCTATCAGAAATGCCTGTACTTGAACGCTGAGCTTGTAGACAAGTACGGCTATGACCTTGAAAAACCGCTTACTGAGCAGATGGATATACTTGAGCAAATAGCTTCGGAAGAATCAGGTGTAACACCTATCATGACCTACTCTAGTTACCAGACATCATATTACGTTAATTCTCAGGTACTTACAACAGGAATCTATTGGGACGAGGAAGAAAAGACCGCAAAAAGCTGGCTGGATAATGAGGAATTTGTCAGCTACATTGAGATGATGTACAGCCTGAATCTTGAAGGATATGTGAGAGAGTATTCGTTTTTCAACTCTTTTTTCGCTTTTGAGAACACCGTGTATCTTCCCGCAGACAATGGAGATATATTCGATCTTCCGTTTGGCACTGATTCGGATCGCAACAGAGTATATATTCCCGTTTATGTCGTTTATGATGACAGCGTTTCACTGACAAGAAACGGCAATGCTGTTGGGGTTAGCAGTACAAGCAAAAATCAGGATATGGCATTTGATTTCATAGCGACAATGCTCACCGACGAGGAACTGAACAACCGAATGTGTTATGCAGATTATGAAGATTATATTCTTGAAAACGGCAAAATCGAGCCGGATACACACTATCAGACTGCGTATGAACAATTTGCAAATCTGCTTCTGTGCATTCCGACATATGATGAATCCTCATATATCGGCGAGACCTATTTTGAATCACTCGAAAACGCCTATGTCAGCGAAGATTTCGATTTTATCTTTGACGACTCCGAAGTTTATCAGCAGTGTATAGAGGTTCGTGCGGTGACATGTGTTTTCGGAGATAATATGTTTGATTATAATAGTCTTACTTTTGAAGAGTATCTGGCTGAATATCGTGCAACGCTTGAAGAAGCCGGCATAAACGACATAATCGCCGAAGCAAACAGGCAATATGCAGAATGGAGGGAGACCAATTCATGAAAAGACTACTATCACTTATCTTAGCTGCATCACTTACATTTTCTCTTTGCGGATGCGGAAGTGAAACCATGCAGAAAAGCGAAACTACACCCGCAACTACAACCACAGCCGTAACAACAACTGAAGTTACTACTCACGAGTACTACATAACCTCATGGATGGACGATGACGGCAATATCCGCTATCATGAGGAATTTGAAGACGGCAGCACTATGGAATACTCAAAGTCTCCAGACATCCAGACCTATGACGAGATCCAGGCTGAATATCCAGACAAGACGGTTCTTGTTGTTGCGTGTGTTGGAAACAACAGGTATCGTTATATAACCGAATCAGTCAACGAGTATCTTAGCGATCTCGGTAAGGACTATGTCATCTGCTTCGAATTCACCGAGAATAATCCAATTTACAGCGATTATTGTTCGAATGTCGGACTCAGCGACTGGTACAGCGATCTGAAATCAAAAGTTGACAGCGGGGAACAGATTGACATCATCAGCACCACAAATTATTTCTACAGTATTCGCGACAATATGCTGGCTCCTTTGGATGATTATCTTGAATCCACCGAGGTAGGGCAAACTCTCTATTCGATGATGCCTGAAAACCTCTGGCGAGCTTATAGCTACAATGGCACCATCTACGGAATCAACTGCAATGGCTCCATAAAGCCAACACATGCTTATCTTGTAGATGCTGCCTTGGCAGATGAATACGGCTATGATTTTTCAAAGTCATTTACCGACCAGCTTGATTTGCTTGAGACCATCCAAAGTGAAAGCGTGGACAAAGCCGTTTATTCATTCTTCTCGACGCTGATGGTAGATTGCAGCACAGATAAAACCGAGCTGACTTCGGGAGTATATTGGGACGCAGAAAACAAAACCGCAATAAGCTGGCTTGATGACGAAGACTATATCTCAACTCTGAAAACAGCGTTCACCCTCCATAATGAGGGCTTATCGACAACATCCTACACCGAATCCTACTTTGCTCTTGAATGTACGGTGGATTATCCATCAGAAATCGGCGAAGTCTTCAACTATTGGACAGGCTATGAGGATGATGACGGCAACGCTATCTATAAGCGGGTTTACGCAGTGTATGATGAATCCGAGCCGGTTCTCACAAGAAATAATTATGCCCTGGGTGTCAGCAGTACCAGCAAGTATCAGGATATGGCATTTGATTTTATCGCAACTATGCTCACCGATGAAGAGCTCAACAACCGCATGTGCTATGCGGACTACGAATCAGAAATGTACAGTGACGGACGAATAAATAATAACCTGTATTATTACGCCTGCGACCAGTTCTCAAATCTCCTGTTGAGTGTTCCTAATACTTCGCAGACAAATGATATTGCCGATGTCTATAAGACTTCTCTTGAAAATGCCTACGTGAGTGAAGATTTCGATTTCATTTTCGATGACAGCGAAGTGTATCAGCAGTGCCTGGATGTCCTCGGCGTGATGGGCAATATGACATATAACCGCCTTACAGAGTACACTGACTTTGATGAGTATATATACAATCTTCGCGCGCTTCTCGAAGAAGCCGGTATAGATGACATAATCCAGGAAGCAAACAGACAATACGATGAATGGAGGAAAAGCCAATCATGAAAAAGCTGTTATCAACAATTCTTTCGATCGCACTTTGCCTGTCTATGTTCACCTCTTGTGGAGACAGCGTTACAGATGAAACTGAATCTACTTCAAGGGTCATCAGTCAGTATACGGACGTCGGCGAGG
This sequence comes from Oscillospiraceae bacterium, assembly GCA_021199795.1. Classification (GTDB taxonomy): domain Bacteria; phylum Bacillota; class Clostridia; order Oscillospirales; family Ruminococcaceae; genus Faeciplasma. The sequence continues at coordinate 11,859 of JAJQHJ010000007.1, forward strand.
GTGGGGAGTTGTTTGTCGACTCCTTGTCAAGGCTTCATTTTGTGGATTTTGAGAGCACGGTGTCGGTTATCGTCTGCCCTTATCCGAACTGCACACATACCGATTCGGACACCTGCCCGTCATTTGGAATGTATAACCACCCGTTTTTATATGATGGAAAGCTCTATTACTTCGTGACTGGCGTGTCTATGGGCGACGACGGTTATGAAAATTACTTCTCAATTTACAGTGCAGAAACCGACGGAACTTCACGCGTGAAGCTCAAAACAGTCTCCAACAGGACGGTAAACGTCTATGAAAGAATAGTCCTCACCGGCGACACTATCTATTTCTGTTCCGAAGAAAGCGTTTATGATGCCTACGGCACAAGTACCAATCAGAGGACGATATATTTCAACAGTTACTCTCTTTCTTCCGGCGAGTATACCGAAATAGCGGAGGTAGGCTCATATGACGGTGGCGAGGACTGGGTCTTTGGCGAGTATAATGGCAAAATCTATCTACAGTATAGCTACTTGAAAGGCGACGAGCCGACGATAGAAGACATCATGCAGGACGACTACAAGAATACCGACTGGTACAATTACGACTACTACATGTATATCATCGAAACCGGCGAGTTCAGTGAAAGCGACATAGCAAATATCTCCGAATGGTCGAACGGCTATCTTATTCTGAACGCCGACACCGGCAAAATCGTCCTCACTCCGAACGGCGAAGAGATAGAAGTCGGCTTCGGCTCCTATGAAGTCTGCGGCGGCTATATCTTCGACACATGGTCGAAAATCGCAATCGAAATCTCCACTGGGAGACAGTACAGCCTTAATCTCGATGACAATTACTCATATTCGGTTGTCTGCCATACCGACGACGGCTTTGTATTGAAGTATCTTGAGGATGAATACTCTTACATAAAGATTGCAGACAGCGATCTTATAGGAAAGGAGAAATAAGTGAGGGCAGGGAAATGCTCTGGAGAAAAAATACCCCTTTCAATATTGAATCATCAATCTTGAAATGATATAATATAAGAAAGCGCAATAGTATTGGAGGGTGCTATCAACAGTGCAGAGTGCGATGGCTATTTTCAGCTAATGTGTCCCGCATTTTTCAGAAATTTGAGAAATTTTCAAACTCTTGCGACCTATAGCGAGAAAGTCGTACTAATAGATTTGAAAGGAGTAAACAAATATGAGGCAAATTCTTCAAAGATTATTTATTCTCTGCGTTCTGTGCATAGCAATTAGCTTTATTGTTAGCTTGCTATGTTATACCAATGGCGAATATAATGCAGCTATGATTGCGGCGTATGTTTGTTTAGGCTTTGTAATTTTAGCAGTGATATGTTCTGCATATAGACTTTTTAAGAAATAGTTCCATTGTAAATGCCCACACCGCTTTTTGCGACCTGTAGCGAGAAAATCGTACTTATAGAGTGAAAGAGGTGGTACATTTAGATGA
>JAJQHJ010000036.1 GCA_021199795.1 Oscillospiraceae bacterium
AGCAACCAACAGCATTTTTTCTTTTTCTTCCTGATTCATAGCCTCGCTTTTCCTTCCTATTATGTCAAGCCCTAAATCATTGAATTTAAAGGCTTTTTTGATTACCTACTTACAGTTTTTTCGGGCTAAAGGTGATGAGCATCCATCGTATCTTTGTACTGGATAGATGAGAAAGAGTATAGAGAAGTAAAGCATCCATGTTTATTAAATATAAAGGCTATCTCCCTCTGTTCATCTATGATGGTGAACCTTCCGTGTCTACAGGGATCATGTCCCAACTTCCTTCGTCCCACCTGCTCATACACCGAGTGCCGGACAAGCTTTCTAACGGGGTCTATGCCCCACGGAGTAAACTGCCACCGGCTACAGCTCTTATTTGTAGATTTTTTTCTTACTGACCTCCACGGAATCTCCAATGGCACTGATTAGATCAGTGGACGCTGTACCATCTTTATTCCCTGTTGGTGTTGCATGACGGGAGCATAATACTATCCCATCGTTTCCAGGTCCCTTTCCAGAACCCTGCCCGATTCCCGTTACAAACACGGAAGCCCGGCAGGACTCTGGAGTGCTTTTTATCTTGTTACAGTTACATTCTGTCTCTTCTTGACGGTCACGCTGCTGCTATCTGTTTTGGTGCATATACGATGTCCTTCGTCATCTTCTCCGGATCGTACTTCGCTCCGGTCTTTAATATCGTATAGATGACCCTCAGTAGCTTACAGGCGATCACAACCAACGACTGCATCTTTTTCAATGGATTCTCTTCCCGCGTAGTGTAATAGTTATGCAATGCTTTAAACTCCGGCGAATGCGCTACTGCTGATTTTGCTCCCTGAAACAGCCAGTACCTTAACCGCTTGCGTCCCCTGCGGCTGATCCTGGTCTCCCCGGTATGCTTCCCGGAACTACATGCCACAAGGCCTAGCCCGCTCAGCTTCTGGAGCTCTTTTGCGTCATCAAAACGGCTTATATCACCAAACTCTGAAAGGATGCCTCCCATGATATTTTCACCTATACCAGGTATCTCCAACACATTCTTCGCGTATGGTATCTCCATGCACTTCTGGTAGAGCTTCTCCTCGATCTCTGACAGTTTCTCCGTCAGCCTTGTGATCTCTTCCGCATACCATTTCACTGGCTCCTTGTTTTCTTCTGCACCTTCCTTCAATCCAACGCTTTCTTCAGCATATCGGACAAGTCCTTCTGCCTTTGCGTAACCGCGTCCTCTGAGTTTCGCATTGTGCCAGATTTCCTTGATTCCTGCCGTTCCAAGCTTAAGAATATCTTTCGGAAATGGTGCTTCTTTCATCAATGCAAGGCTGAAAGCGCCATCCACTTTTCCATATGCCTCTTTATATTCCGGAAAATAAATCTTCATCTCCCGGTGAAGCCGGTTCATGCACCGGATACGGTCTTCTGTAAGCTGATCCCTGAACAGGGCAAGACCGCGCAGATCAGCATATATCCCCTCCGGTAGATACGGCATCCCATAGTTTCCATCTTTTACAAGATTTGCAATCAGTTTCGGATCTTTCCGGTCATCCTTTCGCTGGCTGTTATCCTCCACTTCCTTTGTCTGCTTTACCGCATAAGGATTTACCTGGACAACACTGATCCCCTGCGAGATCATCCACGAAGCGATTGCGAACCAGTAATGGCCTGTTGGCTCAAGGCCAAGAACTATCTGCGTCTTCCCATGCTTCGCCGCCAGTTCCAACGCCCAGTCTTTCGCTTTTCCAAATCCCTCCGCATTATTCTCAAAAGCCAGCGCCTTCCTGCTGAGCTCACGCCCCCGCGTATCAATCGCCCTCACATAATGCGTTTCGCTGCCTATATCGCATCCAACTATAAGCATGTCATCACTGATGAAGGAGATCTTTTCGTTCTTCTTAAACCTGCCGGATGTTTCCAGATGGTACCAGGTCTTTGCTTTCAGGTTTTCAGTAATCTCATCTATCTTACGAAGCAGTTCCTGATCACACAGCGCCAGCGTTGATCTCTGAACTTTTTCGTTCTTCAATTTTGATTCTTTGTCCTTCACGGCAGCTTTCTTTTCCCGGCGATAATCCGCTCTGGATTTTTTGACACAATTTTCAGATTCTGCTTGCTTTTCGACGGTTTTTACATTAGTATTCATATCAGATACCTCTCGTTCGTTTAGATTATTACCAACTGTCGGGTCAGTAACTATCTAAATCTACTTGAGGTATTTTCTTTAGTCAAGCTTCACTATGCTTTATATTATACAGGAAGCTTTCTGAAACGTTCTTAACTGTTTAATATCTTCGCTGTTACGAGAAAAAGCCAATTTACAATCGCTGCGCGATGAGACTTTTTATGATGCTTGAGTAAAATTAACGTGCTGCTGAGGCGAGGCGTCTGCCTCAGATGAGATGTGCACATCCATCTGCGGATAGGGAATGTGCAGACCCGCTTCATCAAAGCGGAGCTTAATGCGCTCGTTCATCCACCAGAGCACCGGATAATATTGATCCGTAGGTACCCAGCAGCGCAGTCCCAGTACGACGCCGTTGTCCCCCAGTTCCGAGACAAAGACGAGATGCTCTTCCTCGTGCAGGACGTCCGGATTTTCTTCAATCAGTCCCTCCAGCACTTTTTTGGCCGTCTCCAGACTGTCCTCATAGGAAATGGAAGCTTTGACCTCAAGCTTGCGCCGGTTGGCGGCAGTGACATTGACCATGACATTGTCGGCGAGCGTGCCGTTGGGGACAATGACGCGCCGGGTATCGGTCGTCAAAAGCGTGGTGTACATGATCTCGATCTTCTGCACCGTGCCTTCCATCCCCTGCGTGATGATATAATCGCCGACGTGGAACGGCTGAAAGACGAGGATCATAAACCCGCCGGCCAGGTTGGACAGGCCGCCTTGAAATGCCAGGCCAATCGCGACGCCGGCGGATGCCACGAGAGCCGCAACGGAGGCTTCGGTTACTCCGAACTGCATACCGATCCAGAGCACAAGGACGCAGTACAGCAGGATTTTGCACATCGAGCAGGAGAACGTGACCGCACCGGTTTGCATTTTCGTGCGGGTAAGCATCTTCCGGAATGCGTTTACCGCCCAGACGATCACTTTTCTGCCAATCAGATAAACGATAATGCACAGCAGTACTTTCAGCAAAAATGCCACAACGAGCGGCATGGAGCTGCTGATGTAGTCCTGCAGGCTGTAAAACCAGTTTGTAAACATGAAAATGGACTCCTTAATAGAATGTTTGCAAGTCAATACATAATTGATTTTTTTAGATGAATAATATACTCAAACTTCCCATATCAAAAATGGGAGCGTTCCTTGAAAACTCAATACTTTAGCGCCTAAAATATCATTCATGCCGCCGTTTGCCCGCTCAATA
>JAJQHJ010000008.1 GCA_021199795.1 Oscillospiraceae bacterium
GTAGGTTATTGATGATATAATAGTCCGCATTAGCATATTAAAAATTCAGAGTTCAAGTGAGGCGTTGTATGGTTTACAAATTCGATTACTACTTTCCTGCCGCATCGCAAGCTAGACGGATTCATCTGTATCTCCCCGATGACTACGATTTCTGTGGCGAAAGGTATCCGACGCTCTATATGTTTGATGGTCATAATCTGTTTTTCGATTTTGATGCCACATATGGCAAATCACTTGGGCTGAAGCAGTTTCTGGATCATTGGGGTAAAAAGCTTATTGTAGTAGGGATTGAGTGTTCAAATGACGATGTGCAAAGATTGCATGAATATTGTCCGTATCATATATACAGCAGAATCTATGGCGAGGTGTGGGGACGAGGTGACGATACCCTTCGTTGGATTGTTGAAGACCTGAAGCCCTACATAGACAGAACCTATCGGACATACCCGTTTCGGGAATCAACCGCAATCGCCGGCTACAGCAATGGTGGCATGACTGCGCTTTATTCAGTACTGCGTTACAACCGCTTCTTTTCAAAAGCGGCGGTGATCTCGCCCTCTCTGTTACCCGCAATGGAATCCTTTGATAAAGAGATCAGGGATGACAGCCTGTCTCCGGATACCAAGGTGTTTTTTAGTTGGGGTACTGCAGAAGACACACCTGAGCGGGTGCAGAACATTGCTGACAGCATCTGTTATCTCGAAGCGAAGCTTATGGAAAAACAGGTGCAAACGTATCTTTATTGTCAGCAAGGCGGCGTGCACAACGAAGCTAGTTGGGAGATTCAGGTCCCCACATGGATGCAATTTTTATGGCTATAAGGAGTTGAAACACATGAATGTAATTTTTATTTCGCCCAACTTTCCGTCGCATTTCTATAATTTCTGTGACCGCCTGAAAGCTCTTGGGGCAAATGTGTTCGGAATCGGCGATTGCCCATGGAACGACCTCAGCGACAACTGCCGCAATTCTTTGACTGACTATTACTATCTGCCAAGTTTGGAAAGATATGATGATGTTTATCGTGCAGTAGCCTTTTACATATCCAAGTATGGTCGGATAGACTATATCGAAAGTCAGAATGAATATTGGTTAGAGCTTGAAGCCCGACTGCGTGCTGATTTCAATGTCCGCTCCGGCTATCTGCCGGATGAACTCGAAGACGTTAAGCTAAAGTCACGGATGAAGGCGGGATATTCAAGAGCCGGTGTCAGAACAGCGAGATATGCTCCGGCAGATTGTGCGGATATATGCCGACAGTTCGTTTCTCAGGTGGGTTATCCTGTAATCGTCAAGCCGGACAATGGTGTGGGTGCGGCGAACACATGGAGGCTCAGTTCCGATGACGAGCTTGAGAGGTTTATCTCCGGCAAGCCTGAACAGCCGTACATTATGGAGGAGTTTGTACCCGGTCATATCGAAACATTTGACGGAATCACCGACAGCAGAGGCAATATCCTGTTCTGTTCAGGTCAGGTCATGGCTGTCACACCGCTGGATATGCTCCTTGGTAACGGAGAAAACGTGAGCTATACTCAAAATGTTCAGCAGACAGATCTGAGTGAGATAGGACCACGGGTAGTTGCCGCTTTTGGGTTACGCAACCGATTCTTTCATTTTGAATTTTTCCGTCTGGATGTTGATAAGCCGGGGTTAGGAAGCAAGGGAGACATTGTCGGACTCGAAGTGAATATGCGTGCGCCGGGCGGATATATCCCGGATAAAATGAACTATGCCTATAATGTAGACGTTTATCAGATATGGGCTGAAAGCCTTATGTTTGATGAAAACCGCTCTTTCCCGGAATACCATTTTCAATCCTATGTGACCCATTTCGCGCAGAGTGACAAGGAGAGCTATGAGCATTCCCGGAACGAAGTATTTGGCAGGTACGGGAACAGAATACTTCTGGAGAATGCACCGCCATCATCCATCTCCGGCGGCATGGGCAGTCACGTCTATCTTATTCGTGCCGATTCGACAGATGAGATATGGGAACAGGCGGAATATATACTTTCCCATAAGTCTGAACAGTCATGAAAGGAGTGGCACCGAAATGCTACACATTGATACGCCGGAACTACGCAAGCTATTGCTCTCCGGCAATTTTGGACTAGAGAAAGAAGGTCTGCGGGTGGACGAGAACGGATTCATGGCTCACACGAGACACCCTTTTCCGGGTAACAAGCATATAGTCAGAGACTTCTGTGAAAATCAGACTGAAATAAATACACCCGTCTGCGTTGGCTATCATGCCGCAGTTGAGAGCCTTAAGGAATACACCCGTGAAATTCATAAAACCCTGGCTTCGCTTGAGACCGGGGAGTATCTTTGGTCTTTCTCCAATCCATCGTATATCCGAAATGAAGATGACATACCGGTGGCGCAATTCGGCGGAGTGGAATCTTCGAAAACCTCATATCGAGATTACCTGTCACACAGATATGGGCGGTATAAGATGGCATTATCCGGCATTCATGTGAATTACTCTTTTAACGAAGAGCTTCTGAGGGCGGATTTTCAGCGCAGTGGATTTGAAAGCTTTACAGAATATAAAAACGATCTTTATCTGATGTTAGCCCGTAGAGTTGTGGCATACGGTTGGATTTTAGTATCGATAACGGCGGCAAGCCCCTTGCTCGATAGCTCATATGTGGAAAAGAACGTATTTGACGGCGACGTCTTTCAGGGGCTTGCTTCCGTTCGATGCAGTGAACTTGGGTACTGGAATGCTTTTGTGCCAATTTTCGATTATTCGAATATCACTTCCTATACAGAAAGCATCCGCAGATACGTCCGTGATGGTTGGCTGATGGCTCCGACAGAGCTCTATTATCCCGTTCGCCTTAAGCCGGCAGGGCTGAACCGACTTGAAACTCTTGAAGCAAATGGCGTCGACCACATCGAGCTTCGTATGTTTGACCTCAATCCTCTGGCTTATGCCGGCGTAGAAGAAAAGGATGTTGCTTTTGCAGAATTACTGCTTGGTTGGCTTGCCGCCTCTCCTGATCAACCTGTATCCGAAAAGGATCAGATACAGGCGGTGCAGAATTTCAAAAACGCGGCGCACTACGACCTGAAAACTGTCAATCTTGTTACGCCTGCGGGTGAATTTTTCTCCATTGCTCATGCCGCACGGAATCTAATAGGCTTTATGAGAGATTTTTACTGCGATTATCCGTCTGAAGTACTCGAAATTCTGGACTTTGAGGAAGCAAAATTTATAGATGCCGAGAACCGCTACGCATGGAAAATCCGCAAAGAATTTTCCGGCGGGTTTGCAAAGAAAGGTCTTGAGCTCGCAAAAAGGCGAAGGGAGGAGTCTTTTTATGTGTGAACTGTTCGGTGTGAGTGCCGCAACACATATTGATGTGACTGACCTGCTCAGGGAATTCTTCTCGCACAGTGTGCGCCATCCGAACGGGTGGGGCTTGCGACCTTTTATGGGAATTCGACCTCACTCGAAAAGGAACCGGTTACTGCGACACACAGTGAATACCTCAGGCACCGGCTGTCACACAAAGTCGAAACCTGCGCCATGATTGCTCATATCCGAAAAGCGACCGTCGGCACAATGGATTATGAAAACTGCCATCCTTTTGTGCTGAGGGACTTAAGCCACCGTTGCTGGACATTTGCACACAACGGAACCATGTTTGACTGCCCGATGCTGGACGGATATTATCATGTGCAGGAGGGCGCAACGGACTCGGAGCGGGTTCTTTATTGCTTTGTGGATAATATCAACAAGGCGATTACTGCCGCCGGACGGGAGCTGACAGCAACGGAGAGGTTTTCTTTGATAGATAACCTTGTCTGCCGGATGACGCCGGGCAACAAAATGAATTTTCTTCTCAGCGACAGCGAGTATATGTATGTCCACACAAATTACGCAAATTCGCTTTATTACCTGAATACGCAGGGCGGCACGCTGTTTGCTACGGTGCCGTTGAGTAAACACAACTGGGAGCCGATGCCTTTCACCACGCTTTGTGTCTATCGAAACGGGGATTTGGTCTACACCGGCACTCGCCATGGCAACGAATATATTGATAATATTCAGGACACCCGCTATCTGTTTCTGGATTACTCTGCACTGTGATAAGTTGGTTTTAATTTCAGACGGATTATCGCATTTCAGTCATCGCTCATAATCCCACGCTTCTTCTTTCCCCTGTCCGGCTGACTCCTTCTCTTCTCCATCTCCTGCTCATGTGGGTATTGAAAACACCGTTGGATAGTGGTATATCAGTTTCTTGCGTCGGTTCAATAAACGGTAATCCTTTCTGATTATATTTCGGGAACTGTTTTTGTTCCCTCACTAAGTTTCTCCAAAAATTTTTTATTCGTAAATCTGCGCTTGAGGGAATGGCGGAATACTACTCGGCAGATTTGTCTGAAAAAGTAATCCGAGGCATGACTGAAAATGCACTTAAGTGCAAATACAACGGTGGAGGGCTAACTCTCGGTTATACTATTGACAGCGAGCAATATTTTCAGGTTGACCCTGTAACAGCACCGTTCATGTTGGAGGCTTTCAAGCTCTATGACGAAGGCTCAACTATGACTGAAATCAAAGATATACTTAATGAGCGAGGTGTCAGAAATGCCAAAGGGCAACTCATGACTTTTGGAAGCGTTCAACATTTACTAAGTAACAGACGATACATAGGTGAGTACCAGTATAGGGACATCATAATACCGGATGGAATTCCTGCGCTAGTTCCAAAAGATTTGTTTGACAGAGTACAGCAGAAGCTTGCCAAAAATAAGAAAGCCCCTGCAAGGCACAAGGCAGAGGACGATTATCTTCTGACGACGAAGCTGTTCTGTGGGTATTGTGGGGCGTATCTCTGTGGAGAAAGCTGCACGAGCAGGATAGGGAGAACGTGAACATTCCGCTTTATGAACAGCGGTTGCGAGAGGCGGAAGCTTCAATTCAGAACATTTTGAATGCTATCCAACAAGGCATCCTGACAAAGTCAACGAAGTCCCACCGCAAGATGCTTATTGACACCTTTGTCAATGCAATTTACCTGTACGACGACAAGATGCTATTGACTTTCAATTTCAAGGAAGGCACAAAGACGATTACGTTTGATGATGTGAACGATGCCCAGAGCAAGTATGGAAATGGTTCGGATTTGGATTGGAGAACGGCACCAGTAGATTACTTCGTAATCTACAAAAGAAGCATCCGAAAGGGTGCTTCTTTATTTTTATGTCCAAACTTTAACCCCCATTTAACTTTAATTTGATTGTTGAGGGCAATCAGTTTGTGATACAATCAGGCTTGAAAATAAGCGATTGAAATACGAGTGGTTATTGTGTTACCGAGCAGAAGTGAAGCTGAAAAAATACTTTGTGACGGAGAGGCTAAGTCTCCCGGAACGTGGGCGTCCCACAGCAGGGTTACGGCGAGGACAGCTGAAGCTATTGCGGAACGCTGCTGCTCACTTGATGCGGATAAGGCTTACATATTGGGTTTATTGCATGACATCGGCAGGAGTTTTGGCGAGTCTCAGATGCGGCATGTTTACGACGGCTACCGATATATGCTGAGCCTTGGGTATGACGAGGCGGCGAGAGTTTGCCTCACTCATTCTTTCAACCGTCAAAGGCTTGATGATTATGTAGGGCAGTGCGACATCACTTTTGATGAGAAAAAAGAGCTTGAAGAACTGCTTTTAAGCACAGACTTTGACGATTATGACCGGCTGATTCAGCTTTGCGACGGGCTGGCAGGCAAGACCAGGGTTATCCGCCTTGAAGAAAGAGCCGAGGACATCGAGCTCAGGTACGGAAGCTATCCCGAAAGAAAGCTTGAGAAAAATCTTGAGCTGAAAGCGTATTTTGAAAAGATGACAGGCGAGGATTTGTATCGTCTTTTGGATATCAGATAACCGGGTTGGGAGAAGTAAAAATGAAGATTGAACTAAAAGATATTTGCAAACGTTTTGGGACGAGCTTCGCCATCGAAAAGCTTTGCATGACGATTGAAAGCGGAAAGTTCACAACGCTTTTAGGACCGTCCGGCTGCGGCAAGACGACGATTCTTCGGATGATTGCCGGTCTCGAAACTCCCGACGAGGGCGAAATCTATTATGACGACACCTGCGTCTTTTCTTCCCAGAAGAAAATCAATCTGCCTCCCGAGAAGAGAAATCTCGGGTTTGTATTTCAGGATTTTGCGCTGTTCCCTCATCTCAAGGTGTATGAAAACGTCGCTTTTCCTCTGAGAGCAAGGTACCGCAAGGACGGGCTTGATGAAAAAGTACGCAAAGCATTAAAAGCAGTCAGGCTTGAAGACTATGCCGACAGGATGTCCGAACAGCTTTCTGGCGGACAGCAGCAGAGAGTTGCCTTTGCAAGGGCAATAGTCGCAAGTCCTGAATGTATCCTCTTTGATGAGCCGCTTTCGGCTCTGGATGCCATCTTGCGTGAAGAAATGAGGATTGAAATCCGGAATCTCACCGAACAGCTCGGCATCACCTCTGTTTTCGTCACCCATGACCAGATAGAAGCGATGAGCATGAGCGACAGCATCGCCGTCATGAATCAGGGGCATGTTGAGCAGTACGGCAGTCCCGAAGAGATATATCATTCCCCGTCAACCAAGTTTGTTGCAAACTTTATCGGAAAGTCGGACTGGGTTGATGACAGCTCGATGTTCCGCCCGGAGGCGATGAGCTTTGAGCCGAGGGAAAATTCTACTTGCTATGAGGCAAGCGTTGTCAGTCAGCAGTTTGTCGGAAACGGTTATGAGCTGATTTTAGACCACGATGGAAACCGCTGGGTTGCATTGTCTCCCGTCAGACAGCTTGACGAAAAGGTGTCTGTTTATGTATATAACGAGAGTATTCAAAAATTCTAAGCTTTCGACTATTTATCAGTCGATTCGACTTATCAGTCGAGAAAGGAAATGTTATGAAAAAAATAATCAGCCTTGTGATTGCAGTGCTCTTTGCATTCAGCCTGGTTGGATGCGGAAGCTCATCTTCGGGCAGCAGTTCCTCAACCACAAATGCCACCACAAAGGCAACCGAAGCTACAGCAGCAACAGAAGCTACCGAAGCAGAAGCCACCGAGGAAGAAGAAACCACCGAGCTTTCCGGCAAGGTAGTTGTCTATATGCCGAGCCCGTCAGGTCTCAACGAGAAGTACATAGCCGACTTTGAAGCAAAAACCGGCATCACTGTTGAGCTTTTCGAGGGCACAACCGGCGAAATCCTCGCAAGACTTGAAGCTGAAAAGGACAACCCTGTTGCAGACGTAGTAGTTCTCGCCTCATGGTCAGATGGTCTTTCCCTCAAGGAAACCGGAGTTCTCATGAGCTATGAGGATGCCGAGAATGCCGACTTGCTCTATGACGGCTGGGTTGACGATGACTATATGCTCTTCGGAACCAGTGCTTCCGCAGTAGGCATTATCTACAACACCACTCTTATTGAGAGCCTTGATGCCGACTGGGACGAGCTTGCCGACGAGGCTTACACCGACCTCCTCGCAATCGCTGACTCCGAAAAGTCCGGCTCCTGCAAGGACTTCCTGGCAGGCTATATGCACTCCACCGGTGAGGACTGGAGTGCATTTGAAGCTATGGCGGCTATCGGAATGACAGTCCCTGGAGCCAACAAGGCAGCACTCGAAGCTGTCACCACCGGAGAAAAGGCAATCCTCGTTGCCGGTGTTGACTACAACGCATATTCAAGCATTGCAAAGGGTGAGCCTCTTGCAATCTACTATCCTGAGTCCGGAACAGTTATCAACCCGAGACCCGCAATGATTCTTAACACCAGCCAGAACGTCGAGAACGCAAAGGCATTCATCGACTATCTGATGAGCGACGATGCACAGCAGCTGGTTGCAGATGCTTATCTTCTCCCCGGAAGAACAGACATCACATGCGACAACAGAACCAATGTTGACGAGATCCCCACCTTTGACCTTGACTGGACATGGATGATGGAGAACGCAGACAGCATTGCTGCCAAGCTCAACGAACTCTGCGAGTAATCCCTAACTTAAAGTAGTCTATATAAAAAAGCGGTCGGCACCTTGTGAAGTTTAGATCTAGCAGGGTGCCGTGCCGATTTCGGAGGGAATCTGGAAAATGAAAGAGAAGATAAAATCCAATGCCCTGTATATCGTGATAGCACTTGTCTTAGGATTTCTGATAGTCGTCCCGATTCTGACGGTGTTCGCAAGGGCAATAGTAACCGATGAGGGCACCATTGACTTTGCCGACGCTATCGCCACCATCTGCGACAGCGACAATCTTGAGACGATAGGGAATTCACTTCTGCTGGGCGTTCTTGTAGTCATCACATCAACAATAATTGCAACGCCCTTGGCATTCATCCTGACGAGAACGAGCTTCGCCCGCAAGAAGTGGCTCGACATCGTCCTGATGATTCCGTTCATGACGCCGCCCTATATTTCCTCCTCCGGCTGGATTCTCTTCATGCAGAAGCGTGGACTCTTCCAGCAGCTTTTCCCGTGGACAGGCTCCGCTTCGGAGGCGTTCTTCTCGCTTGGCGGACTGGTACTTGCGATGAGTCTTCATGTCTTCCCGTTCCTGACGACGATTCTCAAGAACGCAATCCTTAACCTGAACGGAAGTCTTGAAGAAAGTGCGGCAATCTATGGCGCAGGGTTCTGGTATCGCTTAAGAAAGGTGACAATGCCTCTCCTCACGGGAAACTATGCCATCGGAGCACTTCTCGTTTTCGTCAAGACCCTTTCCGAATACGGCACGCCATCGACACTCGGCAAGCGAATCGGCTTCTATGTCTTCACGACCGACATTCACCGCTATGCGACGACTTCACCGATAGATTTCGGCAAGGCTTCAAGCCTCTCAAGCGTATTGGTAACTATTTGCATGGTTCTCTGGTTTGTGCAGAATTACATCACCACGAAGCATACATACCACCTCGTGGGCGGCAAAGGTCGCAAAGTCGAAAAGAAATCTGATAAAAAGTGGGTAACCGTCCTGAGTGCCGTTTATATCTTTATTGTTCTGCTCTTGGCAGTCGGGATTCCGTATTTCTCAGTAATCGCAACTTCGCTTATCAAGCTTCGCGGCTACGGTCTGGCGGCAGGCAACTTCACCCTCGAGCACTACAAAGAGCTCTTCGTTGGCAATTCAAAGGGCATACGGGCGATTCTCACAAGCCTCGGGCTTGCAGCTTCCTCAGCAACAATCGCAAGTATAATTGGCGTGTTCGTGACTGTCTGCATCCAGAAAGCCAAGAAGTGGAAGAATATTATTCAGTCGGAAGCACTGCTGCCGGAAATGATTCCGAACATCGTTTTCGCAATCGGAATGATGATTTTCTGGAACAAGATCTACAAGGCGATTCCGCTTTACAATACACTTGGCTTCATGGTACTCGTCTACGTCGTAATGTTCCTGCCCTATGCGATTCAGTACTCCTCGTCGGCTCTCATGCAGATAGGACCGAACCTGCAATTAGCCGGAAAGGTCTGCGGCGGAAGCAACTTCTATGTCTTTAGAAGAGTCACATTCCCGCTTCTTTTCAAGGGCGTCTTGAGCGGCTGGATGATGATATTCATAATCTCGTTCAGAGAACTGGTCGCATCAAGCCTGATTTCCCCGCCGAATGTGCTGACCGTTTCAACGTTCATAGTCCGTGAATTTGAGCAGGGAAGCGTCTCAGTCGGCATGGCGATGGCGGTTATATGCGTACTTCTGACGACTACGGCACTGATTATTCTCAATTATTTTGTGGACAGAGAGAAAGATTGACGGTCTGATTTCAGTCAACCACAGCTCACGCGTTATTCTTTGAAATCTTTTCAAAAAAACTATTGCATTTTCCCGCGACTTGTGATATAATCACTCTGTTGTTCAGCAAATGGTGGGTATAGCGTAGTTGGTTAACGCGTCAGATTGTGGTTCTGAAGACCATCGGTTCGAGTCCGATTATCCACCCCAGAATCAAGCGGCTTTGACAGAACCTTGCGGTTCTGATGGAGCCGCTTTTATTTTTTTACCCTTGAACTTTTTCGGGAAATTTCGCGACTATATAAGTGAAACCGGTTTTAATAATCATCAGGGAGGTGAGGCGTTTGGAAACAGAATTTGAGAAACTATTGCAGGAGAACCGTGTAGCCGTCGAACGGTTTGTTAAATTCAAAATCCCTGTCGGTGAGGCTGAAGACGTTTTGCAGGAGGTCTACCTTGCGGCATACCTGGGCTTCGATAAGCTCGAGAACCGTGACAATTTCAAGGCATGGATCATTGGAATCGCCCGGAACAAGTGTCGGGACAGATACCGTGAAATGGCAAGGGAGCTTGAGCTTGTGGACATTGAAAGCGTCCCTGAAGAAAAGCTTTCAATCGGCATCCACGGAATCTCGGTTCAGAGTGACGTGACGGAAGCCTTGGGAGAGCTCAGTGACCGCGACAGCGAGATCCTTCGGCTCTATTATCTCAGGCAGCTTCCGCAGGCTGACATTGCCAGGATTCTAGGAATCCCGGTCGGCACAGTCAAAAGCCGCCTCCACTATGCAAAAAGCCGTCTACAGAAGAAATTCCCCGAACGGCTCCACACAAAGAAAGAAGAGGTTATTATGAACAACACATTAAATATTATGCCGGATGTAATACCAGCGTACAAAATCGAGAAGTCGCCGCTTCAGCCGTTCCCAGTCAGGTGGGAGGAAATGATGGGCTGGTTCATCGTCCCAAGACTCGGCGAAAAGCTTAGCTGGGCGATGTACGATTTCCCCGAAAAGAAAAAGACCGAGGAAGTGGCGATGGAGGTCACCGGCAAGGCGACAGTCCACGGCATCGAGGGAGTAGAGATTCACGCCACCGAATTCGACCCTATGGAGGCAAACGCCACCGGCGACAACCCTGTCCACCGTACCTTTGTCGCACAGCTCACCGACACCCATTCGAGAATCCTGGCTGAAAGCCATTCGGAGAACGGCGTCAGAAAGCTCTATACTTTCCTCGATGGCGACGATTTCCTTGATAACTGGGGCTTCGGAGAGGATAACTGCGGCAACGAGGTGAACCTCGCCCCAAAAGGCATCATCCAAAGAAACGGCGATGAGATCACATGCACAGGCTCTAAGAACGTCCTCGACGTCGTCGGTCGATACACTGTCACCATCGGCGACAAGAGTTATGATACGGTTTGCATCATCGACATCGAGAATTACAACGATGGCGTCGTGTCTGAGCAGTACCTCGACGAAAACGGCAAAACCATCCTCTGGCGACGCTTTAACGCCGACACCTGGGCGATAGGGAAGTACAAGAAACCCTGGAGCGACCTCCTGCCAGAAAACGAGACCATAACCGTAAACGGAAATAAATTCGTCCATTGGTACGACTGTGTGACGAGCTATATTCTGTAGGAAGAACCCCCATTCACAATTATTGTGGATGGGGGTTAGTATCATAGATCGTACTTTATAATTCTTTGTCTGGCGATGTCATAAACTTCGTCATCTGCTCTCGCGCCGATTACTATTACAATCATTTCATCTTCCTGCCTGACTACCTTGTAAACAACGCGGATTCCTGCAGAACGGAGCTTGATTTTGAGAAAACCAGTCAGGTCGTTACCACCCTTGTTTCCAAGCGGCTTTCCGAAACCGCCCTCATTAGCGGGAAGTGGGTTTTGGCTGACCTTTTCTATTGCTTTTCTTACAAGCATTCTTGGACTACCGTCAAGATCTCGCATATCTTTTCTTGCTTCTGGCAGATAGCTTACTGTCCAACTCATTCGATGTCAACATCAATGTCAGCAAGATCTTCTTCTGTGAAGCCAAATTCTCTGTCAATTTCTTCCTGAGATATGAGCTTATCTGGGTCGAAATGAGCCATCCTTTCGGTTGCAATAGCAAGAAGCTGTGCGTCATTCACTTCATCCATCAGCCTGATATATTCTTCCGGCGAGAGAAGCACGCACTCAGCAACGTTATTCTTGATTACAACTTTTGCGCCGTCACGCTTGACATCCTCAAAAATTTTGCCTGCCTGACCGCGGTTGAAGAGAGTAATCGGAACGGTATTTTCAATTGCACTTCTTAAATTCAACATGATGCCGTTCACCTCCTTGCTTATAGTATATCACAGTATGCTTTTTTTGTCAACCTATAGACAACAAAATTCTCGATAAAAAAGTTGTAACGTGTATTCCTTGATTTAAAACTATGCCTGTGCTATAATAATACAAAAGGCGGTGTAACACATGAAAAAATACTTACGTGACTTTCTTCTCGCAATCCTCGCCGGGTTCTCGATCGGCTTGGGAGGAACTGTATTTCTCAGGCTTAAGGACGCTTTCACCGGCGGAAATGTGGTCGGTGCGCTTTTATTCGCGATCGGGCTCTTCATAATCTGTACCCGTGGCTACAACCTCTTCACCGGAAAAGCCTGCTACATATTCGACAACAAGCCGAAATACCTGATATTTCTTGTGGTAGTCTGGCTCGGTAACCTCTGTGGCTGTATGCTGATGGCGGGGCTTGAGAAGATCACCGGGCTTTGCGGAACCGATTCCGGAATCAACGTCACTGCACGTGAAATGGTTCAGTCGAAGATGGATTCGTCGCTTGGGTCTCTCTTCGTTCTGGGAATCATCTGCAACGTGTGTATATTCGTTGCCGTGAACGGCTACGCAAAGTGCCAGCACGACCTCGGCAAGTATCTCTCGCTCTTCCTGGGAGTGGCAGTCTTCATACTCAGCGGAACCGAACACAGCATCGCGGACATGTACTACTGGTGCATTTCAGGAGTGATTTTCGAGGACTTCGGGCAGTCTATCCTCCGGCTTCTTGTAGTATCTCTTGGAAATGTAGTCGGCGGAGTTTTCTTCCCGGTTGTGGAGAAGATTTGCCGGAAGCTGTCGGAAGAGAACAAATAAAAAGCAGAGCGACTCAAAGGTCGCTCTTTTCAGTATCGGGAAGTTTGCTTCCCCAGACGGCAAGTTCAGACAGAATCGGAATAAGAGACCGCACGGAATCGGTTATCTCATACTCAACTCGGATTGGCACTTCCATATATTCGGTTCTCTTTACGAGTCCATCGTCTTCAAGCTCTTTCAGAGATTTCGCAAGCATGGTGTTCGATATTCCATTCATCTTGCGCTTGAGGTCGTTATATCTCGTCGCACCGTCATTTGAAAGAGAGCATATAATCGACATCTTCCATCTTCCGCCGATTGCGGTCATTGTTTTCTGCAAAGGACAGCCAACTGTACAAGGGCAAACGTGTTCATGTGCCATATAGATTCCTCCTGAGGTAATTTTATTCTTACTTAATCCACAAAAACTGCGTAGTTGACATAAAATCATTACGTGCTATAATAACATTATAGCAGGTTTCTATTTAAGAGTAAAGACTTTTTTAAGAGTAAATTTGAAAATCGGAGGTATTCATATGAGTAATTTGAAAGTAGCAGTGCGGTATTTTTCAAAATCAGGACACACAAAGAAAGTGGCGGAAGCGATAGCTGATTCTGTAGGCTGCGCGGCAATGCCAATATCCACGCCTGTTGACGCAAATGTAGATGTGCTGTTTTTGGGAGCCTCTGTGTATTGGGGCGGAATCAGCACCGAGATCAAGGAATTTATAGACAAGCTGGATAAAGACAGAATCGGCAAGGTGGTTGTCTTCTCAACATCAGCACTTGCTGAGCGGGCATTCCCTCAGATAAAGCAGAGACTTTTGAGCAAGGGTATCAAGGTTGAAGAGAAAAATTTCTATTGCAGAGGTGAATTCACTGCACTTCACAAGGGACACCCGAACGATGAAGACCTGGAATCCGCAAAGAAATTTGCTGCTAAAATCATTAAGGGAGAGTAATTATGGCTGAAAAAGAGTTTAATCTGTCGGAATATATGGCAGGAGGCGTTGAAAATCTTGTCAAGGGAGCTATCAGGGCAACTCTGAAAGATCCCAAAGAGAGTGCTTTTATGGCGAAGTTTGCACTTTCGAGCCGCAAGGCAACGAAAAGACGCGCAGAGCTTGAAGCGCAGGGCGAGCACATTCCTCCATTTCTTATTGCCAGCATCACCAGCAGTTGTAATCTTCATTGCGCCGGCTGCTATGCCAGAGAGAACCATGCCTGCAATGACGAAGCTGCATATGACCAGCTCACAGCTGACGAGTGGGGAAGAATATTTGAAGAATCAAGAGATTTGGGCATTGGATTCATACTCCTTGCCGGTGGCGAGCCGATGATGCGTCGGGACGTGCTCGAAAAGGCAGCAGATTACCCGGAAATCCTGTTTCCGGTTTTCACCAACGGAACTCTTATGAGCGACAAATACATCAGACTTTTCGATAGCGCAAGAAATCTCGTCCCGATTCTCAGCATCGAGGGCGATGAGCTGAAGACCGATGAGCGCAGAGGAAATGGTATCTATCAGCTACTGATCAAGGCTATGGATAAGATACAGTCGAACAATCTGATTTTTGGTGCATCGGTGACGGTCACAACCTCAAATATTAATGAAGTAGTTTCGGAAGAGTTTTTGACGGAGCTTCAGGAGCGGGGCTGTAAAGCGGTCATTTATGTGGAATTTGTTCCGGTGACCGACGACAGTACAGAACTCGCTCCCGGAGATTCCGAAAGAGAATTCCTGAGAAACAAGATGACCGAGCTTCGTGAGAAATATCAGGAGATGATTTTTGTCTCATTCCCGGGTGACGAAAAGGCGACAGGCGGCTGCCTGGCAGCAGGAAGAGGCTTCTTCCACATTAATTCCCACGGAGGAGCTGAACCCTGTCCATTCTCTCCATATTCTGATATCAGTGTCAAAGATACTTCTGTCAGGGAAGCACTTCACTCAAAGCTGTTTACCGATCTCCGGGACGGCGACGTCCTCGTTGAAGATCATGCCGGCGGCTGTGTGCTTTTTGAAAGAAGAGACAAGGTCGTTGAGCTGTTGAATTCCAGATAGTATTATTTTTGATAGTAAGCGAGTATTGACGCTCTTCCTGAATATAATAGTAGCATAGTTCAGACTATGCTATTATTATATGGGAGGTCTTGTGAAGATGCTTTGCTTTGTCTTTGGAATGATGGTGGGAGGAGCTTTTGTGACGGGGACTCTTCTGTTCTTTATGGGGGCGAGCGGGCATTTTTCGCACGAGTCGTCAAATCAATAGTTTTGGTTTACGTGTAAAAGACCGGTTTGTGCAGAATCTCCAAACTGCGAAAAAAGAAAAAATTAGACTGTTGACAATACGCATATTCTCTGTTATAATGGATACCGTAGAAATGTGGAAGAAAGGTGAGTCGTGTTGATGACTCACAATGTCGGCGGTGCCGGCTTTAAATGAGGAACATTATGTTTTTCAACATTGTATTTGAAATAGCTTGTGGAAGGGCTGGTAGAAACAATGCAGGCTGATGTATTAACAGCTGCCGCTCAGTCAGAAGAGGCTGTTAACGCGGAAAGTACATACGAAATTGAAGTAACAACCCATAGCGGTGAGGATGATCCTGAGGATAATAAGTCACAGCTTATTACTCGGGAGGAGGTTGAATCCTCCAAGAAAGCTTACCGCTTTGTGAAGCGTACAGAGGATGTCGTGTTGTCTTTGGTGGCACTGATTGTTCTCTGTATTCCCATGCTTATTGTGGCACTCATTGTCTGGGTTACAAGCCCTGGAGCAAGCCCCATATTCAAGCAGGATAGAATTGGCAAGAATGGCAGAACGTTCAAGCTCTGGAAACTCCGTTCGATGATCCCGAACGCCGAGAGCAAGCTCGATGAGCTCATGTCTCAGAACGAGATGGACGGACCTGTATTCAAAATTGAGGAAGACCCGAGAATCACTCCGGTCGGTAAGTTTATAAGAAAGACCAGTATTGATGAGCTTCCCCAGCTCGTGAATATCCTGAGAGGGGATATGAGTATTGTCGGTCCTCGCCCCGCTCTCCCAAGAGAGGTTGAGCAGTATGGCGATTACGAACGTCAGAGACTCCTTGTTCGCCCTGGTCTTACCTGCTATTGGCAGACACATCATTTGAGAAATGAAGTCAGCTTTGAAGAGTGGATGAAGCTTGATGCAAAGTATGTGCGCGAGTACAGCTTTACGGAAGATTGGAAGCTCATCTTCAGGACTTTCTCGGTGATTTTCCATAAAGAGGGAGAATAGCAAAAACACACGGCGTAAAAAGACCAGTTCCTTACGCCGATTTTGTGTTGGTTCCAGCCCACCGCAATTCGCATACCGCGGAGCGGAAATGAAGAGAGGGCTTGAATAGCTGACACTCGCACAAACCTAATTTGGCTAACTATTAGCAAGTAAGGTTGTGCTGACTACGCCTTTTAAGATAGATAATTATGACTTGATAACAGGTACTAGGCACACAGAATAGCGACATGGGAATGATAATAGGATGCTCAAAAAGAAAGATGCACTTGTTATTATCGGAAACGGCTTCGACCGCTGGCAGAATCTCGATACTAGTTACAGTAGTTTTCAAAAATATTACGAAGATCACAGAGACGAAATTTTAGATAAATTAGGCATTGGAAAGATACGAGTGTTTGATAAGGACGGTTCATCTTTTGACATTTCGGATGTTGAGTTGATTTATGGAAATCCGTTCAAGCCCGCAAATCTCGATGACGATTTTTGGTGGCGGTTTGAAGACTCGTTGGCAACTATTGATGCATACCGTATCAATGCGTTTTTTGGGAAAGATGATAAAGGACTAAAGGAAATGGCAAAGAGCATAGATAATGCTCGGCATATTCTTAATATCGCATTCGCTTCATGGTTGGAAAGTATAGAAATTGGTGAAGAAGATACAGGCATACGCTTTGGCGAAAACTGCTATTTCATAAACTTTAATTATACCTCTACTCTAGAAAAAAGATTTTGTGTTGATTCAAGCGATATTTACCATATTCATGGAGAGGCAGATGATCCGGATCAATCGTAGTTGGACATTCTGCTCATCCACAAGAGCCGTTATATGAGCTATATGATTTCGGTGGAAGATTTCGAGGGTTATATCAGGTTGAGACCATTTTGTACGAAACGGATAAGCACGTTGAAAATAATATAACTTTGCTCAGTATGGCATTAGCTATAGCGGGAATTTATGACTATGACATTAAGGACATTTACGTTCTTGGACATTCACTTGGAGTGGCGGACATTGGGTATTTCAACTTCCTCAGCTGTGCCACACAGACAGTCAAGAGCAACCAGGATGATGACACATGCAATGAGAGTTTAGCACACGATGATTTTTATGAAGAATCGCTGAGCGACCTAAATGACAGAATTCAATATGTTATTAAGAGATACGGGAACGATAAAACGATTACTGAAGAAATATCACCTGAAGAGGAAAAAGCCTTTTTGAGAAGGCTTTCTGCAGAACAGCAGGAAAGAAACCAAATGTTAACTGATGACTTCAAGGAAGCATTGAGAGAATCAGATATGTTTGTTGCTCAAACTCAAGATGAAAAAGGGTGCGAGGAAATAGCAACTGAAAAATCTCCTCGGAGAGAGTAAGACGCTATGTGGCACATTACATATTTTTCAGAGGATGATGAGAAAAGAATCAAGGGAGCAATGGAATTGATTGGCTGTACTAACTATGAGCTGATTAGCTCTATAGATGAGGCTATTAAGCCATTAGTAATGGAAAAGGCAACAGTACCGTGAAAGAGGGAAGAACGTGAACGAAGCGACTGACAATAAGACATCGAATGGCAAGAAAAATCTCCTAATATACGCCCACTACTACGCCCCCGACACTGCTAGCACTGGTCAGATCCTTCAGGAGCTAGCCGAGGGCATGACAGACACTTTCAACATCACCGTTATCTGTGCAGTGCCGTCTTACCTGGGCACAGTCGATGACAAATACAAAACCCAGAAATTCTACTTTGAAGAGCTGAACGGCGTAAAAATCGTCCGAATCCGAGTTCCAGAATTCGACAAAACCAAGGGCAAAAGCCGCATTAAGAACATCCTGAGCTATTTTTTTGGAGCAATGCGAGCCACCTTCAAAACCGGCAAGCAGCATTACGTATTCACAATCTCACAACCGCCAATCTTGGGCGGACTTCTCGGAGTCTGGGGCAAGTGGATAAAGCGGGCGAAGCTTATCTACAACATCCAGGATTTCAATCCCGAGCAGACGATGAGCGTCGGCTACACACATAACAAAGCCGTTCTCGGCTTAATGATGTGGCTGGACAAGTTCTCCTGCAAGCGCAGTAATCTAATTATCACAGTCGGACGAGACCTTGGCGAAACAATCGAAAAAAGATTCTCAAATAAACGGAAGGTTCCGAAATATACAATTATCAATAACTGGATTAACGAGACTGAGATATATCCGTTAGAACCAGATAACGAAAAAGTTGCCGAGTTCAAGAAAAAGTACAATTTAACGGACAAATTCGTTTTCATGTATTCCGGCAATATCGGCTTGTACTATGACTTAGAAGGTCTAATCAAGGTCATCGAGAAGTTCCAAGGCACCAAAACTCCCGACGGCAGGGAAGTCACCTTTGCCTTCGTCGGAGCCGGTTCGGTTCTCGATAAACTGGTCATCTACACCCGTGAGCACCAGATGACAAACGTCGTCTTCATCCCGTATCAGGACAAATCCGACCTCAACTACAGCCTCAACGCTGGGGATGTCCATTTTTGCATGAATGCCAAAGGCATCAAGGGTGTGAGCTGTCCGAGTAAGTTTTATGGTCTCGCAGCTGCAGGGAAGCCTGTGCTTGGCGTTCTTGAGAAAGGTTCTGAGGTACGGTGCCTGATTGAAGAGATTGGGTGCGGTCTCGTGGTGGAACCGGGCGATTATGCAGGTGTGGAAGACGAGATTCGGTGGTTTATTGAGAATAGTAACAGTGATGAGCTGAAGCAGATGGGCGAGAAGAACCGAAAGTATCTCGTGGAGAATCTCACGGAGAAGGTTTCGGTGGAAAAGTATAAGAGGGCGATTTTGGAGTTGTAATCTGCTGTGTTAAACATGAAGACAGTAGCATGTTAGAATCGTTGAATAGGTGTAATACATATGGAGTTATTTACAGATAAAGAAAAATGCTGTGGTTGCCAAGCCTGTGTAGTAAGGTGTCCAAAATCAGCAATAAGTATGGTTGATGATAATGAAGGGTTCCTCTATCCGCGGATAAAGACAGCCATGTGTGTTGATTGTGGTATCTGCAAGAATGTATGTATGTTTCAGAACATAGCTTCCATTGAGTCGGTTAAGAATAAATTTATCCGTTGCTTTGCAGTTAAGCACAAGGACAAAGCTACACGAATGGCGAGTCGATCAGGTGGAATTTTCACTGCGATAAGTGATCTCATCCTTGGTGCAGGGGGGGTACTTTATGGTGCGGTTTTATCACAATCACTGGAAGTTATTCATGTTAGAGCCGAGAGCAAATTAGAAAGAAACCGGATGCGTGGTTCTAAATATGTGCAGTCCAGAACAGATAGTTCGATTTATATGCAAATAAAAAAAGATGTCGAAAATGGACGCACAGTTCTCTTTAGCGGGACTTCCTGCCAAGTAGCGGCGGTTAAAGGCTTGTTTAGAGAGATTCCAGATAATTTGCTACTCATGGATATAGTATGTCATGGCGTACCTAGTCCTCGTGTTTATCGCGATTATATAGAATGGTGGGAAAAGCGTGTTGGAACGATAGCAACTGGAATTGATTTTAGGAATAAGGGGAACTTTGGCTGGTCTACCCATATCGAGTCAATGTATTTCGGTAAAATGAGAAAAGATTCCTGTGTTTACACAGATCTTTTCTATGGTCACAACACATTGCGTCCTTCCTGTTATTCTTGTCCGTATAAGGACATTAACCATCCAGGAGATATTACAATCGCGGATTATTGGGGGATTGATAATGCGGCTCCTGGATTTAATGATGATAAGGGTGTTTCGCTTGTTTTGATTAACAGTGCTAAAGGAGAAAGATATTTTTCGGAGGCGGTGAATGCTGGAAGTATTATTTATCAGGAAACGGATATAGAAAAAAGTATGCAGCCTCCCCTCAAGGAATCATTTAAGTGCCCAGAAAGCAGGGAGACATTTTGGCTAGATTATGACAAGCTGGATTTTGATGGGACCATAAGAAAATATGCGCCGCACTCTAGAAGGACATACTTGAAATATAGGATTAAACAGATTCTTGTTGCCTTAAATCTATATAAGATTAGGAGATGAAGACGTGCCTGATCTGACAATAATCATCCTCACCAAGAATGAGGAGCAGAACTTAAAAAAATGCATAGACTCCTTTCACGGCGTAGCTAAAAGAATTGTTGTTGTGGATAGTTTCAGCACGGACAACACTGTGGCTCTTGCCAAAGAGCTGGGAGCCGATGTGTATGAGCACAAATTTGAGAATCACGCTGCTCAGTTTAACTGGGCACTTGATAATATAAATCTCTCAACTGAGTGGGTTGCGAAAGTTGACGCTGATGAGGATTTCACACCGGAGCTCGCTCAGGAGATAGATGAGAAGCTGGACAATCTGCCAAAGAATGTGAATGGAGTTATTCTCCGGCGGCGTGTGTACTTTATGGGTCGTTGGCTGAAGCATGGTGGCAAGTACCCAGAGCTTCTTCTGCGGGTATTCCGTGTTGGTCATGGCATGTCCGAAATGAAGATGATGGATGAACATCTCATCGTTACAGATGGAGACGTGGTCACATTCGATCATGATTTCAGTGACAATAACCAAAAGTCATTAGAGTGGTGGGTTGGAAAGCATAACTGGTATAGCAATAAAGAAGTTTTGGATCAGCAGATGAAAGCCGAAAATTCAGGATCTGTTGAAGATACGGCAACATCCGCACAAGCCAAAGTAAAGAGGTTCATCAAAAACCATGGATACTATAGCCTGCCGAAGTTTTTCAGAGCTCATTTGTATTATTTTTATCGGTACTACATACGGCTAGGTTTCCTTGATGGTAAGGAAGGCAAGATATACACATTTCTGCAGGCTTACTGGTATCGATATCTAGTGGATGCCAAGCTCTACGAATGTGAGAAGTTGGGGATAAAGATGGAAGAGCAAGGAGAACTTAAAATAGAACCGGTCAGAAAGTCGGGGGGTAATAATTCTCTCTGACATGTTGCAAGTCATCTCTTAAGGAGGTGGCTGCATAATGGTGGATTTAACCGTTGTAATACTAACGAAAAATGAAGAGAAGAATCTAAGAAAGTGCATTGAATCCTTTCGAGGAATTGCGAAACGGTTTGTCATCGTGGACAGTTATTCCACAGATGGAACAGAAGCTCTATGCCATGAATTGGATACTGAACTGCGGAAGATTGGCTCACAATTGGACTTTTATCAAAACACATGGGTTAGCTATGCCGACCAGTTGAACTGGGGATTACAGAATACACATGTCACCACAGAGTGGTCGATGAGGTTCGATTCCGATGAAGAGTTGATGGAAGACTTGGCAGCAGAGATTGAAGAGAAGCTGCCGACCATCAAGGAACCGGTCAACGGCATCATCCTCCGGCGTAGAGTCTACTTCATGGGTCGTTGGATCAAGCACGGTGGACGGTACCCAGAACTGCTTCTCCGCATTTTCAGGACAGGCAAAGCCTCATGCGAGCAGAAACTCATGGACGAGCATATGATTCTCTCGGAAAGAACGACCGTTACATTCCAGCACGACCTGATTGACAACATTCAGAAGGATCTGGAGTGGTGGACGGCGAAGCACAACTGGTACAGCAACCGGGAAGTTCTCGACCACCAGATGACTTTGAATAATCAGATGAACACCGCCCCTGAAGACGATGGTACTTCATCCGGACAAGCGAAGATAAAGCGTGTGGTCAAGAACAGTGGATACTACAGACTGCCGAAATTCTGGCGGGCGCATATCTACTTCATATACAGATACTATATAAAACTTGGCTTCTTGGATGGACCGGAAGGAAGGGTATTTCACTTCCTGCAGGCATACTGGTATCGGTTCCTTGTGGATGCGAAATTGCTGGAATGCGAGAAGAAGGGCATTAAGATGAAGCCACAGGGAGATTTGAAAGCATAGGGAGTCTGGTTATGTTAAAAAAAGCTACTCTCAGATAGAACTAGAGATGATTTGTTATTAGAAGAGCATTCAACTTGGGAGTGTAGACAACGAAATTATGTATGCTCCTACGCCGATGTTTAAACTGAGAGAAGTTCTGAAAGACTATCTGAAAAACGATCCTGCAGTGGTAAATAAGTGGGCTGGAATTTTCACAGCTCAGTTGGCTGTTCAAAAAATCAAAGCAAAAGTCGTAAGGAAATAAACAAAGAAGGAAAAGACAGAATGAAAATAGCAACTATAACATTTGGATATAGTCAGAATCTTGGCGCATTGCTGCAGGCATATGCATTAAGCGAATACATAGCTTCGCTAGGACATGAATGCAAAATAATCAAGTTCCGGGAGTTTGATCAAAGGCCATTTGAAACAATCAAGGGTATTCCTGACGCTTTGAGTGATATTGTATTTTACGGTGACTGCAAAAGAAAAATGAAGAAAATTAATGCATACAGGAACAATTTTCTTCCGTTTACCGATAAGTGCTATCCATCTGCTGCGGATATGGATGAGCTAAATGAACAGTTTGATTGTTTTGTGGCAGGGAGCGACCAAATTTGGAATGTGCATAAAGGGATATTTGATGAGTTCTTTCTTTCGTTTGTCAACAAGGAAAAAAAGAAGATTGCATATGCCGCCAGTTTTGGTCTTACTAAAATACCAGAAGAATATGTAGACGGCGTAAAAGATGGGCTGGCACGTTTTGATGCAATTTCCATCAGAGAAGCATCTGGAGTTCAGCTTGCATATGAATTGACTGGTAATACATATCCTCAAACGGTAGATCCTGTTTTTCTTAAGCCCAGAAATGATTGGGAAGAACTGTGCAAGGAGAGAAAGGTAAAAGATAAATATATTTTTGTCTATCCAACACAGATTACTCCCTTGCTTAAGGAAACTGTTAAAAAAGCAAAGAAGGAATTGGGATGCAAGGTTTATTCACTCTTCTATTTTGTAGGAGTAGATAAGGTCGTCAAGGATGCAGACCCGTTGGATTTTGTAAATTATATTCGATATGCGGATTTGGTTATAGGATCGTCTTTTCATGCTACAGCATTCTCATTGATTTTTGAAAAGAACCTAAGAGTTATACCACATAGTTCAACCGGTTCAAGGGTCGTTGACTTACTTAGTGAGTTAGGGTTGAAAGAAGTGTGTGTTGTGGAGAATAGTGAGAATGTTGAATTTAATCCGTTTTCTTACACGAATGCAAATTTGGAACTGAATGACATAGTAAATGATTCAAAAAGGTTTTTGACGCAAAATCTGAAATGAGGCAGTCGATAGTATATGAAAAAGAAAAAAATATTATTTATTATGGGTAGGTATTTACCTGGGTATAGAACTGGTGGGCCGGTCAGATCGACGAAAAATTTGATTGACGCACTTGGTGATGAATATGATTTTCGTGTTTTGTGCCAAGATAGAGATCTTGGTGATAAAGAACAATATCCGGGAATTAAATTGAATGATTGGAATAAAGTCGGCAAGGCTTTGGTTTACTATGTTCCGGAAAAGACATTTTACAAAAATACTATAGTCAAGCTTTCAAAAGAAGTTGATGCTATTTATCTCTGGGGCTGTTTTGACTACTATACGATCCGCACATTATGGCTTAGAAAAACAAATCAGATTAGGGTTCCGGTTATTGTTGCTGCTATGGGATTATTTTCTCCCAAAGCTTTTAGAATTAAATACTGGAAGAAAAAAACTGTAACCACAGCAATGAATGTGCTTGGTATGTTTAAGAATGTTTATTGGTCTGCAACTTCGGAGTTAGAAGTTTCTGAGATTAGGCAGCAAATAAAAACTGATATTAGTAATTTTTATGTTGCAGAGGATCTTCCAAGATTTGTCGAAGACATAAATAATGAAACAGAAAAAGTAGTTGGTCAGTTATCTGTCGCTTGGATTTCAAGAATTGCACCAAAGAAGAACCTTTTGTATGCTATAGAAGTGTTAAAAAAAACACGTGCAAACATCTTTTTCACAATATACGGTTCTATATTTGATGAAGAGTATTGGAAAAAGTGTTGTGATGAATTGGAAAAACTACCATCTAACATAAAGTGGGATTATAAAGGGGTTGTTGAATCCGAAGATGTAGTGGGTACGCTTAGACATCATAATGTTTTTCTGTTTCCTACATTAGGAGAGAATTATGGACATGTTATCCAGGAGGCGTTGTCGGCTGGTTTACCATGCATCATTAGTGATCAAACTCCTTGGAAAGATCTCGAAATATGTGGAGCTGGTAACGTGTTTGATTTAGAAAAAATTGATTGTTTTGTAGATTGCATTGAAAAATATGCAAGTATGGATTATAGAAGTTGGCGTAAGTGTTCCGATATAGCATTGAAATATGCAATCACAAAAAGCAATGGTCGGATAAATAACAATGGGTATCGAAAGATGTTCGATAATATCTAGTTGATCATAATTAATGTAAAAGAATAAAAATGAGAGTTATTTATTGATTGATTTTGCAGCTATATTAGCTGGATGATATTGACTTCCTGACAGATGTTGAGTATCTAGAAGAAGTCGAAGAAGGCGGCGTTGAAAATAATAATAAGTAGCTTAAATATCACAGCGATGAACCTGAGATACTGCTAAACAATCCTAGATACCATTTGCTTTATAAGGGTGTGAAGATTATCTCACTCACTTGAAGAATTTTCAGTTTGGAAGAGTAGGAAGGGCACGAAGAAGGATTTTGGAAGACGTAAAGCTTATTGTAGGTTTTAATTCGAAGAAATTAACGGACGTAGCATATAGAAGAAAGATGTTGATTAAACGAGAAGCTAAAGTAATAGTATATAATCTATATAGATATCTGCTTCACTTAAAGAAATAGTAATCTGCTACAAAGAAATCGAGCTATATTACAGTTTAGAGGTGTCAATTGTGAGAGTGTTGTATTTGAATAACTTTATGTCTGCTGATATGGTAAAGAAAAGAGACTGCTATGAATTTTATTCACAAGCGGCTAACAATAAAATCACAGGAATTCTATGTTCACTTCTCGATACTGATAACGATGTAACAATCTTATCTAGCGGACTTACAAACCATAAAAGTGGTAAGTTGTACAAAAGTGAACATGAGGAGTATTTGGGTGCTGATGTTATTTATTGTGCTGTCCGTGATTTTCCACTTATAAATACTATTAGTTCAATATTACATATTTATAAGGAAATTAAACGACAAGACTTAAAAAAGAAAGTGGATCACATTATTTTCTATAACTATAAACCGGAAGTGGCATGGGCAGCATATCTTGCAAAAAAGAGACTTCATATTCCCATAACAGTTGAATATGAAGATGGTTATTCAAGAGTGTCTGACCTCAGAGGGTTAAAGTCCACAATTTTTAGGAAAACAGAGGATTTCGTATCAGAACATGTAGATTATGCAATTTTAGTTAATTCTCAACTGATCGGAAAGTATCATGTGCCTTCGGTTACGGTAAGGGGAGTTGTTGATAAGGATTTCTATACCAGATGTCGAGAATATAGAAAACCACGTAATGAAAAGTTTACAATTCTTTATTCTGGAGGGCTGAATAAAACAAGAGGGATTGATGTACTGATAGAAACGGTTTCAATGCTTGAGGTTGATTGTAGGTTGGTCATTACGGGGAAAGGCTCATTAAATGTAGATGATAGCAGGATTGATTTTAGGGGGTTTGTTTCACATGAGGAAATGCAAAATTTAATGATGCAAGCAGATGTATTGGTGCAGTGCCAGTTGACGAATGACAAATTTTCTGAATCATCATTTCCTTCTAAATTATTTGAATACATTGCAACGGGAAATAGTATTATTTCATCTGATTTGCCAGAGATTGTCGATTTTGCTGGAGAGGCTATTAAGTATTATCATAATGATGATCCTAGCGATCTTGCTGCTAGGCTTTATGAAGTATTTATGCATTGGAAAACAGCAGAAACTGAAAACAGTAATCTCAGGTTACTGTGCGATGCTAACCTACCTGAAAATGTTGGGAAGAAAATTACCACCATGTGGTTGCAATAGAGATCAAAATCTGAAAGATACTACATTAAAATATTAGGATACAAATGGATACGCATATTATTAAGAGCCAAAGGTGGAGTATATGATATTGCTGGTCTGTTTATTAAGCAATAGAAAAACATTGCATTAAAACCTTCCTTTAATTTTATGAGAATAGGTGATAATCCACTGTGGCAGTATTGAGGTGAATCATGAGCAAGTTAAAAAAAATAGCCAAGAGACTTTTGCTATATAAAAGAGTAAAGAAAACAAAGTCCAGGATTGTTTCCTTAATGCATATGGAAGATGTTGAAATCGAAGGGCACAATTCTATAGGTGCAAATTGTCGTTTTAACTCAGTGCGTATGGGAATGTATTCATACGTTGCCGGTGAATGCTTTTTTTCGCATACTAGGATTGGGCGGTTTTGCTCAATAGGTTCTAATGTTCGTATTGCCACGGGCGCACATCCGACCAGTTCTTTTGTGTCGACTCACCCAGTTTTTTATGATGTTGATACTGCGGTGGGAAAGGGCTTTGTTAAAAATAATAAATTTGAAGAGTACAAATACACTGACAAAAGTAAAAAAGTATTGCTTGATATAGGCAATGATGTTTGGGTAGCAAGTAATGCTTTATTTGTTGACGGGATTACTGTAGGAGATGGGGCGGTTATTGCTGCAGGTTCAATTGTCACTCATGATGTGCCACCGTATGCCGTAGTTGCTGGTGTTCCAGCAAGGGTTATTAAATATAGGTTTACTGATGACGATATAGATTTTCTCCAAAAATTAAAATGGTGGGATCAACCTTTGGAATGGATTCAAGAACATGCGGAGTTGTTTTCAAATGTTGATGATCTAAGGGAGGTAGTAGAATATGATGGGGAGAAAAGAGTATAAAACTTTTAGCATACGCTTGTTGAATTTGTTAACGTCATTTTCTTATTACAACTTGTCAAAGTATGAAAAAGATGAGTTGAAAAAGAATAGGAAATATAAGAATATTTATAGTGGAAAAAGGTGCTTTATTGTTGGATGCGGACCTAGCTTAAATTCGCAAGATCTTGCATTATTGGAGAATGAGTATGTTTTCACTGTTAATCAGTTCATGAGAAGCCCAATATATTCTAACGTTAAAAGCAACTTCCATGTAATGGCAGACTGGCTTTATTTCAACTTAGATACAGAGAATCCTGATCATAAGGTGGTAATAGATCGTATTAGGAGTATTAATACAGATGACAATAAGCCACTTTGTTTTTTCCCAGTTAAAGCAAAAAGTTTTGTCAAGAGTATTCCAGAATTTGAGGACTTAAACATCTCATATTTTTATTCATACAGTGAGACATATGACGGGATGAAAAAAGAGATTAATCTCACGAGAACAATTCCAGGGTTCAATACAGTGACTCAGTATGCTATTTGTATTGCAATTTATATGGGTTTTTCAGAGATATATTTGCTTGGATGTGATATGACTGGATATAAGGAAGTGGAACAATTTGCGACAAATACATTTTCCGAGCAAACCCATGCTTATGCTGAATCAGCTGAGGATATGAAAAAGGCCCTTCATAAAAATAGGACCTGTGAAGAGTGGTTTACGGGATTTGCAAAGATGTTTGTGGATTACAGAAGACTCTATGAATTTGCTGACAGTATGGGAATAAAAATTTATAATGCAACCGCTGGGGGCGTGCTGGACAGCATCCCAAGAAAAAATTACGAAGAATTATTTTAAAGAGGAGTAGCATGAAGATAACTGTAGATCGTGGGCGAATCAATTTCTTGAAGCGTGTGTTATTGTACTTTGTGATACTGTTTCCCCTATGTCCTGTGAATGGGCTATATAAAATAAGTTGGATTAGCAGTATTTATTCTGCAGGCGCAATTATCGAAATTGTTGTAATCATTTTTTTGCTTGGCATTAGAAAGTTTAGGGCAAGTAATAGTACAATTATATTTTTTGCCTTTTCAGTTTGGTTAGCAATGACTTCTTTTATTAATGGCAGTTCATTCTCGACATATGAATTATTCTTAACAGCACGCATTATTGCGTTTTTGTATGTATCAGATTACCTTATTGCTCAAGACAGCAAATGCTATTTGCTTACAATATCTTTTCCAATGCTCATTGCTGTCTGCTTTAATATAAATGATGTATTGTCCACTGAATCAATAATTGCAGGAATTGATTTATATACTAAAACCAATCAGGAGTATTTTCTAGCTTCAGATAATTTTATGGGGTATTATTTTGTTCCTTTGATGACAGTAATAATTTTGTATTCAGTCTTGAAATTTGGAAAAGTTACTTTTATTTCATGGTTTGCTGCAATTATTCCTGTTATTAACATGGTTTTAGTTTGGAGTGGAACCGGCGTATTTGGCTGCTTTTTATTCTTGGCTTTGCTGATAGTCTGCCTGGTTGCAACACATGTCTCTGGATTGAGGTGTCCATTTACTGTAAATCGATTGATTTGGATATATATAGCTGTATTTGTTATTCTAGTGGTTCTTCAAGGAACCGACGTATTTTCGTTCATTACTGTCGGTATACTTCACAAGACTTCGACATTAACCGGAAGAACTGATCGATGGGCGGCAGCTCTTCAAGAAATATTTAACTCACCGTATACAGCTTTGTTTGGACATGGGGGATCTTCTGGCGGACGTTATATTATATCTTCTGTTAATGATGCAGCGCACAACTTAATGCTTGATATAACCCTTCAATCTGGTTTAATTGGTGTTGGATTATTTATTGCTACTTTTTTGAGCGGGTTAAAGAAGTTGAGGTATCACCAGGATTCTTTAATCGGACAGATCGTGTTAATAGGCATATTTGCTCAATTTGTTATGTATCTAAGCGAAGGC
Organism: Oscillospiraceae bacterium; assembly: GCA_021199795.1. Taxonomy (GTDB): domain Bacteria; phylum Bacillota; class Clostridia; order Oscillospirales; family Ruminococcaceae; genus Faeciplasma. The sequence goes on from JAJQHJ010000008.1 coordinate 29,005, forward strand.
AATTTCTTGACGAACACATATCAATATTGCCTGCTCCCGATGATTGGGATAGTCACGAATAACTGCCAAGTAGACAATCAATAAACGATATTATAGTACTATTTTAAAACGAATATTAAATGTAAAGGAAGGAATACATATGTACAAAAAACCTTTTGTAATCGCAGAAGCAGGATGTAACCACATGGGTCAAATGGAGGTTGCTAAGGATTTGATTGAGACAGCTGCACACTTTTGCAAGGCAGATGCCATCAAGTTCCAGAAGCGTTGCCCGAAGGAACTTCTCACACCTGAGCAGTATAATGCTCCTCATCCGAATCCGGCAAACTCATATGGCAAGACATATGGCGAACATCGTGAGTTTTTGGAGTTTACCGTTGAGCAGCATGCACAGCTGAAAGAGTGGTGTGAGGAAGCTGGCATCATCTATTCCACATCTGTTTGGGATATGACCAGTGCAAAAGAAATAGCATCCTTGAATCCTGTGTTCATCAAGATTCCGTCTGCTTGCAACACTCACTTTGAGATGCTCCAGTGGCTGTGTGACAATTATGGTGGAGAGATTCAGCTTTCTTTTGGCATGACAAGTCACGAGGAAGAAGAGCAGATTGTTCAGCTGTTCGAGAAGAATGGTCGTGCGAAAGACCTTGTTTTGTTTAACTGCACTTCTGGCTACCCTGTGCCGTTTGAGGATGTTTGCTTGCTTGAAATCAACCGTATGCGTGAAGCTTATGAGAGTCGTGTAAAGGCTATCGGATTCTCCGGACATCACCTTGGCATTGCTGTTGATGTTGCCGCTTACACACTTGGAGCTGATGTTATTGAGCGTCATTACACACTCGACAGGACTTGGAAGGGAACCGATCACGCTGCATCTTTGGAGCCGGATGGAATCCGTAAGCTGGTGCGTAATCTGAATGCTGTACACGAAGCACTCACATACAAGCCGTCTGAGATTCTTCCGATTGAGCAGGTTCAGAGGGACAAGCTGAAATATAGGAAGCACTAATGGTGTTTTTATACCAAATGCGTAGGAGAGCTGAATTGTCGCGTGTGAGAAGAATTGAATAGGCATCTATTTATCTTCATTCCGGCAGTTCTGTTTTCTTTCCAGGAGTCTCTAACATCAGTTATGTATACAGGAGATCTGATCCGGTATGAGGACATATAGTACATGTAGATATGACATAAACAATATAGTGACTGGAAGCAGTACTGAAAGATCACACACTATTGACTTTGTAAAAGGGCTTCTAATTGTTCTGGTTATTGTAGGACATATTTTACCAGGAGCATTGGACGAGTCATTAGCACGTTGGATTATTTATAGCTTTCATATGCCACTTTTTATGACTGTCTCAGGTTATTTAGTCAAAAGGGAGAAGTTAAAAGAAATCTCGTGGGGCAAATTCATCTTGAAATATCTACGACGAATTGTTGTTCCCTGGACTATTGCTGTCCTGTTTTTCTATAGTATAGGATGTAACGGCACTTATTCTATAAAGGCGTTGTTATCTGCTTTTATAACTCCATATTATCATCTATGGTTTGTTGTTGCGTACTGCGGATTTATGGTACTGACCAAACTTGTAAGTGTGGGGGGGGTACTACGTACTAACGATTTCAGCTGTTTTATGTGCTGTGCTAAAATACCTCGACCTTTGTGATATTACGTTTGGATTACAAGTTTTAGAGATACTTCAGTATACAGTGCGTCCGTATTTGTTTTTCTTCTTCTTTCTTGGATATATGCTACGAAACGGAGGACCGGCAAATAGAGATGAAAATCGCAAAAACAAGCTGCATTTTTGGTTTTATAAAAGAGAAACACGCATAGCAACAGTGATACTTCTGATTGCATCTATCGTGATTGAGATAGCAGTATTCTTTAGCACTAATCATGTGGTCGAAACGGTTAACTACTATTTGCTCAATATATGTTTAGCTGGTATAGTTATTCAGCTTTTCAGCTCAAGACATGAAATTAAAAACAGGTTTTTGGAGTATATTGGAAAGAACTCACTTCCAATATATTTATGGCATGTGATTGTAATCCTTGTGGTTAAAAAGTGTTTCGGCAATGAGTATGGGGTGGCATATTATGTGATAAGTGTACTTATGTTTATGCTGTTCCTGCTGGCAATTTACGGATTGAATAGACTCTCTTTTGTAAGAAAATACATCTTTGGCAACAGAGAATAATGAGGAGAATACATTATGAACGTAGCTTTTATTCCGGTAAGAGGCGGAAGTAAATCAATACCTCTGAAAAATATTAAGCCGATTTGTGGGAAACCGCTTGTTTACTGGACAGTGAAAGCCGCTTGCCAGTGCAAATATATTGATGTTGTCTATATCGCTACAGACAGCGATAAGATTAAAGATACTGTCGAAGAGTTCAAGCACGGTGATGAAGCGGACACTTTCTCTAAGGCTCAGGTTATCGGAAGAAGTGCGGAGTCTGCCTCTGATACAGCTTCCACAGAGTTTGCTATGCTTGAGTTCGCAGAGAAATACGAGTTCGACAACATCGTGCTTGTTCAGGCTACCTCTCCTATGTTGACCGCTGCTGATTTAGATGGTGGCTTTGAGCTGTTTAACAGTGAAGGAACGGATTCTGTCCTCTCGGTTGTTCGTCAGTACAGGTTCCTGTGGGATAGAGACGAGAACGGAAACGTAAATCCGAGCAATTATGATGTTTTCCATCGTCCTCGCCGTCAGGAGTTTGACGGGTATTTGATGGAGAACGGTGCTTTTTATATTTCTTCAAAATCGGATTTGATCAAGTACCAGAACAGGGTTTCTGGCAACATCAAAGCCTATGAGATGTGTGAGGGCAGTGCATTTGAGATTGACGAACCAAGCGACTGGATCATCATTGAAGCTCTCATGCGTAAGAACGGACTTGTAGAAGAGAAGAAGTCCATTCCTGAAATCAAGATGTTCTTGACTGACTGTGACGGTTGTCTGACCGATGGCGGAATGTACTATTCTGAGCACGGAGACGAGTTAAAGAAATTCAATACCAGGGATGGTATGGGATTTGCGTTACTTCGTGCAAATGGCATAATTACAGGCATCGTTACTTCGGAATCTGTTGACCTTAACAGAAGGCGAGCCGAGAAACTCAAACTTGATGTTCTTGAAGCTGGATGCAGGGACAAGGTAGTAGCCGTGAAGAGACTGTGCGATAAATACAATATTGCGCCTGAAAACGTTGCTTATGTTGGGGATGACATAAACGATATCGATGTCATTAAAATGGTAGGTTTTGGATGTGTTCCCGCGAATGCTATGCCGCAAGTAAAGTCAGCTGCTGATTACGTGACTAAGGCTAAGGGCGGAGAAGGAGTTATCAGAGAGGTTGTTGAGAGACTGTTAGAATGCAATTAAGAGGTCAGTTGCTATGAATGGTGAAGCTAAAAAGATAGTATCAAATACTTTATGGATGATATTTGATAAGGTGTTTATCCTAGTTCTGAATCTGCTTGTGACAGTTAGAATAGCAAACTATTTTGGCAGTTCCGAATATGGAAATTATCAGTACGCAGTAAGCATAGTCGCAATTTTAGAGATAATTGTAACTTTCGTAGATGCAAGGGTAGTTAAAAAGAGGTATGTCACTGTTGATTCTGATCTACTCGTTTTTAATGCAACCATCTGCAGGGCAATTTTTTCAGCCATAGCTTTTTTAGTAGGCATTATATACATTATAATTGCAAACCGTGGTGAACAGTTTTCAATAGTTCTAATCGTATTGCTATTTAATGCAATAATTTCAAATCTTAGATTTGGAATGACAAATCGATTTGAATATTTGCTTAAATCTAAGAAGACAGTCATTGCAGCTGATATTTCATCAGCTCTAAGCTCTGTATTACAACTTATTGCTGTTTCATTTGAGTGTTCAATTGTAGCCATTTCGATAATTGCTCTTATATCTTCGGTTGTAAATTTGACGATTATAACGATACAATATAGGGTAGAGTTCAAATCTGAAGGCAAGAATCATTTTGATAAGCAGTTAGTTGCAGAAATGATTAAAGAAAGTCTTCCGTTAGCTATAGCGGCTTCTTGTGCGACATTATACACACGTTGTGATTCGGTAATGCTGGGCGCATTAATGACTACTGCAGAGGTTGGCATTTATTCGATTTCTGTAAAGCTAATATCAGTTGTTCAAATAGCATTAGCACCGATCAGAGAATCTGTTTATCCAAAATTAATACAACTGCATTCTAATAATCTGAAGGAATATGAAAAAATGTATGTGCAGATTTCTAGCTTGATGACATGGATATATATCGTTGGGGTATTATTCTCTTATGTTGTTTTGCCGTTTGCATTTACGCTTTTAAATGAGGAATATGCAGAAGCATATCCCGTTTTCCAAATTCATGTTCTAGGAACATTCTTTATGTATAATGCTGCACTCAGAGCGGGACATTTTACTTTGATTAATCGAGGGAAAATATTGACTTACTCACAGATTGTTAGCGTTATAGCTAATATAATATTGAATTACGTTGGAATTACAATGTTTGGAATGTATGGCGCAGCAATAGCCACAGTATTGACGCAGGCTATTTCGCTGTTCTTCTCAAATCTATTCTTTGGAAAGGATGGCAGAGAGGTATTTTGGTGGCAAGTCAAGGCGTTAAATCCGATGTATGCTATACAGTTACTGAAGTCTGGTTCGTTCCCGAAAGCTCGAAGCAAAAAGCAATAACATAAAAATAGGAAAATGTAGAATTTGGAGAACAATGAAGCGATCACACCAACCCTAGAGTAAGTTCTACGTAGTTAGTCTTTGGAAAGTGGAACCATCATATATAAAACAATACATTATTATAAAGGCATTTTTGCTAACTTGACGTTGTGTGATTGAATTACATTGTTTTGCATGTTACATAAACAATAGGGACAAAATGGTATACTGAGGTGAAAAAATGGGGCAAGCAATGAATGTACAACATAAATCACGATTGATTTGGCTCGATCTACTAAAAGGCTTTTGTATGATTCTAATAGTAATAAGTCATGTCTCTAATCGTGCAGATATTTATGGAAGGTTGTATACTCCTATCTTTTTAAGCGCGTTTTTCTTTGCATCAGGCTATACTTTTAAACCAAGGGGTAGTTTTACAGAGTTTTTAAAAAATAAGATCGTTTCATTAGGTATTCCATTTGTATGTCTAGGACTAATTAATGCTTGTTTGGCTGTTGTAATTGAGAGGGATTTAATCGTTGATCGCCTGAAATATTTGGCATCTTTCCGAGGCGTATGGGATGATTTGTGGTTTATAGCTTGCTTGTTTTCAATGCAGTTTATTTTATACGGCATTTATAAATTATCATTAGCTATAGTTGGAGCCCGACGAGATAATGGAATCTTTATACTTATAACGTCGTTTATGTTATCTGTTATTTCCTACATGGTAGTTAAGACGACTGGAATCTCTTTGCCACTTCAATTTGAATCAGCTTGTGTGGGCATCTTTTCCATGGCTCTTGGTTATTTCTATAAAGTCAATGAAAATAAGATTGATAATATCGTAATGCGAGTGAGGGGGGGTACTGGCTTGGTATAATATATATTCTTTTATGCTTATTTATTGACAATGCTGTCTCAATACACAATATCCAATATCAGTCGTTATTATTGTACCATTTTGAAAGTATAGTGGGTCTTTCGGCATTGGTTTCATTTTGCAAAAAATTAAGCCACTGTGTAAATACGAGAGTTCTTGCTCCTATTATTTTTATTGGACAGAATACACTTGTTTATTACGCATTTCAATCGAAAGGAATAAAGGTGTTTGAGTTGATTTTTGATAAAATCGGAATTACGTTAAATTCATATATATTACCCTTACTAATAGCATTACTGGTATGTCTTTGCCTTACTTTGCCTTCCTATATCATAAGCAGGTGGCTACCTTTCTTGCTGGGAAAGAGAAAATATAAATAAATATGTAGGAGCAATCAATATGTCCAAACATCACCATCACATGAGAGCGTGGGGGGGGGTACTACTCGCTCCGCTCGTAGAAACAACATCATTCTGATAATCGCGTCCCTGATTCTGATAGTAATACTGGGAGCGATGTTTTATCAGTATAAAATTAACGAAAACGCTCAGTCCGCCTATTTGCAAGGTGTTCAAGAAGAACAAGAGGCAGAACGAATAGCCAAACAGGAAGCCGAAGCAGCAGCGGAAGAGGCTGCCGAGCTTGCCTTGCAGGAAGATACGGAGAGTTCAAGCTTTTATCAAAAGCTTTCCAAAGGCTATGATGTCAACATTCTGATTGTCGGTGATTCCATTGGAGCGACTTCTGGAGCCAGCGCGACAGAGTACAGATGGACAACACTGCTTGATTCTTATCTGACCGAGCAATATGGCAGTAATGTCACCATTACAAATGTCTCAATGGGTGGCAATGCCTCTTATGCCGGTTACAGCCGTGTGATGATGCTTGATGATGGCACTGATTATGACCTGTCGATTATCTGCTATGGGCAGAACGACTCCACCACAGATTTTTCGTTATACTATGAGACTATAATCCGTGCCATAAGCAGTAAGTACGAAAAGTGTTCGATAATCTCGATTCTTGAATCTTCGCAAAAGACTTATACCGAAAAGATGGTGACAATACAAGAAATCTGCGATTACTATGGTATACCAATCGCAGATACGATTGCGCCTTTCTCGGAAAATTATGATTCTTACACCGATGACAGTGTTCATCCTAATGATGCAGGACAGGCTATTTATGCTGAGACAGTCGAATCTGTCATAGACAACATGGTAGAAGCAGACACTGGCTTTAATGACTACAATCTTACTCCAATCAACGTCGGTGCCACTGCCTTTGATAACTTCCGTTATATCTCCGCCGATGAATTTGAACGCACAGACGAAGTAACCTACACGATTACAGGACTATCAATTTCGGGCATTCTAGGAATAGATTACAGCTATCAGAGTGGTGATAATCTGACTGAAATTTATGTTGATGGCGAACTTTTTGTTGCCCCGACAGTCACGTTCAATTATGATTTCTCGCAGAGGCATATACTGATTGTCAGCAATGATTTCACTGTTGAAAACGAGATCAAAATTGTATTTTCAAGCTCAGAGCTTGCTGATGAATTTAATGGCATAATTTTCAGTTGGGAATAGAGGGCTGGATATTCCAGTATCTTCTGTATTGAAGCTTTAACTTTTGAGAAACTATATTTGATGTCACTAATACCTCTTTAACTGTGAATTTTCATGAGAATAAAGGCAAGATAGGAGACAGTCACATGCCCACCCCAGAATACCTCACGACCGCATACAGCCTTCTCTACCTCCTCTCCTGCGCCGTCAACTGCACCGTCCCCGACACGTGGAGAGTGAAGGGCATGGACTTAGCCTCCATCCACAACCTAAGCCGTTTCCACAACCTTTCATCCGCTGTTTACACTGCAGTGGAAGCAGCTGAACTTGGAGAAGATTATAAAAGCATTCTCTCTTCATGGGAACAGGAGCAGTTATATTCAATTTTCCGTGAAGAAGAGTTCAACACCGAGCGGGACAGGCTTCTTAAGTTCTGTGAAGAGAACAAAATCTGGTATATGCCCCTCAAGGGCACGATTCTGAAGGACTACTACCCCTATCCTGGAATGCGCCAGATGGGCGATAATGACATCCTGTTTGATGAAAATTATCGTGAACAGATCCGCCAGTGGTTCACTGACAACGGTTATGAAGTCGAGAACTACAAGAGAGGCAACCACGACGTCTACAGGAAAGACAGCATCATGTTCGAAATGCACACGGAGCTTTTCAGTGCACAGCATGATCAGGTTTGGAGAAGTTACTATTCCAATGTGAAAGCAAGACTGCTCCCTGATGAGGGAGGTTCATATGGCTATCATTTCACAGACGAGGACTTCTACATTTACATGACCGTCCACGAATACAAGCACTATTGCGAAGGCGGTTCCGGTCTGCGCTTCCTGTTGGATGACTATGTCTTCCTGAAAGCAAAAGAGAGTAGCCTCGATTGGGAATATGTAGCCGACAAATTGAAGAAGCTGGGTGCTTACGATTTCGGAAAGAAAACCCAAATTCTCAGCCGAAAGCTATTCAATGGCAATTTTGAACCTGAAATATTGACTGATGAAGAAAAAGAGCTTCTCAACGAAATCGTTCAGTCGGGAACCTTTGGAACTGTGGAAGGTCATATCAGGAAAAGAATCGAGAGTGAAGGCGATTCAAGCAAGGCAAAATATGTCTGGAAACGACTCTTCCCAGATCTCAAGTATATGAAAGAGTACTACCCGCTGTGCCAGTGCCCTGTATTCATACCATTCGTTTACCTGTATAGAATAGTGTTTAAACTTGTAACGAAGAAGGACAAGCTGAAGAATGAAGTAGAAACATTAAATAAAATGTTAGTGAACAGCTTAACTCAAAAAATTAAAGGAGAAACAATAAATGGCGGGAGTAAACAATATTGAAGATATGGAGCTTACAGGCACATTGACCAAGCGTTCTGGAGGAAAGGCTATTGGGGTTGAAATGACACTTGATGTTGCTTCAGTAAAGAAATTGTTGGCAGTTGTCAATACAGGGGATATAGTTAAAAGCAATCAAGATTTATTTATAATAGAACTACGTATAGGTACTGAGAGTGTAGATGAATTCCAGCATAATGAAGCGACATCTGATGAAGACGGTAAGGCTATGCTTATATCAGACCGTGTAAAAACAGCCAAGTTTGAAGGAAGCTTGCACGGACTTACAAACGTTGATGGCGAAAGTCGGAAGTTTAATATGAACATTGGAACTATTGAATTTACTATATCAAAGCGTCTTGTAGATGGAGATGAGGATTCCATAGCTTTTAAAAATGCGTCGGCAATCATGTATCCATCGGAGCGATATAGCATAGAAGTTATATAAAATTTAAGAACAAAAGAGGAAATTGCATGTCCAGCAACTACTACAAACTAATCCTGAAACTCCTACATATTAAATACGGTAAAAACCTCCTCCTGAAAGGCTGCCCTGTAATCTTCAACAAATCTGGCGCAACATTCACGATAGGAGACAATGTTACGATTAAATCGTCATTCCTGTCTAATCTTGTCGGTCTCTACAGTCGCACCATCATTGTAACCCGCCACCCGGAAGCTTACATCCACATCGGCGACAATGTGGGCATTTCCGGCGCAACCATCTACGCCCACAAGGGCATCACAATTGGCGACAACACCGCCATCGGTGGCAATTGCAAGATTCTCGATAACGACTTCCACCCGATTGAGGCGGAGGAGCGAGTTAAGCTTCTCAACGACCCAAACGGTGGCAACAGTGACCTGATTCCCGCAAAAGAGATCACCATCGGCAACAATTGCTTCATCGGTTGCAACAGTATAATTCTGAAAGGCACCGTTCTTGGAGATAATTGCGTTGTCGGAGCCGGAGCAGTTGTGAGTGGAAAGTTTTCCGCAAACAGCGTGATTGTCGGCAATCCGGCGAGGGTGATAAGGACATTAGAAGAAAAGTAATGGGATATTAGTTAATACTATATTGTCGGCAAATTCTCATGCCACAGTATATGTTATATATACATAAATATGAAAAAGCGAGGTCTTAAAATGAGTAATGTCAAAAGTGTTTTCAAGTACATACTTGGTGCGGTAGTTTCGAGTCTGATAGGATTTGCGGTCGGCAAGGTGCTTGAATTTGAGTCAGTACTTGATATGGTTTTAGTAGTGGTATCTTTCTGCTTGCTGTGTTTGCTCATCATATGCATAAGTGACATGGTGATGAGGCAGAAGAAGCACGATGAAGAGAAAGTAAAGCTTGATGAGCAAATAAGTGAATGCAATAAGAAGATTGCGGGCAGCGATGGAAGCGACAGTGAAAATTACTATCTGTTGTCGTTGACACAGGTTTGGTCTTTGAAGATTAAATATCTTGAGAAATCGGCAGAATTAGGGAATCTTATGGCTGCATTAACCCTGGCGAGTTGCTATGACTGTGGCGTTGTAGATGAAGGGACAGTTGTTCTTGAAAAAGATTACGACAAAGCAGCATACTGGTATAACAAGTTTATTACGGTGGATTACACTGGAATTTGCGCCTGGATGCTAGGATGGTATTACGAAAAACAGAAAATAACTGCCACAAAAAGCATGTCAGAAGCAGACTGCCTTAAGGAAGCAAGAAAGTATTACGAAATGTCCTGTGAAAAGGGATTCAGCAAAGCTTTCAACAGCATGGGCAAGTTCACTTACTATGGATGGGCAAGACTTGAAAAAAGTCATGATGTTGCTCGTGATTACTACAGAAAGGCAAGTGAAAAGGGCGATTTTTATGCAAGTAATAATCGCGGACTTGCTTCGATGAAGGCATACTTGAAAAGCAAAGATGAAGTCGATCTTAATGATGCTGAAAAATCATTTAGGATGGCAGCCGAATTTGATAGTGAGGAGGCTTATTTCCAGCTTGGACAGATTTGTGAGATAAAGGCAGACAATAATCCGAACAGCCCTTATATTGATGAAGCCAAAAACTATTACATAAAAGCTTTTTCCAAAGCGAATAACAAGTACAGTGCATCTGCTCTTTATATGCTAGGAAAACTCATAAAAGCCAATCCATGTCTTGCTACAGATTCAGCAGTGAAAGCTGCCATAGTGAACCCGAGATTAGATGACCTATCTTTCGAATGCATGATGAGGGCTTACGAGACATTTGAAGCTGTCGGTTCTAACAAGATTTTCGGAGTTTATGCAGGCTACTATCAAGAGCTGAAGTCAAAGCTTGAGATGTGTTTGAAATAATTGTCAAATATCGCTGTTAGGGTGCCAGCATTCTGTGCAGATAATATCGAAGAAGTATGAAATGAACTTGAAATACACAGCAGTAAGTTACAGAAAAGAGGAATGTACTGCTATTGTTCGATTTTTGCAGGATTAAATTCAAATATAGCGACTCTATTGACAAATTATGCAATAACTACCTGAAAGAGAATAATCGCTCTTTCAGGATTTATTGTATCTCGAAATTTACTCTTTGCTTGTTATTGGGTGTAACGGAAACAATGAAATACGTTAATTTTATATTGCAAATAGTGTTAACGTGTGATATAATGTTTACGAATTTATCGTGCTATCTACTGAAAATAGTCAACTTCGATAGCATTAGCAAAATGCGAGAAAATAGCATTCGCAGGTAAGGAGGAAAATGATCAATGAATAACCCAACCACCCTCTTCACCAACTCCTACGTCTCCTCTTCCCGCATCATCTACACTCCAAGTTCATTTGCCCGCACTTCTCTCCTATACCTCCAAGAAACAGGCACGCTCCAAGCCATCCGCCCGCACGTCTCATCACGCCAGAATCTTCAATCCTATCTATTACTCGTAGT
>JAJQHJ010000020.1 GCA_021199795.1 Oscillospiraceae bacterium
CCTTATGCCGAGTATTACGTTATGCTGAGTTAATTCCAGGAGCCCTGATATTTACTGCTGTTTTCGAAATATTTCTCAGCATAATACACCTCCCAACATTTTATTATGCAACATAAGCTCATTTATTAAAAGTCTTTTTATTTATTGGTTTCTATGGTACTCTTTAATCATCAAAAGTGAGAAAGGAGCCATGTTATGAAGATTGAAGATATTTCCGAAGGATTAAAGCAGCTATTGCATGACAACTGTTACAACCCAAAAACAATTCAATTTTATGAACGCGAGTGGAAAAAAATCCGATCGTTTTTGCTCACCGAATACGGGAATACCGAATTCGATATGGAACGTGGACTTTCCTACTTGGAAAAAACTTATAACCTTCAAACCAAATATAACGACGGCACGCTCTCTCAACAGAGAGTTCAGTTGCTTCGAGTGGTCCATATGCTTGAAGATTACCGCCTCCATCAGGTGCTGACGAAGAGATATTATGCTTCGAAAAACCCTATCCAGCTGAATGAATATTATTCAAAGCTCTTTGAAAAATACACAGTATCGCTGTCAGAATCCGGGTTGTCTGCGTGCACCATCGAACATTACACAACAAGTTCCAGAGTCTTCATGGATTACCTTACACAGAAAGGAATCTCATCCGCAGAAGACATTTCCCTTGAAGTGTGTAATGGATACCTGAAAACGCTTGCCGGGTACAGCTTCAAAACCGTAGAGCAGAATGTATGTGGAATTCGCCATTTTCTGCGTTTCTTAAGAGACGCAGGGCTGATCGGGGATGACATCGCAGCTGAGATACATATGCCCGTAATCTCTAAAAATGCCACAATTCCATCTGTATGGAAACCCGACGAGCTCAGGAAAATGATCCAGACAATCGACCGGGGAAGTCCGACCGGCAAGCGTGATTATGCCATGATCCTCCTTGCATGCATCCTCGGTCTCCGAATTGGAGACATTAAGGATCTCCGTTTTAACAACTTCGACTGGGGAGAGAAAAAGCTATCGTTCGTTCAGAACAAGACACACAAACCGCTTTCCCTTCCTATCCCGGATGCGGTTGGATGGGCAGTTATAGACTATATCCGGAACGGGCGGCCGAAGTATTATGATACTGATGTTGTATTCGTGAAACATATGCCGCCATTTGATCCATTCCCAGATAACAATCATTTGGGAGACCGTATTGTTTTCTATATGAACAAGGCTGGAATCCGCAAAGATAAAGACCGCCACTCCGGCTTCCATTCATTGCGCCATTCGGCCGGCACCATGCTCCTCGATATGGAGACACCGCTTCCGGTCATCACTACGATCCTTGGGCATGCTGACACAGATACTACTGGCATCTACTTAAAAACCGATCTCAGGAAGCTTGCAGAATGCGTCCTTCCCGTGGAGGTGACTGCCTATGAATGAAACAGAATTCAGGAGTGTATTCAAAGAAGAATTCCGAAGCCTGATTTCATTGAAGCAGTCATTAGGCTTCAAATATGAGGACAGAGCCAGAACCTTTAAAAGAATCGATGATTTCTTCTTTGAAGCTGGTCTGTCCGAAAAACGGCTGACAAAAAATCTGTGCGACCAGTGGTGCCGAAAACGCAGTTATGAGAGCGATGCTAACCATGCTTCAAGGATCAGCCAGCTCCGCGTTTTCTGTAATTATGTACGCAGCCTTGGGATCCCGGCATATGTTCCACCGCATGGAATGGCGCGGCATCCACAGAAATATGATGCACACATCTACACAGCAGATGAGCTGAAAGCGTTTTTTGAAGCTGTAGATAAAAGCCAGTCTGTGCCGTCCGAATGTCCTTACCGTGCGCTTGTCATGCCTGTTTTCTTCCGCATTCTTTATACGAGCGGGATGCGCGTTTCGGAACTGCGGCTGGCGCGGGTTCAGGATATAAACCTGAATGAAAGTTACATAAGGGTCAGAAACGGCAAGAACCACAAGGATCGACTCGTCCCAGTCCATCCCGAACTCATAAAAAAGTGCGCCAGTCTGAAGGAAGAAATCCACTCCGAATCTCAGGACGATGAATTCTTTTTCATGCTTCGTCCTGGCAGGGAGATGACACTGGGAAACGTATATCATAACTTTCGGCGCTATCTGGAAAAAGCAGGTATCCCGCATACTGGCCGGGGACCGCGTGTCCATGATTTTCGGCATACATACTGCGTAAACCTTTTGTTAAAGTGGACAGAGGAAGGCAAGGATCTGATGGCCTACCTACCGTATATGCGCACGATGCTGGGACATGAAGGGTTTACGGAGACAGCCTACTATTTGAAACTGACAGCAGCGGCATACCCGTCCATTAGGGAACGCCTTGCAGCTTCATTCCCTGACATTATTGAGGAGGTGACCTTCAATGAACACGAATTCTACTGATTTCGCCCGACTGGTGACCGGTTTCCTGGCAGATTACCTGCCAATGCAGCGGAATTATTCGCGAAACACAGTCTTGAGTTACAGGGACGCATTCAAGCTATTTGCCACTTTTCTCAATGAGGCGAAAGGAATAAAGCTGAACTGTTTCACAATGAAAGATTTTGAACGTCAGCTCATCATTGAGTTCATGGAATGGCTCCGTGTACGCGGGGCCAGCATTTCCACCGCCAACCAGAGGCTTGCGGCAATAAAATCCTTCGCGGATTACGCAGGCATCGAATGCATCGAATTTCTGGAACCATTGCAATCCGTACAGGGGATAAAATCCAAAAAGGCATCATCGCGTGAGATCACCTACCTTTCAGCAGAACAAATGGCTAAGCTGATTAATCAGCCTGATATTAATAGTAAGAACGGGCTGCGGCACAGGGTCATTCTGACCCTGCTTTATGACAGTGGCTGCCGTGTTCAGGAACTCTGTGACCTGTCCATCCGCGATGTAAATACGGGCAAAAATCCTACCGTGCGACTTCACGGGAAGGGAAATAAGTTTCGCACAGTCACAATTTCCGATAATACGGCAAAACTTGTTTCCGAATACGTAAAACGGCAGCGGCGTACTGCACCTGCAGACCATCCATTAATCGTTAACCGAAAGAATGAAGGAATAACCAGGGATGGAGTCAACTATGTTATTAAAAAGTATGCGCAGGAAATCTATAGATCAGAATGTTCATTCCCAAAAGATATCCATGCACACGGATTCCGTCACAGTAAGGCGATGCATATGCTCGCGGCGGGTATAAATATCATTTACATCCGTGATTTTCTTGGTCACGAGGATATTTCAACCACAATGGTATACAGCCGCGCGGACAATCGGATCAAAAACGAGGCTATTAAAAAGCTCGCCCC
>JAJQHJ010000010.1 GCA_021199795.1 Oscillospiraceae bacterium
ATAAGCTCAAAATCTTCAAGCCCGCTGACGGTGGACTTGAGGGCGGTCGTCCCGCCGGGCTTGAACAGGCTGTCGATGTCGCTTTCTTCCTTTGTGTCGATGATGGAGTCGATGGCAAGGCTCAGAAGATCGGACATCTCGCTCATGTTTCTGCCGTCGTCGGTTTCTTCGTTGAATTTGCGGCAGAGGTCGGGAATCGGCTTGTCCTGTCCTCGGCAGAGAAGCCGCATATCGTCAAGGAGCTTTTTCGGGTTGAGATAGTTGCACTTGACCTCGCCGTCGTTTTGTATGTAGACCATGTAGAACGGGTGAATCCTGTTCTGGTTGTCGATGTTGACGCTGTTGTTGACGTTCCTCAGGACGAAGATAACTCCCGCAGGAAGCTCGTCCGTCGCCCGGACAACGGCATGAAGACCCTTCGGCTTTTTCTCAATGTCGTCGTGGGTTTTGACATAATCAAGGAGGTCAAGCCGGAATTCGTTCAAGCCGAGATCCATAATCGAGATTCCGCTCGACATGTCCTCCATGTCAACAACCTCGCTCTGGAGACGTTTGAGCTGAACCTTTCTGTATTCAAGGTCGCCCTTTTCTTCCGGACTGAGAGGGTTTTCGTCGCCGGTGGAGGTGAGGACGGTTACCTTCATGCGCGACTCGACACGCTCTTTGAGATTTATGTATTCGTCCAAGTCCATATCCGGCCAGAAGTTCACAAGCTGGATAACATCGTTTTTGCTTCCGATACGGTCGATTCGCCCGAAACGCTGAATGATTCTGACAGGGTTCCAGTGAATGTCATAGTTCACACAGCAGTCGCAGTCCTGAAGATTCTGTCCCTCGGAAATGCAATCGGTGGCGATGAGGATGTCAATCTCGTCCCGACTTTCCGGCATGAGCATCTCCTTGCCTTTGCTGACGGGAGAAAAGAGAGTAAGGACGTTATTGAGGGACATTTTCAAGCCCTTGATGGTGGACTTGCCGTCGGTGGTTCCCGTAATCATAGCCGTGTCGAGACCGTATTTTTCTTTTATAAACCCGTTGATGTTGTCATAGAGATACTCCGCCGTATCCGAAAATGCCGAGAAGACGAGAACTTTTTTGTTGCCATCGTTAATTGGATGCTCAATCTTTTCGGAAAGAAACGACTTAAGCTCCAAGAGCTTTGTGTCATGCTCCGGCGTAATGTCTCCAACCATTAAAAGCAAGAGCTCCAATATTTCAGAATCATCGGCGAGATACTTTCTCCACGAGATATAATCCATGTCCTCAAGGTCTATCTTAACTTTCTTTCCGATTGAGAAAAGCTCTGAGTTCTGGTCGTCGATGTCGAGGTCGTCCTCATATTCCGCTTCATAAACGTCAATGTCAGCCTTGCCTAAGCTTTCGTAGCTGTCGATGGTGGCAATCGTCCGGTCGATAAGGGCTTTAATCCTTTCGAGGGACAGCCTGAATGAATAGACCGAGCTTTCAAGCCGCTTGAGGAGGTTCACATTCATCAGTCTGCGGATGCCTTCCTCACGTCCTTGTTGTGTCAGGTTTTCGCCTTTGTTACTGGTGAGGTCTTTATACTTCGCAATCTTGCTCTCATGAATAAAGCTTGACGGTGTGTATATGAACAAGTTGAGGTTGTTAAGCTCGCTATAGATTTCGTTGTAATTGATGGCATCATGTAAGTCGGTGAGCTTCGGACGTTTGGATATAGGCTTGAGCCTCTCTGGAAACTTTCCGATTTCTGCGGTGTTGTAATATTTCTGAATATGCTTGCGGGAGCGTGCAATAGTAACGCTGTCCAAAAGCTCGAAGAAATCAAAGTCGAGATTTCCGAGTAGAGCATCGGTTGTGCGTTCCTCGGCGTCAAGCTTGTTCCAGTCGTTAAAAGCCTTTTGAGCCTGCGAAAAGATTTTTACTATCGGCTTCTTGGTGTCGAGCTTATCATCAAGCAAATCTATGTCTCCGCCGTATGCAATGGCGAGCTGATTCTTCAGGTCGTTGAAGCGATTGTTGACCGGCGTTGCGGAAAGCATCAAGACTTTCGTGTTCACTCCGTCACGGATTACTTTATCTATAAGCTTCTTGTAACGATTATCGGTCGTCTTGGAATGTGTGCCGATTCCGTTGCGGAAATTGTGCGACTCATCAATGACAACGAGGTCATAGTTGCCCCAGTTCAATCTGTCAAGGTCAATACCGTTCGACTCTCCGCCTTTGCGGGAGAGGTCTGTGTGGAACAGTACATCATATCTCAGCCTGTCCGAAGCTATCGGATTATTACGATAATTGCCCTTGTATGTATTCCAGTTATCCGAAAGCTTTTTCGGGCAGAGAACCAGAACAGACTTGTTGCGGCTTTCATAATATTTGATAACCACGAGTGCCGTGAAAGTCTTACCGAGACCGACGCTGTCTGCCAGAATACACCCGCTGTAGCGTTCAAGCTTCTGGATAATGCCAAGTGCGGCATCCCGTTGGAAGTCATAAAGCATATTCCAGATAGCACTTTCCTTGAAGCCGGTCGCCTCGTTGGGAAGATCATCCTCCGAAATATCCTCCAGAAATTCGCTGAACACATGATACAAAGCTACGAAGTAAATGAACTCCGGTGAGTTTTCGTCATAAGCCGCAGCGATATTATCAATTATTGTATCCGTGACATCCTGAAGTCTGTCTTTGTCGTTCCACAGAGAGTTGAAAAGCTTTATATAATCGGAAGCCGCCGGTGCTTCAAATCGGTTCACCATATTATAGGCATTGTTTCCCCGACTGCAACCGATGTCCACTGTTGTGAAGCCGTTTATAGGCGCATACACCAAATCCTCGGAAGCTTCAACAGTCATGAAACCGCCCATGTTTTCGCCGGTCACATTCGACTTGAACTTAGCTTTTCGTCTGATCCAGTCGGCGCATTCTTTTGCAATCGCTTTCTGGGTCATTTCGTTGCGAAGATGAATTTCAAACTCAGTACCATAAAGGCTCTGCTCCCGACTGAGACGGGGAATATAGAACTCACGCTTTTGCTTTTCGGACTGCTCCTTGACAAAAGTCGGTGACGTGAATATAAACCGAAACTCCGAAACGCTCTCAAGCTGAGCTTTCAACTCCTCATATGCGTACATAGAAAAATAAGCCGCGGCAACAGACACACGACTTTCCCGAACGATCTTCTTTTCAAGGTCGTCCCTGACTTTATTTGTTGTATTGTTGAAAAGCTCCA
>JAJQHJ010000028.1 GCA_021199795.1 Oscillospiraceae bacterium
TGTTATTAATTTCATGAGCTGTCACAGATTTGCTCTCACTCGCTGTCACAATCTCGCTCATTCCCCTGTCGCAAAATCTTCCATGATTTGACCCGATAGCATAGCCGAAATCACTTGTCAAGGCACCGCTTCGCTTGGCGATGCCAGCCTTGACAAGCGGTTTCGACCATGCTTATGAGTAGACAAGGGCTTGGAAGCCCTGGTATACCCTCGGGTCATTTTTACTAATTATCCTAATCATAGACCAACAGCATCTCATGGTCCGCTACAAACCTCACCATATGTTCATCAATCAGGCGCTTCTGTTGTTGGCAGGCGTACAGCAAGCTGTTTTCACAAACCCTGTTGATCATTCGGGGGATCCCTGCCGAAATCTTATAGATTTCGTCCTCGGCTCCGCTTGTGAAAAGCTCACGGGTACATCCCGCATAGGCAAGGTGTGCCGCGATGTATCTCGCTGTCTCTGCCCGGTCGAGTTTTTCCAGCACAATGTTCATATCTATCCGCTGCCGGATCGCCGCATATTTCTGCAGCCGCAGTTTCTGTTCCCACAACTCCGTCTGCCCAACCAGCACAAGGCTCATCTGGCTTTCCGAATCGAATTCGCTGTTCAGCAGGAACCGGAACTCCTCAAGAGTCTCCTTGTCCAGCAGATGTGCCTCATCCAGGACACAGACCACTTTCTTTTTCTGTTCAGTCCGGATGTTCTCGATCTCTTTCTGCAGCTTCCGCTTGGAATCGCCCCTGTAAAAATGGGACTCCAGGCCCATCTGGTCCAGAAAACCTGCATACAGCCATCTCGGCGTCAGCTGCGAATCCGAAAGGTATAGCACCATATATTTATCCTTTGGCAGGTCGTGCTTCAGCAGGCGGATCAGGGTGGACTTCCCACAGCCGGATTCTGCCGTCACCACAGCAAATTTTCTCTTGTCTGTCACATATGTCAGACGGCCGACCGCATCATTGATCTTCGGCGATCGGTACAGCCTGTCCGCCGGAATATCTCTTGTAAACGGCGTGTTTTCCATCTCAAAGAAGGCTTCATACATTGCTTCCACCTTCTTCCTCTGAATGCTGATTGACATATGCCGCGAAATTCAATGCATTCGCACGGATCTTATGTTCCTCGTTATATTTCTCCTCCAGAGCATCCAGCAGCCTTGACGTCTTCGGCGCTTCCCCGGTCATGGCTGCCGGCACCACCGGCTTCTTTGATGCGAACGGTGTGATCGCGACCCTGTGCGCCATGATTGGCTCCATATCCCGGTATTTCACCCGGATCACATCCGTGTCCATCGGGTCGTATGCAATCTCTACATCTGCGTTCGCGAGTGCCGTGCTTGCCTCATACCTGCTGTTGCCGAATGAAAAGCACCCCGCATTGTCCAGTTTCCGGCTCTCCCGGTGGAGAAATGCATCACTGACGGTTGCCGTGTCCAGGAACACGAGGCGCCTGGTGTCACGCATCCATTCCTGTTCCGGCGTGATGCCGCATTCCGGCACCGCCGCACCGTTCGACCTGTAGTATTCCGCGATCCCCTCATGCGCTACCTTCTGGTATTCCTGTTCCAGAAAATATTTCCATTTCCGGTTCAGTTCTTCCAGCGAGTGTACATGCGACACCCGGATCTCCGCGATGAAACTGTCTACCTTCTGATGGAACCGCTCGATCTTTCCCTTCGATTCACACGCCCGCGGCTTTGCATGCAGGATCCGGATTCCCAGCCTTGCACAGGCCTGTTCCAGCTGGTTCGAGGTGTATTGCGTCCCGTTATCCAGGTATGCACAGTCAAAACGGCCATGGCGCAGGATTGCCTTATAAAACGTATCCGCCACGATCTCCTGTCTCTGGTTGTCGTAAAATTCCGACTGCAGGATGTATCTGGAATGGTCGTCGATCAGGGATGACAGGTACGTTTTGATCAGCCCTCCATCACTTGTCCTGATGTCCGGGCCATACTTGATATCGCCCTGCAGCAGTTCCATCCGGTGCAGTCTGCAAAAGCGCCGCGACGAGCTTTCCCGCTTTTCTGTGTACCGTTTCATCTGCTTCACCCCGAGACCCGCATTGTACAGGTACCTCTGCATAGTAGAAGCTTTCAGCACGCCCGGCGCGGCCCATCCCTCCAGCTCCAGTATCCTGATGATCTGTCGGACACTCCGTCTTGGGACCTCCTTTTTCAGCTGGATCGCTTCCGCCACGATCTCATCAAAGTTCTCAGGCAGTGCCTGTGACCTCCGTTTCTCGCGGTTCATGGGCTTCAGTCCCTGGAAAGAACCTTCCCGGAAAGATTTCTCATACCGATAGATGCTCCTCTTTGATATCCCGTTCCGCTCAGCGATCTCATCCCTCAGTTGGGACTTTTTGCCCTCGTCAAGACTCTCATCCAGCAGCGGGCTTATGATCTGGAACCGTTTTAATGCCTCCTCATCCTGCCAGTTCCTGACTTCTTTGTTCTGCATAATGGCTGCCTCCTTATCTTTTTGAAGCAACCTTACAGCAGTCCTTCTGTGACATCAAATAAAAGTAGGTGCATAGACTCTACGCCGTGTCCGGCACAAGGCCGCCTCCGGCATTATATAAGAACCAGCTGACTGTTTTCAGCCAGCCGGGGCTTACCCTTTCCCTGAGTTCTTTCAGTAAGGAATCCGTTGACCTCGCGAACTCTGTGCCAAGGTCAAGGAGACGGTCTGCCGTCGATTTCATTTCCCCATCTATGTGGTCTTCGTTTATCTGCATCCAATATTTCCAGTGGTTCATCGTCTGTTCGCAGGGATAATCTTCACACTCCCTGTCAGTCTCGGATACAACACCTTCCACAACATCCTCGATCAGCTGCGCGTCATAATGCTTATACGGAATGAGATTGTCTGGAAGTTCATTATGAAGCCTTCTGCACTCATCGTTGCTGCACTGGAGCCTGTTGATCAGGTACCACTCGGTCTCACCGCCAGCCATCCGGTGTATCCTCAAACGCTTATCCCTTTTCTTCAGGGGGCCTCCACATAATGGGCAGTGGGGATCTTCCTTACTGGTCACTAAAAACGCCGGATTCGGGATTGCGTTCTAATTCATAGTTTGATACAATAACCATGGTTTTATATGACCATGTCCCAGGAAACACTGCCCGGCCAAAGGAAGGTTCCTGGGACCTTTCTTTAGACTTC
>JAJQHJ010000015.1 GCA_021199795.1 Oscillospiraceae bacterium
AGCGCTCCATGAGCCGCAGAAAGTTCTCCCGGCTCTCTGCCCGGAGGACAGGGAAGCGAAGCGACGGGTCAAGAAGATGAACATCGGATGTCCCGATGCTGTCAATGACAAAGGGCTTGCCGTCCTCCAGATAGACGGTATCGCCTACAGCATAGGGGAACGCCGCCCGCTCTGTAACGTCAATTTCGCCGTTTTCCTGTACTGGGGATAAATGATCCCCTGTGGCGTCTGCACCCGGCACTTCGTCCGGCGTTTGCCCTGCTTCTGTACCGGAAACGTCATCAGAGGGAACTGCTTCCCGTCTGGCTTCCTGCTGATCGTCGTCCTCCAATTCCCGCCGATATTCCTCGGCCTGCCAGCGGCTGATGAAATCGACGGTGAGACCGTCCTTGTCTTCATAGTAGCTGTCGGTCTGGTCATCCCAGATAGAATACGCCACACGACCCGGATACCAGTCCACCTCAATCACATGGAAACGGCCTTCTGGGACATCTTCGGACGCAACGGCCACGTTATCAGCCTCTGGAACAACAGGTGTTTCCTCCGCTGCATCCTTCTCCGCAGCAATGCGCGCCACATCTGCCTCCACCTGCCGGATGAAAGGACTTTGTGCCAGCTTTTCCGGGTCAACAACTACACCATTTACGATGCCGTGTTCCGCCAGCCGCTTCCGTACCCATTCGGGGTCAATATCAGAAAACGGATCGTCCTCATCCGGCGTAGGTTCCGCCGATGTTGCATCGGGAACCTTCGGGAAAGCGTGTTGCGCCGTGGGCATGGGAATGCCGCCATAACCGGCATACTCCCGCTCCAACTGGGCATATCGAGCCCGTTCCTCCGGCGAGAGGTAGCTGCCAGCCTGAATCAGTGTGCCAATGCGCTTCTCCACATCCGTCCACCGCAGTCGTAGCTCCTTGTCGTGCCCATAGCTGCGGATATAGAAGCCCTGGGAGCGATAATCCACAAAGCCCCGGGAACCGTCTGTAAAGTCCCAGCTGTGTCCGCCGATGCCATACTCCTTTTTCAGAAAGTCGGCACGGGCTTTGGAATTTCCCTCATGGGCGTAAAGTGCCATGATGCGCAGCTTGCCGCCCTCAAAGCCGGAGCCTCTGCGCAGCATCTCATTGATCTCCGAATCAGAGATGAGAAAAGCGGAGGGCGCTTTGCTCTCCGCTTTGTGTTCGATGGATTCAATTTGGTCTGCTTCCGAGGGAAACAGCAGGGACATCTGCTCGTATGGGGGTTGTTCCACCGCTCCGAAGGGGTCTAGTTGTACACCAGCTCCGTCAGCACGATCTCCTCTGCCTGCGCTTTCAGACTGTTCATGTACTGCACCCAGGCCATCTGCTGCGTCCGCTTGTCCGGGGCGGGGTTCTTCTCCAGCAACTCCTGCATCATCTGCTCCATGCGCCGGGTGGCCGTCTCCTGAATCTCCCACAGGTGGGGGAACAGTTCCTCTGTCAACACCAGGTCGTTGTACAGGATCGGGCGATGCTCCTGGAGGAACGTCCGGCGCATCCTGCCGTACTTGCCCAGCGGCCTGCGCTCCGTCACGCTGAGCTGGATGTTGGGAATCAGGTAATCCCCGTTCTGGGTGTAGGTCAGTTCGTTCTTCATAGCTTTGGCTCCTTTCCTGCGCTTTTGCGCGTTCATAGTTTCGGATGGTGATCTCGATTACCCGGAACACACGGCTGGCACCTTCACTGACCGCTGTTCCCAGGGCGTTGGCTGCCTTGCGGGTGTTGTAGTCAAAGACGGGGGTAAAGTCCTCCTGGTCAAAGTAGCTGTCCGGGTCACTCACCATTCTGGTGAGGAGTTGATACTTGATACTGACCGTGGCGGCATTGAGGAAGGACATCCTCCTGTTGTCATTATCATACTCCTCCAAAAAGCTATCTGCAACGATGTCGGCCAGCTCTACATCACCGTGCTCCTGCCAATAGTCCATGGCCAACCTATTCGCCACATTTTCAAGCTGGACATCTAACGGGGCAACCGGGGACACCTCAAACATCTTTGCAAGCGCATCCTGTACCGGCTGCTCATACTCTGGCTGCATTGACCAGGTCGGCACCGGGCGGGAGTTTTGCCGGGTACCCGTGTCCGATACATCAAAGACATACCGCAGGCGGGGGTAATCGCCGCTGTTATCGATAAGGGCGATTCCCTTTGTCCCACGCTTCACATAGCGGTTCATGCGATCATTCCACAGGTCATATTCAGCGCAGGCGGTAGCCTCCGGGCGCTGGGCAAAGATCATGAGCTGGTCTGCGTAGGGATACTTATAAAGCCGCCCCGCAGTGGTCAGAAAGTCTGTCCACGCCTGCAAACTGCCGGTGACTTCCCCCGCCATATCCTCCGCCATCTGGCGGTAATACTGCATCTTTGAAGCCATAGCATACCTCCAATCTCTTAAAAATCACGGTACAGGTCAAGCCGGTCAAAGGCGGCGTCGCTCATCGCTTCCAGCTTGGTCAGCACCGAATCGGTCAGCGCAGCCAGTTCCGCCTCATCTGGGGCAAGCTGCGCCCGCATTGCTCTGAGCGCCTCTGCCAGCCCCCACCGGCTGCCGGGACTGTAGAGCATCATCAGAAGAAGCTGCTCCTGGGTAAAGTTCATCTCTCAAATCTCCCTGTCATCGACGACTCTGGCGGCACGTTTGGGCGGTTCTGTCGGGCGATCACGCTCCATTTTGAGCTGTTCCAGCACAGAAGGGCGCTCCTGTGTCGATTCTTTGGATGCATCATTCACGATACCGTCCAGTTGATTGTAGTCGTCCTCCATCGACATTTCCGCATTCCGCAGATAGTTCTCCGGCTGCAAAAAGCCGGGCAGCTCCCGGAATCCGACGGAATCCACATAGTGACAGCTTACCACACCATTTTGGCGCAGAGCCACAATGTCGCTGACAGAAAGACTATGACCACGAAAATCTTCGGGTCTGGCCACATTGAATTGTACATACAGCCCCTCCAGCATGGCGTTCAGATCGGCACTGTGAGACAGATCCCCTACATAAACCACCTCATAGTGGTCGATCTCCGGCACTCTGCCGCTACGTTCCAGCCAGTCATAGTTCATAAACCGGTCTTGCGCTGTCTCATCCGTGCGCCGGAGCTGCATGATGGCATAGGAATCTGTAACGCTCTCCAGAAATGCCTCCATGCGGCTTTCCGCAGAGGCACCGTTCACTTCATCCCACTTCTCAATTTTCGGCATAAGCATCCTCCTCTTTAAATGGGCTGCCGTTCTCTGCGGCCTCCTGAATCTGCTGCTGACGGCGCTCCTCGCTGTACGGGGTGCGGATGGTGATACAACGTTTCGGCACTGTATAGGTGACTGCACGGTGCGGCCCCCGGCGCTTCAGCTTGAATTGTTCCGGATACTTTCCGGACAGCTCTCTCAGCTTGGCGATCAGGCGGGCATCATGGGTGTAGACGTTGGCCGTGTCCAGTTCATTGTCCCACAGCAGAATGGTCTCCTGCTCTGCCAGAGTCAGCCCCCGACGGCTCATAAGCTGGCCTCCTGACTTCTTTTGCTGCCGGTTTTTGGTTCCAGTGCTATTTCCTTCAAGGTGGAAAGCTGGCCTAACACGGATTCCCGCTTAGCAGCCCCCTCACGTTCCTCTACAGCTTCCGCCTTCTCTGTCACAAATTCATAGCCTACCTGCGTTCGACTCCGGTTTTGCATCCCGTTGTCCAGCAGAATGGCGTCACGGGCTTCCAGTATGGAGAGTTCCGGACGGTCAAGCTGTCCTCCGTCTACAGTATGGAAGGACTGGTCATAGATCGAATAATCCCAGCCGCTTTCACAAGCCTGGACGGTCATGTAGTTCTTAGACCCCAGCCGCCACGCTGCTTCATCCCGCAGCAACTCCGGCTCTGGGCGGCAGGTGCCGCCGTTGCGCTCTAACAGCTCGGCAAACTGGCAGATGTGGAACACCTCGCCGTTGATACGGGTATGGTAATCGTCCAGATGCTCACAGTGGGCAGCGAAGTGCCGGTCAGGGTAATCCACCAAAATTGTGCCGCCGTTCGGAATACGGAACAGCTCCCTGTAATCGCTGGTGATAAAGCGAATATCGTTGTCAGGAAGGGTCTCCGGTTCCCAAATACGCCGTCTGTGAACGTCCGAATCCACAAACCGCTCCAGCATATTAACAGAGACCCGGGCAACACGTCCACCGTTCAGCCTGGCCTCTGCAATGGCCAGCGTCCTTGCCGCCGCCAAGGGGCTGCGGATGGGTGATTTCTCAACCTGCTGGACGGAGATCTGGCCGGCCGCAACCTTTCTCGGCTGACCGGTGTGAAAGACCTCATAGGAAAAGCCATCAGTGCTTTCTTTCAGGTGCAGGAAATTCGAATCGCCTACCAGCCAGGCCGTTTCCAAAGGCTTATCGCTCATTTCCCGCCTCCATTCTCAAACTCCATGCTGAACACAGCACGTCCATCCTCCTCAGCTGACAACAGCACGGTGGCGTTATACGTCTTGCCCGTCCGCTGGCTCACACAGTCCTTGACCCGGATGCGCCTGTCCCGGAGCAACTTCTCCGCCATCTGCTTCGTCAGGTGTTTGCCGATTTTGTTGAAATAGGCGTTGTCCTTCCAGAGAACAAAACGGCACTGGCGGTTCGCACAGAACCAGCCCTTCTGACGGTCTACCACCTCGGCCCCACAGTGAGGGCAGTTCCCAATCACATTTCTTTCAGGCATAAGCACCTGCGCTCCTTTCACGGCTTCATAATTCTGTACTAACTCTGTCACCATGCCGGTGATCTCCTCCATAAACGCCTCCGGTGCATACGCTCCGTGTTCGATCTGCACCAGCTTTTCCTCCCATTCCGCAGTCATGGACGGGGACTGGATCTGTTCCGGCGTGACTGTAACCAGGGCTTCTCCCTTGTCGGTGGGCAGCAGGTTTTTGACCTTCCCGCTACCTTTCCGCTCCAGGAAGCCCTTTTGCACCAGCTTTTCGATGATGCCCGCACGGGTGGCCGGGGTGCCAATGCCCTTGCGCTCGGCCTCATCGGGGAACTCGTCTGCGCTGGCAGTCTCCATTGCCTGTAAGAGCAAATCTTCCGTGAAGTGTTTCGGCGGGGAGGTTTTGCCCTCTTTCACGTCCACACTGGCGATAGGCAGAGTGCCATCCATACTCAATTCAGGCAAAACAGGGGCTTGCTTCTCGACCTTGTTGGGGAAGAAACGCTTCTCTACCGCTTTCCAGCCCTCATCCAGAACTGTTCTTCCCTTAGCTGTAAACACCTGACCGGCGCACTCCAATTCCACGGTAGTCTCCGCATAGCGGTAAGGCTCACCAACGGCGCAGAGCAGCCGGGCAGAGATCAGTTGCAAAACTGCAAATTCCCCCTTGGGCATCGCCGCAAAATTGCAATTCTGCAATTCACGGGTGGGAATAACGGCATGGTGGTCACTGACCTTTTTGCTGTCAATCACCTGTGCCGCATGAACGGGGAGGCTCCCATCCAAATCGAATGCGGTGGCGGTGAGAGAAACCAGCCCCGGCAGCGTCTCCGCCATATCCTCCGTCAGATAGCGGCTGTCTGTTCGGGGGTACGTTGCCAGTTTTCGCTCGTACAGCGACTGTAGGTAGGTGAGCGTCTGTTGTGCCGTGAATCCCAGCAGCCGGTTGGCGTCCCGCTGAAGCGTAGTCAGGTCATAGAGGGCAGGAGGCTTCTCCTGCTTCTCTTTGCGTACTACCGTTTTCACCACGGTCTGCATCTCCTTTTTGCAGGCGTCCCGCAAGGCAACTGCCGCAGATTTTTCTGTGAAACGGTCACTCACTGCTTCACAGCCGTCTGCAAGTAGCCGTACCGTGTAGAATGGCTCTGGCACAAAAGCGCTGATGGCAGCCTCCCGCTGCACGACCATCCCCAGCGTCGGCGTCATGACTCGACCCACATTCAGCGTCTGCCGATACAGACAGGAAAAAAGCCGGGTAGCGTTGATCCCGACCAGCCAGTCGGCACGTTCCCGGCAGAGGGCAGCTTCATACAAAGCGTCATATTCACTTCCCGGACGGAGGCTGGCAAAACCGTCCCGAATAGCGCTGTCCTCCATACTGGAGATCCAGAGCCGTTCAAAGGGCTTGGTGCAACCGCACTGGTGGTAGACCAACCGGAAAATCAGCTCACCTTCACGCCCGGCGTCTGTGGCGCAGATCAGGCTTTCCACATCGGACCGATTCATAAGCTGACGGAGAATCCCGAACTGCTTCTTCGTAGCCGAGGATACCTGATACTGCCACTGACGGGGCAGTATGGGCAGATCCTCTTTGCGCCATTTGGCATAGCGCTCATCATAGCTCCCTGGTAAAGCCAGCTCCACCAGATGGCCGACGCACCAACTGACGACATAACCGCTCCCTTCCAGATAGCCGTCCCGTCTCTCTCTTGCGCCCAGCACCTTTGCAATGCTCATGGCGACTGACGGTTTCTCACAGATGACCAATTTGCTCATAGGCAACACACTCCTCCCTGATTTTGAGCAAAAGAAACGCAGCCTTGAAACGGGGACGTTCAAGACTGCTATGTTCAGTGATTCAGTTTGGCGTGTAAATGTTCAAATGTGCTCCGGTAAATTACGGTGATTGTCAATGAGACGCTCTTTCACACGGCCAAACACCTGCTCCTCTGTGTAGCGCACATCGTCCAATTCCGCTGCACGGTCTGCCTCATCCAGTTTGGTTTCTACATCATAGCTTATACTCATATGCCGTACTCCTCTCGGATAGCGGCGAATACATCTCCGGCTGAACGAGTACGTCCAGCGACAATATCAACGTAGCCTCTTTCCAATTCTGCGTCAACCTGCTGCTGGGTCATACCTCTTAGATCGGGCAAATGGGTTTCTGGCAGCTTCTCTGCAAGCGGGATGGATTCAGCCTGCTTCTTCACATCCGATTGTACATGGAGATTTGAGCTTCTTGCCATATGAACGCACCCCTCCTGCAAACAGTGTAGAGTAATCTCTCTGCTGTATTGTTGCACATTTTTGCCTGCACAAGAGCAACACAGTATAAAAAGCCTTGTTTTGCGAAGTTAAAAAAGATCCAGAAGTTCCTCGGGAGACAATAGGGTAATACCGAACGTCAGGAAATCCTTTTTGTTGCGAGTCACAATAGCATCACATTTGTTAGTCTTGGCGCAGGTAGCCAGTAGGCAATCCTCAAAGTCCGGTGCCTTCTGAAGATAGGCGTTCAGCACATCTTCATTAGTCACCGTCAGTACCTTAACGATGTCCAACACAGAACCCAGCGCCTTATAAGCCAATTCAATACTGTGCAGTTGGCGACGAATCAGGTAGAAAATATCAGTCGCGCTGGAAGCGGAGAGAAAGCCTTGCACCTTTTTACTCTCGCAGAGTTCGAGGACTGCTTTGGAGTGTTCATAAAAAGGCTCACGCTCTGCCAGCACGTCCAGAAAGATGTTAGTGTCAATCATCAAACGCATATCTGTTTAGACGCTCCTCTCTCATCGCCCTCGCATCGTATTCATCGGGAAGCTTTCCCGCCAGCATTCCGCTGATGGTATCGACAGCGCTCACGTTGGGATTGACAACCTTGGCGACAACCTTCCCGTTCCGGGTGACAAAAATGTCCTCGCCCAGCAGCATATCCAGGTACTTCCCAAAGTTCGTCTTAAATTCTGTGGCCGTTACGATCATCGTAGATACCCCCTTTACATTTCTGCTTTTATTATACTCGAATCTGACAGTATAATCAATAGGAATCGTGCGATTTTACTGTTTGTTCATCTACAAATCGAACGATATGTTCAGGGCGACCTCGTGGCCGCCCCCGGGCGCACAGCCCGTTACGGAGAATCAGACCGGCTCATCGTCGATGAAGCCGTCATCGTCGCTGTCAAACTCCTCATCCGTATCCGTGTAGCCGCCCTCGTCATCATAGCTGTCCTCGTCGGGAAGCTCCAGCTCCTCATCGTCCTCCCCGGTGTAATCTGCATCCGGGTCAGGCTTCTGCAGGGTCTGCTTCTTTCTCTTCGCCTGGAGGTACAGGAAGCCGCCACCGCCGCCGAGCAGAGCGAGCACCAGAACGATCATCGGCATCATGCTGCCGGAGTTGGAGGCTTCTTCCTCTGTTCCCTCACTCTCTGTGGCCTCGACCTCGGATTCGTCACCGGTGGTCTCCGGCTCATCTTCCACCGGTTCCGTCACAGGCTCTGTCTCCTGGGATGCGGTATACTCCTCCACATCTTCGTCATCCATCAGAGCCAGCAGGTCGGCCTCGTCCACCTGATTCAAGAAGTGGACAGTGCTTTCACCCTCGTCGTCCTCGTCAATGATGAGATAGAAGTAGTTGCCGCTCTTTGTGACCACCGTGATGAACTGCTTTCCGCTGGTGCTGTCCTCAATATTATCTACCAGCGTCAGATTTCCTTCCGGAGTCAGGGCAGAGGAAGTGTCCGCATCTTTGTCGCTGTTTTGCAGCATCAAGCTGAACAGCATCAGCAGAAGAGCGGTATCCAGCTCATCGGAATCCTCCGTGTCGGTGGAAATGGAGGACTCAACGACATCGAGAAAATCGCTGTACACATACCCGGTCAGTTCAGAAACTGTGACCTGATACCATCCGTCCTCCTCGCCGATCACAGTGACCTGGGTGCCGCTGGGGAGCTGCCCCAGCACATCATAATCTGTACCGGCACCGGAGCGCAGGTTCAGATAGGAATCGACGGTCACAGTCCCGGTCAGGATGGTTTCCTCTGCGGCTGTATCCGTTGTGGTATCCCCATCATCATCTTCGCTGAGTTCGTCCAACAGCTCCTCCCAGGAAACGGTCACTCTGGCCTCCTCGGTTTCCTCCGCCGTGGCAGAGACGGTGTCCTCGGTGGAAGTTACCTCATCCTCTGCTACCTCTGCCGCATAGCAGGGGATCGTCAGTGTTGCCATCATCGTACAGGCCAGCAGTGCGGCCACCATGCGCTTAATCCTCATAGGCGTTGTCCTCCTTATCCTCTGTGGTAATATCCGCCGGAATGCTGCCCTCCGGGGCGGCGCTCATCGCTCTGCGAATCAGCGCACCGAGCTGCTCCGGGGTCAGATTTGCGGCGTGTACCATGTCGTGAATTTCTGTGTTCTCCTGTTCCTTATACCGCCGGTCAAGCTCCTTGAACCGGCTGTCCCATTCGTCACGCTTCTGACGTGCCTTTTCTCGGTCTGCACCGAGCCTGTCGAGCTTTGCGCTCATAACAATTCCTCCAATCTGTTCCGGCTTATGATAAGCGCCCGAAACATAAAAAGTGTTGTTGCCAGTACGATGTGTTGATGCTGCTGACCTGGCACGGGTTGCCGCAGTGGATCATCTGACCGTTCCCCAGATAGATACCCACATGACTTGCGCCGCTGGTGGAATAGGTTCCCTGGAAGAAGATCAGGTCTCCCGGCTGTGCCTCCGACGAAGACACCTTTGTGCAGATACCCAGCAGACCGTTGGCGGTCAGCCGTCCCACATTCCAACCGGCTCCGCAGTTGTTGATACAGTAGGACACGAAGCCGGAGCAGTCGAACCCGCTGGGACTGTAGCCGCCCCACACATAGGGAACGCCCAGGTACTGATACGCCTTGGCGATCAGCAGCGCCGCCTTACCGGTGGCATCGCCCACATCCACATCACCGAACAGGCTTCCTTCTCCCACATCCAGATAGAAGTAGGGGTTGAAACTCGTTCCGTTGTAGGTGAAGGAGATGGTCAGCACCCCGGAACTGCCCACCTTGCCGATGGCCTGCCCGTTGGTCACTTCCTCGCCTGTGGACACACTGATATTTTTCAGTCCGCCCAGCTTGATGATATAGCCGCTGTCGTTTTTCAGGGCGACAGTGCCGCCGGACACGGATTTCACGGTGCCATCCATAACGGAAAGCACCTCTGTCCCAGTGGGGACGGTCACATCCAGGCAGTCAGAGGAGACCACGCTGGTGCCGCTGCACCGATAGCCATACTCGCCGGTGATATACAGGTGCCAGTTGAAGTCCAGTGGTGTTCCGAAGATGACACGGTTTCCCTTGGTCTCCTGATAGATGTCGTACATCTCGGTCTGTTCTTCATCCAAACGGCCAGCCAGGATACCCTCAAAGTCGATGACGGTAAGGGTCACATAGCAGACCTTCACGGTCTCCGTGGTGGTTACTTCAATGGACTCCCCATCACCGCCAGCATAGTAGGCTTGCCAGGTCTGATGTCCGTGAGCAAGTGCTGTGGAGTGGTCATCATAATAGACATCGAAGTCCACACCGTACCGGGCAAAGTTGCCGGTGTCCTCCACCGTGTAGAGAACGCCGTTCATGATGATCTGCGTCCCGATTGGAACGATGGGATTGGTTGCGTCAACAGCTATCGTGTGGTTGGCCGTTGGGTACACGCCGGAGGCCGTAGTTCCGCCTGCCCATTTGCCACAGCAGATAGAGCAGTTGCAGTAGCCGCTGGTAACGACCTCGCCGATATACTCACCGGCCTGCACAGTCTTTGTCACCGTCCGAGTCTCGTTGGCGGTTTCCACGTCCAGGTCATACTGGAGTGCGAAGATGGCGTCCAGCTCGGATTTCACCTCGCTGAACGTGAAGTCGCCGTATTTGGCACACAGATAGCTGATGAGCGCTGTGGAATCATGGCCGATCTCCCCGATGCTGTAATTGAACTCATCACAATTGGAGTGGGTGGATTCCATATTGTTGATTTTCTTTTGCAACTGCGCCTCCAGCTTGGTGTAGTAGGCATCGGCCTTAGTGATCTCCGTATCATCAGCAGGCCAGGAGGTCAGAGTTACGGAGGTCAGCGTACCGGAGGCCAGGATAGAGCAGGACTGGAGCTGCACAACGAGAAGCAGCAGGACAAGGCAGGCAATCAGAACGATTTTTACCATTCCGCTCTGTGACTTGAAGAACTCTGTGACCGCATTCAGAGCGGCGCTGCCTTTCTCCCTGGCTTCTTCCACCGTCTTGGCAGAACCTGCTTTGCTGCTTTTGGACGCTGCCGCTTTTGCCGCTGCATACTCCTTTTTGATTTGCTGCTTCTGTCGCCAGCGGGAGAAGGGGTTGGATGCAGCACCGGGATTTTCGGCCAGCTCCTGCTGGAAAAGCGCCTCTATATTGGCCTTATCCGCCTTGCGCTCTAGTTTCGCCGCCTTGTCATAGGCTTTCATCTTTCGGCTGTACCTGGCATGGCTCACGGCATGGGCTGTCCCTTCCACGGCCTCCTCGCCCTGATGGACTGCCTGAACCCCCACATTGCCATCCTCATTTTGCGTGTTGACCTGGTGATGTACCTGCCCAGCTACCGTGCCGCCCACTACATGGGCGGCGGACTGCCGGAACCGATTGCCGGGGGCGGCGACCTCTTTGGTGGTGCTGTCGAAGCGGAGCCGGGAACGAACAGACCTACTGGCTGTCGGCTCCGTTTTTAGCTTGCTCCTGGCGGGCTTGCCGTTTCCCTGTGCCGGATTTGCAGCAGACCTTTTGCCGCTCCTTGTCTTTCCGCTGCCCCCGGCAGAGGTCGCTGCCTTTGACGGAGGAGCGACACCGGCCTTTTTCGCTCTGCCGGGTGAGGACGGCTTCGTCCCCCTGCTCGGCGGAGCCGTTTGTCCGGAAGTGTCCTTCTTGCCGAACCGCAGCTTTCTTCCCTGAGCCTTTGCCCGATCTTCTTCCCGACGCAGCTTGGATTTGGCAGCATCAGCCTTGTCTGCGGCTCTTTCTGCTCGTTCCGCCGCCCGTTCTACGGTGCGGTTCTCCAATTCCTCATCGGAGAACCGCAGCCGGGGCGATTTATCGAGCATCTGTCACCTCCGGTGCGGATGCTCTCTCAGGCAATTCCGCAGTCTGGCCGGACACTTCACTCAGCTTGGTCGTCATCACCTGGTACAGCTCGGAGTCCGTGGGGAAGTGGTCTACAAAGGGCAGAATGACATCTCCATAAAAAAGCAGTCCTTCGCCCTCACCGGAGTGAGTGACGTAGGACAACTGATGGGGGCTGATATTGAGCTGTTTGGCCAGAATCTCTCTATCGCCAGCGGCCTGGTTCAGCATGAGGATAAAATCGCTGTTCTCAAAGATATTGGTCACTTCCCGACTTGAGAGCAGGTCTTTCACGTTCTGGGTAATACCGGTTGGCAGTCCGCCCCACTTCCGGAACCTTTTCCAAATCTCCACGCTGTACGCCGCCGTCTGCTCCTCCTTCAGCAGAAGGTGGAACTCATCGACATAGTAGCGGGTGCTTTTCCCGG
>JAJQHJ010000025.1 GCA_021199795.1 Oscillospiraceae bacterium
TATGAAGCCCTTTTACGGGATGCGGAGGTGCTGGACAATGCCACCTAAAGCACACGCAATTTTATCTGCATCCTCATCCGACCGCTGGTTGCACTGCCCGCCATCGGCAAGGCTCTGCGAAAGCGTCAGGGATAAAGGTTCCGATTATGCCGCCGAGGGCACCGATGCCCACAGCCTCTGCGAACACAAGCTAAAGTCCGCACTGGGAATTAGGTCGAAAGACCCCACCGGGGACTTAAGCTGGTACGATGCCGAGATGGAGGACTGTGCTTCCGAGTACGCCTCTTACATCATGGAACTGGTAGCCGAGGTCAAGAAGACCTGCAGCGACCCCATTGTTCTCATCGAACAGCGGCTGGACTTTTCCAAGTATGTCCCTGACGGCTTCGGCACCGGCGACTGTCTGGTAATCGGCGACGGTACACTGTATGTTATCGACTTCAAGTACGGCAAGGGCGTGGAGGTGTCGGCGGAAAACAATCCGCAGATGATGTGCTACTCCCTCGGAGCTTTGGAGCTTTTCGATGACATCTACGATATAGATGCCGTCTGCATGACGATTTTCCAGCCGAGGCGCAGCAACATCAGCAGCTTTACCATTCCCAAGGACGAGCTTCTCTCCTGGGCGGAAACAGTGCTTGCTCCAACCGCACAGCTCGCCTACAACGGCGATGGCGACTTTGCCTGCGGCGACTGGTGCCGGTTCTGCAAGGTCAAAACCGAATGCCGCGCCAGAGCCGAAGCCAATCTGGAGATGGCAAGGTACGAGTTCAAGCAGCCTCCACTGCTTACAGATGAGGATGTCGAAGAAATCCTCGGCAAGCTGGATGAGCTGACCGCATGGGCATCCGACATTAAGGACTACGCTCTGCAGGCGGCAGTCAGCGGAAAGAGCTGGCGCGGCTACAAGCTGGTCGAGGGGCGCTCCAACCGCAGATACACAAGCGAAGCTGCTGTGGCGGATGCCGTAACTAACGCCGGGTATGACCCATATGAGAAGAAGCTCCTCGGTATCACGGCAATGACCACGCTGCTTGGCAAAAGCAAATTCAATGAACTCCTGGGTGAGCTGACATATAAGCCCCAGGGCAAACCGACACTTGTGCCGGAGAGCGATAAGCGTCCGGCAATGACAACCATTATGGATGATTTCAAGGAGGAAATTTAAAATGGCAAACAATACTAAAATCGCAAACCCTATGAAGGTAATCACCGGCAAGGACACCCGTTGGTCCTATGCAAACGTCTGGGAGGCAAAGTCCATCAACGGCGGCACCCCCAAGTTCTCTGTGTCCCTCATCATTCCGAAGAGCGACACGGTCACTGTAAATAAAATCAAGGCGGCTATTGAGGCAGCCTACCAGGAAGGCCAGGCAAAGCTCAAGGGCAATGGTCGCTCCGTCCCTCCGCTGACAGCGCTGAAGACCCCGCTACGCGATGGCGACACTGAGAGACCCGATGACCCCGCCTACGCTGGCAGCTACTTCGTCAACGCCAACAGCACGACTGCTCCCGGCATCGTGGATGCTGACCGCAATCCCATCCTGACCCGCTCCGAGGTTTACTCCGGTGTGTACGGCAGGGCAAGCATCAACTTCTACGCCTTCAACTCCAACGGCAATAAGGGCATTGCCTGTGGACTCAACAACCTTCAGAAAATCCGCGACGGCGAACCGCTCGGCGGCAAGGCAAGTGCGGAATCTGACTTTGCTACTGATGACGACGATGATTTTCTCGACTAAGAAAGGACGGTAAATATTATGACAACGATTCTCTGTTATTTTCTTCTCATCTGCTTTGCAGCCCTCTGCATCTCCCTGATTGCGTGTACCTTCCAGAGTATGTATGAGGCACGCAGGGATGATAAGCGTAAGGATGCCCAGGAAGAGCGTGATACCGAATATCACCGTGAGCGTATGAAGCGTGAGCAGGAACAGGCGGCTCGTGACCTGGAATACCACGAAAAGCGCATGAAGGAACTCGAATAATTAAGCTGGGCGGCGGCGGAGATATATTTTCTGCCGTCGCTCTTTTATATGACAAGGACGGTGTATATGAAAAATCTCAGTATTGATATTGAAACCTACTCCGGCGCACCCCTGCAAAAGTGCGGTGCATACCGCTATGCAGAAGACCCGGATTTTGAAATCCTGCTCTTTGGATATTCTGTGGACGGCGGTGATGTGCGTGTCGTAGACCTTGCCTGCGGAGAGACAATTCCGCCGGACATCATAGCAGCGCTCACGGATGATTCTGTTACCAAGTGGGCATTCAACGCTTCTTTTGAACGTATCTGCCTGTCTCGCTATCTGTCGGATATGGGCATCAGCCTGGACCCGTTTCATGATAACCATGAGCTGTCCACGGAGCTTGCAAAATACCTGAACCCCGAAAGCTGGCGCTGCTCTATGATATGGTCCGCATACATGGGGATGCCTCTTTCTCTTGAGGGTGCCGGTGCCGTGATGGGACTGGAGAAACAAAAGTTGACTGAGGGCAAAGACCTCATCAAATACTTCTGCCAGCCCTGCGCACCTACCAAAGCAAACGGCGGACGCACCAGAAATCTCCCTGCCCATGCTCCTGACAAATGGGAGCAGTTCAAACGCTACAATGCCCGCGACGTAGAAACCGAAATGGGCATCCAGAAGCGGCTCGCCAAATTCCCTGTGCCGGAATCCGTGTGGGACGAATACCATATCGACCAGGAAATCAACGACAGAGGCGTCCGTCTGGACATGGAGCTTGTGCGTCAGGCTATCGCAATGGATACACGCTCCCGCAAGGAACTGACTGCTGCCATGAAGCGGCTCACCGATTTGGACAATCCCAACTCCGTGACGCAGATGAAGCAGTGGCTTGCCGACAACGGTTTGGAAACAGATAGCCTTGATAAGAAGGCTGTGGCGGAACTCTTAAAAACTGCGCCGCCGGAGCTTGCCGAGGTATTATCCCTGCGTCAGCAGCTTGCGAAATCCTCCGTGAAAAAATATCAGGCGATGGAGAACACAGTCTGCTCGGACGGACGGGCGCGTGGGATGTTCCAATTTTACGGTGCCAATCGCTCCGGCAGATGGGCTGGTCGCCATATCCAGCTGCAAAATCTGCC